>JARIAR010000031.1 GCA_029257805.1 Blautia sp.
ACAAGATTTCCTCACAATTACCTGATATGATAAATACATCTTAAAAGAACAGAGCTTTTAAGATAACTCTTTCCTTTCCCTAAATATGTAAATAACAAAACTACCTCGAATAGCAAGATCGCTAAAGCATGAGGTAGTTTTTGTTTGCAATAAACTGAAATCCCCTAGGCATTCTGATGTTTTTAAATATCCCGGAATGCTAGGGGATTTTTTGTTATTGTGACATTGTAAGATGAAAAGTTGCGTAAAGGGCAGTACCATTAACGTTTAGAAGAATTGTTAAAAAACGTAAAAAGGATTAAAATATACAAAAATAAAACAAAAAAACATTCGATTTATAAACAAAAAAGCATTCAAACTCAAAAAAACAAAAAAATATTCGTGATAATGATTGATAATTAGGAGAAAATACTTCAAAATACAGTGATAATGTGACAACAGGAGGTAGGGGATGACAGAGTTTGAAGAGATTACCTTGAAGAAAATTATAAAAGGAAAAATGGTAGATGAATTTTATGTGAATTTAAATGTGATGCTAGGTAGAAATTATATTGGGAATAATGAATTAAGTCGAAAGATAGGATGGGACTCGGCTGGTTATAATCAAAAGTTAAACAGGCAGAGTGATTTAAGATTATCGACATTGATTAATATGTTTGTAGCAATTTTAAATCTTTCCAACGAAAAAAATGATACGGGCTTTTCTTTTTATGAAAGATATGAGGCAATGGATTTTGCAGGATTATTTACTCAGACAGAATTTCGCCTTGGAGAGTTGTTTCTGCATGTAAGTGCAGTTGTTGAAGGGAAAGAAGAATTTCTGGATACGCCGGAGCATATTAAGACATATAAATCTTTGAAGATGTATGTACTTGGAAAAAGATGTTCGCCACAATTGTCGGAAAATGAGAAAAAGGTATATATGAAATTTTATGAAATGGTTTAAGTAAATAAATGGACATGAGAGGAATTGTTTATGCAAAAAATAATGAATAATCCGCAAAATGCAGTAGAAGAATTATTGGAAGGTTATGTTAAGTGTAGTTCAAGTTGTGTTGAAAGAACAAAAAATCCAAGGGTTTTTGTTCAAAAAGAAAAAAATAAAAAGCGCAAAGTGGGAGTTGTATCCGGCGGAGGTACAGGACATTTTCCGGCTTTTATTGGATATTTAAGACCAGGTATATTGGATGCTGTTGCAGTGGGAGAGATATTTAAAGCTCCTGATGCAGAAATTTTTCTGGATGCGTTTCGAGAGGCAGATATGGGAGAGGGTGTAGTATGCATACAGGGAAATTATAAACTAGACAATAAAAATGTGCAGGATGCAGTTGAGTTGGCAAAAAAAGAAGGAATTCATGTAGAACGAGTTGTGGCTAATGATGATGTAGCTTCTATGAAGGATGAAGATAGAAGCAGCAGCCGGGGGCTGGCAGGAGAAGTGCTTTTATGGAGAGTTGCTGGGGCTGCAGCAGATATGGGATACAGTCTGGATGATATTGTGTCTCTTTGTAAAACGGCTATGGACAATACAAAAAGTATAGGAGTAGGTATTTCAGCCTGTACAATACCGGAGGTTGGAGTTCCTAATTTTGATGTGGTTGAAGGAACGATGGAGTTTGGTATTGGACATCATGGAGATCCGGGTTTGGTTACTTATAAACTGAGAACAGCAGAAGAAATTGCGGAATTAATGCTACAGGAAATTATGAAAAACGGAGATTATGCTGTAGGTACAGAGGTTTTAATTCTTTTGTCAGGGCTGGGATCTACCACACAGATGGAATTATATATTTTGTTTAATAACATACACGATATTCTGATAAAGAAGAATATAAAGATTTGTCGTTCTTATGTAGGCAATTATTTTACCTCTTTAGATATGGGGGGAGCATCTGTTACATTGCTGAAGCTTAATGAAGAACTGAAAAAAATATTTATATGTTCGGAAAAAAGTGATTTATTGTGTCGATTTTGAAAAGGGAGAGATATAGATGGAGTATAAGGAACTGTATGAAAAGATGTTAATAGAATATAAACAGGTATTTGAACGAATAGATCAGCAAAATTTAAAAGATTTTATTGAGCAAATTAAGAAACATTCCAGGATTTTCTGCATTGGGGTAGGGAGAGAAGGATTAATGACAAGAGCTTTTGCTATGCGGCTTATGCACATGGGGAAAGAAGTTCATTGGATCTGGGATGATACAACTCCTGGAATAGAAAAAGGAGATCTTTTGCTTGCTACAATGGGGGATGGACGAATTGGTCATATCCACTATGTGTGTGAACGGGCAAAAGAAAAAGGAGCTGTTGTGTGTGTTGTGACAGGATCTCCAAGTGGAAAAACTGCAAAAGATTTAGCTGATCAGGTGTTGTTTATACCGGCTAGTGTGTATAGAGGAACCGATCAGGTAGTTCCATCCTGCCAACCGATGGGAAATCTGTTTGAGCAGAGCCTTTTAATGATTTTTGATATGGCAATTATGATGATGGTGGAAGAAAATCCGGAATTGTCTTTTGAAAAAATGTCCGCAAGGCATAGAAATGTAGAGTAGGGATATGAAAGAATATGGGAATATAGACACGTGGGAAGTGTTTTATATAGCAAAAAAATAATATTAATAGGAGGTTTTGAGTATGAAAAAAATGTTAGCTTTATCAATGATCGCGGCAATGTGTTTAACGTCTGCTGTTCCTGTAGCAGCAAAAGAGGAAAAATACACCATTGCATTGTGTGCAAAAACAGAAGGTATTGCATGGTTTGGTGATATGCGTACTGGTGTAGATGAATTTAATGAAGACCATGATGATGTTTATGCATATGAGATCAATCCAGAAGGAAGCGATGCGGCCAAACAAAATGCAATGTTAGAAGATTTGATTGCACAGGGAGTAGATGCAATTTGTTGCGTGCCAGTTGATGCACAGGCAGTAGCAGAAACATTGCAAAAGGCCAGAGATAAAGGGATTGTAGTTGTAACTCATGAGGCATCTGATATTTTAAATAATGTAGATTATGATTTAGAGGCTTTTGATAATGATTACTTTGGAACACTCTATGGGAAATATCTGGCAGAGGCTATGGATGGAAAAGGACAGTATTATGCAGCAGTTGGTGGTCTTGGAATGACAACACATATGCAGTGGTTTGATTCTTGTGTAAAATATTTGGAAGAAAATTATCCAGATATGGAACTGGTGAATCCGGATGGAATACCAGGTGAAGATGATAATGATGAATCTACAGCGTATAATCTGGCAGTAGAAGCTATTGCGGCATATCCAGACTTAAAAGGGTTTATTGACTGTGCGGCATCTTCTAATGGAATGGCATTAGCGTTAGAAGAACTGGGGCGTACAGATATCAAGCTTGTAGGTTTAGCTACACCGTCTCAGGGCGGAGAATATATCAAAAATGGGACACAGCATGTGGGGCTTTGCTGGAGACCGGCGGATGCTGGATACACAGCATGTGAAATTGCATATAAAATTCTTACCGGAGAGGGGATTTCCAAAGAATCTACATTTACCAAAGAAGGATATGAAAAAATAACTTTAGATGGCAATTTGATTTGTGGTAATGCGCCGTTAGTGTTTACTGCTGATAATGTGGATGATTATCCATTTTAAGTAGAGTCGGAAATAGCGGATACATATTAATGGATAGTGGTGCGGGCGTATTATCGCCCGCATAGTTTTTACAACAAGGCTATGGGAGGTAAGTTATGGGAAGTGTAAAAAATATTGTATCAGCAGAACATATATGCAAAAGTTATGTGGGGGTACAGGCTCTTGACGATGTCAGTATAAGCATAAAAGAGGGTGAAATTAAATGTCTGGCAGGTGAAAACGGTTGTGGAAAATCGACTTTTGTTAAAATTATAGCAGGAGTCGAAAGTTGTACATCCGGTACAATTTATATTAATGGGAAAGAATGTACAAGGCATACAGCGAAAGATGCAATAGATGAAGGGATACAGGTTATATTTCAGGATTTATCTTTGTTTGATTCGATGTCTGTAGCAGATAATATAGCAATGAACAAATTAATAAAAGAAGGAAAGCCTCTTACAAATAAAAAAGAAATAAATAAAATTGCACAGCAGACATTGGATTTAATAGGGGTAGATATTCCTCTGGATGCACAGATACAGGAATTATCCATAGCAAATCGTCAGCTTATTGCTATTTGCAGAGCACTTGCATTAGATGCAAAGCTATTATTTATGGATGAACCTACAACCGCGTTGACCAAAAATGAAGTTGATCGTCTTTTAGACATTGTATTGGGATTAAAGAAGAAAAATATTGCGGTTGTATTTATTAGTCATAAATTAGATGAAGTCATGCGTATTGCAGACAGTATTACAGTTATTCGTGACGGGCATAAAATAGGAGATTTTGAAGCTGGGGACATAGATTCTAAAAGGCTTGTTTATTATATGACGGGACGTCAGATAGATTATCAGCAGTATGAGAGAAGAGAAAAAGAAGAAACAAAACTACTGGAAGTAAAACATCTAACAAGAAAAGGAAATTATGAAGATGTGAATTTTAATGTGCGGCCGGGAGATATTTTAGGAATAACGGGATTGCTGGGAGCGGGGCGTACGGAACTTTCTCTTTCTATTTTTGGTTTAAATAAACCAGATAGTGGAGAGATTTATGTGAATGGTAAAAAAGCAGTGATTAACAGTCCGTCTGATGCTATTGACTTGGGAATTGGTTTAGTGCCAGAAGAGAGAGCTGTTCAGGGATTGTTTTTGAAAAAAAGTGTAGATGAAAATGTAGCAGCAGCGATTTTAAAAAGGCTAAAAGGATTTATGGGAAATATTAATTCTGATGCTTCAAAAAAACTGGCAAAAGAGGCAATCGAACAGTTTAGGATTAAAGTGTATAACGAGGAAACGGTGATCAATACACTATCAGGCGGTAATCAGCAGAAAGCACTTATTGCTCGTTGGGCGGCATCAGATCCTAAAATTTTTATCTTAGATACACCGACTGTAGGAATTGATATTGGGTCGAAAGCAGAAATTTATGAATACATACAGAAGTTTGCAGAAATGGGAATGGGAATTATTATTATTTCAGATGAAGTAGAGGAAATTGTAAGTAACTGTAATCGAGTGCTTGTTATGTTTGGTGGGAAAATCGTTAAGGAGTACACAGAAGAGGAAATGAAGAAGCCGGATATAAAGGACAAAATTAGTGCGCTGGTCGAGTCCGGAAAGTACAGTTAATGGAGGTGCGGGGATGAAGTTTTTGAAAAAAATTGATAAGACACAGCGTTTTTTAATTGCGATCATTGTTGTTTACTGTATTGTTGTTACATTTCGCAATCCTGCTTTTTTGAGCTTACCTACATTGTTTAATCTAGTGCGTTCATCAGCAGGGACAACTATTTTAGCTATGGGAGTTCTTGTGGTGATGATCTCAGGTGGAATTGATGTATCCTTCCCTGCAATTGCAATCTTTGGAGGATATACATCTTTAAGAATATGTATGGCTTTTAAAATTGAAAGTTTATTTGTTGCATTTGTTATTTCTATTGTTATAGGGATTGCGTTAGGTGTGATAAATGCGGTTCTGATCAATATTTTAAAATTGGAACCATTTATTATTACGTTGTCTACAGCAAGTGTGTTTTTTGGTTTAATGACAATTTTAGTTGGTACTCAGAATGTAGGAGCAAGTTCTTTGCCAAGTCAGTTTCGGGCATTGAGTGCAGCAAAGATTTTTACAACTACAAATAAACATGGAGGAACAATTGGGTTATCTGTTTTTGTTATTCCAGTCATTATTTGCATAGTGCTTACCTGGTTTATTCTACATAGAACACTGATAGGAAAAGGGATTTTTGCCATGGGATGTAGCAATGAAGCTGCTCGACGTTCAGGGTTTAATGTAAATTTACTTAGAATATTTATTTTTGGATATGCTGGCTTCCTGGGAGGCATTATGGGAGTTATTTATATAGCAGGAACGAATTCTGTAAATCCGGTGTCGTTAGTAGGAACAGAAATGTCAGTGATTGCCTGCGTGGTAATTGGCGGAGCGTCTCCAAATGGAGGATATGGAAAAATTTTTGGAACTCTTTTAGGTGTTATTTTATATTATTTATTTAATCAGACTTTAATCTATCTTGGATTGTCTTCTTCCTGGCAGGATTTCTTCATGGGAATTGTTCTTTTGTTCAGTATTATTACTACATCTTATCAGCGGAGAGTAAGGAACCGAAAGAATTTTATTTATACCGAATAATACATGGAGGTAATTGATATGAAAAAAGTAAAAGAATATTTGAACAGAGACATATCTATGGCAATTCTTTTTTCATTTTTCTTAATAATTTGCATTATTATGCTATGTAGCTTTGGAACCGGAATGTTTAATAGAAATACTCTGTCCAGTATGGCATTTCAGCTTTCAGAAGTGGCAGTTTTGGCATTTGGAATGGCATTGTGTATGTTGTTAGGAGGTATTGATTTATCAATTGTAGCGATAGCTAATCTGTCCAGTCTTGTAGCTGCAATGATATTAACCGGGAAATGGTTTGATATTGAAAAGGCTGGTGTGGGAATAACGATTGTAGTGGCGGTCGTTGTAGCTTTGACCATTGGTCTGGTATGCGGGATTGTGAATGGTATTATTATTTCAAAATTTTCGGTTTCTCCAATTGTGGCCACTTTATCTACAATGACTCTTTATTCCGGGCTTGGAATGGGGATAACAGGAGGAAAAAGTATTGGTGGATATCCGGCTAAATTTTTAATATTTGGGACAGGATCAGTTGGTCCGGTACCAATTGTTTTTCTTGTAACATGTATTGTATTTTGCATTTTGATCATGGCGTTAGATAGGACAAAATTAGGAAGAGAAATCCATTATATTGGGGAAAATCATACAGCGGCCCGCTTTGCGGGAATTGATAATGAATCAGTCATTATTAAAACTTATGCAATTTCCGGTTTAATGGCAGGAATCGCCTCTTTAATGATCATGGCAAGATCTAATTCTGCTAGAAGTGGATATGGAGATACCTATCAGCTGCAGGTTATTATGATTGCCGTTCTTGGAGGGATTAGTCCGTCAGGTGGGAAAGGGCGATTATACGGAGTGTTTATTGCAACATTTTGTTTACAGATTATGCAGACGGCATTTACTTTATGGCAATTTTCTCCGTATTCTAAAAAGCTGATCTGGGGTATGATGCTTCTGGCTATTATGTTGATTAATATGATTCAGGACAGGGTAAGTAAGAGGGCGAGAATTCGGAATATGAGTGCTAATAAAAAATAAGAAAGGAGATAAAAGACATGCAGAGAATTTTAAATAATCCGGATAATATTGTGGAGGAAATGTTAGAAGGTTTTTTGAGAAATCACAGCGATCTGGTATGCGCAACGGACAATCCGCGGGCGATTAAATCTGTATATTCTACAGAAGGAAGAGTAGGAGTAGTGACAGGGGGCGGTTCTGGTCATGAACCTGCATTTATCGGATTTTGTGGACAAAATATGTGTGATGCAGTAGCAGTTGGGGAAATATGTTCTTCTCCAACAGCAAAAGCTTTTTTGGATGCATTCAAAGCTGTGGATAGTGGAAATGGTGTAGCCTGCCTGTATGGAAATTATTCCGGTGATAATATGAATGTAAAAATGGCCGTGAGAATGGCCAAAAAAGAAGGGCTTACGGTTAAAACAGTTGTAGCAAACGATGATGTGGCCAGTGCTCCTAAAGAAGAAAAAGAAAAACGACGTGGAATAGCAGGGGAAGTTATTATGTACAAGTGTGGAGGCGCTATGGCCGCTACAGGAGCAAAGCTTGATGAAGTTATCCGAGTGGCTCAGAAAGCAGTTGATAATACAAGAAGTGTGGGAATTGGCCTTACACCTTGTACTTTGCCGGCTGTAGGGCATCCTAATTTTGAAATTGAAGATGGAACAATGGAAGTGGGAGTAGGTCCTCATGGAGAACCAGGGATGAGTGTGTGCCCGTTAGAGACAGCGGAAGGGATGGCAGAACAAATGTTGAATATTCTTTTGCCGGATTATCCGTTTGTGGAGGGGGATGAGGTTTGTGTTCTGGTCAATGGAATGGGGGCAACTCCATTAAATGAGTTATATGTTTTATTTAATGAGGTGGCAAAAATTTTAGCTGAAAAGAAAATTGTAATTTATAAGTCATATGTGGGAAATTATCTTACATCAATGGATATGATGGGGGCATCGGTAACTTTAACAAAGCTAGATGAAGAATTGAAAAAAATGATTGATATGCCGGCTTATGGAGTGGGGCTTCAACAGAGATAGGAGAGGATTACATGGGTGAAAATTTTAAAAATAAAGATGGAAAGCCTATTTTATTGAAAATGGTAGAAGGGATCCAGCAAAATAAAGATTTTCTAGGTGAGGTAGATGGTCTTATTGGAGATGGAGATCATGGAATGAATATGAATAAAGGCTTTACTATATTTGAAAATCGATTTTGTGAAGAAGAATTCAGTTTTTCAGAAGGGTTAAATGAGCTGGGAATGATTCTGATGAATGAAATTGGCGGATCTATGGGGCCTATCTATGGAACTATTTTAATGGATATGGGTGACTATATTGAAGAAAATTGTAAAGAAGAGATTGACCTTTCAGGTTTTGCGGGAAGTTTGAATGCAGGATTAGAAGGACTATATGATATTGTAGACGCAAGAGTTGGAGATAAAACACTTGTGGATACATTGGCACCGGCGGTAAAAATTCTTCAGGAAGATGCAGGCAGGGATATGAGTTTTAGAGAAGCGTTAATTCATATGAAGGATGCGGCCAAAACAGGGAGGGATTCCACAAGGAATCTGATAGCAAAATATGGAAGATCCAGCAGGCTGGGAGAACGATCTAAAGGGGTATTGGATGCAGGATCCTGTTCCTGCTATGTGATATTAGAGGCAATTGCAGAAGGAATATCGAAATTACTGTAATTTTACATAATAAGAGTGAAAATAAGGAGAGGGAAAACATGAAAATTGCAATTGGTTGTGATCCGAATGCCAGACATTTAAAAGAAGTTTTGAAAAAAGCTTGTGAAGAGCAAGGGCATATAGTGGAAGATATGGGAAGTGAAGATCCAATTTATGCGAATACAGCAATAGCGGTGGGGAATAACGTGGTATCAGGAAAATCTGACAGAGGTATTTTGGTATGTGGAACCGGAATTGGAATGAGTATTGCTGCAAATAAGGTAAAAGGTGTTTATGCAGCATTACTTACAGATGTATATTCTGCTGAACGCGCTATAAAAAGTAATAATAGTAATATAGCTTGTTTGGGGGCATTTACAGTTGGGGAAAAATTAGCTGTGGAATTAGTGAGAAAATGGCTTTCCTGTGAGTTTGATCCGTTGACATCCTCTGCGCCTAAAGTTGCAAAATACAAAGAATATGATGAGGGTAGAGATATAATTATTAAATAAAAAGTTATAGAATACCAGGCATTCAAGCACTTGAGTTTCATTTAAAAGAATGCCTGGTATATTTTATCTTCTCCTGTACCGATTAAAGCAAGAGTAGATTTCCTGTATTCGTGGTACCGCATATCCTCCGGGTATAGATTCTTCTTCGCTGAAAACTTCTAACCCTTTTTGTTCTAATTCTTTATTAAGAAATTCTACAATTTCCCTTAAAGTACGTTTTCCGTCAATAAGATGTTCGCAGGCATATTTCAAGAGAAGTCCAAGAGCGGCGGTTTGTTCAGAATCTGTAATTTGTTCAAGGTAGCGAAGATCGATTTCCTGTTTGCCCAGGGAGAAACCATCTTTTCCGTGCACTTTTACTTTCAGACGCTCCTGTGTTCGGGCTATTTCTTTTCCGAAATAATTTCGCCCTCTGCTTTTTGCGGGGGCTGCTTTTGTCATAATCCGTTTGCTGTCCGGCATGTGAAAGTCTGGGCTTAGGGATTCTGAAAGAGGGTAATTTTTGCACAGTTCTTTTGTGGGGGCGGTAATATCCACAGGATGATAATTATCCATCTGGATAATGGTATCTGCTATATGGAAAAAAGCTCCGGAGCTTCCGGCCACTAAAATAGTGGAGATGCCTCCTTCCTCGTAAAGACTACGGGCCCGCTGGAGAAACGGGGTAATAGGTTCTTTTTCCCGACGTATAACTTTTTGCATAAATTCATCCCGTACCATGAAGTTTGTGGCAGAAGTGTCTTCATCAAGCAGGA
Organism: Blautia sp.; assembly: GCA_029257805.1. Lineage (GTDB taxonomy): Bacteria > Bacillota > Clostridia > Lachnospirales > Lachnospiraceae > Blautia_A. The sequence goes on from JARIAR010000031.1 coordinate 10,221, forward strand.
AAAGATGACTTCCGGCTTCGATGCCTTCTACAATGCCGGCTGCCTGAGAGGTACTTCCGCTTGCATCTTCTGTGGTAAAGCAATGCGTGTCTTTTTTGTTTGGAAGATCATTTATAAACATGGAAATATCTGTGTCTTTAATAAAACGTCCGTCTTCAGAGCGAAGTTTTAAAGCAGTTTCGTCTGTAATTACGTATTCCCGCCCGTCTTCTAAAATGTGATTGTATACTCCAAGTTCTAAAGCATTTAAAAGCGTGGATTTTCCATGATATCCTCCGCCCACAATGAGAGTAATGCCGCAAGGGATGCCCATTCCGGTGATTTTGCCTTTATGTGGAAGTGTAAGAGAAACTCGAAGGCTCTCCGGGGAAGAAAAAGCAACCGAATGTTTCATAGGGCGTTGTGAAACACCGCTTTCTCTTGGCAGGATGGAGTTATCTGCGACAAAGGCAACAAGATTTTTTTCTTTTAACGATTTACGGATAAATTCCTGATCTTCAGCAAGGAAAATAGAGTTTTCCAGATGGACCGGATTGATATTTTTATAAAAAAAGCTATTTTCGACACTTGCAGGCAGGAAAGTGAAAAGAATCTTTTCAAGTTCCGGGGCATTGATGGTGCGGCCATTTGCAGGGAAACCTATAAAAAACCGAACGATAATTTCTTTGTCTGTGATTTCACAGGCGGTTCGGGAAAGCACTTCCTGGCCACAGTGGCTTACAGAAATCAATCCGCTTTTTCCGGAGCCTTTGGCCTGAAAAGAATAATGGTTCGTCTGTTGTTCAAAGCGGCGTATCAGATAATCCGAGAGTGTCGTTTGGGTAAGTTTATCTTTATAATAGCCGGAAGGAAAACCTGCGTCTTTATGCGGGATATATAAACTTATGTGTGATGGGGAAGCAAAAGGATCCCCCTGTACATGATCAATGGATAAAATATATTGGGGGAATCGGTAACGTCCTTTTAAAGATTTATATGCAGGATAGCTTTTTCTGTGAAGAGTGTGAAGCTGTTCCTGGAGCTGGGCAGATGTCTGCATAAGAAACCTCCTTGTTGTATAAAAAATTCTTTTGTTTTTACTATAGCCAACAGAATTGTTTTTGTAAAGTTAGAGGTAGAAAAATATATAGTTTTGCTTTATAATAGGAGACATATGGGAAAAACCATAAAAGAAATATCCTTTTTATATGAAGGGTAAGAAAGGCGGATTAAAATGGAAAGAAGAAATGCATGGCTTTCTTATACAGAAGCAGATGAGAAAGAAATGGAGAGCCTGGCAAAGGCATACAAAAACTTTCTGGATAATGGAAAGACAGAACGTGAATGCGTAGACAGAACGATTGAGGAAGCAAGAGCAAAGGGTTATGTTTCCCTGGAAGAAAAACTGGAAAAAGGGGAAACTGTAAAAGCAGGAGATAAGGTTTATACAGTTGACATGAATAAAATCGTGGCACTTTTTCATATAGGAGAAGAGGAACTTTCCAAAGGTATGAATATCCTTGGCGCTCATATCGACTCCCCACGTATTGATATCAAACAGAACCCGCTTTATGAAGAAGCAGATCTTGCTTATCTTGATACCCATTACTATGGCGGCGTTAAAAAATATCAGTGGACAGCGATTCCTCTGGCACTTCATGGCGTGATCGCAAAAAAAGATGGTACTGTTGTAAATGTAAATGTTGGAGAAGCTGATGAAGATCCAATCGTATATATCACAGACCTTCTTGTACACCTTGCTGGAAAGCAGATGGCAAAAAAAGCATCTGAGGTAGTGGAAGGGGAAAACCTGGATATTCTTGTGGGCAGCAGACCGCTGAAAGATCTTCCGGAAGATAAGAAAGAAGCAGTAAAAGAAAACGTTATGAAGCTGCTTAACGAAAAATATGGTATTGAAGAAGAAGATTTTCTTTCTGCAGAGCTTGAAATCGTTCCTGCAGGAAAAGCAAGAGATTGTGGCCTTGACAGAAGTATGATCGCTGCTTATGGACAGGATGACCGTGTGTGCGCATACACCTCTCTTGTTGCAATGCTTGAGATGGAAGCACCAAAACGTACATGCTGCTGCCTTCTTGTAGATAAAGAAGAAATCGGAAGCGTGGGCGCAACCGGTATGCAGTCACGTTTCTTTGAAAACAGCGTTGCAGAGCTTATGGAAGCAATGGGTGCATATACAGATCTTGGTTTAAGAAGAGCACTTCGTAATTCCAGTATGCTTTCTTCTGATGTAAGTGCTGGATTTGACCCGGCTTATGCAGAATGCTTTGAGAAGAAGAATTCAGCTTTCCTTGGAAGAGGAATCGTTCTTAACAAATTTACAGGTTCAAGAGGAAAATCAGGATCCAACGATGCAAATGCAGAGTACGTTGCAAGAGTACGCAAGATCTTTGATGATCATGAAGTTGCATTCCAGACAGCTGAACTTGGAAAAGTAGATATTGGCGGTGGCGGAACAATCGCATTTATCGCAGCTCTTTATGGAATGGAAGTAATTGACAGCGGTGTTGCAGTTTTAAGTATGCATGCTCCGTGGGAAGTAACAAGCAAAGCAGATGTGTATGAGGCAAAGAAGGCATACAAAGCATTTCTTCTTGATGCATAAGCCTTAAAAGAGGCAATTTATTGGATTATTAAAAAAATAAAAAAAATTTTAAAATAACTCTTGACATTTTGGTCCTTATAGGGTAGAATACTCATTGTTGCGAGGGAAAAACGCAAAGATGTGTGTTTAGCTCAGCTGGATAGAGCGTTTGGCTACGGACCAAAAGGTCGGGGGTTCGAATCCTCTAACACACGTAGTGCCACTGGAAATGAAAGTTTCCGGTGGCTTTTTTTTTACAATTTCATAAAAAGCATTCTTTAAACAAGATAGTGATGCAACAGGTTACGAAGGAGGAAATCAGTTGGAAATTACATTTTACAGATTATTATGGATTTTTGCTGTATATGCAGTAATTGGATGGGGAATTGGTACAGCAGTGGCAGCAGTAAGAGAGAAAAAATTTGTAGATGTGGGATTTCTTTTTGGTCCATGGTGTCCTGCATATGGTTTTGGTGGTGTAATATTTGCCATATTTTTGCAGGAATTAAAAAATGAATTGCTGTTCCTTTTTCTTGGCGGTGTTATTTTATCGTTTTTACTTTCCATATCAACAGGGTTTATTCTGGAAAAGATTTTTCATAAAAAATGGTGGGATTATTCCAGAAAGAGATTTCAGTTTGGAGGCTATGTCAATCTTCCATATACCGTAGTATGGGGAATTGCAGCAGTGATTTGTATTTTTTTTGTAAATCCGTTTATTGGGAAGCTGTCGGGACTTTTTCCAAAAAAGATAGGGGAAATCTTTTTATTTGTAGTTTATATATTGTTGTGTATGGATTTTGTTGGAACAGTTGTTAGTATTACAGCCGTCAATCGTCGAATCAGAAAGCTGGCGATCATTTCCAATGTTTCAGAAAATCTTCAAAAAGCAGCAGACGACATGGGAAAAGGGATTGTAGGGCTTGTTCTGAAACACATGAGTCGTGCATATCCAAGTCTGGAAGCGAAAAAGCTTCTTGAGGCACGTCAGGAAAAAGATCGTTTGCTGGAAGAAGAAAAAGAAAAAGCCGGTGTTTTTGCAGTTGGCTGCTCTTTTTATAAGCTGGTAAGTCTGTTTTTAATCGGTGCTTTTATAGGAGATATTACAGAAACAATTTTTTGTTTTGTTACAACTGGAAGAATAATGAGCCGCAGTAGTGTGGTGTATGGGCCCTTTAGTATTGTATGGGGATTGGGGTGTGTTCTTTTGACCGCCCTTCTCTATCAGTATCGAAGCAGAAGTGACGGATATATTTTCGTATTTGGAACCGTTTTAGGTGGTGCTTATGAATACATATGTAGTGTTTTTACAGAAATAGTATTTGGAACCGTCTTTTGGGATTACAGTGCGATTCAATTTAATCTTGGAGGAAGGATCAACCTCTTATTCTGTTTTTTCTGGGGGATTGTAGCAGTGATCTGGATGCGCTTTTTATATCCTTTTTTATCAGGGGTGATAGAAAAAATCCCAAAAAAGGCAGGGGTTATCATAACCTGGATTATGATTGTATTTATGATATTTAACATTGCTATTTCAGGTCTGGCTCTTGGCCGATATACACAGCGAAAAACAGAAAAAAAGGAAAATGTAACGGCAATCGGCGCTTTTTTGGATGAACATTTTCCAGATGAAAGAATGAAACGGATTTATCCGAATATGATTTTTAAATAAGAAAATAGGAGAGATAACATGAATATATATGATACCTTAAATCCTCCGCAGAAAGAGGCGGTGTTTCATACAGAAGGGCCGCTTTTGATTCTGGCAGGAGCCGGTTCTGGTAAAACAAGAGTATTAACCCATAGAATTGCCTGCCTGATTGAAGAAAAGGGAGTTAATCCATGGAATATCCTGGCAATTACCTTTACAAATAAGGCGGCTCAGGAGATGAGGGAACGTGTAGACCGCTTGATTGGAACAGGGGCAGAAAGTATCTGGGTATCCACCTTTCATGCCGCCTGTGTGCGAATTTTGAGAAGACATATAGATTTCCTGGGGTTTGATACACGATTTGCAATTTACGATACAGATGATCAGAAAACAGTTATAAAAGAAGTATGCAGACGTCTGAACTTGGATACAAAGATTTTTAAAGAAAGAACATTGATGTCTAGAATTTCTCATGCCAAAGATGAATTGATGACACCGGATGAGATGGAAAAGGAAGCCGGAGGAGATTTTAATGCAAAGAAGATTGCAGCTGTTTATCGAGAATATCAGGCTGCACTTCGAAAAAATAATGCGTTGGATTTTGATGATCTTATTGTAAAAACTGTTGAACTATTTGAAAAGCATCCAAATGTTTTGGAATATTATCAGGATCGCTTCCAATATATTATGGTGGATGAGTATCAGGATACTAATACAGCACAGTTTAAATTTGTAAGTCTTTTAGCATCTAAATATCAAAATCTCTGTGTGGTTGGAGACGATGACCAGTCGATTTATAAATTTCGAGGCGCTAATATTGGGAATATTCTGGGGTTTGAAAAGAATTTTTCTAAAGCGAAAGTAATCCGTTTGGAGCAAAACTATCGTTCAACAGGAAATATACTGGAAGCTGCAAATCATGTAATTTCCAACAATACAGAGAGAAAAAGCAAACGATTATGGACAGAGAGTGATGCGGGAGAAAAAATACATTTTCGTCAGTTCCTTAATGGATTTGAAGAAGCGGAATATGTGGTAGGAGAAATTAGCAAAGCACAGAGAAACGGAGATTGTAATTATAAAGACTGTGCAGTTCTTTACCGTACAAATGCTCAGTCCAGACTTTTCGAAGAAAAGTTTCTTATGGCCAATATTCCTTATAAGATTGTGGGGGGTATAAATTTCTATTCCCGTAAAGAGATCAAAGATCTGCTTAGCTATTTAAAAACTATCAGCAATGCGCGGGATGATCTTGCAGTACGCAGAATTTTAAATGTGCCAAAAAGAGGAATTGGCGCAACCACAGTAAGCAGAGTGCAGGATTATGCTGATTATATGGAAATTAGTTTTTATGATGCTCTGCGTGTGGCTGAGGAAATTCCTTCTATTGGAAGAAGTCTTTCGAAGATTAATGGTTTTGTAGAGTTGATTCAGTCTCTTCGTTCCAAAGAAGAAGTGTACACAGTACGTGATATTTTGGAAGAAGTGATTCGTCTTACAGGATACAGGGATGAGCTTCTTGCAGAAGACACAGAGGAAGCAAGAGCAAGGATTGAAAATATAGATGAATTGATTTCAAAAGCAGAGACTTATCAAGACACAATGCAGGAGCAAAATGAAAAGGCAACGCTTGCTGGTTTTCTGGAGGAAATAGCGCTTGTGGCAGATATTGATTCTGTAGATCCGGATCAGGATTATGTGTTGCTTATGACTCTTCACAGTGCCAAGGGTCTGGAATTTCCAAGGGTATTTTTGACCGGGATGGAAGATGGTATTTTTCCCGGATATATGTCTATAAGTTCCGGAGATTTATCAGAACTTGAGGAAGAACGGCGGCTTTGTTATGTGGGAATTACAAGAGCGATGCAGGAACTTACCGTTACCTGTGCACAGCAGCGTATGATACGGGGAGAAACGCAATATAATCGTGTTTCACGTTTTGTGCGGGAGATTCCCAGAGAACTTGTTGATCTGGGACACAGCATTCCTGAGAAAAAGACAAGTATTGAGGATATTGTTCCAAAAAATAACAGTTATATGCAAATGAAGATGGCTTTTAAGGCGAAGCCATTTCAGCCTAGAGAATTTAAAGTTACAAAAGCGGAATCTCTTGATTATGAAGTGGGAGATACCGTGCGTCATATGAAGTTTGGTGTGGGTATTGTAAAAAATATCACAGAAGGCGGAAGAGATTATGAGGTGACGGTAGAGTTTGACAGATTCGGAGTAAAGAAAATGTTTGCAAGTTTTGCAAAGCTGAAAAAAATATAATGGAACAAATTTTGAAAATTTAAGGAAACCATGGTAAAATATTAAAAATTATGGTATAATAACAAAAGTAAAAAAGCTGGCCATACGGCAGCAAAATTGAGAGAGGATGGTGCGAGATATGAATATGAATAAATTTGAAGAGCTGTTATCCACATTAAAGAAAAAAGAAGACGAAAAACAGAAAAATACAGTCCTCTGGGTACTGGCGATTATTGGTGCAGTGGCAGCAGTAGCAGGTATCGCATTTGCCGTATATCGTTTCTTCACACCGGATTATCTGGAAGATTTTGAAGAAGATTTCGATGATGACTTTGATGATTATTTTGAGGATGAAGAAGAGTAAACATCTTCTGATCATGAATGAAAAGAAAGATCAAAATAGCTCCGGCGAAAACCGGAGCTATTTTTGGATGGAGGTTAAATATGAAAAAAGGTGAAATTTATGAGGGAATCATTGAGAAAGTTGATTTTCCAAATAAAGGCATTGTTTTTGTTGACGGTCAGAAAGTTACAGTGAAAAATGGAATTCCCGGACAAAAAATCCGATTTATGATAAATAAAAAACGTTCCGGGAGGGCTGAGGGACGACTTTTGGAAGTTCTGGAAAAATCTCCGCTGGAAGTAAGAGAACCTGTATGCAGCATTTTCCCTGCATGCGGGGGATGTATGTATCAAACCATGTCTTATGAAGAGCAGCTTTGTATGAAAGAACGGCAGGTGCGTGAACTTTTAGATGGAGCAATAGAAGATTGGAGAAAAAGCAAGGGGGATATACAAGAGGATGCCTGTCTCTCTTATCGATGGGAAGGGATTCATGGAAGTCCTATAGAATTTAGATATCGAAATAAAATGGAATTTTCTTTTGGAGATGAATATAAGGATGGTCCGCTTTCTCTTGGACTTCATAAAAAAGGAAGTACATATGATGTGCTGACTGCTGCAGATTGTAAGCTGGTGCATGAAGATATGACAAAAATTTTATCTTGTGTGCTGGAGTATTTTCGTTTACGCGGAGCATCTCATTATAAAAAAATGCAGCATACAGGATATTTGCGCCATTTGCTTTTAAGAAGGGGAGTAACAACAGGTGAAATTCTTGTGCATATCGTTACCACAACGCAGGAGGAGTGGGATATGGAACCGCTTGTAGAGCAGTTGTGTGGACTTTCTCTGGAAGGAAAAATTGTGGGGATCATGCATATTTTAAATGACTCTCTTTCGGATGTGATCAAAAGTGATGAAACCCGCATTTTATATGGAAGGGACTATTTTTATGAAACATTGCTGGGACTTCAGTTTAAGATTAGCACCTTCTCCTTTTTTCAGCCAAATTCCCTTGCAGCGGAGCTCCTTTATTCAGTAGTCCGTGCGTATATTGGAGATACCCGGGATAAAGAAGTGTTTGATCTTTACAGTGGTACCGGAACAATTGCGCAGCTTGCAGCTTCTGTTGCAAAAGAAGTGATCGGAGTGGAAATTGTGGAAGAAGCGGTAATTGCCGCTCGCGAAAATGCCGGAAGAAATGGTCTTGCAAATTGCCGTTTTATAGCAGGAGATGTATTGAAGGTGCTGGATGAGCTTTCCCAGAAACCAGATACGATTATTCTGGATCCTCCAAGAGATGGGATCCATCCAAAGGCTTTGCCAAAAATCCTGTCTTATGGAGTAGATCATATAGTCTATATTTCCTGCAAAGCTACAAGCCTTGCGCGAGATCTTCCGGCCTTTCTGGATGCGGGATATAGAGTAGAAAAAGCATGTTGTGTGGATCAGTTTTGTGAAACGGTGCATGTGGAGACTGTGTGCCTGTTAAAAAAGGAAGGCGCATCTTATGTCGGTCACAATTAAAGATGTAGCACGAATGGCAGGTGTGTCTACCGCAACAGTATCCAAAGTGATCAATGGAAAGCCATCTATATCAGCGGAAACCAGGCATCATGTTTTCCAGGTGATGGAGCAGTTGCATTACCATCCCAATGCCCAGGCAAGTAATTTTGCAAAAAAACGTTCGGAAAATATTGTTTTTTTAGCAGTTACGGAAGCACATACTGCTTTTTCTAATCCGCATATGTTTGAAATTTTATGTGGTGCACAGAAAAAAATCCGGGAGAAAAAATATAATTTTAGTTTTATTGGTTCACCTACAAAAGAAGATGCTTTTAGAGAAGCAGAGTATATTATTGGAAGAAAAGCTGCCGATGGAATCTTGATTCATGGATCTGCAACTTCCAGATCTCTGGCTGCTTTGCTGGGCAACACAGATTTTCCTCACATCATTATTGGAAGACCTTGTTTTTCCACAACAACATGTTGGATTGATATTAATAATTATGTTTCAGGAGAAATGGCAACAAAGTATTTAAATAAATGTGGTTATACAAAAATTGCGTTTATTGGTGGACCTGAAACAGATGAAATTTCCAGACACCGGCTGAAGGGATTTATATCTACGATGCATATTAATGGGCTGACAGTGCCGGATTCTTTTATAAAATATGGAAGCTACAGCCGTAAGAGTGGTTTTTCAATGATGGAAGAACTGTTGCGGGGAAATTGCCTTCCCGATGCTGTTATTTGTGAAAATAATGAAATTGCAATGGGAGCTACAGATGCAATTAGAAAACATGGAATGGAAATCCCTAATGATATCGGTGTGATAACGTTTGATGATTATCCTCTTTCGCAGTTCATTGATCCTCCTTTAACGGTGGTGGATATTGATGTAAATGAAATGGGGCATCTGGCAGCAACGCTTCTGTTAAAAAAAATTAAAAATCCGGCATTTCACATACAGTCCTTTGCTACTTTACCATCCTTGATTGTCAGAGCTTCTACACGAAATATAACAGAAGAAAATCGGTGCGAAAGCAATTTGCTTTGACACCGATTTTTTTAGATTGTTATTTGTGAATTATTTTTTTGACTGGTAAATGCAATAGCCATTTTGCTTTAGTAAGCCATTTTCAAATTGATCTGCCATTAAAATGTTATGAGGATTTATTGGAAAGAGATTTTTTTCATCCCCTGAATTTAAAAGCACGGTAATTTCTTTTTTAGAATTTATTCGACGAAATGCGAAGATTCCATCGTTGATCAATGACCATACAGGACAGTACGTAGTGGCAGAATCGATATAGTCTTTTCGTATCTGTATTAACTTTTTGATGAAGCTGCAGTCGTTTTCTGCTTCCCATTTCATCCCACGGCGATATTCTTGTTCTGTAATCCCTTGGATTCTCTGTTCATCGCCGTAAAACAGGCTGGGAACTCCGGGCATTAAAATCAATAATATACAAGCCAGGCGCCATTTTTCACGATTTCCATCACAGAGAGAAAGAAATCTTGGAACATCATGGCTGTCAATTAAATTTAACTGACCATTGACAAAATTAGTAGGATATCTAAGACGCATTTTTTCGAATTGATAAACGGCAGATAATGCATTTGAATCATTTTCTAAAAGATATTCTTTGCAGATCCTCCGAAATTCATAATTCATTGTAGAGTCAAACATATCTCCTTTTAACCATGTGTGGGCATTTTCCCATACCTCTCCGATCAGTACCGCTTCTGGATTCGCTTTTTTTACGGATGTACGAAATTTTCTCCAGAAATCGCGATTGATTTCATTTGCTACATCCAGACGCCATCCGTCCACATGAAATTTTGTAATCCAATATGCACCCACATCTGCAAAATACATTTGAACTTCACGGTCTGCCGTATTTAGTTTGGGCATCTTTCGTTCATAGGCAAAGCATGTATATCCGGGGGTGTCATTTTCGTTTTGTGGCTTTTCCACTGGAAATTCCAAATTATAAAACCATTTACAGTAGCGAGAATTTTTGCCTTTTTTTATCACATCTTCAAAGGCAAAAAATTCCCAGCTGCAATGATTAAATACACCATCTATAATAATTTTCATTCCTCGATGGTGCAGTGCATTTACAAGATTTTCAAAGTCCTCCTCTGTTCCCAGACATGGATCAATATGATAGTAATCTAATACATCATATTTATGATATTCCCCTGCTGAAAAAATCGGATTTAAGTACAGGCAGGTAAACCCCATTTCCTGAATATAATCCAGATTTTCCATAATGCCTTTTAAGGTTCCACCCAGTCTGGATTTGCACAATTGTCCGGTTTCCAGTTTCTTTTCCATTGCTCGTTCTTGGAGCAGTTGTTTTCCATTGGCAAAGCTATCTGGGAAAATATTATATACAACTGCATTTTTAAACCATTCCGGTATATCCGGTATTTCTTCTCTCAAAATAAATGGATATTGATAATATTCGCTTCTCCCATCTACAATCTGACCCTGAATATAGGTATCTCCTAATTGTTTTGTGAAACGGTCTGCATAATATAACGTCCACTCCGTGTTTTTTACTAATTTAAAATAGTAACAAATCCGGTTATAAACGGTTTCAATCCGTGCTTCATAATAATCAAAATATTCATCAGTTCCGCAAATTTTCATTGGCAGATTATAGAATTCGATAGGTGTCTTTCTGCAGACACGATCGGCATAGTATAAAGTGCAGGAGGACAGATCATTCTTTTTTGTACGAATTCGTATGATTAAAGTATGTTCTGATTCCGGAAATGCATATTCCGATAATGGTATATGCAAAACTGCTGCACGATCGATTGGGGTTTCTTCTAAAATCATCCTTTTACACCTCCTGCTGTCAAACCGGAAATCATATATTTTTGAATACAGAAAAAAACAATCAAAATGGGAATGGAGACTAAAATGGCAGCTGCTGAAAAAAGAGGCCAGCTTCTGCTATAGTCGCCAGACTGTAATTGATACAATCCGGCTGCCAGTGTATAGCTGTTTTCGTTCATCATAAAGGTTGTGGAAAATAAATATTCATTCCATACAAAAATCAATACCATCACTGCTGTTACAATAATTGCAGGACGAGCTAGTGGAAGTACTATTTTAAAGAGAAGCTGTCTGCTATTTGCTCCATCAATTCTGGAAGCTTCTTCTATTTCTATGGGAATGGTATCAAAATATCCTTTCATATTCCATATGCTGAAAATACACATACTTCCGGCATATACAATAATTAATCCTATGTAGGAATTTAATAAATGGAAGGTTTTAAAAAGCCGGAATATCGCAAACATGGATAAAATCTGTGGAAAAGCATTTAGGATCAGAAGAACCTGCAGGACTCCATTTTTGCCTTTAAATCGATATCTGGAAAATGCGTAAGCGGCTGTGATCGCTGTTCCCATAGCAAGTATCATAGTACCAATGCTTAAAATGGCAGAGTTTTTTAACCACAACAAAAAGGGTTCGTTTACTATAATTTCATAATAGTTTGCCAGGGTTGGGTTTTGTGGCCAAAAGGAAAGTCCGGAATTAAGACCGGTTCCTCCACGACTTACAGATAAGGAAAGTGCATATAAAATTGGAATGAATATGATTGTACACAATGCAATAAATAGTATATTTAAAACAGTAAGTCCTGTTATATGTCTGACTTTTTTTGTATTCATGCGGCCTCCTTTATTTCACGGTTGGTAAACAATGAAAATAAAATAATAAAAAGAAAAATAACAATGGAAACTGCGGAAGAAAGTCCATAATTATTAGATACAAAGGCATTTTGGTGGGCATATGTAATAATGGTCTGCAAGGTGGATCCGGATAAAGAGCCTTTCTGCATAGTTAAGAGATAGATAATGTCAAATTGTTTAAATGTCGTAAATGTTGTCATAATGATGGAAGGAAGCAAAATCGGTTTAATGGAGGGGATCGTAATGTACCAGTTTTGTTTCCAAAAACCTGCACCATCCAGTTTTGCACTTTCGTAATAGCTTCTGTCAACACTTTGTAAAGCACCATCCATCATCATGATCATAAAAGGAAGCGCCATCCATAAGTTTAAGATCATGCAGGAAAGAAAGGCCGGAACATTTTCTGAAAGAAAGTTCATTTTTTCCAATCCCATAGCAGTGAGGATTTTATTGAGAAATCCAAATTCTGTGTTGAACATTCCGACTTTCCACAACAGGATGGAAACGTATGCCGGCATTGCCCAGGGAAACATCAAAAAAGTTTTGTATACTCTTGCCATTTTAAGTCCTTTTACATTTAAGCCAAGGGCAATAAAAAAGGCAATAGCAATTTGGATGACCATATTTAAGAAAGTCCAGAGGATTGTGGTCAGCAGTGCTTTAAAAAAGCCAGAATCTACTTTAAGCAGCGCTCTCTGAAAGTTTTCCAATCCTATTAAATGATAATTATCCCAGTGGTATAAATTCATATTTGTTAAGGAAATGTATCCTGTATACAAAATGGGGAAAACTACAATAATCCCTATTAAGATAAGCGCTGGAAAACTATACATCCAAGGACGGTTTTTTCGTTTATTTTTCATACTGTATACCTCATAAAGAAAGATGGCAGGGCATCCATATGGCTGTCCTGCCACTTCTTGCATTGTTATTTACTTCATATCTGCGATTGCAGTTTCTGCTTCTTTTTGATATTTTTCAGCGGCTGTGTCTAAATCTTCTTCTGATTTATTTACTGCCGCTAATAAAGATTCGGTTGGCCCCCACATTACGCTCATTTCCGGAATGTTTGGCATAGGTTGGGCAGTTTCGGCAGTTTGTTTCATGGCAGAAATCATTTCATTATTAGCTACTTTTTCCTGGTCATATGCTTTCTGATTTGCAGGAGCGCAATTTGCTTTTTCTGCCAGTGCAACTCCAACATCTGGTTTTGATAATACAGTAAGAACCTTTTTGATAGCGTCTTTTTTATTTTCTGCAGCGTGTTTTAACACCCCAATGGCCTGAATGCCAGAATAAGGAGCCAGACTATTGCCATTAGGCAGTGTGAAATCAGATAATGATTTAATGCCAAGATTAATATTCGCGTCTTTAATTCCCGGTATTAGCCATGGACCCCCAATAATAGCCTGGGCTTTTCCTTCATTAAATAAAGTTGTTACAGTGTTGTAATCACCATCCGCTTCTAATGCAGCGAATTTCTTGTTGTATTCAATTGCCTCTTTTGTTTCTTTTTTTGTCAGACCTGGTTTGGCTTCTTCATTTATAACGTATCCGCCAAATCCATTAATAACAGGTGACACATTATATGCTGTAGAATGCTGGTTTACTAAAGCATATGTTCCCTTTGCGGAATCTGTGTTCTGTTCCATATATGTATACAGTTCTTCGGTAGTGGATGGAATTTCGTCTGTCCATAAATCCTTGTTATACATAAAAAGCAGAGTTTCAAAATATAAAGGAAGCAGATACTGCTTGCCTTGATATTCTCCCGCTTTCAATGTCATTGGCAGCATATCTTTATAAGCATCTTTTTCCAGAATATCTGTAATTGGAGATAACACTCCCATTTCTACGAATGCACCAAGAGAGTCGTGTGCGTATAAATACATATCCGGTCCGCTTTCTTCGTCATTCCCATATAATTTTATCTGGTCTGTTAATCCGCTTTTCTTTTCAAATTTTACAGTAAGCTGATCTTCTGCCAGTTCTTTGTTAACCTGTTCTTGGATTACGCTCATTACGGATTCATCACCGTCATGCCAAATGCTGATTTCTTGTGCTTTTGCAGTGTCATTTTGTGGCTTTTCATTAGTATTAGATGTTTTGTTTCCGCATCCGGCTAAGAGTGAGGCAGCCATAGTGGCGCAAAGAAACATAGCGATTCTTTTTTTCATTTCACATCCCCCTTTAATTAATGAAGTTAAATTTTTCGTGTTCATCAGATATATATCGGATATTTAAGTAATTTTTACCATTAAAACATTATGTTTTCAATGTTTTCTATATATTTTGTTCAAAAAAATAAGGTAACCGTTTACTTTAGAGGGATTGTGTTTGTAAATGAAATAATAAAAGGTCTCCTATGATAAGCAGGGGATGAGATAACCCCAAAACATTATCATAGAAGACCATTTTATTAGGCTCTTGCCATACCGTCTACACTTAGTACCACACCGGTAATATAGGAAGCTTCGTCAGATGCCAGAAATACAAAGGCGTTTGCAATATCTTCCGGTTTGCCAAGGCGGCGCAGAGGAATCTGACGGATCATTGGTTGGATGACTTCGTCAGGAACTGCTTTCATCATATCGGTTTCGGTGATCCCGGGAGCAACTGCATTTACGCGTATCCCTTTTGGACCTAATTCCCGTGCCAGAGAAACAGTCAGTCCGTTCACGGCAAATTTAGAAGCTGGATAAGCGAAACCGCTTGGCTGTCCGGAAATACTAACCATAGAAGAAGTGGAAAGGATTACTCCGCTACCGCGGGCGATCATACATTCACTGGCTGCACGGGTGGCATTAAAAACACCTTTTACGTTCAGATCCATAACTTTGTCATAAGTTTCTTCTGTGTATTCCGTGAAAGGTGTGCTTTCGGAAACACCGGCATTATTCACCAGGATATCCACACATCCATATTTGGAAGCAGCTTCGCAAAATGCGTTCTGTACAGATTCCAGATTAGCAAGGTTTGGGCTGATTCCGGCAACAGTGCTATCTGGATATTTTTCCTTTAGTTGTGCGACTGCAGTATCGGCAGATTTCTGTGAACTGGCTGTCAGAATGACGGTAGCGCCTTCTTTTAAAAATTTATCTGCAGTGGCAAAACCGATTCCACGACTTCCTCCGGTAATAATGGCTACTTTATTTTTTAATCTCATAGAGACTTCCTCCTGTTTTCCTATTTGTTTTTATTTATTATAGAGAGAAAAAGTATAGATTTCTGTGATGAAATCACATATAATCATCTTATTGCGTTATGGAATATGGAAAGCCATGTAAAAGAATATTTGCGCCTGAATTTTGACAGATGCAAAGGCGCTTTTATAGACATAGTGTATCTTGTTTTATAAAATCCATACAAAAGGAGGTAAACTATCATGACATTAGGAAGTAATATTCAAAAATTGAGAAAGGAGGCACATTTGTCTCAAGAGGAATTTGCAGAGCGTTTTCATGTTACGAGACAGACCATTTCAAATTGGGAAAATTCAAAAAGTTATCCGGATTTAGAAACCATCATAAAAATCAGTGATAGTTTTGAAATCTCCTTGGATGTTTTATTGAAGGAGGATATGACTATGGTAAAAACGATTGATAATGAAGTAAAAAGTACAAGAAAGTATGCACGAGCATTAATAGCGATAACAGCAGTTCTGGTTTTATTAATTGGAAGCTTTGGTATCTATTCTATTGTATATGTTCATACAAAAAATAATCTGGAACATAATTTTGAAGAACAATTAAAGAATAATGATTTCTATAAAAATACATCAGGATATTATTCCATGGATTTTAAAGAAGGTATTCAATATGCAATCCCTAATCAGTCCATGCCAGGGCTATTTGATTTCTCTCTTCATTTTCATGCAGAACAAATATGGTGTTATGTAAATTTGGGAGATGCAGAGGTAGAGATCACATGGAGTGATTATAATGATTTTTATGCTGCGTCGATTTCACAGGATACCCATAAGGTGTTGGGGAGCACTGCCGGGTTTGAAAAAGAGGATTATTCTAATATGAAGAAACTGGGTGATGAATTAGGTATTTCAGAAAAAGAGATAACGGAAATTATTGCAAAAGGAAATGAGTTATATAAGAAATTTTATTAAGTAAATGGGGACAGAGTCTGTACAGGCTCTGCCCCCATTTCTATGCGTTTAGGAAAGACTGGTAGAAGGAGACTCTGCTGGTTTTAGTTTTGGTTCTACAAATTTATCATAGAGGAAAATAAAACATAAACCGAAGATTAGTCCCAGAATATTATTGCATATACGCAGTAATACAGCACCGTGCACCCCGTAGAGTTCAGCGCTGATCATTAACGCACCAAAACAGTTCATAATTGTCTTATAACGATAGTTTGCACAGAATCCAAGGCATAATCCGCCAAGAGGTCCCATAAGAGAATGGAGGCTGGCAGGCATAATTTGATAAATTATAAAAAACATACCAGATCCAATGATAATACCTATAATTCTTTGCCAAAATCGTTCGGTGGCATTTGAAGTATACGGGTAGTTTGATAATAAAGAAGCACAGGCAAATCCCATCCACATAAATCGTTCTACATGGAGAAAACTACCGGCTGTTAATACAAGGCTAACGCCAATTGCCATGCGTAAGTGCCAGCGATAAACAACATTAGACAGATCGAATTTACATACGATATGATGAAAACGAACTTTTTTATGGGCATGACGATGTTTGAAGAATAAGATGGCAGCGCAAATAATATATCCGGTGAGAGTCAGAAGTGCACGGTGAATGAATGCATTTCCTGTAACGGGATTACCGGTAAGATATACATAAGCAAAGCTATATAAACCGCCATTTCCAAACTCCGGACGCTGACAAGTCATATAAAGAATGGCAAAAAAGGAAATAAAATGTATGATAATAGCAAGAATTGGAGGAACAACTGTGACTAAAACAGGAGAAACCAATAAAAGACCTAAAGAGATTGCCAATGTTATAAGAGAATCCTGAATACAGTATTCAAAGTTTACGAAACGAATACCCAGCATAATACAAAATAAAGCAACAGCCATCGGTGTGTTTTCTGTTCCAAATATATTTGCAAGTGATCCAATAAAAATGATGGCAAAGATGACAATTAAAATAGAACGTAATGCCATGGCAGAAAAGAAAAACCAGCGTTCTTTTCGTGTCTGACTGTTACGTATTTTGGGTTTTAATACAGAAGGATCTAATTGTAATGCATCATAGAAATTCATAATTAAATTTCCTCCTTTCTTTTTGTCGGTATTTGTGTAACTGCTTTGTCAACGAGCTGCAAAAGATTTTCAAATTCAGGTCCCATCAGCCGCCATAAGTCATAAAAAGGCTGTAAAATGTTTTCGTAACCTTTACGCAGTTCTGTAAGACCGGTATCTGTAAGAGAAAGAGCATAGCTGCGTTCGTCCAGAGGATGCTTCTTTCGGCGGATACAATCTTTTTCATATAAATTTTTTAAACATCGGCTGACGGCTTCCTTTTTCATGCCGCTGCATCGGCTAAGAGAAAGGGGGGTATTTTCTTCCGGATGAAGATAGAGCCATGCCAACAGTTCGCATTCACTGGTTGTAAGACTGGCGTGTTTGGGAGACAGCAAGATTCGTGAAAATTTTTGAAGCTGCTGCTGATAATGTACCATTTCAATCCAATGTATTTCGGACAAAATAAAATCACCTCCATATGATTAACGGGGTTAATTATATATCGGGTAAAATAGATTGTCAAGTGTGGACAGGAAGATTTATCATGGAAAAATTCATAAAAAATGTATGGAAAAAAAAACAAAATTAGATTTTTCAGGTACAGAATTGTATAAAATTCAATACAGGGCGCAAAATTGGCAAATATATGCCATTTTTTGTTTGTCTTTTATTTAACAGGATGTTATACTGTGCTCATGAAACAGAAAACATATTGATAGATAATAATTGAAGGAGGAGCAATCATGGTAAACCGTGAACAGTGGAATGGATTTAAAAGTGGAAATTGGCAGGCATCTGTCGATGTACGTGATTTTATTCAGTGTAATTATACACCATATGATGGTGATGCATCATTCTTAGAGGGACCAACAGAAGCAACAGACAAATTATGGGGAAAACTGCAGGAACTGCAGAAAGAAGAGCGTGCAAAAGGCGGCGTTCTTGATATGGAAACAGAAGTAGTATCCGGTCTTACAGCATATGGTCCTGGATATATTGACGAAAGCATGAAAGATCTGGAAACCGTTGTAGGTCTTCAGACTGACAAACCTCTGAAAAGAGCGTTTATGCCATATGGTGGAATCAACATGGCAGAAAAAGCATGCACAACTTATGGTTATCAGCCAAGTGAAAAACTTCATGAGATTTTCACAAAATATCATAAAACACATAACCAGGGTGTATTTGATATCTATACACCAGAAATGAAAAAAGCACGTCATAACAAAATTATTACAGGTCTTCCGGATACATACGGCAGAGGTCGTATTGTAGGCGATTACCGTCGTGTGGCTCTGTACGGAATTGACTTCCTGATCGAAAAGAAACAGTATGATTTTGAACGTTATGCAAGACACGGCATGAAAGGAACAGATTTCCGTCTTCGTGAAGAAATTGCAGACCAGATTCGTGCACTGAACGAAATGAAAGAAATGGCAGCTTCTTATGGCTTCGATATTTCTCAGCCTGCAAAAGATGCAAGAGAAGCAGCACAGTGGTTATACTTCGGATACCTTGCAGCAATCAAAACACAGAATGGTGCAGCAATGAGTGTTGGCCGTATCTCTACTTTCCTTGATATTTATATGGAAAGAGATCTTAAGAACGGTACTCTTACAGAAAAAGAAGCACAGGAACTTGTAGACCATATGGTTATGAAATTCAGAATGGTAAAATTTGCACGAGTTCCTTCTTATAATGAATTGTTCTCCGGTGACCCGGTATGGGCAACTCTTGAAGTTGCTGGTCTTGGACAGGATGGACGTTCAATGGTAACAAAGAACGATTACCGTTTCCTGCATACACTGGAAAACATGGGACCGTCTCCAGAACCGAACCTGACAGTTCTTTATTCTTCCAGACTGCCTGAAAACTTTAAGAAATATGCATCTCTGATTTCTGTTACAACAAGTTCCATCCAGTATGAGAACGATGATGTAATGCGTCCGGTATGGGGAGATGATTACAGCATTTGCTGCTGTGTATCTGCTACACAGACTGGTAAAGAAATCCAGTTCTTCGGTGCACGTGCAAACCTTGCAAAATGCCTTCTTTACGCTATCAATGGCGGTGTTGATGAAAAAACAAAAGTACAGGTAGGACCGGCATACCGTCCGATCACTTCCGAATACCTTGATTTTGAAGAAGTAATGGAACGTTATGATGAAATGATGGATTGGCTTGCTAAACTGTATGTAGATACTCTGAACATGATCCATTACATGCATGACAAATATTATTATGAAGCTGCTGAAATGGCACTTATTGACACAGATGTAAGACGTACATTTGCTACAGGAATCGCTGGATTCTCACATGTAGTAGACTCTTTAAGCGCAATTAAATATGCAAAAGTAAAAGTAATCCGTGATGAAGATGGTGTTGCAGTAGACTTTGAAACAGAGGGAGAATTCCCAAGATACGGAAACGATGATGACCGTGCAGATGATCTTGCAATTGCACTCTTAAAGAAATTCATGCATAAGCTGAATAAATGCCATACATACAGAGATTCTGAGCCAACAACTTCCATTCTTACAATTACATCTAATGTTGTATATGGTAAAGCAACTGGAAGCCTTCCGGATGGAAGAAAACTTGGAGAGCCTCTGGCACCAGGAGCAAACCCATCTTATGGAGCAGAAAAGAATGGTCTTCTTGCATCTCTGAACTCTGTTGCAAAACTTCCATATGAACTGGCACTGGATGGTATTTCTAATACACAGACAATCAGCCCAGGAGCACTTGGACACAGTGATGAAGAACGTACAGATAACCTGGTAAATGTACTTGACGGATACTTTGATCAGGGCGCACATCACCTGAATGTAAACGTATTTGGAACAGAAAAACTGATCGATGCTATGAATCATCCGGAAAAACCAGAATATGCAAACTTTACAATTCGTGTATCCGGATACGCTGTAAAATTCATTGACCTGACACGTGAACAGCAGTTGGATGTTATTTCCAGAACCTGCCACGAGTCTATGTAAGAATTAAGAGGGAACATATGGCAGAAGTAAAAGAAGTGGCAGGATATGTGCATTCTCTGGAAAGCTTTGGCTCTGTAGACGGGCCAGGTGTAAGATTTGTGATTTTTCTGGCAGGCTGCAGCATGCGCTGCCAGTTCTGCCACAACCCGGATACCTGGAAAATGGAGACCGGAACAAAGTATGCACCGGAGGAACTTCTTAAGAAGGCAGTCCGTTATCGGTCATATTGGGGAGAAGAAGGTGGAATCACGGTAACAGGTGGAGAGCCTCTTCTTCAGATTGATTTTCTTATTGAATTGTTCCGTGAAGCAAAAAAACAGGGGATTCATACAACAATTGATACAAGTGGCAATCCTTTTACGAAAACAGGAAGTTTCTTTGAAAAATTCCAGGAATTAATGAAATATACAGATCTTGTGATGCTGGATATTAAACACATGAATGAAGAAGCTCATAAAAAGCTTACTGGTAAGACTAATGCAAATATATTAGAACTTGCCCGTTATCTGGACGAAATAAAGAAACCGGTGTGGATTCGTCATGTACTTGTACCGGAGCGTACAGATTATGATGAAGCGTTATGGGAACTTTCAGATTTTATCCATTCTCTGCATAATGTAGAAAAGGTGGAAGTTTTACCATATCATACCCTTGGGGCATATAAATGGAAAGAACTTGGAATTACTTATCAGCTGGAAGGGATTGATCCTCCAGAGAAGTCAAGGATAGAGAATGCAGAAAAGATTCTTCATACGGACAGAGTGAATAAGTAAACCGAAAAATATTAAAAAACAGCAGCAGGGCAAATTGCCATGCTGCTGTTTTTGTTGTGCATACGAATCCGTTTTTGTTCTAAACATACTCAAACCGTGAGAATTCGTCTTGCTTTTGAACAGAGCTTATTAAGTGAACAGTTAAAACAGATTTATAGTTAAATATGCCATTGTTCCCACGATGCCGGAGCCAAAAATAATCTTCACAGCACTCATTTTTTCTTTGTATTTTCTAAGAAGAAACAGACATATAAAAAAGAGAATAAATTCTACAGGCTTAAATGCATATAAATCCACACTGTCTGGATTTGCATTAAATAATGCAAGTACAAGAATGGAAATGCCTGCAGATCCAATTAAGGCGACAACTGCCGGGCGAAGGGCGGCAAGCACTTTTTGTACCCCGGAAAAAGAACGATATTTGTAGTAAAAATAAGCAAGTGTAAGGCAAATAATAAAGGAAGGAATGATACATCCTAATGTACATAAAAGCGCACCGCCTATTCCGGCAAGACGTGTACCTACAAAAGTAGAAGAATTGATAGAAATAGGTCCCGGTGTCATTTCTGCAATGGTAATAAGATCGGAAAATTCCTCCATTTGCATAAGCCCGTGGATATTGACAATTTGTTCCTGAATCAAAGGAATGGCTGCATATCCGCCTCCTACTGAGAAGAGGCCGACCTGCATAAAGGCGAAAAATAATTTAATCAGAAGTGTCATTTGTTAATGCTCCTTTCGTTACGATCACATCATAAATGGCATCCGCTATACCAATGGCAAGACAGATTAAAATAATATACATGGCACCAACACCGCAGAAACAGGTTGCAATAAACGCAACTGCCATAAGAAAGATATGAAATACAGAGCGACTGTTCCATACATTTTTCGCAAGATCCCATGTTACGTCAAGAATAACAGCAGCCACTCCGGCTCTCATAACCTGAAGCGCAATAGAAATATAGGGATTTTCACGAAATTGTGTGTAAAATACACTGATAACAGAAATGATCATCATTGGTGGAAGGATTGTTCCTAAAACTGCCACCATGGAACCGATAATTCCGCTCATGCGATATCCGATAATAACTGATGCATTTACCGGAAGCGGACCTGGAGAAGACTGTGTAATGGCAGTTATGTCAAGCATTTCATCTTCATCAAGCCATTTTAATTCTTCTACAAATTTTTTGTTCATAAGAGAAACGATTACGAATCCGCCTCCAAATGTACAGGAACTTAAAGCAAACATAGATTTGAATAAAATCCATAGTGTTTTTGGATTTATGTTTTTTCTCACTGAAAAACCTCCTTTTTTTCATTCACGAACAATAATAGAACATTTTAAGTATAATGTAAAATAATCATACTTTATTTTATCATAAATATAAATTATGTATTTTCGGAGACGTCATAGGAAAAGATTGTGAAAAGAATATAAAATTTAAGTTTAGATTACAGACAATGGAAAAAACTATGGTATAATACAAGCACCGGATGCTTATAAGAAGCGGTAATTCGGAGAAGAGATTTCAAAAAAGGAGTATGAAAATATGAGGAAAAAGAAATTACTGGGTGCAGTTCTTTTAAGTGCATGCCTGAGTGTAGGCAGCGTTGTTCCGGCAATGGCAGACGGAATGCGCGTAGTGACCTTGGGAGCAGATCTGACAGATGCACAGAAGCAGACTATGATGAAATATTTTAAAGTTAATTCCAATGAAGTACAGGTTCTTACCATAACAAATGCGGATGAAAGAAAACATTTAAGTTCTTATGTGCCGTTGGAGCAGATTGGAACAAGAACGGTAAGTTGTGCATATGTAAAGCCAACACAGTCAGGTGGAATCAAGGTCAGAACTGCAAATTTAAACTGGGTAAGCGGCAATATGATCGCAACAACTCTTTCTACATCAGGTGTGAAAAACTGTGAGGTTGTAGCAGCCTGCCCGTTTGAAGTATCTGGAACAGGTGCACTTACCGGAATTCAGATGGCTTATGAAGCAGCCAGTGGAGAAAAGCTGGATGAGACTAAAAAAGAGCTTGCAACAGAAGAAATGGTAGTAACTGGAAATCTTGCAGATCAGGTTGGAAAAAATGATGCTACGACTGTTATGAATCAGGCGAAAATGGAGATTATTCAGAACGGTGTGCAGAATGCAGATGAGATTTATAATATTGTATTTAACATTGCACAGCAGAATAATATCACAATTAATTCAGAGCAAATGGATAAGATCGTAGATCTTTTAGAGCAGATTGCACAGCAAAATTACAATTATTCTGACATGCAGGAAACTTTGGAGCATGTAGAAGAAAATGTTAATGGAGAAAGCGGCGGAACAGAAGAAAATGAGTCAGAAGTGGCTGATGAAGACAGTATTCTGAACGATGTGGATGAAAGCGTTCTTGGGGAAGATGTTCATACAAGTTCTACAGAAGAGCCTATGGTAGAGGAAGATCCGAGTGTAGAAAAAGAGCCGGAAAAAAATGAAGATGGTGTGGTAGAGGAAATGCCAGATGGAGAATACGAAGAAAAAGATACAGAACTTCCGGCATTAAGTGAACAGGCACAGTCTCAGTATGATCTTCTTCATTCCTTCTGTCTGGGTGAATATCAGGCGGATGCAGCGGCACTTCAGAATGCTATGGGAGAAGACTTCCATCCATCCGTTACTCTGGATATGGAGACAGGCAAAAAACTTTCCAAGAAAGTGGAAGATGCATACTATAAAATTCTTGCAGAAGGAACAGATTCTTACATTCCAACAGGGGAAGAAGTATATATGAATCTGGAACTGAACGCAATGAATGACAGTCTGAAGAAAATCTTCCATATTGACCAGACGGAAGCTGCAGAAGATATGCAGGAAACAGAAGAGGATATTCTTGCCAATGTGTCAGCAGAAGATAAAGAGCTTCTTTATAAAGATACTCTGAAGTTTTTTGAACATCTTTACGGAGAAAATACAGATACATCTGCAGAAGCACAAAATACAGAAGGTACGGAAACACCGGAACAGACAACAGAAGAATCTGCAATTCCGGATGCAACAGAAGAGACTTTTCCAACTGAATAAGGAATAAAGGAACAAAAAAGAGAATGGCATGATCTGTCATTCTCTTTTTTTTTATGTGTAATGTGTCCATTGTGAAGTGGAATCTGAAGGAAGTTGGAGGTAAATAAAATAATTAGGTATCTCCTATCCGATCAGGCCTGCTTGGTTTTGATTTTAATGATCTGCATCCGTATGAGTGCCGGGCGAACTGCGTTATAAAGGAAACCAACAAGGATAACGGATACAATAGCATTGATAAAAGTTGCGACTGCGCTCATTTTTGCAAGTGCATCTGCCAACTGCTGTGGCTGTCCGAGAATATATTGTTTATAGAAATATCCTACAATCGGATCTGCAACAACATTAAAAGCCAGTCCTGCAATGGAAGCCAGGATGCTCCATTTAAAGACATATTTTTTGTCATTGCTTTCGTTAATGTGGGCAATTTTATGTGCAACGAATCCTGTGATCAGTCCGATACAAAGCTTCAGGACAAAGGTTTTGGGAGCAACTGTGATGTAGACCGGATCCATAATGTCTGCAATTGTCATACCAATGGCTCCTGCCAGACCACCGTACCAGCCTCCCAGAAGAAGTGCTCCCATAACGCAAAAAGCGTTTCCTATATGAAGGGAAGTTGCATCGCCTCCAGGGACAGGAATCTTTATTTGCAAGAATGTAAAAGAGACAAAACAGAGAGCTGCTAACAATGCAGTTTCTGCCAGTTTGATAAGTGTTTCGTTTTGTTTGTTCATATTTTTTCACTGCCTTTCTTCAACTGTTACTCTTATCATATGTGGAAACTGTACTTCTTTCAATATCCAATTTTTATTATTTTTATAAGGACAGTTTTGCGGAAAACAGGATGTTACATATGAACTTTTTGTGTATTACTGGAAAATCCATATTAACTGTGATAAAATATATCCTAAATTCTAAAACAAAGGAGAATGCCCAATGTCCTTAGCAATCGTAACTTTAAAAAAAGGGGAAGGCCGTTTGTTAAAATCCGGTGGAGCCTGGATTTTTAATAATGAAATAGGAAGTATTACAGGAAGCTTTCAGAATGGAGACATTGTTCTTGTACATGATTTTGATGGTTATCCTCTTGGACGTGGATTTATTAATACGAATTCTAAAATCACGGTTCGTCTTTTAACACGGGACGAACGCCAGGAAATTGATGACGCATTTATGGAGGCCCGTGTACGTGATGCCTGGGAATATCGTAAGAAAGTAGTAGATACAGGATGCTGTCGTCTGATCTTTGGAGAAGCTGATTTTTTGCCGGGACTGGTGGTTGATAAGTTCTCTGATGTGCTTGTGGTGCAGTCTCTGGCACTTGGCATTGAACGGTGGAAAGAAAAAATTGTAAAAATGCTGAAAGAAATTCTGGAAGAAGACGGTATCCGGATACGAGGCGTTTATGAAAGAAGCGATGTGAAGGTACGGCGTCAGGAAGGAATGGAACTTTATAAAGGGTTTCTTGGAGAAGAATTTCCAACACTTGTGCAGATTGAAGAAAATGGCGTAAAGTATGAAGTAGATATTAAAGACGGACAGAAGACAGGGTTCTTCCTGGATCAGAAATATAACCGCCTTGCTATCCAGAGATTATGTAGAAATGCAAAAGTTCTTGACTGTTTTACCCATACAGGTTCTTTTGCATTAAATGCCGGAATCGCAGGAGCTGCAAGTGTAACAGGTGTGGATGCGTCTGCTTTGGCAGTGGAACAGGCAACAAGAAATGCAGAATTAAATGGCTTATCCCAGAGTGTAAAATTTATCTGTGAGGATGTTTTTGAACTGCTTCCAAAACTGGAAGAGACAGGGGAAAAGTTTGATGTGGTGATTTTGGATCCGCCGGCATTTACAAAATCCAGAAGTTCCATAAAGAATGCAGTAAAAGGTTATAGAGAAATAAATCTGCGGGCTATGAAACTTGTGAAAGATGGAGGGTTCTTGGCAACCTGTTCCTGTTCGCATTTTATGGATTATGAACTTTTTACAAAAACAATCGGGCAGGCGGCTAAAAATGTGCATAAGCGTTTGCGTCAGGTGGAATATAGAACACAGGCTCCGGATCATCCGATCTTATGGGCGGCAGATGAATCATATTATTTGAAATTTTATATTTTTCAGGTGTGCAGTGAGCGATAAAGCAGGAGGAATGAAAATGGGATTTAAGGAAATAAAAGCAGAAGAACTGGTATTGAATCCATTTACCAAAATTGGAAAGGAATGGCTCCTTATTACAGCAGGGAATGAAGAAAACTGTAATACCATGACAGCCAGCTGGGGGTCCATGGGAGTGATATGGGGGAAAAATGCAGTGACGGTATATATTCGTCCGCAGCGTTATACAAAAGAATTTGTAGACCGAGAAGAGACATTTACGATTTCTGTTCTTGGAGAGGAATATAGAAAAGCTCTGAATTATTGCGGACAGGTTTGTGGAAAAGGTATCAATAAAATAGAAGAAGCAGGTCTGAATCCCTATTATGTTGATGGAACAACAGGAATTGAGGAAGCAGATTTGATCATGGTGTGCAGAAAAATGTATCACGATGATATAAAACCGCAGTGTTTTGATCAAGAAGAGAAAGATGGAAGATGGTATCCACAGAAAGATTATCATACAATGTATATTGCAGAGATTGAAAAAGTTTTAGTGAAAGAAGCGTAAGGAGCAGTGGATTTATTATGAAAGAAAAATTTATGCGGTTCATGCAGGGGCGCTATGGAGTAGATTCTTTATCCAGATTTACAATAGGAGCGGCGCTTGTATGTATATTGCTGGCAAATTTCATGGGAAGGAGTCGGGCAGGTGTACTTCTTAATACATTAGGATTGGCAGCCATTGTTTATACGTATTTTCGGATTTTTTCTAAAAACATTCAAAAAAGATACGCAGAGAATCAGAAATATCTTGCTGTGACTGCAAATATACGTATGCGTTTTCAGAAAGAAAAAAATCTGATGGCAGAGCGCAGAACCAATCATATTTATACATGTCCGGGATGTGGACAGAAGATCAGGATCCCAAGAGGAAAAGGCAAGATAGAGATAGAATGTCCAAAGTGTCGTACAAAGTTTGTAAAAAGGAGCTAGTATGTTCGGTTACATAGTTGTAAATAAGCCGGAGCTGAAAATCAAGGATTTTGATACATATCGTTCGTTTTATTGTGGACTGTGCCGGGAACTGAAACACAGATACGGAATTTCCGGACAGATTTCCATAAGTTATGATATGACGTTTGTCGTTATGCTTTTAAGCGGTTTGTATGAGCCGTCTACAAAAAAAGGAACAACGAGGTGCGGTGTGCATCCAATTCATAAGCAGTCTGTAAGAAAAAATGAAATTACAGAATACGGGGCAGATATGAATGTGCTGTTAACATATTATAAGTGCATGGATGACTGGAATGATGAAAAAAAAGTAACACGGCGTATTTATGCTGCACTTTTGCAAAACAGAGAAAATCGTTTGGAAGCTGTATATAAAAATAAAATTCAGGTAATTATAAATGATTTGGAACAGCTTTCCCGGTGGGAGAAAGCAGGAGAGAAAGATCTGGACAAAATGGCCGGATGTTTTGGGAAGATCATGGAAGAAATTTTTGCTTATCGAGAAGATGTATGGGAAAAGTCCCTGAGAAGAATGGGATTTTATCTTGGGAAATTTATTTATCTTTTAGATGCTTATGATGATGTGGAGAAAGATATAGAAAAAGAAAACTATAATCCATTTGCCGAGAAATATAAGAGCAAACATTTTGAAGAAGAAGTACGCAGCATTTTGATTATGATGCTGGCAGAAGTGTGTAAAGAATTTGAGAAACTTCCTATTATAAAATATGGAGATATTTTAAGAAATATACTGTATTCTGGTGTCTGGTGCAGATTTGAGGATATTAGTCGAAGGAGAAGGGAAGAACAGGAGAAAGAAAATGTTAGATCCATATAGTGTATTAGGTGTACAGAGGAGTGCATCAGACGAAGAAATAAAAAAAGCATATCGACGTCAAAGCAGAAAGTACCATCCGGATGCAAATATCAATAATCCAAACAAGGAGTTGGCTGAGGAAAAGTTTAAAGAGGTACAGCAGGCTTATGAACAGATTATGAAAGAAAGAGAATACGGATATGATTCCTCCGGGATGAATGACGGATATGGCGGATTCGGCGGATATGGTGGTTTTGGCAGACAGCAGAACAGCACATATCAGGATGAAGAAGGGCTTCGCAGACAGGCAGCAGCCAATTATGTACAAAGTGGACATTATCAGGAGGCATTAAATGTATTGAATGCACTTGGGCAACGGAATGGACAGTGGTATTATTTGTCAGCTATGGCAAATATGGGAATTGGGAATAATGTAAATGCATTGAATCATATTCGGGAAGCGGTGCGATTGGAGCCGGATAATGTTCAGTATCAAATGCTTCTTCGACGAATGGAGGGCGGAGGAACCTGGTATCAGGAGCAGCAGAATCCCTTTGGAGGAATGCCCCGAAGCGGAGGAGATATTTGCATGAATTTATGTCTGGCTCAGGCTGCATGTAATTGCTGCTGTCCCGGAACATTTTTTTGTTGTTGATATAGAAAAATATTGACAATTGAAATTAAGAATATTACTATTTTAAAGTCTTAAAAAATATAGGAGGTAACCAAATATGAGTATACGTATTGGAATTTTAGGATATGGAAATCTGGGACGAGGCGTGGAATGTGCCATTAAACATAATCCGGATATGGAACTGGTTGGAGTTTTTACACGCCGTGATCCTTCAACGGTAAATATTCTTACAGAAGGTGCAAAAGTATATTCTGTAGAAAAAGCCTCAGAAATGAAAGATGATATAGATGTTATGATTCTTTGTGGAGGCAGTGCAACAGATCTGCCGGCACAGACACCGGAGTTTGCACAGTGGTTTAATGTTGTAGATAGTTTTGATACACATGCAAAAATTCCGGAGCATTTTGCCAATGTAGATGCAGCAGCAGAGAAAAGCGGACATGTTGGAATTATTTCTGTAGGTTGGGATCCGGGTATGTTTTCTCTTAACAGAATGTATGCAAATGCAATTCTTACAAATGGAAAAGATTATACATTCTGGGGCAAAGGGGTAAGCCAGGGACATTCTGATGCAATTCGCCGTGTAGAAGGTGTAAAAGATGGAAAACAGTATACCATTCCGGTTGAATCTGCATTAGAAGCAGTGAGAAACGGAGAAATGCCGGAACTTACAACAAGACAGAAACATATTCGGGAATGTTTTGTTGTAGCAGAAGAAGGCGCAGATCTTGCCCGCATAGAAGAAGAAATTAAAAATATGCCGAATTATTTTGCGGATTATGATACAACCGTTCATTTTATTACCGAAGAAGAATTAAAGCGTGATCATAGTGGAATCCCGCATGGTGGTTTTGTAATTCGAAGTGGAAAGACAGGATGGAATGACGAAAATCAGCATGTAATTGAATATAGCCTTAAACTGGATTCTAATCCGGAATTTACATCCTCTGTAATTGTTGCTTATGCTCGTGCCGCTTACCGTATGCATAAAGAAGGGCAGAAAGGATGTAAAACCGTGTTTGATGTGGCACCTGCATATTTAAGTGCAATGGATGGAGCAGAACTTCGTAAACACCTTCTGTAATTTTAGGATGTATTTGTAAATAGAGTGTAAAAAAGGATGAAACAAGGAAATGTTCATCCTTTTTTTTGTGCCGCAATTTCTGGTTGACGGAATGTTTCCTTTGAGATATAATGAGGTCATGGATTTGTAACAAAATTGTAAAAAATAGTGTGTAAAGAAATCCACACGTAATAAAAAAGAAAAAAAGGAAGGTAGATATGCGAAATATATGTAAGAAGTTCAAGATTTTTGGATTACTTCTGATACTTGTAGTTGCCACTGCCGGAATTACAACATATGTAAACCCGACTCAGGTAGAGGCGGCAACCAAGAAAGGTTTCCAGAAAATTAACGGAAAACAATATTACATATTACAAAGTGGGGCAAAGGCAAAAGGCTGGCTTACTTTGAATGGTAAGAAATACTACTTTGATCCGAAAACAGGTGTTCAGAAAAAAGGCTGGCTTACCTTAAATGGCAAGAAGTATTATTTTACAAACTCCAGTAAACCTCAGGACTGTACCATGGCGATTGGATGGAGACAGGATAAAGAGGGAAACAGACGGTATTTTACCCGGTCTGGTATCATGGTAAAAGGCTGGCTTACTTTAGAAAATAAAAAATATTACTTTGATAAAACCTCAGGTATTATGCGGAAAGGCTGGTTGTACGAGGGTGGATATAAGTATTATTTTAATACGAAGACAGGTATCATGTCTTCGGACGTTCTTCTGACAGATACAAAGAGAAAGATTACAAGATACTTTAATAAATCTGGTCGTATGGCTCTTGGTTGGAAAACTTTTTCCAGTTCTAAAAAATGCTATTTTGAGTCAAATAAAGGAAAAGAAAACGATGGTGCGATGGTACATGGGTTTAAAGAAATCGATGGAAAAACGTACTATTTTTTAAGTACAGATGGAAGAAAAGTAACAAAATGGGTAACCAATAAGAAGACAGGTGCAAAGTATTATCTCAATCCGGCAAACGGCGGTGTGCGTGTAGAGAATACAGAGATGAAGATTGATGGCAAAACCTACGTTTTTGATAAAGACGGTGTAGCAACTCTGAAACAGAATGTAGGTCCGGACGTAACAGCCCCAACAGGAAAGAGAACCATTAAGAACTACCTTGCAGGGGCACTTCAGCCGGTAGGACAGGCTCTTTATGTATGGGGCGGAGGATGGAATGATTCTACCAGAAAAGGTGTAAGTCCAAAGTGGAGAGAATGGTATAACAGCCAGGATAGCGATTATAATTATCATGACTGGGATGATTTAAGTACGGCAAATCGTGCGAAAGGTCTTGACTGCTCCGGATTCGTAGGATGGGCTGCTTACCAGGTAATGCATAACAGAAGCGGTGAAGGGTACGGCTATACAGTTGTTTCCGGTGAGATTGGTGATTCCTACAGAAGAAGAGGATGGGGAAGCATTCTGACACAGTCTTCCCTTGCAGGAAGCAATTACACCTTGAAACCGGGAGACATAGGATACAATAGTGGCCATACATGGATCGTTCTTGGTCAGTGTAGTGATAAGAGTGTGGTGATCGTACACTCTACCCCAAATGCCGGCTGTCAGATTTCCGGTACTCCTACACCGAAAGGTGATTATGGAAGTGAGGCAATCGCACTTGCAGAACAGTATATGTCAAGATATCCGGGTGTAAGCAAATATGACTATCATGAATCAAGTGGAAACTACATCCGTAATGGAAACTACTTTAGATGGAGTACAAATGTACTTTCAGATCCGGAAGGATATAGAAACAGAACCGCAGATCAGATACTTTCAGATCTGTTTTCATAAGTGAAAAAGCAAAAAAGGAAAGGCAGAGATGCCTTTCTTTTTTTATAAGGCATTTCGGAAAAGTTACTAAATGTTACAGAATTTTAAACTTTTAGGTAAAAAAACCTTGCAATAGATGTAACGATATGTTAATATGTAAAAGAATTAAATAAGATATTTCATAAATGTTACAGATAAGTATTAAAAGTTATGAGGGTGAATAATCATGAAGAAAAGAATCATGTGCCTTGCAATGGCACTTTTAATGTGCACAACTCAGGCAGTGAGTGTAAGTGCTTCAAGAGAAGATGACTTGAGAGAGGAACAGGCTTGGACAAGCCAGCAGTTAGATGCTACCTATGCTCGTATGGATGAGCTGTGGGCTGCAAAACAGCAGTTGGAAAGTGAAATAGCCACTCTCGATGCAAACCTTGTAGATGTTATGGTTTCTATTGATGTTCTGAAAAGTGATATTTCCAGCAAGGAAGTTGATATCGTACGTACAAAACAGGATCTGGGAAAAGCACAGAAGGCTCGTGATAAACAATATGATGCAATGAAAAAACGTATCCAGTATCTTTACGAAAAAGGCGGAGATGATGCCTGGTTCCAGATGATGATGAATGCAGAAAATCTGGCTGATCTTCTTACAAGAGCAGAGTATACACAGAAAATGTACGATCAGGATAGAAAGAGCCTTGAAAAATATGTAAATACTGTAGATGAAGTAAAAAATCTTCAGACAAAATATGAAAGCGAGCAGGCTGAACTGGAAGAAATGAAAGCTTCATATGAAGAACAGTCTGTAGTTCTTCAGAACCAGATTGATGAAAGAAGAGCGACTTCAGCAGATTGTGATAATGAAATTGCATATGCACAGCAGCAGGCTACAGAATATGCAAATCTGATCGTAGAGCAGCAGGCAGAGATTGAAAGACTGGAAGCTGAGAGAATTGCCGCAGAAGAAGCAGCAAGAAGAGCAGCAGAAGAAGAGGCTGCAAGATTAGAAGCAGAACGTGCAGCACAGGCGGAAGCAGAGGCGAATAGCGAAAGCCAGGAAGAGCCGGTATATGATGAAGAAGGTAATGTGGTAGAAAATTCCGCAGAAGAATCTTCAGAAGCTTCATCCGGTGATGTAGAATACGATGAATATGGTAATGTAATTGATTCTGATAATACAGTATCTGTTGATGATTATGAAAGCCAGAGTGGCGGAAATAATTATTCAGGTTCCGGATCTTCCGTTGTAGATTATGCAACACAGTTTGTTGGAAATCCATATGTATGGGGTGGTACAAGCCTTACAAACGGTGCAGACTGTTCCGGATTCGTACAGAGTGTTTACTCCAATTTTGGTGTGAGTCTTCCAAGAACTTCTTATGAACAGCAGAATGCAGGTACAGAAGTTTCTTATGCAGATGCGCAGCCTGGAGATTTGATCTGCTACGGCGGTCATGTTGCCATCTATATGGGAAATGGACAGATTGTACATGCTTCCAACTCCAGAGATGGTATTAAAATCAGCAATGATGCAACATATAGAACAATTCTTTCTGTAAGAAGATTAGTATAGTTTATAAGAAAAAAAGTCATGCAAAGTATTGAAAAATACCTTGTATGACTTTTTTTTAACAAAAAATAAAAAAAGATTGTCCTATGATATATTTTATGATATAGTGGTAGAAATGGAACTTAGCTGTAAAATATACAAAAAAAGGCGTTTGAATAATTAAGAATAGGTGAATAACGTCAAAATCATAAGTGGAGTTCCAGATTTTTTTTACCAAACATTGTTAAAAAAATGACAAAGTAATGAAAGGGGAATGTTATGAGCAGCAAAATTACGATTATTGGAGCCGGAAGTGTAGGAGCAACAATCGCATATACTTTATCCCATGCAGATATTGCTTCAGAAATTGTGTTGATTGATATCAACAGGGAAAAAGTAGAAGGTGAAGTTATGGATATTGTGCAGGGAACCTGTTTCCGGGATCCAATTTCCATTACAGCAGGAGACTACAAAGATGCAAAAGATTCAGACATTGTAATTATTACATCCGGCATTGCCCGTAAACCAGGACAGACAAGAATCGAGTTGACCCAGACAAATGTAAATATTTTAAAAGCTATTACACCGGAAATTGTAAAAGCTGCACCAGATGCACTTTATATTATGGTAAGTAATCCGGTAGATGTAATGACTTATGTGTTTACAAAGATTTCCGGTCTTCCAGAAAAACAGATTATTGGTTCCGGTACCATTTTGGATTCCGCAAGATTACGCTGTGGTCTTTCCGAACATTTTAAAGTTGCTCAGAAAAATATTCATGCCTATGTATTTGGGGAGCATGGAGATACTTCTTTTATTCCGTGGACAGGAGCATATATTTCCGGTGTTAATGTGGATGAGTTTTATGATACAATGCACAACCTTGGAAAGGATGTAGAAAAGCTGGATAAAGAGGGAATGTTGGAATACGTTCAGAAATCCGGAGGGAAGATTATTGCTAATAAAGGGGCAACTTTCTATGCAGTGTCAACAGCTGTGTGCAAACTTTGCAGCATTCTTCTGTCTGCTTCTAATTCAATTACAACGGTTTCTTCCATGATGCATGGAGAGTATGGAATCGAAGACGTGTGTCTTAGTACTCTGACTCTTGTAGGGCCTGAGGGGATTGAAGGAAAAATCCCGATGAGATTGAACCAGGAAGAAATTGAAAAGCTTCGTGCAAGTGCAAAAGCATTAAGAGATGTTATTGATCAAATTGATCTTACAGTCTGATTAAGATTTCATTACTTAAAGAAAGGACAACAGAGAATGATAAAGTACAGTTATTATCCGGGGTGCACGCTTCGCACTAAGGCCAAAGAACTGGATCAGTATGCCAGATCTTCTGCATCAGCACTGGGGTTTGAACTGGAAGAAATCGAGGATTGGCAGTGCTGCGGCGGTGTCTATCCTCTGGGGACTGATGAAATTGCCACTAAACTTTCTTCCGTTCGTGCTCTTAATGAGGCGAAAGAAAAAGAACAAGATCTGATAACGCTTTGTTCTGCCTGTCATCATGTGATCAAAAGAGTAAATGATGATATGAAAAATGTAGAAGATATTCAGAGACGGGCAAATCAGTATATGGGGCTTACGGTGCCATATAAGGGAGAGACAAATGTTCTTCACTACTTAGAGGTGCTGCGTGACAGAGTAGGATTTGATAAAATCAGGGAAAAAGTAGTTCATCCTTTTACCGGGAAAAAGATTGGAGCATATTATGGATGCCTTCTTCTCAGACCGGGAAAAATTCTTGAATTTGATGATCCGGAAAATCCTTCTATTATAGAAGAGTTTATTCGGGCTATTGGAGGAGAACCTGTGATTTATCCTTATCGAAATGAATGCTGCGGCGGCTATATTTCTTTAAAAGAAAAAGAGCTGTCTGGGAATATGTGCCATAAGATCGTGGAAAGTGCAAAAGGTTTCGGGGCGGAAATGTTGATCACAGCCTGTCCCCTGTGTTTGTATAATTTAAATAAAAGCAATGGAGAAAAATTACCTGTTTATTATTTTACAGAACTTCTTGCAGAAGCGCTGGGCGTGAAGGAGGTGTCGGAAAAATGAATACCTCAAAAAAACAGGCGGAAATGATCAGGGAAATTAGTGGTACGAATCCTTTGAAATGTATGAAATGTGGAAAGTGTTCGGCTTCCTGTCCTTCTTTTTCCGAGATGGATATTAAACCACATCAGTTTGTGTCTTATGTGGTAAATGAAGATATTGATGCTCTGGTAAATTCCAAATCTCTTTGGAAGTGCCTTTCCTGTTTTGCCTGCGTAGAACGATGTCCGCGTGATGTAAAGCCGGGAAAACTTATTGATGCTGCAAGACAGCTTGTGGTAAGGCAGAAAGGACAGGATTATCTGTCCCCAAATGAGATTCCGGAACTTCTTGATCCGGATCTTCCGCAGCAGCTTTTAGTCAGTGCATTCAGAAGATATAGGAGGTAAACCTGGTGCAGAGAATAGGTGTATTTGTCTGTCATTGCGGAAGTAATATTGCTGCAACGGTAGATGTAAAAAAAGTAGCAGAAATGGCTTTGCTGGAGCCTGGTGTTGTCCATGCAGAAGATTATCCATATATGTGTTCAGAAGCAGGACAGGCAAAAATTGCAGAGGCTATTAAAGAGAAAAAACTTACAGGAATTGTAGTATGTTCCTGTTCTCCGCGTATGCATGAGGCAACTTTCCGAAAAGCAGCGGAAAGAGCGGGGTTAAATCCATACATGGTGGAAATTGCCAACATTCGTGAACATTGTTCATGGATTCACAAGGATATGGAAGAGGCAACAAAAAAGGCCGTGATACTTGCACGGGCAGCCATTGCAAAAGTAAATCTGAATGCTCCTTTGAAACCGGGAGAAAGCCGGGTTACGAAAAGAGCCCTGGTAATTGGAGGCGGTATTGCGGGAATTCAGACAGCCCTGGATATAGCAGATGCAGGATATGAAGTGGATATTGTAGAAAAGACTCCAAGTATTGGGGGAAGAATGTCCCAGTTGGATAAAACCTTCCCTACTCTGGACTGCTCAGCCTGTATTTTGACACCAAAGATGGTAGAAGCGGCAGCTCATGAAAAGATAAATATTTATACATATAGTGAAGTGGAAAAAGTAACAGGATTTGTAGGGGATTTTACAGTAGATATCCGAAAAAAAGCCAGAAGTGTAAACATGGATAAATGTACAGGATGTGGCATTTGTCAGGAAAAATGTCCATCTAAGAAGATTCCTAGTGAATTTAACAGAGGACTTGGAAACAGAACGGCTATTTATACGCCGTTTGCACAGGCAATCCCCAATGTACCTGTTATTGACAGAGAACACTGTATTAAATTCAAAACGGGAAAATGCGGAGTGTGTGCCAAAGTATGTCAGGCAGGCGCTATAGAGTATGACCAGCAGGATGAGATTGTTACGCAGAAATATGGTGCGATCGTGGTCGCTACTGGTTTTGATATGATTAAACTGGATAAATATGATGAATATGCATATAGCCAGAGTAAAGATGTAATCACTTCCCTGGAACTGGAACGTATTATGAATGCGGCAGGCCCTACCAAAGGTCATCTTGAGCGTCTTTCTGATGGGAAAGCACCAAAAGAAATGGTCTTTATCCAGTGTGTAGGAAGCCGTTGTGCGGATGACAGAGGAAAAAGTTACTGTTCCAAGATCTGCTGTATGTATACGGCAAAACATGCAATGTTAATTCGTGATAAGTATCCGGATGTGAATGTAACGGTATTTTATATAGATGTGCGTACTCCCGGTAAAAACTTTGACGAGTTTTACAGAAGAGCAGTGGAACAGTATGGAGTAAATTATGTAAAAGGTCAGGTAGGTAAGGTAATTCCTCAGCCGGACGGAAAACTGCTTGTGCAGGGAGTGGATCTTCTTGATAATAAGCAGATACTAAAAGAAGCAGATATGGTAGTTCTTGCAGCTGCAATTGAGCCGGAAGCAGATGTACGGCGTATTGCAACGATGCTTACGGCAAGTATTGATACAAATAATTTTCTTACAGAAGCCCATGCGAAACTTCGCCCTGTGGAATCACCTACAGCGGGCATTTTCCTTTCTGGTGTATGTCAGGGACCGAAGGATATTCCGGAGACAGTTGCACAGGCAGGTGCAGCAGCAGTAAAAGCAATTGGACTGCTTGCGAAGGATAAACTGATGACCAATCCATGTACTGCAAAATCAGATGAACTTCTTTGTAATGGCTGTTCTACATGTGCGAATGTTTGCCCATATGGTGCCATTACATATGAAGAAAAAGAAGTGAATGATCATGGAATCCGTGAAATGCGCCGCATTGCTGTTGTAAATGATGCGCTTTGCCAGGGATGCGGAGCCTGCACAGTTACCTGTCCGTCTGGTGCCATGGATCTGCAGGGATTTTCAAATAGACAGATTATAGCGGAGGTGGATGCAATATGTCGATAGAAGCAAAAGAAGAGTTCAGACCGAAAATCGTGGCGTTTTGCTGTAACTGGTGCAGTTATGCCGGAGCAGATCTGGCAGGAAGCAGCCGTCTTACCTATCCGGCGGATGTAAAAATCATCCGGGTACCGTGTTCCTGTCGTGTAAATCCTATGTTCATTTTAAGAGCCTTTGAAAAAGGTGCAGATGGGGTTATTATGTGTGGCTGTCATCCAGGTGATTGTCACTATAGTACAGGAAATTATTATGCAAGAAGACGTATGACGCTTTTGTTCTCCATGCTTGATTATATTGGTGTGGAAAATGGACGTACAAGAGTAGAGTGGGTATCTGCCGCAGAGGGTGTAAAGTTTTCTACAACGATGAATGAGTTTGTGGAAAAAATATATTCTCTTGGCGAGAATGTCAGACTGGAGGATTTAAGATGCAGGAAATAATCAATCGGGCAAAAGAACTTCTGGCATCAGGAGAAGTGGCACGGGTTCTGGGCTGGAAAGCGGGCGATCTGCCATATAATCCGGAGCCTGCATTTTTTGAGAAAGAAGAAGAACTGGAACATTTTGTGTACAATGGCTTTTGCGGGGCAAATTTAAGTAAATATATGATTGCTGCATCCAAAATGGACGGAAAAACAATGGTATGTCTTAAACCATGTGATACATATAGTTTTAATCAGCTGATTAAGGAACACCGTGTAGACAGGGAAAAAGCATATATTGTAGGAGTTGGATGTAAAGGAAAACTTGATATTGAAAAAATCCGAAAAATGGGGATCAAAGGAATCGAAAGCATTCAGGGAGCCGGTATGGACGATGCGTGTGAAACATTGACGATTCAGACTATTTATGGAGAGAAGACCTGCACATATGCAGACGCACTGTTAGAACGATGCCATGTATGCAAAGGAAAAGAACATAAGATTTATGATGAGATCATAGGAGAGTCACGCGATACAAAAGATGCAGATCGTTTTGCTGAAGTAGAGAAGATCGAGGCGATGAGTCCGGAAGAAAAATTTGCATTTTTTCAGAAGGAATTAAGTAAATGTATCCGCTGTAATGCATGCAGAAATGTCTGTCCTGCATGTTCCTGCCGAAAATGTGTATTTGACAGCACAAAATTTGACAGTGCCCAGAAAGCAAATGCGGATTCCTTTGAGGAAAAAATGTTTCATATTATTCGTGCCTTTCATGTTGCCGGAAGATGTACAGATTGCGGTGAATGCAGCAGAGTGTGTCCGCAGGGAATTCCCCTTCATCTTTTTAACCGTAAATTTATTAAAGATATTGACGCACTTTATGGAGAGTATCAGGCGGGAGAAGATACAGATTCCAAAGGGCCGCTGACCAGCTTTACCTTTGATGATGCAGAGCCTGGCAGCGTATGAGAAAGGGGATAAGGTATGTATAAGATTGCAAAAGAAAATCTTCCGGCATTGTTTCGACTGATTGCAGGAGAACAGGAATTATATTTGCCGGTGAGAATAAATGGGCAGGTTAATTTTGCGGCATGGAAAGAAGATGCAGAGGTAGATCTGGATACTTTAAAAACGGTAAAATCGCCGAAAGATGCCTTTTTCCCTCAAAGTGAGAACTTATATACCTGTGTACGGGAAGGGAAAAAGATTAAAGTAGAACCTCAAACTTTAAAAGAACAGGATTTTGTTGTGTTTGGAATGAAAGCCTGTGATGTAAAAGGGATAGAAGTTCTGGATAGGGTTTTTCTGGCAGATCCTGTTGACAGTTTTTATGCAGCAAGAAGAGATCACGGGACAATCGTTGCTATGGCCTGTCATGAACCGGAAGAAACATGTTTTTGTACAGTTTTTGGTGTTGATTGTGCAGAACCTGCGGCAGATGTCGCAACATGGATGCTGGATGGAGAACTGTACTGGAAGCCTCTGACTTTAAAAGGGGAAAAACTTACGGAATTGGTGAAATCTCTTTTGAATTCTGCAGATGAAAAAGATGAGAGCAATGTGGAAGAAGAAAAAGAAACGATCAGAGCAATCGTAGAGAAGCTTCCGTATTCAACCCTTTCTCTTGAGGGATGGAATGGAGATGCATTAAAAGAAAAATTTGACTCCGCTCTTTGGGAGGAATTGTATAAACCCTGTCTGGCCTGTGGAACCTGCACGTTTGTATGCCCTACATGTCAGTGCTATGATATTAAAGATTATGATACAGGAAATGGAGTGCAGAGATATCGCTGCTGGGATTCCTGTATGTATTCCGATTTTACCATGATGGCTCATGGAAACAATCGTACAAGTCAGATGCAGAGATTCCGCCAGCGTTTTATGCATAAACTGGTGTATTTCCCTGCAAATAATGACGGAATGTATTCCTGTGTCGGTTGCGGCAGATGCGTAGAGAAATGTCCGTCAGCTTTGAATATTGTAAAAGTGATCAAATCTTTTCAGGATCAGGGAGGTGACAAGAAATGAGTGAATGCACATGTCATAAAAATTATACATTGGATACATTGATTCCGAAGGTGGGAGTTATTACAGATATTAGAGAAGAGACACCGGATGTGAAAACGTTCCGTGTGAACGCTCCGGAAGGTGGAAAGCTTTTTGATCATATGCCAGGGCAGTGTGCGATGCTTTGCGTTCCTGGAATCAGTGAAGGAATGTTTTCTATCACCTCTTCTCCTACAAATACAGAATATCAGGAGTTCAGTATAAAAAAGTGTGGAATACTTACCGATTATCTGCACAGCCTTCAGGTGGGAGATGAAATTACAGTACGTGGTCCGTATGGAAATCATTTTCCGGTAGAAACAGAACTGAAAGGGAAGAATCTTCTTTTTGTTGCGGGAGGAATCGGACTTGCACCTCTCCGTTCAGTAATTAATTATGTGCTGGATAATCGGGAAAACTACGGAACGGTAGATATTCTTTATGGTTCTCGTTCGGCAGATGATCTGGTACAGCTGAAAGAAATCCAGGAAGTATGGATGAAAACAGAAGGGGTAAATGTATATCTTACCATTGACCGTGAGCAGGAAGGATGGGACGGACATGTAGGGTTTGTTCCAAATTATCTGAAGGAAATCGGTTTTGATACAGATAAAACAGCCCTTGTATGCGGACCGCCTATTATGATCAAGTTCGTACTTGCCGGTTTAAAGGAAATGGGATTTGAAAATGAACAGGTTTATACCACGCTGGAACTTCGTATGAAATGTGGTGTGGGAAAATGCGGACGCTGTAATATAGGATCAAAATATGTTTGCAAAGACGGACCTGTATTTCGTTTTGATGAAATTGACGAATTGCCTAATGAATATTAATTGAGAAAGGACTGGTATTTTACGATGGATAAAATGGTGAATGTATTCTTTTTCGGTAAGAAATACAGTGTGCCTGCAGATCTTACAATTATGACGGCAATGGAATATGCCGGATATACTTTGAAAAGAGGATGTGGCTGCCGCCATGGTTTTTGCGGCGCCTGTGCTACGATTTATAGAATTAAGGGAAAAAATGAATTGAAAACATGTCTCGCCTGTCAGACACAGGTAGAAGAAGGAATGTATGTAGCAAGCATTCCGTTTTTTCCCACAGATAAAAGAAAATATGATATAGAAGAGATTAAGCCTGATCATCAGATCATGATGGAACTCTATCCGGAAATCTATAGCTGCATAGGATGTAATGCCTGTACAAAAGCCTGTACACAGGATTTGAATGTAATGCAGTATATCGCATATGCACAGAGAGGGGAACTGGAAAAATGTGCAGAAGAATCGTTTGACTGTGTTGGCTGCGGATGCTGTTCCGTAAGATGTCCGGCTGGAATTTCTCATCCAATGGTAGGACTTCTTGCAAGACGTCTTACAGGTAAATATATTGCTCCGGAATCAAAGCATCTGAAAAACAGAGTGGAAGAAATCCATGAAGGTGCCTATGATGAACTGATTGAGCAGATCATGCAGAAACCAATCACAGAAATGCAGGAACTTTATAATACAAGAGACATTGAGAAATAAGGAGGACAACCTATGTTTACACCAGAAATGCTTGAGTCGATCAAAAAGGTGGAGGCTACCAGAGATGAACGTATGGGAATGGAGCCAAGACGAATGACTGCAGATGAAAAGGATGCCCTTCTGAAGGCTTTTCATCCGGACTACCGTGAAGACGGATTTGTGGAAATTAAAATCGGACCTAATAAAGGACAGAAGGTGCCTACAGAACTGGGACATCTTTTGCATTCTAATAGCCGTCTCTTGACAGAACATGTAGATTTGAGTAAAGTAGATTACGATGTAGACGTGTTAGTGATCGGAGGAGGCGGAGCCGGCGCTTCTGCTGCTATTGAAGCGCATGAGGCTGGGGCTAACGTTATGATCGTTACAAAACTGCGTATTGGTGATGCAAATACCATGATGGCTGAGGGTGGAATACAGGCAGCAGATAAAGAAAATGATTCTCCTGTACAGCATTATCTGGATGCTTTTGGAGGTGGTCATTTTGCTGCGAGACCAGAGCTTTTAAAGAGACTTGTTATGGAAGCACCGGATGCGATCCAATGGCTGAATAAGCTGGGCGTTATGTTTGATAAAGATGCGGAAGGTAATATGGTTACGACACATGGCGGTGGTACATCCAGGAAGAGAATGCATGCATGTAAGGATTATTCCGGTGCGGAAATTATGCGTACACTTCGGGATGAAGTAATTAACCGTGGAATTCCGGTTGTAGAATTTACGTCTGCAGTAGAATTGATCAAAGATGAAAAAGGTCAGGTTGCAGGTGCGGTTCTTTTAAATATGGAAACAGAAGATTATATGGTGGCAAGAGCAAAGACGGTTATTATTGCAACAGGAGGAGCCGGTCGCCTTCATTATCAGAACTTTCCTACTTCCAATCATTACGGAGCAACAGCAGATGGCTTGATCCTTGGATATCGTGCAGGAGCGCCTCTTCTTTATCAGGATACGATTCAGTATCATCCTACAGGAGTTGCGTATCCGGCTCAGATTTATGGGGCACTTGTAACAGAAAAAGTTCGCTCTCTTGGAGCTATGCTGGTAAATGCAGAGGGAGAAGCTTTTATGCATCCTCTTGAAACCCGGGATGTTTCCGCTGCTTCTATTATCCGCGAATGTACGGAAAGAAAAAAAGGAGTAGAGACACCTCTTGGAAGTGGAGTATGGCTGGATACACCGATGATCGAACGTCTTGGAGGAGAAGGAACCATTGAGAAACGAATTCCTGCAATGCTTCGTATGTATATGAATTATGATATTGATATGCGTAAAGTTCCGATCCTTGTATATCCGACTCTTCATTATCAAAATGGAGGTCTGGAAATTGGAGGGGACGGATTTACAAAAGCAATTTCGAATCTTCTTGTTGCCGGAGAAGCAGTAGGTGGAATCCATGGAAGAAATCGTCTTATGGGCAATTCTCTTCTGGATATTATTGTATTTGGCCGAAACGCCGGTAAAGCTGCTGCAGCAAGAGCAAAAGAAGTGGAACTTGGAACAATGAGCCTTTCCCATGTTGAAAAATATGCAGAAGAACTGAAAAATGCAGGGATGGAATCAGAGGATGTATCTCCGCTGCTCCTTCCGAAATATGCACGTCATGAGAGATAAGGAGATGAATACCATGCGTGAAATTGAAGTAAGTAAGCTTACAGATGTGGTAGAGAAGCTTTGCATAGAGGCAAATGAACATTTGCCTGAAGATGTGAAATGTGCAATTAAAAACTGCCGTGCTTGTGAAGACGGTGAAATTGCAAAAGGAGTTCTTGATAATATTATAGAAAATTTTGAAATTGCAGATGAAGAATGTGTACCGATCTGCCAGGATACAGGAATGGCGTGTGTTTTTCTGGAAATTGGTCAGGATGTTCATTTGGTAGGCGGTAACCTTGAAGATGCTATTAATGAAGGGGTACGTCGTGGTTATGACAAGGGATATTTGAGAAAATCTGTTGTAAAGGATCCGATACGCCGTGGAAATACAGGGGACAATACCCCTGCCATGATCTATACAGAAATCGTTCCTGGAGAAAATGTAAAAGTTACAGTAGGTCCAAAAGGGTTTGGAAGTGAAAATATGAGTGCAATCCGTATGTTCAAACCTTCTGCCGGACTTCAGGGTATTAAAGATTTTATTTTGGAAACAGTAGAAACAGCCGGTCCCAATCCATGTCCACCTATGGTAGTCGGTGTTGGTATAGGCGGAACTTTTGATAAAGCGGCATTTCTTGCAAAAAAAGCTTTGATGCGTTCTCTGGATTCTGAAAATCCGGATCCGTTTTATGCAGATCTGGAAAAGGAAATGCTGGAAAAAATCAATAAGCTTGGAATAGGACCGCAGGGATTTGGAGGAAAAACAACAGCAATTGGTCTTAATATCGAAACACTTCCGACTCATATTGCTGGAATGCCTTGTGCGATTAATATAAATTGTCATGTAACCCGTCACAAAACGGAGGTGATCTAAATGGAAAAACATATAACATTGCCATTAACCGAAGAATTGGCACAAACTCTTCATGCAGGTGATCGTGTTCTTCTTACAGGAACAATTTATACCTCCAGAGATGCCGGACAT
This sequence comes from Blautia sp., assembly GCA_029257805.1. Classification (GTDB taxonomy): domain Bacteria; phylum Bacillota; class Clostridia; order Lachnospirales; family Lachnospiraceae; genus Blautia_A. The sequence continues at coordinate 54,320 of JARIAR010000031.1, forward strand.
AAGAGAATGTGTGAAGCACTTGAAAAAGGAGAAAAGCTTCCTTTTGATCCTATGGATGCAACCATTTATTATGTGGGACCAACTCCTGCAAAACCGGGTCAGGTGATTGGTTCGGCCGGTCCTACAACCAGTGGTCGTATGGATGCATATGCGCCAACTATGATGTCTGTAGGCGCAAGAGGAATGATTGGAAAAGGAGCGCGTCTTCCGGAAGTTGTAGAGGCTATGAAAAAATACAGTGGAGTGTATTTCGGTGCGATTGGCGGAGCAGGAGCACTTCTTGCAAAATCCATTAAGAAAGCGGAATTAATCGCTTATGAAGACCTTGGAGCAGAAGCACTTAGAAAACTTTATGTAGAGGACATGCCGCTTGTGGTGATCATCGACAGCAAAGGGAATAATCTGTATGAAGAAGGTCGTGCAGAATATTTAAAGAATATAAAATAAAAAGAAAGAATATGGGAACCCCGGTTTCCAGAATGGCGGAGTAACATGAAAGAAGATAAAAAAAATAGAAGACAGCATTTACATTTATGTGTTTCGGATATTCAGATGTCAGAGGCATTTGTGAATAATATGTTTCTGGCGTTTTCCGGCGGACTTCAGGATGCCTATACATATAACACAAGAGACGGAGTGTTTTCCAACGCACAGACAGGAAATGTAGTTCTTATGAGCCAGCTGATCATGTCCGGAAAATGGCGGGCGGCCCTGCACTATTTGTTTCCACTTATTGCGTTTATTGCAGGTGTGATCGTAGTGGAGGGGATTCAGGGGAAATTCGGAAATGCGAAACGCCTGCACTGGAGACAGGGAGTTCTGTTGACAGAGATCCTAATATTATTTGGTGTGGGATTTATTCCATATAAATGGAATATTATAGCGACTGTTCTTGTATCTTTTTCCTGTGCCATGCAGGTGCAGGCATTCCGTAAGGTAAGAGGGTATGCCTATGCAAGCACGATGTGTATTGGCAATATACGAAGTGGAACAGAAGCGTTATCTGCTTATTTCAGGGAAAAAAATCCGGAACTGTTAAAAAAAGCAGGATATTATTTTGGAATTATACTGTTTTTTGCAATAGGAGCCGGAATTGGCGGAAATCTTTCGATAAAATATGGGATTTCTGTTATTTGGATATGTTGTGTGTGCCTTTTTATAAGTTTTTGTCTGATGTTTGTGGAAAAAGTAGAATGACGATACTTGACAAAGCATTGACAGAATGATATAGTGACAATAGTATAATTCCATAGTGAACGTATTAAGTGCTGTTTGCAAAATGCAGACAGAAGAGGGAATCAGGTGAGAAACCTGAGCGATCCGGTCACTGTAACAGAGGAGTGAGTCTCGCAAAAATCCATTGTGCATAGCATGAGAAGGAGAGATAAACGAAGATTCTGGAGCCAGGAAACCTGCTTAATATGGCAAGGTTAAACTTCCGTGTAAAGTGTAACGACCAATTTCAGGGATTCCGCAGCCCTGAAACGTTGTCCGCTTTTTCGAGAGCGGGCATTTTTTATGGAATCCGCCTGTTCATATGAATTATACATGATTAAATGGCAGGCGATACTGCTTCGGATACATCCGTTCCCTCCGCGCACTCATGAATGGAATGTTTTCTACACCGAAGTAGCATCGCTCCCTCTTTTTATACGGGAAATTTAAAGACCGGAACAGAAACAGATGGGCGTATGTGTTGGAATAGGAGGATATAATGGAAAAACCATATTGGGAAGATAAAGAATTTTCTTTTTTTAGTCATAAAAAATGTGAATATTTTCCGTGCCACAAAGGAGCAAATCCTGAGGAATTTAATTGTCTTTTCTGCTATTGTCCGCTTTATGCACTGGGGAAAGACTGTGGAGGAAATTTTACTTATACAGAACAGGGGTATAAAGATTGTACCAATTGCCTTGTTCCTCATAAAAAGAACAACTATGGATATATAACAGGAAAATATCAGGAGCTTGCAGCTCGAATTGCGAAAATGGATGAAAAATAAAAGGTGCTGTCCGAAAAAGAAGGACAGCACCTTTTTTGCGCAATTATCGTGTTTGTAAGAATACCCGTAATTTAGGGAGCTGGTTGTTCAGAATCAGCTCTTCGGGGAAACATTCCTGATGGACAAAGTCTGCGGCATAAGTAAAATCTCCGATGTGTTCGCTTCCGTGACTGTCGCTGGATAAAAGAATAGGAACCTGATGTTTGCGTGCACAGCGAAGAATTTCACGGTTATTTGCTTGTGTGTCCCCTCGATAACCGTAGGGGGCAAGGGAAGCTTCGTTGATTTCAAAGGCAACCCCGTTTTCTTTTGCACACAAAGCAAGGGCTTCATAGTTTGCTGGAAAATTGGGATTGTCACAGTGCCCTAAAATTTTGACAGAAGGATGTTTCATCGCATTTATGTAGGCGGTGGTATTGTTTTCTATGGTATCGGAAGTATAATTTTGAGCATGCATACTTACAATCGCATAGTCGAGTTTTGAAAGAAGTTCTTCATCCAGATCGATAGCGCCATTGTGATCGAGAATGTTTAATTCAATGCCATAAAAAAGTTCCACATCAAATCGTTTTCTGGGAGAAAAAGTAAGGCTTCTAAAGTAAGAAGGAGTTCCGGCAGCAAGCGTTGCCGGACCATGGTCTGTAATGCCCAGAAGTTTAAGACCTTTGACGGAGGCTGCCTTTGCCATATCTGAAATGGTGCAGGTTGTTCCATGACCGCTTGCGATGGAATGCGTGTGCATATCTGAAAGATACATGTTGTATCCCGCCTTTCTGAATAACCGATTTATTTGAGAAAAAATCTTAATTTCAGTATGACAGAGAGAAAAAATCTTGTCAATAACAAAAAAACGATTTTTATAAAAAACAAATAAAAACCACATATAAAACCCTAGGAAATCCACACAAATAAAAAAAGGAGATGTTGGATTTCGTTGACATATATAAGCGGCTACGGTATAATAATAGCATATGGCATGAACCGAAAAAATAAGAAAAAGCCGCCCTGGGAGCGCGGAGAAAGAGCTGCTTTTTAAATAGAACGGTCATGAGAAAGGAGTAACATGGAAAAATTTCATACATCCGATATTCCCAAAACTGACAGAATCACCAGAATGATCGAACGTTTATATGAAAACATGCCGGTTATTGAATCTGCCAGGGCAAGATTGCTTACGGAATCTTATAAGGAAACAGAGAGTGAGCCGATCATTACTCGCAGAGCAAAGGCTTTTGCACACATACTTCGGAATATTCCCATAGTGATTCGTGAGGAAGAGTTGATCGTGGGCAGTTCTACACTGGCTCCCAGAAGCTGTCAGACATACCCGGAATTTTCTTTTCAGTGGCTGGAGGATGAGCTGGATACGGTAGAGACAAGAAGCGCAGATCCTTTTTACATTGCAGAGGAAACAAAGGCGGAACTGAGAGAGATACATAAATACTGGAAAGGGAAAACAACAAGTGAACTTGCGCTTTCCTATATGGCGCCGGAGGCAATACGGGCTATAGATCACAACATCTTCACACCTGGAAACTATTTTTATAATGGAGTAGGCCATGTGACGGTAAAGTATGAAGAAGTTCTTGCGATTGGATACGAAGGTATTATGGAAAAAGCGCAGAAAGAACTTGAAAACTGCAGTGTCGGAGATGGAGATTATGCAGAAAGATCTCATTTTCTTAATGCAGTAATCCTAAGTTGCCAGGCAGTTATGGAATATGCACAGCGCTATAGTGTGCTGGCAAGAGAAATGGCAGAACAATGCAGCGATGCTGCAAGGCGGGAAGAACTGCTTGAAATATCAAGAAACTGCAGCCGGGTTCCTGCAAAAGGTGCAGAAACATTTTATGAGGCTTGTCAGTCCTTTTGGTTTGTACAGCAGCTGATCCAGCTGGAATCAAGCGGACATTCAATTTCTCCTGGACGATTTGATCAGTATATGTATCCATATTATAAGAAGGATATTGAACGTGGCGCGATTACCAGGGAGTTTGCTCAGGAACTTATGGATTGTATCTGGGTGAAATTAAATGATCTGAATAAATGCCGGGATTGCGCATCCGCAGAAGGATTTGCAGGATATAGTCTTTTTCAGAATCTTATTGCGGGAGGACAGAATAAAAACGGAGAAGATGTGACAAATGATCTGTCGTTTATGTGTATTCAGGCTTCTATGCATGTGCGTCTGCCGCAGCCATCTCTTTCAGTGAGAGTATGGAACGGATCTCCTCATGAGTTTTTGATCAAAGCAGCCGAACTGACAAGAACCGGAATCGGACTTCCGGCTTATTACAATGATGAAGTGATCATTCCGGCGCTTCAGAATCGCGGACTGAGTCTGGAGGATGCCCGGGAATATAATATCATTGGTTGTGTAGAACCGCAGAAAGCGGGAAAAACAGAGGGATGGCATGATGCTGCATTCTTTAATATGTGCCGTCCGCTGGAACTTGTATTTTCCAATGGAAAAGACCAGGGAGAGATGGTGGGGATTCCTACAGGTGATGTCACGAAAATGACATCTTTTGAGGAATTTTACGATGCATATAAGAAACAGATGGAATACTGTATTTCTCTTCTGGTCAATGCAGATAATGCTATTGACGTAGCTCATGCAAAACGTTGTCCGCTTCCGTTTTTATCATGTATGGTAGATGACTGCCTGAAACGTGGAAAGTCCGTGCAGGAAGGGGGCGCTGTTTATAACTTTACAGGTCCTCAGGGATTCGGAATTGCGAATATGGCGGATTCTCTTTTTGCAGTGAGAAAACTTGTATACGAAGAGAAAAAAGTCACTATGCAGGAAATGAAAGAAGCTCTTGTATGGAACTTTGGAAAAGGCCTGGATGAGCAATCCGTGAAAGAAATGGCGGCTGCAATTTTAAAAGAAATGCAGGCAGCTGGTAAGAAGATAGAGGAAGACACAGTTTCTTCTATATTAAATGTAGTTATGAACACACATCCGGACGAACAAAAGATGAGACGATATGAGGAAATTCATAAGATGATCGATGAAGTTCCTAAATTTGGAAATGATATTCCGGAAGTTGATTATTTTGCAAGAGATGTAGCTTATACATATACAAGACCGCTTCAGAATTATCGTAACCCAAGAGGTGGACAATTCCAGGCAGGACTTTATCCTGTATCTGCAAATGTGCCTCTGGGAGGTCAGACAGGGGCAACGCCGGATGGTCGTTACGCACATACACCGGTTGCAGATGGTGTATCTCCGTCAGCAGGAAAAGACGTAAAAGGACCAACCGCAGCGGCGACTTCTGTTTCACGTCTGGATCATTTTATTGTGTCAAACGGAACATTGTTCAATCAGAAGTTCCATCCTTCTGCTTTGTCAGGAAGAGAAGGGCTTGAAAAATTTGTTGCTCTGATCCGTTCGTATTTTGATCAGAAGGGAATGCATATGCAGTTTAATGTTGTTGATCGACAGACACTTCTGGATGCTCAGAAAAATCCTGAGAAATACAAACATCTTGTTGTTCGTGTTGCGGGATACAGTGCATTGTTTACAACACTTTCACGTTCTCTTCAGGATGACATTATCCGTCGGACGGAACAGGGGTTCTAGGAGAAAATAATGAGTGATTTAGAGAAAAAAGGCAGAATATTTGATATTCAGCGTTATTCTATCCATGACGGACCGGGGATTCGTACGATTGTATTTTTGAAAGGCTGTGTACTCAGATGCCGGTGGTGTTGTAATCCTGAATCTCAGGAATATGAAATCCAGACAATGAAAGTGCAGGGCGAAGACAAAATCATTGGCAGCGATGTGACAGTACGGGAAGTTATGGAAGAAGTAGAAAAAGACAGAGCGTATTATTATCGCTCCGGAGGAGGAATGACTCTTTCGGGAGGAGAATGCTTCTGTCAACCGGAGTTTGCGACAGCTCTTTTGCGAGAAGCAAAAGAGCGCGGGCTTCATACAGCTGTGGAAAGCATGGCGTGTGCACCTTGGGAAGATATAAAGGCAGCTTTGCCTTATCTGGATTTGTATTTAATGGACATAAAACATATGAATCCTGTAAAACATAAAGAATTTACAGGCCGTTCCAATGAACTTATGTTGGAAAATGCAAGACGGGTGGCATTGTCCGGGCAAACAAAACTTGTAATTCGTGTTCCTGTAATTCCAACGTTCAATGCAACAATAGAAGAAATACAGGAAATTGCCAGATTTGCGGCAACCCTGCCAGGGGTAGAAAAAATCCATCTTCTGCCGTATCACCGACTGGGACAGGATAAATATACAGGTCTTGGACGGGAATACGGTATGGAAGGGATTCTTCCGCCTTCTGCAGAAGATATGGAAGCACTAAAAAAGGCAGTTCATGCTGTTTGCAATCTGGATTGTCAGATTGGAGGGTGAAATGGGATATACAGATTATATGCCGCCGGAAGTGAAACAGAGAATTATTCAGGAACTGGTTCCGGGGAAACAAATATCTCTTGCGCATATTATTGCAAACCCGGATAAGACTCTTTACACAAAACTTGGCCTTGATCCGGCAGTTGATTACTCACGCTCTGCAATTGGGATTTTAACAGTGAGTCCGGCAGAAACAGCCATTATCATGGCGGACATTGCGTTGAAGTCTTCAGGCGTTGAGATTGGATTCGTGGATCGGTTTAGCGGGAGCCTTATTGTAACAGGAACTGTTTCAGAAGTGGAAGCTGCAATAAATGCCATTCTGGAATATGTGAAGGAAAGACTGGGATTTGTTATTTGCCCTATCACCAGAACATAAGAAGGCTTTTTAATATGAAAAAAATTGTTTTAATCGGACGCAGTGAAGCGGGAAAGACAACTCTTACCCAGGCGCTGCGGGGAGAAAAAATCCACTATCATAAAACACAGTATGTAAATAATTTTGATGTTATAGTGGATACGCCGGGAGAGTATGCGCAGACAAAGGGGCTGGGGCATGCACTGGCGCTTTATACATATGAATCAGATGTTGTTGGTCTGCTTGTTTCGGCTATTGAGCCGTACTGCCTTTTTCCGCCGTGCATTACATGTATGGCAAACAGAGAAGTTGTGGGGATTGTTACAAAAATCAATCATCCCGATGCAAATGTAAAAAGAGCGGCGTCATGGCTTGAGCTTGCAGGCTGTAAAAAGATTTTTTTTGTGGATTCCAAAGCCCAGGAAGGGGTATCCGATATACTGGAATATCTTAGAGAAGACGGAGATGTGATGCCCTGGGAACGGGAAACGATGGAAACACAATAAAAACAACATAAAAACCACGGGGAAACCAACAAAAAACAACAGGCATATCTTGACTTTTTCTGTGGCCTGATGTAAAATTACATCAGAAACAAACAAAACCAAATGCGCTCAAGGAGGAAGATAGCATGGTAAACGAATATGAAATCAAAAAACAGATTTGCGAAGTTGGAAGAAGAATCTACAACCGCAACATGGTAGCAGCAAACGATGGAAACATTTCCGTTAAACTGAACGACAATGAATTCCTTTGCACACCAACAGGTGTTTCCAAGGGATTTATGACTCCAGAATATATCTGTAAAGTAGATGCACAGGGTAATGTAATCCAGGCAAACCCGGGATTCCGTCCTTCATCTGAAATCAAAATGCATATGAGAGTTTATGAAAAAAGACCGGATGTAGGTTCTGTTGTTCATGCTCATCCTACTTTTGCAACAAGCTTTGCAATTGCAGGTATTCCGTTAACACAGCCGATCATGCCGGAAGCAGTTATCGCACTTGGATGCGTTCCGATCGCTGAGTATGGTACACCTTCTACAGTAGAAATTCCGGACAATCTTGAAAAATACCTTCCATATTATGATGCAGTTCTTCTTGAGAACCACGGTGCACTTACATGGTCCACTGATTTAATGGCTGCATACATGAAAATGGAATCTGTAGAATTCTATGCAGAACTTCTTTACAAATCCAAAATGCTTGGTGGACCGAAAGAATTCGACAAAGAGCAGATTGAAAAACTGTATGAAATCAGAAGAAAAATGGGTCTTCCGGGAAAACATCCGGCAAACCTTTGCCAGAATAAAGATGGCGTTAACTGCCATAACTGCGGCGGAAGCTGTTCTTGTTCTTCTGAAGAAACAACATCTACAGCAGATGCTGATTTAGTAGCAAACATCACAAAACAGGTAATGGCACAGCTGGGATTAAAATAATCTGGCGATATTACATAAATGAAGGAGGACAATTTCATGCCAATTAGTGAAAATATGGTACAGGAAATTGTACAGGAAGTCATGGCAAAGATGCAGATTGCCGATGCTCCCTCCGGAAAACATGGGATTTTTAAAGAAATGAACGATGCAATTGAAGCTGCAAAAAAAGCGGAATTGATCGTGAAGAAAATGTCCATGGACCAGAGAGAAAAGATTATTACATGTATCCGCAGAAAAATCAAAGAAAATGCAGAAATTCTGGCACGCATGGCTGTTGATGAAACTGGAATGGGAAATGTTGGAGATAAGATCCTGAAACATCATCTTGTAGCAGATAAGACTCCTGGAACAGAAGATATTACAACAACCGCATGGTCTGGCGACAGAGGACTGACTTTGATTGAAATGGGACCGTTTGGTGTAATTGGAGCGATCACTCCATGTACAAACCCAAGCGAAACCGTACTTTGCAATACAATCGGTATGCTGGCAGGTGGAAACACAGTTGTGTTTAATCCGCATCCGGCAGCAATTAAAACATCTATTTATGCAATCAATCTGCTGAATGAAGCTTCTCTGGAAGCTGGCGGACCGGACAATATTGCAGTAACAGTAGAGAAACCAACACTTGAAACAAGCAATACTATGATGAAACATAAAGACATTCCGTTAATTGCTGCAACAGGTGGTCCTGGCGTTGTAACTGCTGTTCTGTCTTCTGGAAAACGTGGAATCGGTGCAGGTGCAGGTAATCCTCCGGCACTTGTAGATGAAACAGCAGATATTCGTAAAGCAGCACAGGATATTGTGAACGGATGTACATTCGATAACAATCTTCCATGTATTGCTGAAAAAGAAATCGTTGCGGTATCTTCTATCGTGGATGAACTGATGCATTATCTTGTAACAGAGAATGATTGTTATCTGGCATCCAAAGAAGAGCAGGACAAACTGACAGAAGTAGTTCTGGCAGGTGGAAAACTGAACCGTAAATGTGTAGGACGTGATGCAAGAACCTTGCTTTCCATGATCGGGGTAAATGTTCCGGCCAATATACGTTGTATCGTATTTGAAGGACCGAAGGAACATCCGCTGATCAGCACAGAGCTTATGATGCCGATCCTTGGTGTTGTAAGAGCAAGAGATTTTGATGATGCAGTAGAACAGTCTGTATGGCTGGAACATGGAAATCGTCATTCTGCACATATTCATTCTAAAAACATTGACAATATTACAAAATACGCAAAAGCAATTGACACCGCAATTCTTGTGAAAAATGCACCATCTTATGCAGCACTTGGATTTGGTGGAGAAGGCTACTGTACATTTACAATTGCAAGCCGTACAGGAGAGGGTCTCACCAGCGCAAGTACATTCACAAAGAGAAGACGTTGCGTAATGTCTGACAGCCTTTGCATTCGTTAATCAGGAGGAGAGAAGAACATGGATATGAATAACGTTAATATTGAAGAAATCGTAAAACAGGTTCTCTCCGGCATGACAGGAAACGCTCCGGCAGAAGCAGCTCCGGCAACAGCACCAGTAGCAGCTCCGGCAGCAGGCAGCGCAATTCCGAAGACAGCCAGAGTAGCAATGCTGACATCACTGGAACATTATGAAATTAAAGAATTTCCAATTCCTGCTTTAGGGGATGACGATATTCTTGTAAAAGTAGAAGGATGTGGTATCTGTGGTACAGATGCACATGAATTCAAAAGAGATCCATTTGGCCTGATGCCGGTAGCACTTGGACATGAAGGTACAGGTGAGATCGTTGCAATGGGTAAAAATGTAAAAGTAGATACAGCTGGAAAACCAGTTAAAGTTGGTGATAAAGTTGTTACATGTATGATTTTCAAGGATGATCCGGAAATCACTATGTTTGACTTAAATAAGAAAAACGTCGGCGGTGCTGATGTATACGGACTTCTTCCGGATGATGATATTCATCTGAACGGATGGTTTTCCGATTACATTTTCATCAGAGGCGGACAGTTTGGCTCTACATTCTTTAATGTAAGCGATTTGGATCTGGATTCCAGAATTCTGATCGAGCCATGTGCAGTTCTGATCCATGCTGTAGAAAGAGCAAAAACAACAGGAATTCTTCGTTTCAACAGCAGAGTTGTTGTACAGGGATGCGGACCGATCGGTCTTATCTGTATTGCAGTTCTTCGTACTATGGGTATCGAGAATATCTGCGCAGTAGACGGCGAAGAAAAACGCCTTGATTTTGCTAAGAAAATGGGCGCAACTGTAACTGTAAACTTTAAAGATCACAAAGGAATCGAAGCACTTGCAGAAGGTGTGAAAGATGCTTTTGGCGGACATCTTGCAGATTTTGCATTCCAGTGTACTGGTTCTCCGGTTGCACATGCAAATATCTATAAATTTATCCGCAATGGCGGTGGCCTTTGTGAACTTGGTTTCTTCATCAATGGTGGAGATGCAACCATCAACCCACACTTTGATATTTGTTCTAAAGAGATCACAACAGTAGGCTCCTGGGTATATACTCTGAGAGATTACGTAACAACTTTTGATTTCTTAAAGAGAGCAAAAGGAATTGGTCTGCCAATGTCTGAACTGATCACAGACAGATTCCCGTTAGAGCAGATCAACGAAGCACATCAGACAAACCTTGCTATGACTGGTTTGAAGATTGCAATCATTAATAAATAATCCTCACTGTAAAGGAGAAAGAAAATGGCAGAAGCTGTGGGAATTTTGGAAGTATTTGGGCTGACAACAGCCTTCGTAGCAGGCGATGCCGGATGTAAGGCAGCAAATGTCCGCCTGGAAGTGTTTGACAAGAATAAGCCGGCCAACGCAGACAGCCTGCCAGTACCGCTCCTTGTCTGCATTAAATACCGCGGAAGTGTTGCGGATGTAACTGCAGCAGTGGAAGCCGGTATGGAAGTTGCAAACAGCATGACCGGCGTGGTACAACATTATGTAATTCCGAATCCCGATGAGGGAACGGAAAAAATGCTGAAGATCAGCGCCCTGGATAAGCAATAATAGTTGCACATTCAGGATATATCGTTTAAAATGTAAAAAAAATCATTAGTATATATCAAATTCAGGAGGAATTAATCATGGCACAGGAAGCATTAGGAATGGTAGAAACCAGAGGACTTACAGCTGCAATCGAAGCAGCAGATGCAATGACAAAAGCAGCAGAAGTTGCATTAGTAGGAACAGAAAAAATCGGTTCCGGTCTTGTAACAGTTATGGTTCGTGGCGATGTAGGTGCTGTTAAAGCAGCTGTAGAAAGCGGAAGTGCAGCAGCATCCAGACTTGGAGAACTTGTTGCAACACACGTAATTCCGAGACCACACACAGACGTAGAAAAAATTCTGCCGACTATCTAATAGAAAAATAAAGAGTTCCTGAATCCGTATGGATTTGGGAACATGGCGAATAAGAGAAATAAAGGAGTTCGCTCATGAGTAAATCATATGGTTTTATTGAAATCACAGGTGTAGTTGCGGCGATGGACGCTCTGGACATTATGTGCAAAACTGCAGACGTTGAGCTGGCGTCATGGGAACGTAAGCTGGGCGGACGACTGGTGACCATTATTATAGAAGGCGATGTGGCGGCTGTAACAGAGGCAGTGGAAGCGGCAGTAGCAGGTTCCCTGAAAAAGCCTGTTTCTCATGCAGTCATTGCCCGCCCTCACGAAGAAATCGTCAAGATGGTGGAATTAAGCGCAAGTCGATGGAAGAAGAAAAACAAATAGGGGGATGAAATATGGCTGAAGAGAAAAAAACAACAGCAGGAAACAGAGCCCCTAAAAAGGCTGCCGCTCCTAGAAGAACGGCAAAGAAAAATGCAGAGACAAAGGTTCGTGTTGAAAGTTCAACAACTCACAAGGAGGAAAAAATCATGACACAGGAAGCATTAGGAATGGTAGAAACCAGAGGACTTACAGCTGCAATCGAAGCAGCAGATCAGATGTGCAAGGCTGCTAACGTAGCATTAGTAGGAACAGAAAAAATCGGTTCCGGTCTTGTAACAGTTATGGTTCGTGGTGATGTAGGTGCTGTTAAATCTGCTGTAGAAAGCGGAAGCGCAGCAGCATCCAGACTTGGAGAGCTGGTAGCAACACATGTAATTCCAAGACCACATACAGATGTAGAAAAAATTCTTCCGGTTCTTAAATAAGAGATTTTCCGGTAGAGGATTTTCTTGTAAAAAGAAAATTCCAAGAAAGCAGGTGTAGTTTTGGAAACAAATAATATTGAACGGATTACTAGAATGGTAATTCAGGCAATTAATGAAAGTGAAGATAAGGGCAGCGGTTTTGTTGTACCGATCGGAGTTTCCGCAAGACATATTCATCTGACACAGGAACATGTAGAAGCATTATTCGGAGAAGGCTATCAGTTGACAAAGAAAAAAGAACTGATGGGTGGACAGTTTGCATCAAATGAAACGGTTACCATAGTAGGTCTTAAATTACGGGCAATTGAAAATGTGCGTATTCTTGGACCAGTGCGTAAGGCATCACAGGTTGAGGTATCTGCTACAGATGCAATTAAACTTGGTATGAAAGTGCCGATTCGTGAATCAGGAGATGTGGCAGGAAGTGCTCCTATAGCCATTGTAGGACCTAAGGGTGCTATTTATCTTCAAGAGGGATGTATTGTGGCAATGCGTCATATTCATATGTCTCCTAAAGATGCTCAGGCAGCAGGTGTTAAAGATGGTGATATTGTTTCCGTGAAAGCGGATAACGAGCGCGGAACAATTTTCAATCATGTTAAGATCCGTGTAGATGACAGCTTTACTCTGGAGATGCATATTGACACAGATGAAGCAAATGCAGCAAAGATTGCCACAGGCAATACCGTAACAATCATTTAATAAAATATAAGAAATCCTCCTGAAGTGGATATTTCCAGCCGGCGGCGAAAGTCGCCGGCACTGGAGGGTTTAAGAAACGCGGAGGCTCATATGATTGTAGGCAAGGTTGTTGGAAGCGTGGTTTCCACGCGGAAAAGCGAAAAGTTAATAGGAAATAAGTTCATGATTGTTGAGCCAGTACATCATATGAAAGCGGATTTAAGCCAGATTGTTGCAATCGACATGATCGGTGCAGGAATCGGAGAATATGTATTGGTGGCACAAGGAAGCGCAGCAAGAATTGGCTGCGGCGTAGAAACAGCGCCGGTAGATGCGGCAATAGTCGGCATCGTTGATGATGGCGCAGGATTGGAGTAACGCCATGGAAATCAAAGAATTACAGAAAATTATACAGGAGAATGGTGTAGTAGGTGCCGGTGGTGCCGGTTTCCCTACATATGTAAAGATAAGCGATCAGGCAAATACCATTCTTATGAACTGTGCAGAGTGCGAGCCTTTACTGAAATTACACAGACAGTTATTAGAAAAGCACGCATATGAAATTATGAAAACATTCAATATGGTAGCAGACACAGTAGGTGCTTCTGAAGCCATTATTGGAATTAAAAAATCTTATGTACAGACAATAGCAGCATTACAGCAGCATATTGAGGAATTTCCTAAAATGCGCATTCATCTCCTTGAAGAAGTATACCCAATGGGTGATGAAGTTGTTTTGATTTACGAAGCAACCGGTAGAGTGGTAAGACCGGGCGGGCTCCCTATTGAACAGGGTGTTGCTGTATTTAATGTTGAAACAATTTACAATGTTTATAGAGCAGTAGAAAAACAGAAACCGGTAACAGATAAATATGTATCGGTTGTTGCAGAAGTAAGCAATCCGGTTACTGTTCGTGTTCCTCTGGGATGTACAATGGATGATGTTGTAGCTCAGGCTGGAAATGTAACAGTTAAAGATCCGGTTTATTTTATTGGTGGTCCTATGATGGGACGTATCGGAAGTGGTTCTGAGCCAGTTACAAAAACAACAAATGCGATTTTGGTACTTCCAAAAGACCATATTATTGTAGCGAAAAAACAGAGAACTTCTTCTATAGATTTAAAAAGAGCAGCATCTATTTGCTGCCAGTGTAATACTTGTACAGACCTTTGTCCAAGAAATAATCTGGGACATCCAATTGACCCGGCTCGTTTCATGAGAGCGGCAGCAAATCAGGATTTCCGCGATCTGAATCCATACATTGATGCAAGTTTCTGCAGTTCCTGCGGTGTTTGTGAAATGTATTCCTGTCCACAGAGTCTGGCACCAAGAAGCCTTCTGGCAGATATGAAGGGTGGACTTCGTAAAGCCGGTATAAGACCACCTCAGGGTGTACAGCCGGTTCCTGTAACACAGTCCAGAGAATATCGTAAAGTTCCGGAAGAACGTCTGATGGCACGTCTGGGGCTGACAAAATATGATAAAGATGCACCTATGGATGAAACATTAGTGGCAGTTCCGAAGGTTACAATCCTTTTAAGCCAGCATATTGGTGCACCGGCTAAAGCAATTGTGAAAGTTGGGGATGAAGTTACACGCGGTCAGATGATTGCAGAACCTGCTCAGGGTCTGAGTGTGGGTATTCACGCAACTATCTGTGGTAAGGTAACAGAAGTAACAGATCGCCATATCGTAATTGCAGCAAAGTAGAAAGGACGTGCAGAACATGAGTAAAGCAATCGGAATGATTGAATTTAAAACTACAGCCACCGGTATTACTGCAGCAGATGCCATGGTCAAGACATCCGAGGTAGAAATCGTGGAGGCTCAGACCGTTTGTCCGGGTAAATATATTGCAATTATTACCGGAGATTTAAGTGCGGTAAAAGCTGCAGTAGATGCGGCTGTAACAACATATGAGGAGCAGTGCATCGACAGTTTTGTACTTGGAAATCCGCATGAATCTATTTTCCCAGCTATTTATGGAACTACTCAGGTAGAAGAAATCAGTGCGTTGGGAATTCTTGAAACATACGATGCAGCTTCTATTATCGAAGCTGCAGATCAGGCTGCTAAGACAGCTATCGTAGATTTAATTGAACTTCGTATTGCCAAAGGTATGTGCGGAAAGTCTTATATGCTGCTGACTGGTGAAGTTTCTGCAGTGGAAGCTTCTATCGAGAGAGCAAAGGAGCTTGTTGCGTCTAAGGGTATGTATCTGGATTCTTCTGTTATTGCCCATCCGGACAGACGTATGATTGACAGCATCCTTTAATAAAATAGGAACTTTTGAAGGAGGCAGGATATCATGCTTGCATTAGAAAGACGAAATCTTATCCTTGAAAAACTTCAGGAAGAAAAAAGAGTTGTAGTCAGTGAGTTGAGCCAGCTTTATGGTGTTTCGGAAGAAACGATCCGCCGGGATCTTGATAAACTGGAAAAAGAGGGATTTGCCATTAAAAGCTATGGCGGCGCAGTGATTAATGAGGATTTCAGTATTGATCTGCCTTTTAATGTGCGTAAAAATCAAAATGTAGCCGGGAAACAGAAAATGGCAGAAATTGCAGCGTCCCTTGTAAATGAGGGCGATCATATTTTCCTGGATGCAAGTACTACAGCAGTTTTTGTGGCAAAAGCTTTGAAAGAAAGAGAACGGCTTACAGTAATCACAAATTCCATGGAAATTTTATTGGAACTTTCTGATGTTTCCGGATGGAATATTATTTCCACCGGCGGGGTAATGAAAGACGGGTATCTTGCTTTTTTAGGTTCCAGAACAGAGGAAGCAATTCGTTCCTATTATGTGGATAAGGCTATTTTTTCCTGTAAAGCACTGGATAGAGAATGGGGTTTAATGGAATCTCAGGAATCGTTTGCCTATGCTAAAAAAGCCATGATGGCTTCAGGAAAAAAGAAAATTCTGGTAATTGACAGTACAAAATTTGATCAAACCGCATTTTCCGTTGGAGGAAGTTTGCGGGATATAGATGTGGTAGTGACAGACAGAAAGCCTTCAGACAGGTGGCTGAAGTATTTTGAAGAACTTGGTATGGAGTGTAAGTACACTGTCTGATACGAAAGAAAGGGAGCAGCTGATATGAATACCTTTGAAATGAAAACTGCCATTCATTTTGGCAGTAATGCTCTGGACAGATTGAAAGAAATTCCGTACAAAAGGGTTCTTGTAATTACAGACCCGTTTGTTGTGCAGAGCAAAATGGTCGATTTAATTACTGCACCGCTTGAAAGCGCAGGAATTCAGTATGATATTTTCTGTGATGTGGTTCCGGATGCTCCGGTGGAAAAAATTGCTACAGGTGTAAAAAAATTCCTGCAGTATCAGCCGGAAGCAATTGTTGCAGTAGGTGGTGGATCTGCGATTGACTCTTCAAAAGCAATTCGTGAATTTGCATTGAAGATCAATAATTATGGAAAAGTAGGACTGATTGCAGTACCTACTACAAGTGGAACCGGTTCAGAAGTAACATCGTTTGCAGTTGTAAATGATACAGAAGCTCATGTGAAATATCCATTGGTTTCTGACAGCCTGACACCGGATGAAGCGATTCTCGATGCAGAACTTGTAAAGAGTGTACCTCCTGCAATTACAGCAGATACTGGTATGGATGTATTTACACATGCCCTGGAATCTTATGTAAGCACAGCTCATAACGAATTCTCTTCCGCACTTGCAGAAAAAGCCATGGAAATTTGTGGTGTATTTTTGTTACGTGCATACTTAGATGGAAGTGATATGCATGCGCGTCAGAAAATGCATGTAGCATCCTGCCTGGCTGGATTATCTTTTAATACAGCAGGACTTGGTATTACTCACAGTATGGCGCATCAGTTAGGTGCAATGTTCCATATTCCTCATGGACGTGCCAATGCAATGCTTCTTCCGCACATTGTGGAATTTAATGCAGATATTAACAAGCATAGCAGAAGTCAGAAAGAATATCTTCCGGCAGTGAAGAGATATGCAGATGTTGCACATATTCTTGGACTTAGCAATTACAATAAAGTAATGACGGTTCGTTCTCTTGTAAACTGGATTCAGTTTATGCAGAAGGAAATGAACATTCCGTTGACAATACAGGAACTTGGTACGATTACTCCGGATGCATATTTTGCTGCAATTGATAAAATGGCAGATGCAGCCCTTGTGGATGCTTGCACAGCAAATAATCCGAGAGTTCCAACAAAGGAAGATATCATAAAAATATATACTAAATTGTGGTCCTTCTAAGATGTCAGGCAGCCCGGCAAATTCTGCCGGGCTGTTTTATAAAAAGCGGAGCACTGGGAAAAGAATCTTACAAAAGCGGAATGCAGGTTTTTTTTTCCAGTGATAAAAGGTAGAAAATATGAAAAGATCAAAAAGAATAGAAGCTCTGGATCAGAGAGCGGTAAATAAAGATGGGTTTATAGATGAATGGCCGGAAATGGGATTTGTGGCGATGAAAAGCCCTTATGATCCCAGTCCGTCTGTTAAAGTAGAAAATGGCATTATCACAGAACTGGATGGAAAACAAAGATCAGAATTTGATTTTATAGACCAGTTTATTGCAGATTATGCAATTCGTATTGACAGAACAGAAAAATTCATGCAGCTTCCATCTTTGGAGATTGCAAGAAAAATAGTAGATATTCATACATCCAGAAAAGAAATTTTGGAAATTGTTTCCGGTATTACACCTGCTAAAATGGTAGAAGTAATCAACTACCTCAATGTAGTGGAAATGATGATGGGTATGCAGAAAATGCGTGCCAGAAAAGTACCGGGCAATCAGGCGCATATTACGAACCTAAAAGATGATCCGGTACAGATAGCAGCAGATGCAGCAGAAGGGGCTCTTCGTGGATTTAGTGAAGAAGAAACCACAACCGGTGTTGCCAGATATGCGCCATTTAATGCAATTGCCCTGTTGATCGGCTCCCAGGTAGGACGAAAAGGGGTTCTTACCCAGTGTGCGGTAGAAGAGGCAACAGAACTGGAATTGGGAATACGTGGCCTTACCACATATGCGGAAACACTTTCTGTATATGGTACAGAAAAAGTTTTTGTAGACGGTGATGACACTCCGTATTCAAAGGCATTTTTAAATTCAGCTTATGCTTCCCGTGGATTAAAAGTACGATTTACTTCCGGTTCCGGCTCTGAAGTACTGATGGGAAGCAGTGAAAAGAAGTCTATGCTTTATCTGGAGTGCAGATGTCTGTATGTAACAAAAGGTGCAGGCTCCCAGGGAATTCAGAATGGTTCTGTAAGTTGTATTGGTGTTACAGCCAGCGTTCCTTCCGGGATTCGTGAAGTAATTGGAGAGAACCTTGTAGCAGCACTTCTGGGATTAGAATGTGCATCTTCTAATGATCAGAGTTTTTCTAATTCAGATATGCGTCGTACAGCGAGAACCATGCTTCAGTTTATGCCTGGAACAGATTTTATTTTTTCAGGATATGCAGCAGAGGCGAACTATGATAATATGTTTGCAGGATCTAATTTTGATGCAGAAGACTTTGATGACTATAATGTATTGCAAAGAGATATGCAGGTAGATGGCGGTCTTCGTCCTGTGACAGAAGAAGAAGTGATCCGTGTGCGTCGGGAAGCCGGAAAAGCGGTACAGGCAGTATTTAAGTACCTGGGACTTACGGAAGTAACAGATGAGCAGGTAGAAGCTGTAACATATGCTCATGGAAGTAAGGATACATTAAAAAGAGATGTTGCTTCAGATCTGATGGCAGCAGATGATCTGATGAAGCGTGGAATTACCGGAATTGATGTGGTAAAAGCTCTTGCAGAAAGCGGATTTACAGAGCTTGCAGAAAGTATTTTGAATATGCTGAAGCAAAGAGTGATTGGAGATTATATGCATACGGCTGCAATTCTGGATGAAAATTTCCAGGTGATGTCTGGTGTAAACACTCCAAATGATTATATGGGACCTGGAACAGGATACCGTGTAACTGGAAAACGCTGGGAAGAAATTAAGGCAATTCCACATAGAATAAATGTAAATGAATTTTAGGAGGCTGTACAATGGATAAGAATGAACTGATACAAGCCATTACCAAAGCGGTTTTGGAGCAGTTGCAGGGAAATCATGCACAGCCCCAAAACCAGGAAACATCTGGTGAGATTCTGACTGGCAGAACAAGAATGCGCCCTAAGCATTCCTATGCAGGAGCGCAGAAAGCTGCTCAGGGAACAGATCCAAAGGAAATTGTAATTGGAGTAGGTGCTGCTTTTCAGACGGAGATCCGTGCTACGATCTGCGGAATTCCGCTGGAAGATGTCCTTCAAAATGTACAGGCAGGTATTGAAGAAGAAGGAATGACTTCAAGAGTTGTAAAAATCCTGGATACTTCAGACGTATGCTTTATGGCATTACAGGCAGCGAAACTTTCAGGTTCGGGAATTGGAATTGGCATTCAGTCAAAAGGAACAACGGTTATTCATCAGAAAGATCTGTATCCGTTGTCTAATCTGGAACTTTTCCCTCAGGCCCCACTGATGGATCTGGATACATATCGTAAAATCGGCAGAAATGCGGCGAAATATGTAAAAGGGGAAAAAGTAACACCAATAGAGTGTACCAATGACCCTATGGTACGTGCAAAATTCCAGGTAAAAGCAGCTTTGATGCACATTATTGAAACAGAGCAGCTGGATCCGGAAAAAGGCATGATTGTATGGGAGGGAGCAAGATGAGTAATTATCCCTTAGGACAAAATGAGGCAAGTAGCATCACATCCAAAACAGGAAAAAAGCTTTCTCAGATTACATTGGATGAGGTAAAGAAGGGAAGCGTAACAGCGGAAGATATTAAAATTTCTTCTGAAATGCTGAAGAAGCAGGGACAGGTTGCAAAAGAGGCAGACAATCCCCAGATGCAGGCAAATTTTGAACGTGCATCGGAGCTTGTAAATGTCCCGGATGATGTTATACTGAATATGTACAATAAACTGCGGCCAAATCGTTCTACAAAGAGAGAACTGCTTCTCATGGCCCAGGAGTTACTGGAAAAATACCATGCCCCTAATTGTGCAAAACTCGTTTTAGAGGCAGCGGAAATTTATGAAAAAAGGGGAATTCTTCTTTGAAACTAATTGCTGGTGTTGATATAGGAAATTCCACAACTGAAGTATGTATAGGCGGCATTGAAGAAAACGGAAGATTCTGTTTTCTGTCAAGTGCATCCCGCATGACTACCGGGACAAAGGGAACCCTTCCCAATGTCCTGGGGATTAAAGCTGCACTGGAAGAGGCTTTGGATCAGATTCATAAGCCTCTTAGTGCACTTGATCTGGTGCGTTTAAATGAAGCAGCCCCTGTAATTGGTGACACTGCAATGGAGACGATTACAGAGACGATCATTACGGAGTCTTCCATGATTGGGCACAATCCATCTACTCCTGCAGGTGCAGGGGAAGCAGTGGGGGAACTTATTTTTCTGGAAAATATCTGGAAAGGGGTTTCGGGAACACCGTATATCGTAGTTGCTTCAAATAAATTTTCTTATGAAGAGATCGCTGCAAGATTAAATCAATATATTCCGGAGTTGGATGTAAAGGGAATAATCTTGCAGGCAGATGAGGCGGTTTTAGTAGAAAATCGTTTGAATAAGCAGGTTCCTATTGTGGATGAAGTACGTCATATTCATAAAATACCTCAGGGAAAAATGGCTGCTATTGAAGTTGCGCTTCCTGGGACAAGTATCCGAATGTTATCTAATCCGTATGGAATCGCTACTTTATTAGGGCTTGATGCAGAAGAAACGAAATCTGTTACCCCTATTGCAAAAAGTCTTGTTGGAAAGAGAAGTGCAGTAGTCATTCGGACCCCTCATGGAAATATGAGAGAAAATATTCTTCCTGCAGGAGAAATTACTTTTCATGGTACAAGAGAGCTTTGTGTAAGTATTGATGCCGGAGCAGACGGGATTATGGAAAAGCTTGAAGAGGCAGGGGAAATTTACGATATTGACGGCCAGCTCAATACAAATGTAGGGAATATGCTTTCCAGAATCAAGACAAGTATGGAAGACGTAACTCAAAGACAGAATGGAGATATTCGCATTACAGATATCCTTGCAGTGGATACACTGGCACCTGTAGAAATTTCCGGTTCTCTTGCAGGGGAAACATGTATGGAAAAAGCAGTAGGGATTGCCGCTATGGTAAAAACCCAGCATCTTCCCATGCAGCAGATTGCGGAAAAACTGGAGCAGGAACTTTCTGTAAAAGCAGTAGTTGCAGGAGTGGAAGCTGTAATGGCTTCTATCGGTTCTATGACAACTCCGGGAACAAAACTTCCTCTTGCTGTTTTAGATATGGGAGGTGGTTCTACAGATGCTGCAATTCTGGAGCCGGATGGAACGGTGCGTACGACACATCAGGCAGGAGCGGGAGAACTTGTGTCTATGCTGATTCAGACCGAATTAGGTTTGAAAAGCCGTGTAACAGCTGAGCAGATTAAGAAATATCCTATGGGAAAAGTAGAAAGCCTTTTCCATATGCGTCTGGAAAATGGTGCCATGCAATTTTTTGAAGAGTCCATTGATCCAAGATATTACGGACATGTGGTACTTCTTGCACCAGGAGAAATGTTAAAAATAGAAGAAGACATACCAATGGAGCGGATTCTTGAGGTGCGTCGGGAAGCTAAGAAAAAAGTGTTTGTGCGTAACGCGATCCGTGCTCTGCGTACAGTTGCACCGGATCATAATTTGCGAAAGATACCGAATGTAGTGCTGGTAGGTGGTTCTGCTGAAGATTTCGAAATACCGGAAATGTTGATGGAAGCTCTTTCTGAGTATAGGATTGTTTGCGGAAGAGGAAATATCAGAGGCTGCGAAGGACCAAGAAATGCAGTGGCTACAGGACTTTTACTCTCATATCTGGGAAACCGGAAATCGGAGAATACGGTTTAAAATAGAGATAAAGGAGCAGGGGCAGCTATGGTGGTAAATAAGCCAACGATCATGATATACAGTCATCAGCCAGATGAAGATTTTCTTCGGGAAATTTGTGCAGGGATAGAAGAAGAAGGTGTATTGTATCAAATTTCTTCAAGAGAAGGAGATTTGGATACTTTGGCCTTTGAGGCTGCAAAAGCGTCCATGCTGGGCTGCGGTATTGGGATTTCGGGGATTCGGATTGCCATGCAGATGCAGCGCCTGCCAAAAGGAAAAAATGTATTTGAAATTTGTAATCCAAGATTCTGGCAATGTCGGAATCTTGGGGCCAATAGTGCCAGAGCTATTAAAAAGATGCCTTTTAAACCAGTCACAGGAGATGAGAAACTATGAATATTTACACAAAAAACGGAGATAAAGGAACCACAGATCTTATCCGTACAAAAAATGTCTCCAAGTCAGATGACAGGATTGGGCTTGTAGGAACCATTGACGAGCTTACCAGCCATCTTGGCGTGGTAAAAACCATGATTCACGATGGAGATGTACTCCAAAATCTGGAGAATATCCAGGAAACATTAATTAAGGTCATGGCAGGTGTGGCAGATCCTTTTAATCGGGAATACCATATCAGTGATGACAAAACAGAATTTTTGGAAAAAGAAATTGATCGTATGGAAAGTCTTTTTGAGCGGCCTAAAAAATTTATTCTTCCCGGGGGAACTCGTCTTTCAGCAGAAATGGATGTAGCGCGCACGGTAGCAAGAAGAGCGGAGCGTGCACTTGCAGCTGTTAGTGTAAAATTTGGAGCTGATGCAGGAACAAAGAAATACATGAACCGTCTTGCAGACTATCTTTATGTACTGGCCAGATATACAGATGCAACTTCTGATGTTAATGCATCCGAGAAAGGAAATACCATGGAACAAAATCAAAGTGCTGCCGTAAGTGAGGCAGTTGTTCAGGAAGTTATGAAACGCATGGGAATTCAGGGAAAGATTACGCTTGATGCAGCAAAGCGTCTTATTGAGAAAATTGAAAAAGAAGCAGTCCGTCAGGGAAAGAAGGCTGTAATTGCAGTATGTGGACCAGACGGGAATCCGATTGCAGTTCATGTAATGGACGGTGCTTTCCTTGTAAGCTTTGATGTAGCCTTAAAAAAAGCATATACATCTGTTGCAGTTAAAATGTCTACCATGGAATTATCTGCATTAGCACAGCCTGGACAGACATTCTATGGTGTGGATAAGATGGATGGTGGAAAAATTGTGATTTTTGGTGGTGGTGTTCCTTTGAAAGCAGGAGAAACCATTATTGGAGGACTGGGAATCAGTGGAGGAACCGGAGAAGAAGATCATGCGCTTGCAGAATATGGTCTTTCCGTGTTGAATGAAGTACTGTAATTTGCCTGAAAAAGGAGAATTTTACGATACTGGAGAAATGGTGTTCCTTTCGGTCGAAAGATGATATAATTTTTGGTATAGTTTTTATTGTCTAAAGAATATAGATTTGATAAAATAAAAGCATATTAAATACATATATCTTAAATTTCTTGTACAAAAGAATATGCTCCAAAGGCATGAACATAGCCAGTATGCGGATACTGGAAAAAGAAAAACAAAAGTGCTGTCGTTTTGATGATTAAAAAAATCATAAAACGGCAGCGCTTTTGTTTTGAGGAATTTTAATTTATATTTTAAGATTTTATAATGTGAATCATTTTTACAATAAGAAGAATGAAAAAGAGGATTCCGATACCTCCAATTAAATAATAAGGGAAGTTTGTATGTGCATCAGAAAATGCCTGTGCATCTTTCAAATGTTTTTCGGATTCAGCTAAGATAGAATCATTATGATCTGTATTTCTGATTTCCGCAACTGCAGATCCCACCCTTGTCCCTTCAAAGAAGTACTGGCGTTTAATTTTTCCATCATCTGTTTTTTCATCTTTTGTTTCTACATTTTCTGCTGATGCGGTGGCAGGTACTACAACAGTTCCACCGGATATTACACTGAAATCATTGTTTCCAAGAGGCAGTTTTTGGAAATTTCCAAATCCATAGTCAAGAAGAGAAATGGCTTCGTTGTCTGTCTGATTCGGGGCGCCCTGAAGGACAACGCAAATAAGAGTCATGCCATTTCGTTCAGCTGCGCAGGTAAGTACACTTCCGGAAGCTTCTGTAAATCCTTCTTTTCCTCCGAGACATCCCTGATAATAAGCTGCATTGGCAGGATTTGTCAGAGGAAAACTGCTGGTAAGCACACGATCTCCGCCGGATAAGTTAGTTGCCGGGATTGTGTAAGAATTTGTAGAAGCGATGGTACGGAAAGTTTCGTTATCCATAGCGGCTTTTGTGATTCTGGCAAGATCATAGGCGGTTGTGTGCTGATTTTCATCAGGGAGTCCTGTAGGGTTTGTAAATACAGTATCTTTGCATCCAAGTTCTTTTGCACGAGCGTTCATTTTTTCTACAAAAGCATCTACAGAGCCCCCAACGTGTTCTGCAACCTGAAGTGCGATATCATTTGCAGAACCAACCATAATGGCATAAAGACATTGTTCCATAGTAAACACTTCGTCAATCTGAGATGCAATATTAGCACCGCCATCTGTTACACCGGCTACCCCTGTTGCTGTCATGGTTACCTGATCTTCCAGACTGCTGTTTTCCAGAGCCAGAAGACATGTCATAAGCTTTACGGCACTGGAGGGATAAAGAGGTTGCTCCATGTTTTTGGCATAGAGAATCGTGTTGGTAGATTTTTCTACTACAACTGCAGCAGTAGAAGAAATATCGTTTCCCTGTGGCCAATTAGGAATTTCGTTGGTAGAAATAGCTGTAGGGGCAGGATTTTCTGCTTCTGTGGCATTTACCGGACGTTGAAAAAGAAGAGATGCAGAAATTCCAAGTGCAAGAAATGCGGCAGTGAATCTTTTTTTTCTGTTTATCATAAACATACTCCTGTGTATTTTATTGAATGTATAATGAGCTGTTACAGAAGTAAGTATAACACATTTATTCCCTTTCTTGCAAAAAATATAGTACAATGTTAAAATAAGTTCATAATTTTTTTTTAAAAACAATGAGTAAATAAGAATCAGAGGTTAAAAATAAATGAAAAAAGGTAATCATACAGGTGGAAAGCTGGAGTGGAACAGAATATTAAAGAAGCTTTCCCCTTATACGGTTCAGAAAGGATTACGCTATCTGAAACATTATGGAATTAAGGAATTTTGGATCAGGCTTCATGAGCGGTTTGAGCCGGAAGAGATTCCCTACGGACCGTGGTATGAGGCGTATGTTCCGGATGAAGCAGTTTTGCAGAAGCAGAGAAAAGTAAAATTCTCTCAAAGACCACTTATCAGTATTGTAGTTCCGGCATATCGTACGCCGGTTGTATTTTTGCGCCAGATGATCGACTCTCTTCTTTTGCAGACATATTCGAACTGGGAATTATGTATTGCGAACGGAAGTCCTGAAGATGAGGAGATGCAGAAAGTATTAATAGAGTATGCAGAAAAAGACAGCAGGATTCGTTTTCAAAATCTGGAGGAGAATCTTGGGATTGCAGAAAATACTAATGCAGCATTCGGAATGGCAGAGGGAGAATTTGTAGGCTTGTTGGATCATGATGATCTTCTGGCACCAAATGCCCTTTATGAAGTTGTATGTGCATTAGAAAAGGCGCCTGAAGCAGATGTGGTATATACAGATGAAGATAAAGTCACTACCGATTTAAAAGAGCATTTTCAGCCTCATTTAAAGCCGGATTTCAATTTGGATCTTTTGCGGTCCAATAATTATATTTGTCATTTTTTTCTTGTTCGGCGCAGTATTGTAGAAACAGCAGGAGGCTTTCGCAGGGAATTTGATGGAGCCCAGGATTATGATTTTATTTTTCGGTGTGTAGAAAGCGCACGAAAAGTAGTACATGTTCCGGAAATATTGTATCACTGGCGAACGCACAAGGCATCTACTGCTGACAATCCGGCAAGTAAAATGTATGCGTTTGAAGCTGGAAAGCGTGCCATTGAAGCTCATCTGCAGCGAACCAAAACAGAAGGAGAGGTTAGCCATACACCGGATTTAGGATTTTATAGGGTGAAATATCCGGTTAAAGGAAATCCCATGGTGTCAATCCTTATTCCAAACAAAGATGAAAAAGGTACCTTAGAGGCATGTATCCGCTCTATTCGGGAAAAGACTTCATATAAAAATTATGAAATTATTGTAATAGAAAATAACAGTACCGAAGAAGAAACTTTTTCCTATTATAATGAATTGGAAAAAGATGGTGTTCAGATTCTCCGCTGGGAAAAAGAATTTAATTATGCAGCGATTAACAATTTTGGTGCAGCTCATGCAGCAGGAGAATTTCTTTTGTTTCTAAATAATGATGTAACTGTTATAACACCGGAATGGTTGGAAGAACTGGTAGGAGTCTGCCAGAGACGTGAGGTAGGAGCGGCAGGTGTAAAACTTCTTTATCCGGATAATACGATCCAGCATGCAGGATGTGTGATTGGCCTGGGGGGAATTGCAGGGCATTTATTTGTAGATATGCCGGCAAATCGAACCGGATATTTGCATAAGGCTTCGCTTTTACAGGATATGAGTGCTGTAACAGCTGCATGTATGATGATGAAAAAGCAGGTTTTTGAAAAAGTTGGAGGATTTACAGAAAAACTGGCTGTTGCTTTTAATGATGTAGATCTTTGCTTGAAAGTAAATCAGGCAGGGTATTTGGTTGTCTATGATCCGTATGTGCAGCTGTATCATATGGAATCCAAGACAAGAGGCGCAGAGGATTCGAAAGAAAAAGTAAGGCGTTTTCAGACAGAAATAGAATATATGCGCAGTCATTGGATCAATCTCCTTAAAAATGGAGATCCGTATTACAATAAAAATCTTTCTCTGACGAAGTGGAATTATTCATTAAGACCGCTTCCGGAAATGGATAAGAAGAAGGGATAAAAAATGCAGGAAGTATCAGTTATTATTCCAAATTTTAATGGGATGGCATATCTGGAAGGAGTTCTTTCCAGTCTGGAGCGTCAGAGTCTTTCTAACTTTGAGGTTATTGTAGTAGATAATGGGTCTACAGATGGGAGCTGCGCATTTATAGCGTCCAACTATCCATGGGCACATATTATAGAACTTGGAGAAAATTTTGGGTTTTCCAAAGCAGTTAATGTGGGAATACGCGCAGCACGGGCTCCATATGTGCTGCTTTTAAACAATGACACTGAGGTGGAAAAAGATTTTTTGAAAACAATGACCGAGGCTCTGAGCAGTCATAAAAATGCTTTTTCCTGTCAGGCAAAAATGATCCAGTTCCATGACAGAAATAAAATGGATGATGGAGGGAATTATTATTGCGCATTAGGTTGGGCCTTTGCCAGAGGAAAGGGAAAACCGGAAATAAAATTCAATAAAGAAAAAAAGATTTTTTCTACATGTGCAGGAGCAGCTATTTATCGAAAAAAATTGTTTGATAAGATTGGATATTTTGATGATGAGCATTTTGCATATCTGGAAGATCTTGATGTAGGGTATCGCGCCCGGATCTACGGGTATGAGAACTGGTATACACCGGAAGCAGTTGTATATCATGTGGGAAGCGGAACAAGCGGATCACGGTATAATCAGTTTAAAATACGTTATTCTTCCAGAAATAATGTATATATGATTTATAAAAATATGCCGTTTTTGCAGATTGTATTAAATCTTCCTTTTTTAATTCTGGGTTTTGGAGCTAAAATTCTGTTTTTTTATATGAAAGGGTTTGGAAGGGAATATCTGGCAGGTATAAAAAATGGATTTCAGTTAAGTGTAAAAGGAAAGAAAGTTCCGTTTTCCTTGAAACATCTTCCGGCGTATTTGAAAATACAATTGGAGCTTTGGATAAACATCTTCCGGCGTTTTTAAAAATAAATCCGGAAAATTCACAGAATTTTTAGAAAATCCGTAAGAAGATTTTATTGCATTTATGTTACGGTTATTATAATATAAAGGCAATGATTAAAACTGAGGTGGCAGAAATTGATTAAGGATAATCAGAAAAATTTCAGTCGCCTCCATGTGGCGATAGATATACTTGTAATTTCATTTTCTTACATTTGTGCATGGGCGATCCGATTTGTGGGTCCGCTGTCAAATACAGCGACGATCTCTAAAACATTTGAAGAATATATGATGCTTCTGCTTATGATCGTGCCGGGGTATCTGCTTTTGTATCATGCATTTACTTTGTATGAACCTCTTCGGATGCAGGGACGTCGCCTTGTACTCGCCAATATCATAAAAGCGAATACTCTGGGCATTTTAATTATTATGTTCGGTCTTTATTATGTGGATGAAGGTGATTATTCCCGTGTAACCTTTATCATTTTTTATTTTATCAATATTTGTCTGGAATGGGGAGTACGAATGTTTATTTTCTGTATTCTTCGTGACATGCGCAAAAGAGGTCTTAACCAGAAGCAGGTTCTCCTGGTTGGGTACAGCCGTGCAGCAGAGGAATATATTGACCGGATCTTGCAGAATCCGCAATGGGGATATACAGTACGAGGAATTCTGGATGATAATGTTCCGGCAGGAACCATGTACAAAAATGTAAAGGTAATTGGAAGAATTGCAAATCTTATGGTTATTCTTCCGGTAAGCAGTCTGGATGAAATTGCAATTACGCTTGGATTAAGCGAGTATTATCGTCTGGAGGAGATTGTAGCATTGTGTGAAAAGTCAGGAGTACACACGAAATTTATTCCGGACTATAATAATATTATTCCGACTAAGCCGTATACGGAGGATATACAGGGTCTTCCTGTGATTAATATCCGATATGTGCCGCTTAGTAATACTTTTTATGCCTTAGTAAAAAGGTCAATGGATATCGTGGGTTCTATAATAGGGATTATTGTTTCGTCTCCTGTTATGTTGTTGATGTGTATTTTAATTAAGCTCACATCTCCAGGTCCGCTTATTTACAGGCAGGAAAGAGTAGGACTTCATAACAAAACATTTTGGATGTATAAATTCCGCTCCATGGAAATACAGCCGGAATCAGAAGAAAAGAAAGCCTGGACAGTGAAAAATGATCCGCGCGTGACAGGAATTGGTAAATTTATGCGTCGGACAAGCATTGACGAATTGCCACAGCTTTTCAACATTCTGAAAGGGGATATGAGTCTTGTGGGACCACGACCGGAACGTCCATTTTTTGTGGAAAAATTCAGAGAAGAAATTCCACGTTATATGGTAAAACATCAGGTTCGGCCAGGTTTAACAGGATGGGCACAAGTAAATGGATATCGTGGGGATACTTCCATTCGAAAAAGGATAGAATATGATTTATATTATATTGAAAACTGGAATATCGGGTTTGATATAAAAATCATGCTTCTCACGATATTTAAAGGCTTTATTAATAAGAACGCATATTAAAAGGGGAAAAACATGTCAAGACCAGGAAAAAAGAAAAAAGTTTTATTTATTCTTGAAATTATTGTGTTGCTGTTGTTTATTGGCGGTTTATATGTATATGGACAGCTGTCATCAAAGCTGGATAAAATTGAACAGCCAGTACTGAATGAGGAGAAAATTCTGGTAAATCAGGAAGTTCCCAAGATGACAGGATATACCACATATGCTTTATTTGGTATTGATCACAGAGACAAAAATGCTGCTCTCGGAGGAGAGAACAGCGATACTATGATGATCGCGAGTGTTAATAATGATACAAAAGAGGTAAGGCTGGTATCTATTTACAGAGATACACTTTTGAATGTAGGAACGGATACGTATGCAAAAATTAATTCTGCATATGCTTACGGAGGCCCGGAACAGGCGATTTCTGCATTGAATACAAACCTGGACTTGGATATTAAAGATTATGTGACAATTGATTTTAATGCCCTTGCAACTGCTGTTGATTGTCTGGGCGGACTTGATATTCCAATGTCTTATGCAGAAATTGTTCATATGAATAATTATTGTGTAGAGACAGCAGAAGAAACAGGGAAAAGTTATACACCGGTTCCCCTTCCTGAGCCAACACCTCCTCTGGAAGAGCAGGAAAACATTATTGGAACCTACCATTTGAACGGTGTGCAGGTTACCTCCTATTGCCGTATCCGTTATACGGCAAGCCTTGATATGGGACGTACAGAGAGACAGAGAAGAGTTATTCAGATGCTGGTAACAAAAGCAAAAACAGCAGGTCTCAGCACGATTTTTGAAATTATGGATGAAGTATTCCCTATGGTAAAAACGTCAGTTTCCAAAAACGGTATTCTTGCACTGATCCCGTCTGTAATTGGTTACAGTATTGGAAACACAACAGGATTTCCAATGAATTATAAGTTTGCAGATGTAAAAGGAAGCGTGATCGTTCCTACTACTCTGGAGTCTAATGTAATAGAACTTCATAAATATTTATATGGAGATAATGTGGCATATACGCCAAGTGCTACTGTCACAGAGCGAAGTGCGAAGATTCTGGAGATTGTAGGCGGTGAAGCCAATATTGTAGATACAGCGCCGGTTGTGGAAGATACAGATGCTGATAATGATTTTGTATGGCAGGATACTGCCACAGATACTTCTGATAATTCCGGATACGATCCTGGATATGACCCAGGATATGATCCAGGGTACGATCCCGGATATGATCCGAATAGCGGATCGGGAAGTGAGAATGGGGATTCCGGATATGATCCCGGGTATGATCCAAACTATGACCCAAATGGCGGAAGCGGAGACGGTTCTGAGGATGGACTAGGAGATGGTTCTGATGGAAGCGGAGATGGTTCAGACAGCGGTTCAGGAGAGGAATCCGGAGACGGATCTGTAGATGGTGGTTATGATGACGGAAGCGGTATGTCAGGTGACCAGGAATAATAATCGATTGTAATAAGAAAGGATCATCCGGCTATAGGATGGTCCTTTCTGTGAATAGGAGCAGCAGGAGAAAAAATGGAAAAGAAAAAGATAAATGTGATCATTCCCACATATCGGCCGGGAAAAGAATTTCCCCAATTGTTGAAATCTTTAAGAGATCAGAAATGTCAACCGGATCGAGTGATCATTATGAATACAGAGAAAGAATATTGGAAAAAAGAATGGGAAGATCTTTTTCCGGGAATGGAGATCTTTCATTTAAAAAAAGAAGAGTTTGATCATGGCGGAACAAGGAGAAAAGGGGCTGAATTATCTGATGGGGATATTTTGATTTTTATGACACAGGATGCCATTCCTTTTGATCATCTTTTAATTGGAAATTTAGTTCGCCCTCTGTTAGAAGAGGAAAAAACAGGAGCTGCTTATGGAAGGCAGCTTCCTCAAAAAGGCTGCAGCTTTTTGGAACGTTATACAAGAAGTTTTAATTATCCGGAAAATTCTTATATAAAAAAAGAAGAAGATATTCCGCGATATGGAATCAAAACTTTTTTCTGTTCAAATGTCTGTGCAGCGTATAAGAGAACTGCATATGAAGAAATAGGAGGATTTGTTCAGAGGGCAATCTTTAATGAAGATATGATCTGCGCAGGGAATATGATAAAACATGGATATTCCATTGCTTATGCAGCAGATGCAAGAGTACTGCATTCCCATAATTATTCATGTGCACAGCAGTTTCATCGTAATTTTGATCTTGGGGTATCTCAGGCGGAACATCCGGAAATTTTTGCAAATATTCCATCAGAAGGAGAAGGTTTTCGCCTTGTGAAAAAAACATTTTGTTATCTTTTGAAAACAGGACATATCTGGCTGATTCCCCAGTTGATCTTTCAAAGTGGATTTAAATATATAGGATATTTTCTTGGAAAACGCTATGAAAAGCTGCCGGAAAAGTTCATAATATGGGCGACGATGAATAAGAGTTATTGGAAGAAAAAATAAGATTTTATTATGGACATATTTATTTTTAAAAGTTATCACAATTTGAACACAATTCATTGATAAACTTATTCTATCATCAAAATATAAAAAGAATAACATTCAGATAGAAGGGAGTAAAAAACATGAGTGATGAAAGAAAATGGGAGCCGGGACAGACAGAAGACCCTGCGGTACCTGGCACAACAAAATCTGCACCACCACAACCCCAGAATGGAGCGCATTCTGATAAACATGCGGGGGATGAACATCATTCACAAAACGGGGAGCAGCAGAATAAAACAATTCCTCCCAGATATGGATATTACCAGGTGCATGAAAAGCAGAATTATACAGGGGGAGGAAGCAGACCTCCGCAGCCGCCGCATAAACAAAAACGCAGAGGCGGATCAGGACGAAAAGTTGCAGGTACAATAGGGCTTGCTGTGATTTTCGGGCTTGTGGCAGGAATTGTATTTCAAGGCGTAAATAATGTTGCAGATCAAATGAACGATCAGGGGCAGGAAACGATTGAAAGTACAAAAATTCTTACAGAAGAAAAAAAAGCTCCGTCTGAGAGTACAGATGTAGCATCAGCAGGAAGTTCTGTTGCCGATGTAGCGCAGGCATCCATGCCTTCTGTTGTTGCCATAACTTCTGTAAGCGTTCAGGAAATCCCGGAATATTTTGGGATTCTTGGATATGGAACACAGCAATACCAAAGCGCAGGAAGCGGATCTGGTATTATTGTAGGTGAAAATGATGATGAGCTTTTAATCGCAACAAACAATCATGTTGTAGAAGGTGCGACTACATTAAGTGTGTGTTTTATTGGAAATGATGTTGTGAATGCGGAAGAAGAAACACAGAACCTTGCAAGTGGCGACGGAGATATTAATGTAAAAGATGCTGTAACTGCAAAAATAAAAGGAACAGATGCAGAGAATGATCTGGCAGTTGTAGCTGTGGAAAAAAAGGACATTCCAGAAGAAACAATGAAAGAAATTAAAATTGCACAGCTTGGAAACTCAGATGCACTTGTTGTGGGAGAGCAGGTTGTGGCAATTGGGAATGCACTTGGTTATGGTCAGTCTGTTACTTCAGGATGGGTAAGTGCTTTGAACAGAGGGATAGCCATGGAAGATGGAAGCAATACAGATCTTATTCAGACAGATGCGGCTATTAACCCTGGAAATAGCGGTGGAGCTCTGTTGAATATGAGCGGTGAGCTGATTGGAATTAATTCAGCAAAATATGCAGATAATGCAGTGGAAGGTATGGGATATGCTATTCCTATATCAAAGGCACAGCCGATTCTGGAAAATTTAATGAATCGCAAGACGAGAGATAAAGTAGAAGAAGATAAAGTTGCATATCTTGGTGTATCTGTTACAGATCTATCAGCAGAAGCCATTCAGATGTATAATATGCCTGTGGGCGCTTTTGTAGTAGAGGCTGTTGCAGGAGAAGCAGCAGAAGAAGCGGGTATTAAAAAAAGCGATATCATTGAAAAGTTGGATGGACAGAAAGTCAGTGGACGAGATGATTTATTGGACAAACTGCAGTATTATGAGGCAGGAGAAAAAGTAGAGATAGTCATTGCAAGAGCGGATGACGGAGAGTATAAAGAAATTACACTGGAAGTAACTTTAGGGGTACGTCCAAAAGAAAAATAAGAGAAAAGGAAACAGCTATGGGATGCCTAAGGGCATCCCGTTTTTATAAAAACTTTATTTTAATAGTGCCTTATATTGTGGTATAATAGGAACACTGAATAAAAGGATTTTAAAGATTCAAATATAGGGAGAAAGCAGAAAGGAGCCGCAATGACAGATCGGTTTGATGATAAAGAAGAAAAACTGGAAGAGACAGTAGCAGAAAACAAAAAAGAACAGGATGATACAAGTGAATATGAGAATTTCTGTTTTCTCTGCAGACGTCCGGAAAGCCAGTGCAAGGGAATGATAGAACTCCCCAATAATATACATATCTGCACAGATTGTATGCAGAAAAGCTTTGACACAATGAATAATCAGATGAACAATGGGAATTTTAATTATTCAGATCTGCTGAACATGCCAAATGTCAGTATGATCGATCTGAGTAATTTTCAAAATCCAACACCAAAATCACAGAAAATTAAAAAGAAAAAAGAAGAAGAGAAAAAGCCGGTACTGGATTTAAAAAATATTCCGGCGCCGCATAAGATAAAGGCAACATTGGATGAATATGTAATCGGGCAGGAATATGCAAAAAAAGTAATGTCCGTAGCTGTTTATAATCATTATAAAAGAGTAGCTACAAATACTATGGATGAAATTGAGATTGAGAAATCAAATATGCTTATGATAGGGCCTACTGGAAGCGGAAAAACCTATCTTGTAAAAACCCTGGCAAAACTTTTAGATGTCCCGCTGGCGATTGCAGATGCAACCTCCCTTACAGAGGCAGGCTATATCGGAGATGACATTGAAAGTGTTGTTTCCAAGCTTCTGGCTGCAGCAGATAATGATGTAGAAAAAGCAGAGCACGGAATTATTTTTATAGATGAAATTGATAAGATTGCAAAAAAGAAAAATACAAATCAGAGAGATGTAAGTGGAGAAGCCGTACAGCAGGGAATGTTAAAACTGCTGGAAGGAAGCAAAGTGGAAGTTCCATTAGGTGCCAATAGTAAAAATGCCATGGTTCCGATGATAACAGTAGATACAAGAAATATTCTTTTTATCTGCGGCGGAGCTTTTCCGGATCTTGAGGGCATTATTAAAGAAAGACTGAATAAACAGGCTTCTATTGGATTTTATGCGGATCTGAAAGACAAATACGATCACGATCCTCATCTTCTGGAAAAGGTAACGGTAGATGATATCCGGACATTTGGTATGATACCGGAGTTTATAGGGCGTCTTCCGATCATCTTTACATTAAATGGGCTTACAGAAGACATGCTTGTGAAAATTCTTAAAGAACCGAAAAATGCAATTTTGAAGCAGTATAAAAAGCTGTTGGCACTGGATGAAGTGAAACTGGAATTTGAAGATGGAGCACTTCATGCTATTGCTGCAAAAGCGATGGAAAAGAAAACAGGTGCCAGAGCGTTGCGGGCAATTCTGGAAGAATATATGCTTGATATCATGTATGAAATTCCAAAAGATGACAGCATAGGAGAAGTGATTATAACAAGGGAGTATATTGAGGGGACGGGAGGTCCGAAAATTCTTCTTCGAGGACAGGAAGTACCTCTTATAGAGGAAAATATGCAAGTGTAATATATAAGGGGCAGGAAAGGTAAGGTGACGATAAATGGGAAATGATTTTTTTGAAAATTTAAGTGAGACATTGTCAAGAACTGCAAAGGATATTAGCGAAAAAGCTGAAAATTTTTATGAATCTCAAAAATTACGCAACCAGATTTCAGGAGAAGAACGTATTATAAACAAAACAATGAGAAATCTTGGAAATCTCATATATAAGAGATATGAAAAAGGAGAGGCAGTAGACGAAGAAGTGGCGGCTCTCTGTGGAGAGATATGTCAGCATAAGAATAAGATGGAGGGACTGAAAAAATCAGCAGCGAACAGACAGGGACAGAAAATTTGTAAATCCTGTCATAACGCAATTTCTGGAGATGCTGCTTTTTGTCCATATTGTGGGGAACCTTATACGGATGAGAAAGAAGCACCTGAAAAAGAATCATCTGAAAAAGAAGCACAAGAGGCAGAGGAAGAGAAGGAAGTAAATACGGAAGAGGAATCTGGCGAAGAGTAAAAGCAACTGGCAAACACATAAGCCTGCTGTGTGTCCGTGATAGAAAAACAAAAGTTTGTGAGAGAAAGAAAAAGCGTTGACATTTTGTTATAAATTTAATATAATATTTTTGCAGCGCTCGCATTACCGTGATAATACACGAAAACAAACAGAATGAGGAGAATCGGAACATGGAAGCAGTGATGAATTTTTTGGATTCCGTTGTGGGTACAGTAAATACTTTATTGTGGGATAATCTTTTGATGTATCTCCTGGTGCTTACAGGGATTTATTTTACTTTTCGTTTGCGTTTTATCCAGGTGAGGAAATTTGGTGCAGGAATGAAAGCACTATTTGGAAATTTTTCTTTAAACGGCGGGTCACAAGGAGAAGGATTAAGTTCTTTTCAGGCTCTTACAACTGCAATTGCAGCCCAGGTAGGAACGGGTAATATTGCAGGTGCAGCTACTGCTTTGGCTTCCGGTGGACCTGGTGCTATTTTCTGGATGTGGGTTTCTGCCTTTTTTGGAATGGCAACTATTTATTCTGAGGCAGTTTTGGCACAGCATACAAAACAAGTGGTAGATGGAAATATAACAGGTGGACCTGTATATTACATAAAAGCTGTTTTTAAAGGAAAGTTTGGAAAGTTTCTTGCGGGATTTTTCTCGATTGCAATTATTCTTGCTCTTGGATTTATGGGAAATATGGTGCAGTCCAATTCTATTGGAGATTCTTTTCATAATGCGTTTGGGATTGAACCCATGATTGTGGGGATTTGTGTAGCGGCGATTGCTGCTGTGATCTTTATAGGTGGTGTAAAAAGAATTGCCTGGGTAACAGAAAAAGTGGTTCCTGTAATGGCACTGTTTTATATCGTCGGCTGTGTGATTATTTTATGCAGATGTGGAAGCGGTGTTGGAATGGCATTTAAACAGATTTTTGTAATGGCTTTCTGTCCACAGGCAATGGCAGGAGGCGTTTTGGGTATTACTGTTCAGAAAGCAATGCGTTTTGGAGTTGCAAGAGGTTTGTTTTCAAATGAAGCAGGTATGGGATCCACTCCGCATGCACATGCTACTGCTCAGGTTGCACATCCTGGAGATCAGGGAATTATTGCTATGATGGGAGTATTTATTGATACATTTGTAATTCTTACTCTTACAGCGCTTGTAATCATCTCTACCGGTGCGTTAGATACAGGATTAACAGGTTCTGGTCTTGCACAGGCGGCATTTGATGCAAAATTTGGTTCCTATGGAAAGATATTTATTGCAATCTGTATGCTGTTTTTTGCTTTTACCACTATTATTGGCTGGTATTATTTCGGAGAAGTAAACGTACGATATCTATTTGGAAAAAAAGCAGTGAAGGTTTATTCTGTTCTTGTATTGTTTTTTGTTATTGCAGGATCTGTTTTGAAAGTGCAGCTTGTATGGGACATGTCTGATATGTTTAACGGACTTATGGTATTGCCAAACTTGATTGCTCTTTTGGCTTCCGGAAGCATAGTAGTTGCAATTACAAAAAAATATGAAAAAAGGTATTGACTTTTAGAAGAGAATGAGGTATTATAATCAAGCAGTCGCGAAGAGCGGCTAACATAAAGAAATGCAGGAGTGGCGGAATTGGCAGACGCGCAGGCTTCAGGTGCCTGTGGTAGCAATATCGTGTGGGTTCAAGTCCCATCTCCTGCATTATTTTTTTGCAGAAAACGGTAAGTTAAGATGTATTCTTAACTTACCGTTTTTTTGTTTTGTGCAATAGCACGTATTTTTTTGCAAAAAACTGAAAAAAATTTATATGAATATCATTATTTTTCGTATTTATTTTCTTGAAAAACAAATCCTCTTGTGATACAATTTTGAAGATTTAGGATAAAATATCCTTCAAAAAAGACAGTGAAAACAACAGTAGAAAGGGAGATTGTATGAAAGCATTTCTAATATTAGAAGATGGCCATGTATTTACCGGAACAAGTATCGGCTCAACAAGAGAAGTCATCAGCGAAATCGTTTTTAATACTTCCATGACCGGTTATCTGGAAGTGATGACGGACCCCTCCTATGCGGGACAGGCAGTTTGTATGACCTATCCTTTAATAGGAAATTATGGAATCTGTTATGATGACCAGGAGTCCAGAAAACCATGGATTGACGCTTTTATTGTCCGTGAGTTATCCAGAGTGCCAAGTAACTTTAGAAGCGTAGATACGATTCAGCATTTTCTCGCAAAACACGATATTCCTGGTATAGCAGGAATTGATACAAGAGCATTGACCAGAATTCTTCGGGAGAAGGGAACTATGAACGGTATGATCACGGTCAATGAAGAATATGATTTAGATACAATTCTCCCCAGATTAAAACAATATACAACAGGTAAAGTAGTAGAAAAAGTAACCTGCCGGGAAAAAGAAATTTTAAAGGGGAATGGTCCTAAAGTTGCGCTTATGGATTTTGGTGCAAAACGAAATATTGCGCGCTCTTTAAATGAGAGAGGATGTCAGGTGACGATTTATCCGGCGCTGACTTCGGCAGAAGAAATCTTAAAAGAAAATCCTGACGGGATTATGTTGAGTAATGGACCTGGAGATCCGAAGGAATGTACTTCCATTATAAAAGAAATAAAGAAATTATACGATTCTGATGTGCCGATTTTTGCAATCTGTCTTGGACATCAGCTTATGGCTCTTGCTACAGGAGGAGATACGTATAAAATGAAATATGGCCACCGTGGTGGAAATCATCCGGTTAAAGATCTGGAAACAGGAAGAGTATACATCTCTTCTCAGAACCATGGCTATGTAGTAGATGCAAAAGGCCTTGAAGAGAAAAATATTGCGCGTCCTGCATTTGTAAATGTAAATGATGGAACGAATGAAGGCATGGTTTATGAAGGAAAGAATATTTTTACGGTACAGTTCCATCCGGAGGCGTGTCCGGGACCGCTTGATTCCGGATATTTATTTGATCGATTTATGGATATGATGGGAGGGAAACGCTAATGCCAAGAAATAAAGACATTAAGAAAGTACTTGTAATTGGTTCTGGTCCGATTATTATTGGGCAGGCAGCAGAATTTGACTATGCAGGAACTCAGGCATGCCGTTCCCTGAAAGAAGAAGGCCTGGAAGTTGTTCTTTTAAATTCCAACCCGGCAACAATTATGACAGATAAGGATATTGCAGATCGTGTTTATATTGAGCCTCTTACAGTAGAAGTAGTAGAGCAGCTGATCCTGAAAGAAAAACCAGACAGTGTGCTTCCTACTCTCGGGGGACAGGCAGGTTTAAACCTTGCCATGGAATTAGAAGAAAAAGGATTTTTGAAAGAACATAATGTGCGTCTTATTGGCACAACTGCAGAAACAATTAAAAAAGCAGAAGATCGTCAGGAATTTAAAGATACCATGGAAAAAATCGGAGAGCCTGTGGCAGCTTCTCTTGTTGTTACCACAGTAGAAGCCGGTGTTGCGTTTACAAAGACAATTGGCTATCCGGTGGTTCTTCGCCCTGCTTATACTTTAGGAGGAAGTGGAGGCGGAATTGCCAACAACGAAGAAGAACTTCGAGAAATTCTGGAAAATGGTCTGAGACTTTCCCGTGTGGGAGAAGTTCTGGTAGAACGTTGTATCGCAGGATGGAAAGAAATTGAATACGAAGTAATGAGAGACAGCGCTGGAAACTGCATTACAGTATGTAATATGGAAAACCTTGATCCGGTAGGTGTTCATACAGGGGATTCCATTGTTGTAGCCCCTTCTCAGACACTGGGTGATAAAGAATACCAGATGCTCCGTACTTCGGCTTTAAATATTATTACAGAACTTGGAATTACCGGTGGATGTAATGTACAGTATGCGCTGCATCCGGAAAGTTTTGAGTATTGCGTAATCGAGGTAAATCCTCGTGTAAGCCGTTCCTCCGCTCTTGCAAGTAAGGCAACGGGATATCCTATTGCAAAAGTTGCGGCAAAAATTGCGTTAGGCTATACACTGGATGAAATTCCAAATGCCATTACAGGAAAAACATTTGCAAGTTTCGAACCAATGTTGGATTACTGTGTTGTAAAAATTCCGCGTCTGCCTTTTGATAAATTTATTACAGCAAAAAGAACTCTTACAACGCAGATGAAGGCAACTGGAGAGGTTATGAGTATCTGCCATAATTTTGAAGGAGCGCTTATGAAGGCGATCCGTTCTCTGGAACAACATGTGGATAGCCTGATGTCTTATGATTTTACGGAACTTTCAGATGAGGCACTTCTGGAGGAACTGAAGATTGTGGATGACAGAAGAATCTGGAAGATTGCAGAAGCAATCAGACGAGGTATGCCTCAGGAAATGCTGCATCAAATCACAAGGATTGATTTGTGGTTTATTGATAAAATTGCCATTCTTGTAGAAATGGAACAGGCGCTTAAAGACAAAGAACTTACCGAAGATCTTCTTCTGGAAGCAAAACGTATGGAATTTCCGGATTCTGTGATTGCAGGTCTTTCAGGAAAAACAGAAGCAGAAATAAAAGCGCTTAGAGATAAATACGGAATTAAAGCAGCTTATAAAATGGTAGATACATGTGCTGCGGAATTTGAAGCGGCAACTCCATATTACTATTCTGTATATGGAAATTCCGAAACAGAAAATGAAGCGGTATCAGATTCCGGAAAGAAAAAAATTCTTGTATTAGGTTCTGGTCCAATTCGTATTGGGCAGGGAATTGAGTTTGATTTCTGTTCTGTACATTGTACATGGGCTTTTGCAAAAGAAGGTTATGAGACTATTATTATCAATAACAACCCGGAAACAGTAAGTACAGACTTTGACATTGCAGATAAACTGTATTTTGAGCCGCTTACACCGGAAGATGTAGAAAATGTGGTAAATATGGAACAACCGGATGGTGCAGTTGTACAGTTTGGAGGGCAGACTGCGATTAAGCTTACAGAAGCGCTTATGAAAATGGGTGTTAAAATCCTGGGAACATCTGCAGAAGACGTAGATGCTGCAGAGGACCGGGAGCTGTTTGATAAGATATTAGAGCAGTGTCAGATTCCGAGACCAAAGGGTCATACTGTTTTCACTGCGGAAGAAGCTAAAAAAGCTGCTTCTGAATTGGGATATCCGGTGCTGGTAAGACCTTCTTATGTGTTAGGCGGACAGGGAATGCGCATCGCAGTAAGTGATGAAGATGTAGAAGAATATATCGGAATCATTAATCAGATTGCCCAGGAGCATCCGATTCTGGTGGATAAATATCTGATTGGAAAAGAGATTGAAGTAGATGCTGTATGTGATGGGGATGATATTTTAATTCCGGGAATCATGGAACATATTGAACGTGCAGGAATTCATTCAGGAGACAGTATTTCTGTATATCCTGCTCAGACATTAAGTGAAACTGCAAAAGCAACGATTGCAGAATATACACGCCGTCTTGCAAAAGCGCTTCATGTGGTGGGTATGATCAATATCCAGTTTATTGTATGTGGAGAAGATGTATATGTAATCGAGGTAAATCCACGTTCCAGCCGTACAGTTCCATATATCAGTAAAGTAACAGGAATTCCGATTGTGCCATTGGCAACAAAAGTAATTCTGGGATATAAATTAAAAGAAATGGGATATGAACCGGGACTTCAGCCGGAAGCAGAGCATATTGCAATTAAAATGCCGGTATTTTCTTTTGAAAAGATCAGAGGTGCAGATATTAGTCTCGGACCGGAAATGAAATCAACAGGAGAATGTCTTGGAATTGCGTCTACCTTTAATGAAGCACTTTATAAAGCATTCATTGGAGCTGGAATCCGTCTTCCAAAACATAAAAACATGATCATCACTGTGAAAGATGAGGATAAAGAAGATATTA
Source organism: Blautia sp. (assembly GCA_029257805.1). Classification (GTDB taxonomy): domain Bacteria; phylum Bacillota; class Clostridia; order Lachnospirales; family Lachnospiraceae; genus Blautia_A. The sequence goes on from JARIAR010000031.1 coordinate 95,781, forward strand.
TTCCGATCGCAAAACGTTTTGAAACTCAGGGATATCGAATTTATGCTACAAGAGGAACGGCAAAAGTTTTAAAAGAAAATGGCATTCGTGTAATACGAACAAACAAACTGGAACAGCCGGCACCAAATCTTATGGATCTCATTCTGGGACATAAGATTGATGTGGTTATTGACACGCCGCCTCAAGGTGTGGAACATCAGAAGGATGGCTTCCTTATTAGAAGAAATGCCATTGAAACAGGAGTGAATGTTCTTACCAGTCTTGACACAGCGGAAGCTCTTGTAACAAGTCTGGAAAATACCGATCTGCATAATCTTACTTTGATTGATATTGCAACCATAGCAAATCGATAATTTGTAAATTGTACATTTACGAATTTCATAATATATACTATAATTTAGAGGACGGGGATTCACAGGAAATCTCCGTCCTCATTATATAAAAGAAGAAAGGGGAAAAAATGGAAATTTTAGAATTTTTGAAAGTTGTCCTGTTGGGGATTGTAGAGGGGATTACAGAATGGCTTCCCATCAGCAGCACAGGACATATGATTCTTGTAGATGAGTTTATTAAATTAAATGTAACGCAGGAATTTAAAGAATTTTTTCTGGTAGTGATTCAGCTTGGCGCCATTCTTGCAGTTGTGCTTTTATATTGGGGGAAATTATGGCCTTTTTATAACAGACCTGTTTCCGGTAAAGTAAAAGCACAGTTAAAAGGGGAACCGGCAGTGAAAAGAGGGGTACTTACTTTTGTAGAGCGTTTTTGCGACAAAGAAAAGTGGGTATTATGGTTTAAAATTTTTGTTGCGTGTATCCCTACTATTGTAATTGCGTTACCATTTAATGATATAATAGAAGAGAAATTTAACAATTACGTAGTAGTTGCAATTGCTTTGATCGTGTATGGTGTTTTATTTATTGTTATTGAAAATTATAACAAAAAGAGACGCCCAAGCTGCAGAAGTCTGCAGAATCTGACATTTAAAACAGCGTTTATTATAGGCTTGTTTCAGGTATTTTCTGTCATTCCGGGTACCTCACGTTCCGGCTCAACAATCATTGGAGGAATTTTGGCAGGAACTTCCCGAACGGTAGCTGCGGAATTTACATTTTTCCTTGCAATTCCCGTTATGTTTGGAGCCAGCCTTTTGAAATTGATTAAATTTGGACTTGTTTTTACAGGAACAGAAATTTTCATTCTTGTAACAGGATGTCTTGTATCTTTTGTTGTTTCTATTTTTGCGATTAAATTTTTGATGGGATATATTAAGAAGCATGATTTTAAAGTATTTGGCTGGTATCGAATTGTGCTTGGTATCATGGTGCTTGGTTATTTTATAGGAAAAAATTTTATCTGATAAAAAGATATAAGGGATGACAGCAGAAAGGAAGACAACAACATGGGAAAGTATATAATGGCTCTGGATCAGGGGACGACAAGTTCCCGCTGTATTTTATTTGATAAGTCTGGGAAAATGTGCAGTGTGGCAAGAAAAGAATTTACTCAGCATTATCCGAAGCCGGGCTGGGTGGAACATGATCCAAAAGAAATCTGGTCATCTCAAATGGGAGTGGCAATAGAAGCCATGAGTCTGATCGGAGCTGATGCGGAGGATATAGACGGAATTGGGATTACAAACCAGAGAGAAACAACAATTGTATGGGATAAGCATACAGGAAATCCTGTTTATCCGGCAATCGTGTGGCAATGTCGGAGAACTGCTTATATGGTAGAACAGCTTGAAAAAGATGGATTTGGAAAAATTATCCGGCAAAAGACAGGACTTATTCCGGATGCTTATTTTTCCGGGACAAAGATTAAGTGGATCCTGGAAAATGTGGATGGGGCAAAAGAAGCTGCTGAGAGAGGAGATCTGCTGTTTGGAACGGTAGATACATGGCTCATCTGGAAACTTACAAAAGGGAGAGTCCATGTAACAGATTATACAAATGCATCTAGAACAATGTTATTTGACATTCATAAAAAGCAATGGGATAAAGAAATTTTAGATTATTTTGAAATTCCAGAGAATATGCTGCCTGAGGTGAAAGCGAGCAGTTGTATTTACGGGTATACCAGCGAAAGTCTTATAGGTGGAAGAATTCCTATTGCAGGAGCAGCAGGAGATCAGCAGGCAGCTCTTTTTGGGCAATGTTGTTTTCAGCCGGGAGACGTAAAGAATACATATGGCACAGGAGGATTTCTTCTGATGCATACGGGAAACCGTGCGGTGGAATCCAGTCAGGGTCTTCTTACGACGATCGCAGTGAATCCGGATGGAACACCGGGTTATGCACTGGAAGGAAGTGTGTTTGTATGTGGAGCGGCAATTCAGTGGCTTCGGGATGAAATGGAATTGTTGGAACATGCTTCGGAATCAGAAAAATATTGTCGTTCTGTTCCGGATACAAATGGTGTTTATGTAGTTCCGGCATTTGCAGGGCTGGGTGCGCCTTACTGGGACCAGTATGCAAGGGGAGCTGTGCTGGGGCTTACAAGAGGAGCCGGAAAAGCACATTTTATTCGTGCTACTGTGGAATCCCTGGCGTATCAGGTAAATGATGTTATAAAAGCGATGGAAAAGGATGCAGGGGTACATTTAAACTCTCTGCGAGTAGACGGCGGAGCAAGTGCAAATGATTTTCTTATGCAGTTTCAGGCAGATGTTTTAAATGCTGAAGTGGTACGTCCGTGTTGTATTGAAACAACAGCCTTAGGGGCTGCATATCTGGCGGGAATGGCAACAGGATTTTGGGAAAATGCAGATGAAGTACAGACAAATTGGAATATGGAGCGCACTTTCTCTCCGGCAATTAATGATGAAAAAAGAGAACATCTTCTTAGAGGATGGAAAAAAGCAGTACAATGCACAAGAGGATGGGAAAAAGAAAATTGAGAAACAAAAAAACTGTACGTTTGTACAGTTTTTTTGTTGAGATTTTTAGAAAGATAAAATATCTCCTGTATGCTCGGTGTCGTATCCTGTTTGATTTTTCAGGATTGTACGATAGTCCTGAGAGCTGATGATTTCTAAAAGAGTGGAAAATCCCGGCTTTTCTAAATTAGAAGTTTCAATTACAAGGTACATGGGAAGCTTTTCCAGTGGAAGAAATTCCAAAGATTTTGTTTGCCTGGTAATGAGTTCTTCTCCAATAGCTGCATCTGCAGTTTCGTTTAAAATAGCAGCTGCAGTGGAAAGATCGGAAACCATTTCGTTTTTGTATCCTGAAATTTTATCAGTGCAAAGGTGTTCCCTCATAAGTACACGGTCAAGAAAAATTCGCCGAGTACTGCCTTTTTCCCGATTGGCAAAGGAAACATCCGGGCGAAGGAGATCTTTTAAAGTTTTGATGTTCTTAGGATTTCCTGATTTCACATAAAGACCGATTTTATACTCGTACAAACAGATAACGGTAAGAGGGGTTCCAGGAACAAGACATTGTATTTCTTCTGCAGTAAGACTGGCAGATGCAATATGAGCCTTTCCAAAATATAGACTGTAAAGACCGTTATAACTGTTCATATGAGACTGCAATATGGGAATTCCATTAGGATGAATAGACATCTTTGTCAATAAAAGCTCTAAAGCGGGAGAAGTTTGCCCGCATAGAATCAATCCATTGGAATGAAGAAGATAGTCTCTTTTTAAAAGAGAACTTTCCGGCTGAAAATCAGGGGTATCCGGGAGCTGTTCCTGACAGGTGCCGGAACAGCGATTTAAATACTCAGAAAGTTGTGTTTCGCTTACACGAAGTTGTTTGCCAATCTTGGAGGAGGGAAGTTCTCCTCGTTTGATCAGTTCATAAACCGTTGTTTTTTTGATCTTTAATTTATCGGCAATTTCCTGAGCGGTATAAAATTTAGTCATCAATTCCTACCATAACATTTGTGGCTTTAATAATTGCATATGCATCAGAGCCAACTTTAAGATCCAGTTCTTCTACTGCAGCGCAGGAAATAGTAGAGGTAAGAATATTTCCTCCACCGATATCTATGGATACGATGGAATTTACAGCTCCTTTTTGAATGCTGACAACTTTTCCTTTTAATTGATTACGTGCGCTTAATTTCATGATAAAATCCTCATTTCTTCTATTGTTATTTACACATTTATGATACCACGGCAAAATCAAATTGACAAGATGATATATTTTCAGTAAAATGAATAAAACAGAACAAAACAAAACAAAAATGAATTAAAGGAGAGGGAATGAAATGAAAAAAAGAGTATTAACCGTATTAATGGCAGGCGCAATTATATGTTCTTCTGCAGCTATGCCTGTAGCAGCAGCAGAAAAGGATGGAGAGTTACAGGGAGAGATTTATGTGTTTATTGCAGCAAGCCTTAGCAATGCAATGGAAGAAATCCAAAAGGATTTTAATGAAATCCATCCGGATGTGAAAATTTTATATAATGCAGACAGCTCTGGAACTTTGCAGACACAGATTGAAGAAGGCGGAAGATGCGATGTGTTTTTCTCTGCCGCTGAAAAACAGATGAATGCTCTTGTAGAAGAGAAACTTGTAAAAGAGGATTCTGTTGTAGATCTTCTGGAAAATAAAGTGGTTTTGATCAAACCCACAGGAGAAGAGACAAAAGTAACAGGATTTGAAAATATTACAGAGGCAAAGAATCTTGCTTTAGCAGGAGAGAGTGTGCCGGTAGGTCAGTATGCACGTGAAATTTTTAAAAACCTGGATATTCTTGACCAGGTAGAGAAAATGGAAATCAACGAAGGAAAAAATGTAACGGAAGTTCTTGCAAGCGTGAGTGAAGGCAGCAATGAAATCGGGGTTGTTTATGCAACAGATGCAGCATCTGTTGCAGATAAAGTAGAGGTACTGGCAGAGGCACCGGAGGGAAGCCTTGAAACCCCTGTTCTTTATCCGGCTGGTCTTGTAGAGGATAAAGAAGCTTCAGAAGAAGAGACAAAAACAGCAGAAGCATTCCTGGAATATCTTCAAAGTGAAGAGGCGTTAAAGGTATTTGAAGAATATGGATTTGCTGCATATACAGAGGTAAAATGATAGGATTTTTAGAAAATATAGATTGGAGTCCTCTTTGGATTTCCATAAAAACAGGAGCCGTAGCAACTGTCATAGCTTTTTTTCTTGGAGTTTATTGTGCCAGGAAGGTTATGAAACTTTCCACTGGAGCCAGGAGTATTTTAGATGGGATCCTTACAATGCCTCTTGTACTTCCGCCTACAGTGGCAGGATTTTGCCTTTTGCTGGTTTTTAGTTTAAAGCGTCCATTTGGAAGTTTTTTGTTTCAGGAATTTGATATTAAGATTGTACAGACCTGGAAAGGATGTGTAATTGCGGCAGCGGTCATTGCCTTTCCCCTTATGTATCGGAATGCCAGAGCAGCTTTTGAGCAGGTGGATATTAATCTCTTATATGCTGGTCAGACACTTGGAATGAGTGAACGTGAAATTTTCTGGAAAGTAATGATGCCTTCTGCATCACCGGGAATTGCATCCGGAACGGTTTTGGCATTTGCAAGAGCAATGGGAGAATATGGAGCTACTTCTATGCTGGCGGGAAATATTCTTGGAAAAACAAGAACGGTTTCTGTGGCTATTGCTGCAGAAACAGCAGCAGGAAACTTTGGGACAGCAGGTTTTTGGACAATCGTAATCGTACTGTTATCCTTTGTGATCGTAGCTTTGATCAATTTTGTTTCTGGAAAAGGGATAAAGACAAAAAGGTGGATATAATGGCAATCTTTGTAGATATTGAAAAAAAATTTAAAGATTTCCGGCTGAAAGTAAAGATTGATACCAGTGTTTCTTCCATGGGGATACTGGGGGCTTCGGGAAGCGGAAAAAGCATGACGCTTCGTTGCATTGCGGGGATTGAGACACCGGATTCGGGAAAGATTGTAATAAATGGAAAAACAGTGTTTGATTCGGAGAAGGGAATAAATGAAAAACCACAGAAACGCCGGGTCGGATATTTGTTTCAGGATTATGCGTTATTTCCATCTATGACAGTGGAAAAAAATATTAGATGTGGATTTCGGGGAGATAAAAAAGACGCAAAGGAGAAGGTTCAGGAATATATACGCCGGTATCATCTGGATGGTTTGGAAAAGCGATATCCATCGCAGCTTTCAGGAGGGCAGAAGCAAAGAGTTGCATTGGCACGTATGATGATAGGAGAACCGGAAGTGATTCTTCTTGACGAACCATTTTCAGCTCTTGATAGTTATTTGAAAGATGTACTTCAGAGGGATATGAAGGAATTTCTCAGAGAATATAAAGGGGATATGATCCTTGTGACTCATAGCCGTGAAGAGGTATTTCGTTTTTGCCATAGCCTTACTCTTTTAAAAAATGGACAAATTCTTGTTACAGGAAACACGAGAGAATTATTTGAACAGCCGGAAACCGTGGAGGCAGCACGCCTTACAGGGTGTAAAAATATAACAGCCATAGAACGTCTGGATGATCATCATATATATGCATGCGACTGGAATATGAAATTGTATACAGAACAAGAAGTTCTTGCAGAACATACACATGCAGCAATACGGGGGCATTGGCTGGTATCAGAAAAGTCAAATACACTGGAAGAAAACGTGGCAGAGGTTCAGATTACGGAGCGTATCGAAAGCCCGTTTGAATATCAGTATCTTGTAAAATGTGGAAATATGTTGGAATCAGAGGCTATATGGTGGATAAAACAAAAAAGTGGCGAGCCTCCAAAGGAAGAGAACTCGCCGGCTTTTTTGTATTTTCCCCCTGAAAAAATAATGCTTTTGAAAGAATAAAAAATCAGTGTTTGCGGGAGTAGTGGATGTAATCAACAACCATCATGGAAATTTTGAAAGTAAGTGCATCTTCAAAGGTTCGCAGATCCAGACCGAATTTTTTTTGCAGTTTTTCAAAGCGATATACGAGAGTATTACGATGCACATAAAGCTGTCGGGAAGTTTCGGAAAGATTTAAGTTATTTTCAAAGAACGTACGGATGATGTTTAGAGTTTCTTCATCAATGGAATCCAGTGTTTCATTTTTGAATATTTCCTGGATGAACATTTCGCAAATATCGACAGGGAGCTGATAGATCAGACGGCCGATTCCAAGACGGCTGTATCCAAAAACATTTTTGTCTGCATAGAAGATTTTGCCAACTTCAAGGGCGGTACGGGCTTCTTTGTATGCATTGGAAAGCTGTTTGATATCTCCGGCAATATTGCTGTAAGAAACCCAGGCAGATGTCATAGCTTCTGTATTAAGCATGTCCACAAGCATAAAAGCAGTATCTTCCAGATCCGATATATTTTCTGTAGACTGAAGTTCCCGGATGATGATAATTCCGGAATCATCTATAGCAGTGATGAAATCTTTTGTACGGGCGGAAAAAATATTTCGTATAGTAGCCAGTGCATTTTCATCTTTATGCTGGCGTGTTTCAACAAGAAAAACCGCTCTTGGTGCAGAGGTGCTTATGTGAAGTTTTTTGGCTCTGTTAAACATTTCCATTTCCGGATAGCGTCCAAGAAGGATATTCTGCATAAATGTATTTTTGTCATTTTTTTCTGCATATGCCGTTATGAGACTTTCAATCTGGCAGACTGCAAGTTCTCCAATGGTAGGAGCGGCATCAGAGCTGCCCCATACAAGTAGAATATAGAGGATCTGTTCATTTTCTTTGATTTTATAAAAAGAACAGCTGGTATTGGACAGACAGAGAGCCGAAGATAAACGGAAATCGGAAAGACGTTCCGCAGCGGGGAGTTTTTTCTCACAGGTGGAAACATAAACATTGTTTTCTTCATCTAAAAGGCAAAAATCCAGCTTGCTTATATTTTTCCAGTCTTCCAGACATTTCTGGAGTATGTGCTGTAATTTCATGAAACATATCCTTTCTTATGATAATCACTATTATTCGTGAGCGTTATACAGAATAGAAAAAGTCCGGGGAATTTTCCCCGGACAAATTTTTTGTAAATTTTAGTTTGTGATAACAAGTTCTGTTTCTTTATCAAAGAAATGAGCTTTTTCCATATCAAAAGCGAAGTTGATTGGATCACCTGTTTTTGCTGTTGTACGTGGATCTACTCTTGCAGTGATCTGAGTTCCGTTAACATCAAAGTACAGGAATACTTCTGCACCAAGAAGTTCGTAAACTTTAACAACAGAAGACATAGCAGCGCTTGGAGATGCTTCAATGAACATCTGGGAATCATGAATATCTTCCGGACGGATACCCATAACAACTGTTTTTCCTACATAGCTGTTGTCTTTAAGAGCTTTAGCTTTTGCAGCCGGAATGATTAATTCATATTCGCCGATTTTGGCGATTACGTTGCCGCCTTTTTCCAGAATTTCTGCATCAAGGAAGTTCATCTGAGGAGATCCCATAAATCCGGCTACGAATAAGTTGCCTGGTTTCTGGTATAAGTTCTGAGGAGTGTCTACCTGCTGAACAACGCCATCTTTCATAACAACGATTCTGGTACCAAGAGTCATAGCCTCTGTCTGGTCATGTGTTACGTAGATGATAGTTGCGCCCAGTCTCTGGTGGATTTTGGAAATCTCAATACGCATCTGTACACGAAGTTTAGCATCCAGGTTTGACAGCGGCTCATCCATAAGGAATACCTTAGGATCACGAACGATAGCACGACCCATTGCAACACGCTGTCTCTGACCACCGGAAAGAGCTTTCGGTTTACGATCAAGAAGTTTGTCAAGGTCAAGGATTCTTGCTGCTTCACGTACTTTTTTATCAATTTCATCTTTCGGTACTTTACGAAGTTTAAGACCGAAAGCCATGTTATCATATACTGTCATATGTGGATAAAGAGCGTAGTTCTGGAATACCATTGCGATATCACGATCTTTTGGCTCTACATCGTTCATAACTTTGTCGCCAATCTTTAAAGTACCGCTTGTGATTTCTTCCAGTCCTGCTACCATACGCAGAGTTGTGGATTTACCACATCCGGAAGGACCTACAAAGATGATAAATTCTTTATCTTCGATTTCCAGATTGAAGTCTTTTACTGCCTGAAAACCGTTTGGATAAGTTTTGTTAATGTGCTGTAAAGATAAACTTGCCATGATTTTTCCTCCAAATATAATGATTGTCTTTTATGACCCATTTTTTGTTGACTTTTACTGTTATCAGTATAACGAAAACAGGATAAAAGGAATAGAGAAGAATTGTACAAACTTTCTGCAAGGTTCTTGTCATTATGACGAAAAATGTAAGACAGCATTAAAAAAATGTGTCACATTGCTTTATTCTTCTGTGGGGATACGATTTTCGTTTACAAACATGCCCTGGAATTTTTCGGCGTGGAACATGCGCATGAACCAGAGGCATTTACATAAAAAGAGATAATAAATATTAAGATGGCATCCATGGAGCGTTTCAAAATTCCCCTGTCCTTTTGCAAGGATCACATCTGCATTTTCAATAATAGAGCGGCTTTCGCTGCTGATATGAGGGAGCCATGTTCCGCCAACATCACTTCCATTTCCAATGACAGGTACAAGATTTGTAAGACCACACATTTGGGCATCTTCCATAGTTGCATCATTGGCAAAGGGAAGCCCTCGAACAATGACAGTGATATTAAGATGTGGGAATTTTTCCATGAGAAATTCTACCACCAGTTTGTCCAAGACGATTTCTCCGCAATTATCCGTTAAATACACGAGAGAATGGGCTGATTTTAATTCTTTGCAGAATTGATCATATTCAGCTGCATCAAGGGTATCGCTGCTTGCCTCATCCATAAGAGATAACATTTCTTCTTTTTTTACATGGGACAGTGCAGCAAAATCAATATAATTCCCGGTTCTTGCATAAACCAGAGCTTTTTGAAGAGGATCTTTTTGAGAGCGAATAGAAATACGCAATTTTTCTTCAAGATCCATCATGAGCAGATTGAATTCTTTTTTGATATCTGTATAGTCTTTAGACCGGACGTTCCAAAAGGAAGAAAAATATTTCTCAAATTCTGCAGCAAGGCTTGGAGAACAGTCATCTTCTTCCGGTTGGGACAGACGGCGAAAAATATGTCTCATATAGGTGAGTTTTTTTTCTTCATCTGAAAAATCACGTATTTGTTCTTCCTGTTTGTTGATGTGGCAGCAAAGGCAATATGAATTTAGACGCATAGAAATCTCCTTTTTGGGAAGGACAACTGTTAAACAGTGTCCTTTGGTTTTACATGTAAACGACCGTATCTTTCTGCCAGATCATGCATTTCTGTGCAGAGAGCTTTTGAAAACTGTTTGTCTGTCATACGCCATTTCCAGTTGCATCCAAGAGTGGAAGGCTGGTTGATGCGGGCAGAATTTCCCAGGCCCAGATAATCCTGCATAGGGATAATACAAAGGTTTGCTACACTGCGCATAACGAGACAGATGATATCTTTGTAGATCATTTCGTCTTTGTCATGGAAATTGTTCAGATACTCCCGAACCAGTTTTCTTTCTTCCGGGGAAATATTGTGGAACCATCCGGTTAATGTTTCGTTGTCATGGGTTCCTGTATAGACAACACAGTTTCTTGAATAATTATGTGGCATATAATCACTTGTATTACCGGTATCCCGTTCGTCAAAAGCAAATTCAATCACTTTCATATTTGGATATCCGGAATCTTTTACAAGCTGTTTTACAGAGTCAGTCATAAATCCCAGATCTTCTGCGATGATATTACGTTCTCCAAGGCGGTTGGAGACTGCGCGGAACAGATCCATTCCAGGTCCTTTTTCCCACCAGCCGTTTTCAGCTGTTTTATCCCCGAAAGGAATGGCATAATATTCATCAAATCCACGGAAATGATCGATTCTGACAATATCGTACATGGAAAAACAATGTTCAATCCGTTTGATCCACCATTCAAATCCGGATTGTTTGTGAACCTCCCAGTTATAAAGTGGATTGCCCCAAAGCTGTCCTGTTGCGGAAAAACCGTCAGGCGGGCATCCGGCCACCTGTGTAGGCTGATTTTTGTCATCCAGTTTAAACAGCCACGGGCTTGCCCATGTATCGGCACTGTCCATAGCAACATAGATAGGAATATCACCGATAATCCGGATTCCTTTTTTATTTGCGTAGTCTTTTAGAGCGTTCCACTGTTCATAGAATTTAAACTGCATATATTCTTGAAATTCAATATCAAAATATAATTCTTTGCGGTAGTAATCAAGGGCATTTTGCCACCTGAAACGGATGTCTTCAGCCCATTCACTCCATGGCGCACCGTGAAAACGGTCTTTTACTGCCATGAATAAAGCATAATCTTTCAGCCACCATCCCTGTTCCTGCTGAAATTTGCAAAAATCCGGATTTTCACTGATCTTGCTTCGCTGATAAGCTTTGCGCAAAAGAACAGTGCGGGATTTGTAAATTTTGGCATAGTCAATGCTGGATGGGTTATTTCCAAAATCCATTTTGTCACATTCTTTTTTGGTAAGAACCCCTTCTTCGATCAAATCTTCCAAACTGATAAAATAGGGGTTTCCTGCAAAAGTAGAGAAAGACTGATAAGGAGAGTCCCCATAACTGGTTGGACCAAGGGGGAGAATCTGCCAGCAGCTTTGGCCGGCTTTCTCCAGAGAGTCTACAAATGCGTAAGCACTTTTTGAAAAACATCCGATTCCGTATTTTGACGGCAGACTGCTGATGGGAAGCAGTACACCGCATTCTCGATTCTGTTCCATTTATTTTCCTCCTAATTGAGATAGGATCGTTGGGATCCTCTGGTGGATTTATTATAGCATGGAAAAACAGATTTGGCATCATAGAAATCTATTCATGCACAGGTCTTATCTTCTTTCATAGGATAGAAAGAGAGCAAAATAGTGCAGGAGATTTTTATGAAAAAATGGATTGCAGTTTGTACAGCGGTTGTACTGGCAGTAATGTCTTTGTCGTTTACAGTATCTGCAGAAACAAAACAAAAACAAAAAGTTACATTGAATGAGGTTGCACATTCTATTTTTTATGCACCTCAGTATGTTGCCATTGAAAAAGGGTATTTTCAGGATGAGGGACTTGATCTTACATTGCAGACTGGATTTGGAGCGGATAAGGTAATGGCGGCTGTTTTATCAGGAGAAGCAGAAATTGGATTTATGGGTGCAGAAGCATCCATCTATGCTTTTCAGGAAGGTGCCAATGATCCTGTGATTAATTTTGCACAATTAACACAGCGGGCAGGAAACTTTCTCGTTGCAAGAGAAGAAATGCCGGATTTTAAGTGGTCAGATTTAAGAGGAAAAAAAGTACTCGGAGGTAGAAAAGGTGGAATGCCGGAAATGGTATTTGAATATATTTTGAAACAACAGGGGTTGGATCCGGAAACAGATCTGGAAATTGATCAGAGTATTGATTTTGGATCTACGGCTGCGGCCTTTTCTGGAGGAAAAGGGGATTTTAGCGTGGAATTTGAGCCGTCTGCAACTGCGTTGGAAAAAGAAGGTGCAGGATATGTAGTGGCTTCTCTTGGAACGGATTCGGGATATGTTCCTTATACTTCTTACTGTGCAAAGTCCAGCTATATGAAAAAGAATCCGGAAATCTTACAGAAATTTACAAATGGATTGCAAAAAGGAATGGAATACGTTCAGAAACATACACCGGAAGAAATTGCAGAGGTAATTGCCCCTCAGTTTCCGGAAACGGATTTGGAAACCATTACAACAATTGTAAAGAGGTATCATGATCAGGGAACATGGAAAGAGAATTTGATTTTTGAAAAAGAAAGTTTTCAGCTGCTGGAGGATATTCTGAAGGAAGCAGGAGAACTTCATACCCAGGTGGATTATGAAGATCTTGTTACTACGGCTTATGCAAAGAAAGCAGTGGAATCTTAAGAAAAATATAATAGAAAAAGCCGGGAATACAAAATTTGTAATCCCGGCCTTTAAGCAGATAACGGGAATCGAACCCGCCTCCTCAGCTTGGGAAGCTGATGTTCTACCAATGAACTATATCTGCGAACAAATTAAATTATAGCACTATAAAAAATAAAATGCAAGAAAAAGGCTTATCTTTACTTATGAAGAAAAGTGTAATATACTGAAAAAAAGAGCAGGGGAAGGGAGATTTCTATAGGGAAATTCTAGTTCTCCAAGGAGGAAATAATAAAATGAAAATAGGTTTTATTGGTTGTGGAAATATGGCATCTGCTATGATCGGAGGGATTCTTCGGAAAGGGATTTTTTCCAGGGAAGAGATCCTGGTATCGAATCTTACTGAAGAAGGAAGCAGAAGAAGCAAAGAAAAACTTGGGGTTGTTACCACTATGGACAATCGCGAAGTGGCAAAATCCACAAAACTTGTAGTGCTTGCAGTGAAGCCTCAGTTTTATGAGGAGGTACTGGAACAGATAAAAGATCTTCTCACACCGGAACATACAATAGTGGGAATTGCACCTGGAAAAACGCTTGCATGGTTGGAAGAAAAAAGCGGACAGCCTTTAAAGGTAGTAAGAATGATGCCAAATACACCGGCACAGGTGGGAGAAGGTATGACAGGTATCTGCTTTAACAGCAGAGTATCAGAAGAAGAGAAAAAAACAATTTGTGAAATTACAGACAGTTTCGGGGAAACAGAAAGGATTCCGGAACGCTTAATGGAAGCTTTAAGTGCAGTGACAGGATGTTCTCCCGCATATGTATTTATGTTTCTGGAGGCTATGGCAGATGCAGCTGTGGCGCAGGGAATGCCAAGAAAGCAGGCATATCATCTGGCTGGACAGGCTGTTCTTGGAAGTGCAAAAATGCTTTTGGAAACAGGAATGCATCCCGGCGAATTAAAAGATATGGTTTGCTCTCCGGCAGGATCTACGATTGAAGGCGTACGCACATTAGAGAAGGCAGGATTTAGAAGCGCTGTTTTTGAAGCACTTTGTGCTGCAGCAGACAAAGGAAAGAAATTATAAAGATAAAAGATCAACAGTTTCATATTTGTAGGCACTATTCGAAAGGATAGTGCCTTTTTAGGTGGAATTATTGTAATCACCGAATGGTGAGGAGACTTTAGGAAGTGACAGAAGCTTTTTTTAATATTTGAGTAATAAAATCGCATTTTCCGTTGCAATACTCCTCTCTGCCACCATGAACAGGTACTTTTGACGCAAGGATTATTTTTAAATTCTCATACTCTTTTGCAGCTAACGGTGTATTATTAAGATAATCTCTGAAATTAATATAATTTAGCCAATCCACACTATTAGTATGAACGACATGAATAAAATGCGTTTGTAAATTTCCACTGCCATCATAATAACTGCCACAGGCAAACAGCAACTGATTTTTAAGAACTGGCTTTGATTGGGGACGATAATAGAAACCTGCAAGTTCTAATTCCTTTTTCAAAGCAAGAACGTCTTCAAAATTATCAACTGCAACTGCAATATCAATGATGGGTTTCGCTTTTATGGATGTTATAGAAGTGCTCCCCACATGCTGAATGTCTTTAATAACACTGCTGTGCTCCTTTCGAAAATTCACCTGCTCAATAAATTTTAATTTATCTAAATAATATGTCTTATAAAATATTGAAACGTATTCTACCATATACGTATAACCTGGATGGTCAATAGTAAACAAAAATTGCGGCTTTTTGCCCAACTCAAAGTACCCAGTCCCCTTTGCTAAGCGTACTATTATGGTATTTAGACGAATAAGTAACATCCTCTCCGAACCAGAGAGGGGGAATATAATTTTCAGCATCTTCCTGAGAGGGGAATTCTACTTCTGCAAGAAGAAGTCCTTCGTATGCTTCATGGAAGATATCCAGTTCAATAGAAAGTCCGTTTTTTTCCGGCAGGATGTATCGATCCTTGGAAATTACAATTCCGTCTGCTTTTTCTTTTAGGTGTGCATAGGACTGTTTTGTAAGTGGGAGATTATATTCTTCCCTTGCCAGAAAACCTTTCGATTTATAGGTGAGATAGTAATCGTCGTTTTGCCGGCGTATGCGCACTACCGGTTCTGTACAAAGGTATCCCTGTTCAATATGAAGACAGGGGTATTGGGAGAGATCTGAGGGAAGATTTTCCGCTTGAATAAGAAATTTACGTTCGATTTCCATAATGCCTCCTTTGGTTAAATACATAAATATCAGTCTGAAAATAGTATACCCTTTTTATTGTAAAAATGAAAGGAAAATGATATAATAACCTCCTGTAAAATGTAGTGTATAAAGGCTGTGAGACTGATCAGAGCCCGGAATATGGCAGGAGGATGGATAATGAGTAAAGTATATATTTTTCTGGCGGATGGTTTTGAAGAAGTTGAAGGATTGACAGTTGTGGATCTGATGCGGAGAGCTGGTATCGACATGCAGATGATTTCTATTAAAGATACAAAGGAAATAATATCTTCTCATGGAGTCACGATCCAGGCAGATAGTACATTTGAAAAAACAGATTTTTCTGATGCAGAAATGATGGTGCTTCCAGGAGGAATGCCGGGTACAAAGCATTTGGCAGAATATGCACCTCTTATGGAACTTTTGAAAAATTTCTATAACAAAGGTGGAAAAGTGGCAGCCATTTGTGCGGCACCAAGTGTTCTGGCAGATCTGGGAATACTGGAAGGAAGAAAAGCAACATCTTATCCTTCCTTTATGGATAAGCTGAAAGGAGCTGTTCTGATAGAGGAACCCGTAGCAGTTGACGGCAATGTTACTACAAGTCGGGGGCTTGGAACGGCCATTGATTTTGGATTGTCTCTTATCGGACAGTTAAGAGGAATGGAAAAAGCGCAGGAAATCGCCCAATCCATCGTATATTTTTGAAAAAACACTAGCGTTTTGATTTGGCTTGTGCTATACTATTACAATGACTGTACCCTCGTATAGTAGGGACAATAGGCAGAAATATAAAAATATTTATATAGCAACCTGATATAATTTAAGGAGGAACACACGAAATGAGTTTACAGGTGGAGAAAATGGAAAAAAACATGGCGAAACTTACAATTGAAGTTTCCGCTGAAGATTTAGAGAAAGCAATGCAGAGTGCATACCAGAAAGCAAAAGGCAGAATCAGCATTCCTGGATTCCGTAAAGGCAAAGCGCCGAGAAAAATGATCGAGCAGATGTACGGAAAAGGAATTTTCCTTGAAGATGCAGTAAATGCCCTGATTCCGGAGCATTACAGCAAAGCTCTTTCCGAATGTGATCTGGAAATCGTTTCCCAGCCACAGATCGATGTAACACAGATGGAGCCAGGCAAAGCTTTAATCTTTACAGCTGAAGTTGCAGTAAAACCAGAAGTGACTTTAGGTGACTACAAAGGAGTAGAAGTACCGAAAGCAGAAATCGAAGTAACAGAAGAAGAAGTAGAAGCTGCAGTAAAACGTGAACAGGAGAAAAACTCCAGAACAATCACAGTAGAAGATCGTGCAGCTGCAAAAGACGATATCGTTACAATCGATTTTGAAGGATTTGTAGACGGTGTTGCATTTGATGGTGGAAAAGGCGAAGACTATCCGCTGACACTTGGTTCCAACACATTTATTCCGGGATTTGAAGATCAGCTGATCGGCGCAACTACAGGTGCACATGTAGAAGTAAATGTGACTTTCCCAGAAGAATATCAGGAAAAAACACTTGCTGGAAAAGCAGCTGTATTCCAGTGTGATGTTAAGAAGATCGAAGCAAAAGAACTTCCGGAATTAAACGATGATTTTGCAAAAGATGTTTCTGAATTTGATACACTTGCAGAGTACAAAGAAGATGTAAAGAAAAATCTTACAGAAAGCAAAGAAAAAGAAGCACTTCGTGCAAAAGAAGATGCTGCAATCGAAAAAGTAATTGAAAATGCACAGATGGATATTCCGGATGCAATGATCGATACACAGTGCCGTCAGATGATGGATGATTTTGCAAGAAGAATGCAGTCTCAGGGACTTTCCATGGAACAGTACTTCCAGTTCACAGGCCAGAGCGCAGAAAAAATGATGGAAGACATGAAGCCACAGGCTCTTAAGAGAATCCAGACAAGACTTGTTCTTGAGAAAATTGCAGAAGTTGAAAATATTCAGCCAACAGATGAAGAAGTAAATGAAGAAATCTCCAAAATGGCTGAAATGTATAAAATGGAAGCAGACAAATTAAAAGAACTGATTGGTGAGCGTGAAATGGAACAGATGAAAAATGATATGGCTGTACAGAAAGCCGTTACATTTGTTGCAGAAGCTGCAAAAGAAGCTTAATTTTCATCTTCCATTTGTTAACACAGCGCAATAGAAAAGCAGCATATACTGCGGGAGGTAAATATGAGTTTTGTACCTTATGTCATTGAGCAGACAAGCAGGGGGGAAAGAAGCTACGATATTTATTCCAGGCTTCTGAATGACAGAATTATTTTCCTTGGTGAAGAAGTTACCGACGTGAGCGCCAGCCTGATTGTGGCACAGCTCCTTTTCCTGGAAGCAGAAGATCCGGGTAAGGACATCCAGTTGTACATCAACAGTCCGGGAGGCTCTGTGACAGCCGGTATGGCAATTTACGATACCATGAAATATATTAAATGCGATGTTTCCACAATCTGTCTTGGAATGGCAGCCAGCATGGGCGCATTTCTTCTGGCAGGTGGAACAAAAGGAAAGAGATTTGCTCTGCCGAATTCTACTATTATGATTCATCAGCCGTCCGGCGGTGCGCAGGGACAGGCTACAGAGATTCAGATTGTAGCGGACCATATCGCAAAAACAAAGAGAACCTTAAATGAGATTCTCGCAGCAAACACCGGTCAGCCTTACGAGGTTGTAGAACGCGATACAGACCGCGACAATTATATGTCTGCGGAAGAAGCGAAAGCTTACGGTTTAATAGATGGTGTTGTTGTGCATAAATAATGCAGTACGCAAAAGAAAAGACTCCTGTAAACCGCAGGAGTCTTATCTTGCTATATAGGAAATTATATAGAAAAATTACCATATGGGATATAGAAAGGAAAGTAAAAAGTCCATGGCAGATAAAATAAGAGATGGAAAAGTCAGATGTTCCTTTTGTCATAAAACAGAGGATCAGGTAAGAAAACTGATTGCAGGGCCGGACGGAGTATTTATTTGTGATGAATGTATTGGAATCTGTTCGGAGATCATGGAAGAAGAATTCGGTATGTATAACCAGGATTCGGATTATGGTTCTGACATTAATCTGATGAAGCCGGAAGAAATTCATAAAATTCTGGATGATTATGTAATTGGTCAGGACGCTGCAAAGAAAGCGCTGGCTGTAGCAGTATATAATCACTACAAACGTGTGACTGCTTCAGGAAGTACAGATGTAGAACTTCAAAAAAGTAACATTCTTATGTTGGGACCTACCGGTTCAGGAAAAACACTTCTGGCACAGACTCTGGCAAGACTTTTAAATGTACCGTTTGCCATTGCGGATGCTACCACCCTTACAGAAGCAGGATACGTGGGGGAGGATGTGGAAAATATTCTTCTGAAAATTATTCAGGCAGCAGATTATGATGTAGAAAGAGCACAGTACGGAATTATTTATATTGATGAAATTGACAAGATTACGAGAAAGTCTGAAAACGCATCTATTACCCGTGATGTATCGGGAGAAGGTGTGCAGCAGGCTCTTTTGAAAATTTTAGAAGGAACCGTTGCCAGTGTTCCGCCGCAGGGTGGAAGAAAGCATCCTCATCAGGAGTTTATCCAGATCGATACAACGAATATCCTCTTTATTTGCGGAGGCGCATTTGACGGACTGGAGAAGATCATTGAGGCCAGACAGAATACAAAATCAATCGGTTTCGGAGCAGAGGTTTCTGCTCAGGAAGAGCGAAATGTAGGGGAAGTCTTAAAAGATGTAATGCCGGAAGATTTTATCCGATTTGGTTTGATTCCGGAATTTATCGGACGTGTGCCGGTAGTAGTATCTTTGGAGGCACTGGATGAAAAAGCATTGATCCGTATCTTGCGCGAGCCAAAGAATGCCCTTACAAAACAGTATCATAAATTATTTGAGATGGATGGGGTAGAGTTGGATTTCCATGAAGAGGCATTGGAACTTGTTGCCAGAAAATCACTGGAAAGAAAGACAGGAGCCAGAGGTCTTCGTGCGATCATGGAAAATTCTCTGATGGATCTTATGTATACAATACCGTCAGACAGTACCATTCGCAAATGTACCATCACAAAAGAAGTTGTGGAGGGAACCGGAGAACCGGAGCTGGAGCGTGGTGAAGCACCGGCAGTGGAGATGAAACAGCCAAAAAGAAGCACACATCCACGTAAAAAAGGAAAACCGGAAACCGCTTAGGAAGGAATGACATAGATGATGAATCCAATTCATGTGCTGCCTGCAATTGCGCTTAGGGGAACGACAATCTTACCTGGAATGATCGTACATTTTGATGTAAGCAGAGAACGTTCCATTAAGGCTATTGAGGCGGCTATGCTTCATGACCAGAAGTTGTTTTTGATTACGCAGAAAGATCCGGAGGTAGAAACTCCGGGACTTCTGGATTTGTATCAGGTAGGAACAATTGCGTATATTAAACAGGTAGTAAAGCTGCCTCAGAACCTTTTGCGTGTTCTTGTAGAAGGAACACAAAGAGCCGAACTTTTGAATTTTGTACAGGAATCCCCGTTTCTGGAAGGAGAAGTGTCTGAGCTTGTCCCGGAGGATGAAGAAACATATCCGCCGGCTGTAAAAGAGGCGATGTACCGCAGTATTCGTGAATTGTTTCAGCGTTTTTGTATGGAAAGCGGAAAAGTGAGCAAAGAGCTTGTGAACCAGATTATGAATATAGAAGATCTGGAAGAGTTAGTAGAACAGATTTCAGTGAATCTTTCCCTGTCCTATCAGAATAAACAGAAGCTTTTGGAAGCTGTTTCCCTGAAAGAACGATATGAGCTTTTAGGGGCGATTTTAAGCAATGAAATTGAAGTGATCCAGATTGGAAAAGATCTGCAGAAAAAAATAAAAGCGCGTATTGATCAGAATCAGCGTGAATATATTTTGCGTGAACAGTTAAAACTGATCCGAGAAGAGCTTGGTGAGGAAAATACAGTAGACGATGCAGAAGAATATAAAAAGAAATTGAAAAAACTGCAGGCATCCTCAGAAGTAAAAGAAAAGATTAGTAAAGAGATAGACCGCTTTAAAAGTATGAACAACAATGCAGCAGAAAGCACAGTTCTTCGGGGATATATCGAAACTCTTCTTGCTCTTCCGTGGGATAAGAAGTCAGAAGATTCAGAAGATCTGAAAGAAGCATGGAAAATCCTTCAGAATGGACATTACGGATTAAAAGAAGTAAAAGAACGTATTATGGAATTTCTTTCTGTAAGGAAACTTACGCAAAAAGGAAAAAGCCCGATTCTTTGTCTTGTGGGACCTCCTGGAACGGGAAAAACTTCCATCGCCCGTTCTATTGCAGAAGCTATGAATAAAAAGTATGTTCGTATTTGCCTTGGGGGAGTCCGTGATGAAGCGGAAATCCGGGGACATAGAAAAACTTATGTAGGAGCCATGCCGGGCAGAATTACAGAAGCTTTGAAACAGGCCGGAGTGAATAATCCTCTTATGCTCCTTGATGAGATTGATAAGACAAGCAGTGATTATAAAGGGGATACGTCTTCTGCACTTTTGGAAGTTCTGGATCCGGAACAGAACAGCCGCTTTACGGATCATTATGTGGAAATGGCACAGGATTTATCAGAAGTGTTATTTGTTGCAACAGCAAATGATGTACAGGGGATTCCAAGACCACTTCTCGACCGTATGGAAATGATTGAAATTTCAGGATACTCTGAAAATGAAAAAGAACATATTGCAAAGGAACATCTCATTCCAAGGCAGATGGAAATAAATGGAATACAAAAAGGTTCTTTAACGATCCAGAGTGCAGCACTTGGAAAGATCATTAATAATTATACAAAAGAAGCCGGTGTCCGGGATCTGGAACGGAATATTGGAAAAATTTGCAGAAAAACAGCTCGTGCAATCATGGAAGACGGAAAGAAAAAAGTGACAGTTACAGTGAAAAATCTTCCGGATTTCCTTGGCCGGGAACGTTTCAATTATCTTATGGCAAATAAAAAAGACGAAGTGGGAATTGCCAGAGGCCTTGCCTGGACACAGGTAGGAGGCGATACTCTTGAAATAGAAGTGAATGTGATGCCGGGAAAAGGAGAGTTTCTTCTTACAGGACAGCTTGGAGATGTAATGAAGGAATCTGCACAGACAGGAATCACATATATCCGTTCTATTGCCGAAAAGCATCAGATCGATTCCCTTTTCTTTCAGGAGCATGATATCCATATACATATTCCGGAAGGCGCCGTTCCAAAAGATGGACCGTCCGCAGGAATTACTATGGCAACAGCTATGTTTTCCGCTATTACAGGCAAAGCCGTGCGGGCGGATCTTGCCATGACAGGTGAGATCACTCTTCGTGGTCATGTACTGGCAATTGGCGGGTTAAAAGAAAAACTTCTTGCTGCAAAATATGCAAAATTAAAAGAAGTCCTTGTTCCGGAACAAAATCGTTCGGATGTTGAGGAAATGGATAAGGAAATTACAGATGGTCTGACGATTTCCTTTGTGGATACAATGGATAAAGTGCTGAAAAAGGCACTTGTGAAATAGAGAGGTAGCCAATGATTATTAAAAATGTATCACTGGATATTGTATGTGGAATTACAAGTAAATTGCCGGATACAAAGCGTCCGGAAGTGGCTTTTGCAGGGAAATCCAATGTGGGGAAATCATCTCTGATCAATGGTCTTATGAACAGGAAGGCTCTGGCACGTACAAGTTCCCAGCCGGGAAAGACACAGACTATAAACTTTTATAATATTAATGAAGCGATGTATCTGGTAGATTTACCGGGATACGGATACGCAAAAGTTTCTCCAGCAGAAAAAGAAAAATGGGGAAAAATGATAGAGCGCTATCTTCATACTTCCCAGAATTTGCGGGCTGTATTTCTCCTTGTAGATATACGTCATGCGCCTTCTGCAAATGATAAGCAGATGTATGACTGGATTCTTCATAATGGATATGAGCCGATCATCATAGCCACAAAACTGGATAAATTAAAGAGAAGTCAGGTGCAAAAAAATATCAAAGCAATAAAAGAAGGCCTGAAACTGCGAAAAGACGGTATCCTGATTCCTTTTTCAGCAGAAACAAAACAGGGAAAAGAAGAGATCTGGACTTTGATCGATCAGCTGACAGGTCTTGGGGAGGATCAGGCGGCAAAAGTCTGAAGCATATACCGTATGGAACGGGATGAAGGAGACAAAGGAAGATTATGGGAATTATCAAGGCATGTAAGCTGGGATTTGATTATCTTAAATATGATGATAATGGAAATGTTGAAGATACGCAGCGGGCAGTCAATGATGTGGATCTTGATATAGAAGAAGGAGAATTTGTAGCCATTCTGGGTCATAATGGTTCTGGAAAATCCACTTTGGCAAAACATCTAAATGCCCTTCTTCTTCCAACAGAAGGAACTCTTTGGGTAGACGATATGGATACCACAAAGGAACCGGAACTTTGGAAAATTCGTCAGAAAGCAGGCATGGTATTTCAGAATCCGGATAATCAGATTATTGGAACTGTCGTGGAAGAAGATGTAGGATTTGGACCGGAAAATATGGGAATTCCTACGGAAGATATATGGAAGCGCGTAGAGGACAGTCTGAAAAAAGTAGGAATGACGGCATATCGTCATCATTCTCCCAATAAACTTTCCGGCGGGCAAAAGCAGCGTGTTGCCATTGCAGGTGTGGTTGCCATGCATCCAAGATGTATTGTGTTAGATGAGCCTACAGCGATGCTGGATCCAAATGGGAGAAAAGAAGTACTGGAAGCTGTGCGGGAATTAAATCAGAAAGAAAAAGTAACCGTGATTTTGATCACACATTATATGGAAGAAGTAATCCATGCAGATAAAGTGTACGTAATGGATGGCGGTGATGTAGTGCTTCAGGGAACTCCCAGAGAAATTTTTTCCCAGGTGGAAACGCTGAAAAAATACCGTCTGGACGTTCCGCAGGTTACATTGCTAGCTTATGAATTAAGAAAATCCGGTGTTGATCTTCCGGAAGGAATACTGACGAAAGAGGAATTGGTGAGTGCCTTATGTCAATAGAATTAAAAGATGTGATGTATACTTACAGTGCGGGAACAGCATATGAAATTCATGCATTAAAGGATATAAATCTGAAGATACCGGATGGGCAGTTTATAGGGGTGATCGGGCATACAGGAAGTGGAAAATCTACATTGATCCAGCACTTGAACGCATTGATCCAGCCTACATCCGGAAAAATTCTTTATAATGGAGAAGATATCTGGGAAGAAAATTATAACAGAAGAGCACTTCGAAGCCAGGTCGGACTTGTATTTCAGTATCCGGAACATCAGCTTTTTGAAAGCGATGTACTTTCTGATGTGTGTTTTGGCCCTATGAATCAGGGACTTACAAGAGAAGAAGCGGAGAAAGAAGCGAAAAAAGCGCTGCAGCAGGTTGGATTTAAAGAAAAAAATTACGGAAAATCTCCTTTTGAACTTTCCGGCGGACAGAAAAAACGTGTTGCCATTGCAGGAGTTCTTGCAATGAATCCTAAGATTCTGATTTTAGATGAGCCAACAGCAGGACTTGATCCAAAAGGACGTGATGATATTTTGGATCAGATTGCACTTCTTCACAAAGAAAGAGGAATTACAATTATTTTGGTTTCTCATAGTATGGAGGATATTGCAAAATACGTGGAGCGTTTAATTGTCATGAATAAAGGGCAGGTTGCTTTTGACGATGCACCGAAAAGCGTTTTTTCCCATTATAAAGAATTAGAAGCTATGGGGCTGGCTGCCCCTCAGATTACGTATATTATGAATGATCTGAAGAGAAAAGGCCTTGTAGATCATGCAGATGCTACTACTGTGGAGGAAGCAAAAGAATGTATTCTTTCTGCACTTCGGCGTATTGGATCCCCTCTTCTCAAGGAGGTCAGAGAAAATGATTAGAGATATTACACTTGGCCAGTTTTATCCGGCAGATTCTGTTCTTCACAGACTGGATCCCCGTACAAAATTTCTTGGAACAATGGCATTTATTATTTCTGTGTTTGTGTTCCACACCTTTCCGGGATATGCAGTAGCGACCCTTTTTCTGGCAGGGATGATCATACTTTCCAAAGTTCCTGTGAAGTTTATGTTTAAAGGTTTGAAAGCAATTTTTGTAATTCTTATGGTTACGGTATTGTTTAATGTGCTTCTTACTCCTGGGGAAATCTTATGGAAATGGGGCTTTTTGAAAGTAACAAAAGAAGGGCTTATATTGGCGGGAAGAATGGCAATCCGCCTGACGTATCTTGTGATCGGTTCTTCCATTATGACACTTACTACCACTCCGAATCAGCTTACAGACGGGCTGGAACGTTTGCTTCGTCCTCTTAATAAAATACATGTGCCAGTGCATGAAATTGCCATGATGATGTCTATTGCTCTCCGGTTTATTCCCATTCTTCTGGAGGAAACAGATAAGATCATGAAAGCACAGATTGCAAGGGGTGCTGATTTTGAAAACGGAAATATTATCCAGAAAGCGAAAAATATGGTTCCTCTTCTTGTGCCGTTGTTTATTTCCGCATTTCGCCGTGCAAATGATCTGGCAATGGCCATGGAGGCACGCTGCTATCATGGCGGGGACAATCGTACACAGATGAAACCGTTACATTATGAAAAGCGGGATTATCTTGCATATGGAACGATTGTTTTTTATCTTCTGATAGCAGTTGTTTTCCGGGTAATCGGAATATAAAAGGAAAGACTCCTGTCCCTGGTGGCAGGAGTTTTGTCTAATAAAAAATATAGTTAACTCAGGAATGGAGGTTGTTATGAAACGAGTAGGTCTTGTTGTTGCTTATGACGGAACAAATTATTGTGGATGGCAGACACAGCCAAATGGAATTACAGTACAGGGAGTATTAAATGAAACTTTGTCTGATCTTTTGGGAGAGGAGATTGAGACGATTGGTGCCAGCCGTACAGATGCAGGTGTTCATGCCCTTGGTAATGTTGCTGTTTTTGATACAGAAACCAGAATTCCGGGAGAGAAAATTTCCTATGCCTTAAACCAGCGGCTTCCAGAGGATATACGCATTCAGCTTTCGGAGGAAGTGGAACCGGATTTCCATCCACGCTACTGCGACAGTGAAAAAACATACGAATATAGAATTTTAAATAGAAAATTTCCGGTACCTACAGAGCGGCTTTATACATATTTTTACCATTACAAATTAGATGTAGATAAAATGCGAGAAGCAACGTCGTATTTAATTGGGAAGCATGATTTTGCCAGTTTCTGTGGTGCAAAAGCCCAGGTGAAAACAACCGTACGTACCATTACCTCCATGGATGTTTGGCGTGATGGGGATCTTGTAACCATTCGTGTTACGGGAACGGGATTTCTTTATAATATGGTTCGTATCCTTGCAGGAACTCTTATTGAAGTGGGAAATGGACAGTATAAGCCTGAACATGTAAAGACCATTCTGGAGGCATGCGACAGAGAAAAAGCCGGTCCAACGGCACCAGCTCAGGGGCTTACCCTTATGGGAATTGAGTTTTTTGATTAAAATGAATATTAAGAATAAAGGAGCTGCCGCATTAGTTATTTGAATGCGGCAGCTTTTGTGTATATTTCTGGTATAGTATTTGAAAAGAAAGAAAAAAAACTGGGACATTTTTGAGAGTTTCCTTGTCTAATAATTAGAAGAATAAAAGGAAAGGAGTCATTTATGGAAGAGTTGATAAAAAAGGCTCGGAAGCATGATGCAGATGCTTTTACAGAACTTATGATGGAACAAATGCAGACAATGTATAAGACTGCAAGCGCAATCTTGGATAATGAAGAGGATGCGGCAGATGCTATTTCAGATACGATCCTGGCTTGCTGGGAAAAGCTGGGGCAGCTTAGGGAAAACAAATATTTTCGTACATGGATGATAAGAATTCTTGTGAATAAATGCAGGGATATAATCAGAAAAAAAAGAAATCTTTTTTTTACAGATGAAATGCCGGATATTCCCTTTCGAGATTGTGGATATGAAAATCTGGAATGGAAACAAACGTTAAAAGATTTGGATGAGAGGTATCGGATAATTTTGCTTCTTTATTATGTTGAAGGATTTAAAGTGTCGGAAATATCAGATATTATGGAACTTCCAGAATCTACAGTGAGAACCAGAATTTCAAGAGGAAAGGAAAAAATGATCAGAGAATATAAATATGTAGAAAGAAAGGGGGAAGAATAATGAAAAGAGCAGAGGATGTGTTTGAAATTTTAAAAAAGGATGTGGAAATTCCTGAAGTAGTAATGAAAAAAGCAGAAAAGGCTTTTGAAAAGATACAGAATGAGAAAAGAATGGATTCTGTGTCTTTAAAGAAAAAAAGACCAATAAAAAAAGTATTTCTTGTGGCAGCAGCTGTAATGCTTGGTGCAGGAGGGATAACTGCCGGGGCAGCTGTTTATATGCAATGGAGTAAAACAGCATCAGAAGGGATGCTGGTATCAGAAGAAAAACAGAAAAAATTGGAAGAAACAAAACTGACAGTTCCAGTAAATAAATCGGATACTCAAAATGGAGTTACTGTAACAGCAGTTCAAACAATTGTGGACAGTTATTATGCGCATATTATCTTTAAAGTGGAAGGATATGATGCAGGAGCAGGACTGCAGCCGTTTTTTGACTCTGATACAATCATTTTAGACGGATACAATCAGAAGGAAGATCCGTATGATGAAAAGAAAGCTTTTGATGCAGCGGGGGATTGGTATAATGGAGTGACTACTGGAGAAGATGGAAGAAGCATAAGGATTTCGGATGGTAAATTCCTAGATGAAATTGAAGATTATCAACCGGATTTCAAATTAGAGGACGGAAGTTATGAATACCGTCTGACTCTTGAACATATGGGAAATAAAGATTATTTTATAGGAAAACCCATTCATATAGAACTTCATAATCTTGGTACGATGTCAAATAAGCAGAACTTAACGAATGTAGTTGATGAAACATGGAGTTTTGACTGGATTATGGAAGGAAATCCGGAAAAGAAAGAGTTTGAGTTAAATACCCCAATTGGAGATACAGGAGTAACTGTAAAACATGCAGAAGTTTCCCCCATATCTCTTAATGTAACATATGATTTTCCTAAAAAAATTTACAATAAAATGATGGATGAAACGGATGGCATTCCTCTTAATCTGGCAGGTGTGCGATTAAAAGATGGCACCATGCTGCCATATATTTATCTGGGACCAGGGACAGCGGGATATATAACAGAAAAAGAATACTTTATTGCGTTTCCTGTTGACAGGGTGTTGGATGTAGAACAGGTAGATGCACTTATTATTCGAAAACAGCAGGGAATGCTTACAGAAGAAGAGAATATGTATGTGATCCCTCTGGAAAATTAATAAAACAATAGAATTTTAAAGAAAAACAGTTGACATAGAGATATTACTGTAATATAATTAATCAATGTGACGTAGTGCGAATATACTTAAGCCAATAGCCCCGGCAAGAGTATTTATCAGCGGTTTCGGACATTTCCGCGATTTCCTGCACAGCGTTTTCACAACACTTATTTTGGCGGAAATACCGCGTGAAAGAAACTATCGTTGATAAATAACAGGAGGTAAAACCATGCAGACTTATATGGCTAATCCAGATAAAATCGAAAGAAAATGGTATGTAGTTGACGCTGATGGATGCACTCTGGGCCGTCTGGCTTCTGGCATTGCAAGCGTTTTAAGAGGTAAAAATAAACCGCAGTTTACACCACATGTAGATACAGGCGATTATGTAATCGTAATCAATGCTGATAAAATCAAAGTTACAGGTAAAAAACTGGATCAGAAAATCTACTACAATCACTCCGATTATGTAGGCGGAATGAAAGAGACTACATTAAAAGAAATGTTAGCAAAGAAACCAGAAAAGGTTATTGAGCTTGCTGTGAAAGGTATGCTTCCAAAAGGACCTTTAGGAAGATCCATGCACAAGAAACTTTTTGTTTATGCAGGAGCTGAACACAAACATGAAGCTCAGAAACCTGAAGTTTTAACATTTTAATGAGGAGGTAGAAAACATTGGCTAGCGCAAAATTCTACGGAACAGGAAGAAGAAAAAAATCAATCGCAAGAGTTTATCTGGTACCTGGAACCGGTAAAATTACAATCAATAAAAGAGACATTGATGAATATTTTGGATTAGATACACTGAAAGTTATCGTTCGTCAGCCGCTTGTTGCAACAGAAACAGAAGGCAAATTTGACGTTCTTGTAAATGTACATGGTGGTGGTTACACTGGACAGGCTGGTGCAATCAGACACGGTGTTGCAAGAGCACTTCTTCAGGCAGACAACGATTACAGACCAGCTCTGAAAGCTGCTGGATTCTTAACTCGTGACCCACGTATGAAAGAACGTAAGAAATACGGTCTCAAAGCTGCTCGTAGAGCACCACAGTTCTCAAAGAGATAATTTCTCTTATTTTTCAGAGAAAATTGTTACAAAGCCCCGCAAACTCAAGGTTTTTGGGGCTTTGTTTTTTGGCTCTATGTCAAGTTTTGGGGTGGGATTCTTAAGAATCCCGCCCCGTTACTGTGTTTGGAGCCTTTTTTACATTTTTAAGTTCTACATTTATATTAGGGCATGAAAATAAAACCTTCGTGCCAGTCTTTGATATGCTCCCTTCTAGGTCAATGTCATTAAGTTAATTAAAAAGAGAATTAAAATATCAATCATACGATATTTTAATTCTCTTTTTTGTACCATACACATATAAAAAACTTGACAAATCTGTCAAAAAATGCGGGCTACGCCCCTAGAAATATAAATTTTGAGGAGGTTGCTCGATGAAAGCTACAGATGTTAAACAGATTTTAGAGAATATATTGTGTGAAGCAGTGTCTGCTCCAGCGACATATGTGTATGAACCACAAAAAAACTTTTCACGCACACGTAAATTGCCTTTACATACAGTTATTAAAATGTTAATCGGCATGGGTGGAAATAGTTTGGGAAAGGAACTGTTAGAGTGGTTCGGATATTCAGAAAAAACGGTATCGGTATCAGCTTTTGTTCAACAAAGAAATAAAATTAAACCAGAGACTTTAAAACATATTTTTCAAACAATGGTATCTCAATGCGATAAACATACATTATACAATGGTTATCGCTTATTGGCTATTGATGGTTCCGATTTAAGACTTCCCTCCGATAAAAGAGAAAGTTTTTCCTATATCCAAAATGATGAAACTACAAAAGGTTATAATCTATTACATCTGGACGCCTTATATGATGTTTTGCAGCACGTTTATGTAGATGCGTCTATACAATCAAAAATTGGTATGAATGAGCATAAAGCATTGGTTTCTATGATTGATGATTCCGCCATATCAGAAAAAGTAATTCTTATTGCTGATAGAGGATATGAATCCTTTAATAACATTGCTCATTGTCAAGAAAAAAACTGGAATTATATCATTCGTTCAAAAGAATCCTATGGCATAAAATTCGAAGCTCCACCAAATGCGACTTTTGATATTGATCATCTTATCACGCTTACTCGCAGACAAACAAAGCAAACTAAAATTCTTATAAATAAAGATCCCAACAGATATCGTTGGATTCAGCCACACACGAAATTTGATTATATAAAACCTAAAGAGGACAAATTATATGATATACCTATAAGAATTGTCAGATTTGAAATTGCTGATTCTGTCTATGAAACACTATATACGAATTTATCTCGTGAAGATTTCCCAGTAGATATATTGAAAGAATTGTATCGATTACGTTGGGGAATAGAAACGGCCTTTCGAGAACTTAAATATAATGTTGGATTAGCAAGTATACATAGTAAAAAAACAGCTTTTGTTTTTCAAGAAATCTATGCAAAGCTCATAATGTATAACTTTTCAGTATTAATTGCTTATTCACAAGATGTACCCACTGGCAAACGCATAAATTTTGCCAAATCCATGCATGTTTGCTATCAATTCTTTAGAGAAAAGCTAAGCGACATTGTTTTAGCAAAAATGCTTAGTAAATATTTATCGCCAATACGACCTGGAAGATCTTTTGAACGAAATAAAATCAACAAAAATGCTGTGAGTTTTACATACCGAATCTCATAGACAGTTGTATTCATATGGTATTGAACAGATGGCATTATGTCATCTGCTTTTATAATGCACAAAAAAAGGAAAATGCTAAGTATAATTTAATTACACATGACATTTTCCTTTTTCTTTTTCGATTAAAATTATTAACTTAATGACATTGCCTTCTAGGTAGACAGTTGAAATAATAAAACTGTTTATCTAGGAGGGAGTGTTTTTATTGGGAAGAAAAGTTAAATATAGTGCTGAAGAAAAGATAAATGCTGTGAAAGAATATTTAGATGGAAAAGGCAGTATGAGTTCAATTGCTAAACGTTTGGATATAGCGCTTCAGTCTTTCAAACAGTGGGTAAATAACTATGAAGCAATGGGGGCTGATGCTTTTAGAACTCGTCAGAATAAGCATTACTCCAAGACTGAGAAAGAACAAGCGGTTACAGCATATTTAGCAGGTGAAGGTTCACATATGGATATCTGCAAAAAATATAAAATTCATTCAACTATTCAACTCAGAAATTGGATTAAGAAGTATAATGGTCATGAGGAGCTCAAAACTTCTGGAACAGGAGGATCAGCCATCATGACTAAAGGAAGAAAAACATCTTTTGAAGAACGAATAGAAATCGTAGAATACTGCATTGCGCATGATCATAATTATGCAGCCACTGCCAAAAAATATAAAATATCCTATCAACAGGCTCGGAATTATACCGTTAAATATGAAAACGGTGGTATTGATACTTTACAGGACAGGAGAGGAAAGCGGAAGTCAGAAGATATGATGTCTGAATTAGAACGATTACGTTGGCAAGTAAAGCTATTAAAAGCGGAGAAAGAACGAGCTGAAATGGAGGCATCTTTCTTAAAAAAACTCGACGAAATAGAGAGGAGGCGGGGCTAAGCAGATTAAGATATTCACAGATTTACCTGGCAATAAAGGAAGAACATGAGGAACACGGATACCCAATAACAGAACTTTGTAAACTTGGACGAGTGACTCGTGCTGCTTATTATAAATGGCTTAACAGAGATATCATTGCTAATGAATTGGAAAATCAACAAATCGCCAAAAAAATCGAAGAAATCCATAATGAAAGTCCAGATAAAGGATACCGTAGAATACGTG
Organism: Blautia sp.; assembly: GCA_029257805.1. Lineage (GTDB taxonomy): Bacteria > Bacillota > Clostridia > Lachnospirales > Lachnospiraceae > Blautia_A. Next base: position 127,077 of record JARIAR010000031.1, read on the forward strand.
ATGATCTTGAACGGTATCATGATATAAACGTAAATGATAAGCGTGTGCTTCGGATATGCAGAAAGAAAGATATAAAGTCAACGATAAAATATGCCAATAATGGATGTACGCATCAGGCAAAAAATTCTCAATACATAGCAGAAAATATTTTGAATCGAGAATTCTATGCAGAGGCACCTGACCAGAAATGGCTTACGGATGTTACAGAATTCAAGTATTACCTTGAAGCTGAAAAGCATAAAGTATATCTTAGTGCCATTCTGGATTTGTATGATAGACGAATCGTTTCTTTTGTTATCCGTGACCGAAATGATAATGCTCTTGTATAGGACACTCTTGATGATGCAATAGTCAACAATCCGTCAGCACATCCATTATTTCATAGTGACCGTGGATTTCAATACACGAACAGAGTATTTCATAATAAGTTGGAAGCAGTTGGTATGACGCAAAGTATGTCACGTGTTGGTAAGTGTATTGATAATGGATCAATGGAAGGTTTTTGGGGAATACTAAAAAGGGAACGCTACTATGGAAAGCGTTTTACAAGTCGGGAAACTCTAGTAAAAATGATCGAAGAATATATGGAATATTACAATAATAAACGTTTGCAAAGACATCTTGGAGTAGTAACGCCAATGGAAAAATACAATAATTATCTAATGGCAGCATAGAAAAACTGCCACCAGATTTAATCTGATGGCAGAAATATTTTTTATTTTTGAGACGGGGGTGCGGACAAAAATCTGGACTTCCATAGGGCTCCAAAAGGAGCCTTTTTATGTATTCTAAACAACAAAAAGAAACTGCATTAAAATTATTCAAAGAAACGCAATCCGTATCAGAAATTGTGCGAATTTTAGGTTATCCTACAAGGAAGAATTTATATAATTGGATATATGAAGAAAAAAATCCTCCATCGAAAAGAAAGGAATATCCAATCGTCAATAATTCTTCAAAACACCCTCGGAATCCTTCACTAAAAGTAAAACTTGATGCAATTCATCGTTGCTTTGAATTGGGTGAAAATATAAAATATGTATCAGAGGACATCGGTTATAGTAGAGTCAGTATTTATCAATGGCGCAAACGATATTTAAAAGAAGGAATGCTAGGTCTTATGAACACAAAAAACATTATCCCAGGAACACTCGTAGAAGGTTCTATAATAAACAACGACACTTCATCAGATGATATAAAGCAATTAAAAGCTCAATTGCAAGATATGCAGATGGAAATCGATATTCTTAAAGAAACTATTAATGTATTAAAAAAAGACCCCGGCATCGATCAAAGGGCTCTCTGCAACAGGGAGAAGGCAGTGATAATCGATGCCCTGAAAAATAAGTATTCACTGCCATTATTGTTAAGGAAAATGTAGTTATCAAAAAGTAGCTATTATTATCAAGAAAAGGCTTTATCTACACAAGATAAATATAAAAAATTAAGATTAATAATAAAAAAGCTGTTTAACGATAATAAGTGTAGATATGGTTACAGGCGTATTCACGCATTACTAAAGCGAAATGGAATCATTATCTCAGAAAAAATAGTTCGCCGGATAATGAAAGAAGAATCCCTTATAGTAAAAGTAAAGAAAACGGCAAAATATAATTCCTATGCTGGAGAAGTAACACTACCCGTTGATAATATAATCAACAGAAACTTTAAGGCGCTTCATCCAAACGAGAAATGGCTAACAGACATAACTGAATTTGCCATCCCTGCAGGAAAGGTATATTTATCACCAATAGTAGATTGTTTTGA
>JARIAR010000030.1 GCA_029257805.1 Blautia sp.
GGTGTACAGACTTTACATATCTTTATCTTGCAAATGGAAATGTTCGTTACAACTGTAGCATTATTGATCTTTATGACAGAAGTGTTGTCGCTAGTGAAAATGGAAAGTTTATCACAAGTGATCTTGCGATTCGAACACTTGATAAAGCTATTCACGCTCAGCATTGTGATGCTTCAAGATTAATTTTGCATTCGGATCAAGGGGTACAATTTTCTTCCGTTGCTTTCACAAGTTTCTGTGACACTTGGGGAGTCACACAAAGCATGAGTAGCGCTGGAACCCCATATGATAATTCACCGATGGAGCGTTATTACAATGCGATGAAAGCAGAGCTCATTGAACAGTACAGTTTTAAGACAGATAAAGAATTGAATGATGCTATCTATCAGTATGCGTATTACTGGTACAACCAGATCCGTCCTCACTCATACAATAATTACATGACACCGTATGAAAAAAGACGAGCGGCATTGGAATAAATTAGGCAGTGGTGTTACAAAAATGCTTGACCACTACAAAGAATATATTATGACTGTAAATCTATAACAAATAATATAGTTTACAATTTCATATCCATACACACAAAGTAGTTAGTCTTAGGATTGACTGCTTTTTTCGTACCTAAAATTAGATTGGAGTGATGAAATGGTGTATTGTTAGAGTTGTTCAATAAGATTATCGGTACATAAATTTTATTGTGGTGCTGATATGAGAATGATATAATATGGATTGAAAAAACGACAAACGAGAATTTTGTGTACTCAACTAATCGTTTGTATCCCCACTCAACGTTTAGTGTGTGTGCTTTTATATGTATTCCGTTTATGATAATTGCGAAAGGAGGAGGAACTTATGAACCAAATCGAAATCGGTAAATTTATATCAACGCAAAGAAAAATCAAGAATTTAACGCAAGTAGCTCTTGCTGAGAAATTGGGCATTACAGATAGGGCTGTTTCAAAATGGGAGCGTGGCAAAGGACTACCCGATGCCTCTCTTATGGTTGATTTATGCGAAATCCTTGGCATTACCGTAAACGAATTATTATGTGGGGAGAAAATTAGTATGGAAAATAAAAATGAAAAAAATGAACAGCTTTTGCTCGAAATGGCAAAAGAAGTAGAGCAAAAGAATAGGAAAATTTGGACTTCTATGTGGGTGATTTTGATTGTTAGTATGACAGCAATGATTGTTGGCATATTTATAGCAACATTCTTAATACCTGAAGGTATGTCGTTATTTTTCACATACTTTGTAATTTGTGTTTTCTTTTTAATACCTTGCTATTACGCCTTAAAACTTGAAGTAAGTGTAGGTGCATACAAGTGCAAAAACTGTGGTCACGAAATTGTACCCACTTATTCAGATGTACTATGGGCAATACACAGAGGAACTACTCGTTACTTAAAGTGTCCTAATTGTGGAAAACGAACTTGGTGCAAAAAAGTATTGAAAAAGTGAAATTCCAGTTTTATAATTTCATATCCATACACACAAAGCAGTTAGTCTTAGGATTGACTGCTTTTTTCGTACCTAAAATCAGATTGGAGTGATGACATGAACGATATTTTTAAGGATATGCAGGCAAAAGTCGGCTGTGAATACATTTCCGACCTGCCCTTTTACAAGCGTAAGGTGGGGCAGAAAATGAAATGACTGAACCCTGCCGACTATGAAGAAAGACAGTTAGAAGATTTTTCAAAATATGTGTTTGGTATGTCGTACCAGACCATAAAAGATGTGATGAAACAACAGAAAGGGCGTGAAGAACAATGCAGGAAAAAAGGGTGCTGGTGGAAACGAGAGGAACAACTGGCGAAGAAATAACATCATACTGGTTCGACCTGCCGATAGATGTTGCCGAGTTCGAAGAAAAGGTAGGTGTCGGTGCAGAAAGTGAGGATTACCACATTATCGAAAAGGTGTTGCCTTATGCTGATGAAGTCCACGAACATACAAGCGTGAATCAGTTCAACGAATTAGAGTTTATGTACCGCCAGCTTTCCAGCGATATGCAGGAAGAATATGTATCACTACTTACGGTTTTTGAAAATTTAGAAGCACTTTATATTTGCAGGAACGTGATTATGTTTTATCCCGACTGCAAAAGCATGATTGATGTTGCAAGACAAAAGCTGATGAACGACCCGGCGTTCAAACATTTATCCGAGGACTGTCAAGAATACTACTTCGACTTTGAAGCCTACGCTTCTCACTTGCAGGAACACGTGAAATTTTTAGTAACAGAACACGGTATCTTTGAACTGCCAGAGTAGGAAATGAGATGGTGCTTATGATTGATGATATGGCGGTTATATTGCTAATCTTGGCAAATACAACGAGGGTTATTTAGTGGGGGCTTGGTTCACGTTCCCCATTGACGAAGAAGATGTGAAAGAAAAAATCGGCTTGAATGAACAGTATGAGGAATACGTTGTTCATGATACCGACAACTTCCCTATCGACATAGGGGAATATGTTTCCATTGAAGAACTCAATTTATACTTATGACACAAGAAGTTGCAAAAGCTTTTGAGGAATAAAGGAAAATTAATGTCATGCTTGCAAAGGATAAGAACATAGGAAAGCAGAGCTGTTACCAAAGTTTTCACCTCATGTAATGCGACACACAGCTTGCACTAGAATGGCAGAGTGCCGTATAGACGTAAAAGTTCTTCAATATATTATGGGACACGCTCATATAGATGTAACAATGGAAGTGTACGATCATATTGGAGAGCTGACAAGGATTGAAAATGAGATTGCAAGACTAGATAGTATGGTGTTAAATGCTTGACACCGTAAAAAGAAAAATTGGTGTCAAAACGGTGTCAAAACAGAAAAAATTAAAATTTCAAAAGAAATAAGATGCTGCAAACCATTGGTTTTAAAGGGTTTGCAAAAAATAACAAAAAAATTAGCACTCATCACTTGACAGTGCTAACAAAAAGTGTTATATTCCATATAGAACAAAGAAAACAACATGTTTCAAATAGAAACAGTCTTTTAAATAAAGGAGGAAAGCCTATGAATATCAGTAAATTCACACAAAAATCTTTACAGGCGGTCCAGAATTTGGAGAAGGTTGCTTATGAATATGGCAATCAGGAAGTGGAGCAGGAGCATCTGTTGTATTCACTTTTAATGCAGGAAGACAGCCTGATTCTCAAACTTATTGAGAAAATGGAGATTAATAAAGAATATTTTATCAATATTGTAAAAAAAGCATTGGATGCACGGGTGAAAGTATCCGGAGGAGAACTTCGTTTTGGTCAGTATTTAAATAAATCTCTTGTAAATGCAGAAGATGAAGCAAGGGCTATGGGAGACGAGTATGTTTCCGTAGAGCATCTGTTTCTTTCCCTGTTGAAATATCCAAGTCCAAGTATGAAGAAAATATGGGATGAATTTGGTATTACAAGGGAACGCTTTTTACAGGCACTGTCTACCGTCCGTGGAAATCAGAGGGTAGTAAGTGATAATCCGGAAGCAACTTATGATACTTTAAATAAGTATGGAGAGGATCTTGTAGAGAAAGCCCGGAATCAGAAACTCGATCCGGTAATTGGAAGAGATGCGGAAATCCGTAATATTATCCGGATTCTTTCCCGTAAAACAAAGAACAATCCTGTTCTTATGGGGGAACCTGGTGTAGGTAAAACAGCAGCCATTGAAGGACTTGCACAGCGTATTGTTCAGGGAGATGTTCCGGAAGGATTAAAAAATAAGAAAATTTTTGCTTTGGATATGGGCGCTCTTGTTGCCGGTGCTAAGTACAGAGGCGAATTCGAAGAACGATTAAAAGCAGTACTTGAAGAAGTGAAAAAAAGTGAAGGAAACATTATACTTTTTATTGATGAACTGCATTTGATCGTAGGTGCCGGAAAAACAGATGGCGCTATGGATGCCGGAAATATGTTAAAGCCTATGCTGGCACGAGGAGAACTTCATTGTATTGGAGCAACAACACTTGATGAATACCGTCAGTATATTGAGAAAGACGCTGCACTGGAACGTCGTTTTCAGCCGGTTATGGTAGATGAACCTACTGTGGAAGATACCATTTCCATTTTGCGAGGATTAAAAGAAAGATACGAAGTTTATCATGGTGTAAAAATTACAGACAGTGCACTTGTAGCAGCAGCGACGTTGTCACATCGTTATATCACAGATCGTTTCCTGCCAGATAAGGCCATCGATCTTGTAGATGAAGCTTGTGCTCTGATAAAAACAGAACTGGATTCTATGCCTGCAGAGCTTGATGAGCAGAGACGTAAAATCATGCAGCTGGAAATTGAAGAATCTGCTCTGAAAAAAGAAACAGATCATTTAAGTAAAGATCGGTTGGAAACACTTCAAAAAGAACTGGCAGAGATGAAAGATCATTTTAATGCGCAAAAAGCACAGTGGGATAATGAAAAACATTCTGTGGAAAAATTACAGAAACTGCGTGAAAAAATAGAAGATGTAAATAAGCAGATTAAAAAAGCACAGCAGAATTACGATCTTGAAAAAGCTGCGGAACTTCAGTATGGGGAGTTGCCTAAATTGCAGCAGCAGCTGGAAATTGAGGAGCGTAATGTAAAAGAAGGAGACAGAAGTCTTGTTCATGAAGCGGTAACAGACGATGAAATTGCAAGGATTATTTCAAGGTGGACAGGAATTCCTGTTTCCAGATTAACAGAAGGAGAAAGAGCAAAACTTCTTACTCTTGAAGATCAGCTTCATAGCCGTGTTGTAGGTCAGGATGAAGGAGTACGTCGTGTAACAGATGCGATTCTTCGTTCAAAAGCCGGTATTAAAGATCCTACAAAACCGATTGGTTCCTTCCTTTTCCTTGGTCCAACCGGTGTAGGAAAAACAGAACTTGCCAAAACGCTTGCAGAAACTTTATTTGATGATGAGCAGAACATGGTTCGTATTGACATGAGTGAATATATGGAAAAATATTCTGTGTCACGTCTTATTGGAGCACCTCCAGGATATGTTGGATATGAAGAAGGTGGACAGCTTACAGAAGCAGTACGCCGGAAACCATATAGTGTTGTTCTTTTTGATGAAATTGAGAAGGCACATCCGGATGTATTCAATGTACTTCTTCAGGTATTGGATGATGGACGTATTACAGACTCTCAGGGAAGGACTGTAGATTTTAAAAATACGATCCTTATTATGACATCTAATATTGGTTCCCCGTATCTTCTGGATGGTATAGATGATAATGGAGAGGTGAAAGCGGAAGCGGAAGAAATGGTCATGAATGATCTGAGAGGACATTTCCGACCGGAATTTTTAAACCGTCTTGATGAAATAATTATGTTTAAGCCCTTGACAAAAGACAATATTGGTACCATAGTAGATTTGATGGTAAATGAGCTGGATAAACGTCTTGCAGAACAGGAATTGTCTTTGCAATTAACAGATGCTGCAAAAGAGCATGTAATAGAGGAAGGATATGATCCTGTTTATGGAGCAAGACCATTGAAGCGTTATCTTCAGAAATACGTAGAGACGCTGGCAGCCCGCAAAATTCTTTCTGGCGATGTACATGCAGGAGATACACTTGTACTGGATATCCAGGATGGAAACTTTATTGTAAACGTAAAGGATGGAAAAAAATGATACCCAAAGACCCGATGATATTGCTAAGTTATGTAAATACACAGCTTAGGGATTATTATGATTCTCTGGATGCACTTTGTACATGCAGGGGCATTCAGAAAAAAGAACTGGTAGAAAAGATGGATGGAATCGACTATCATTATGATGAGGGCATAAACCAGTTTATATAGAAAGAATCAGGATCCTTGTATGAAAAATCTCCGGAAATTAAAATTCCGGGGATTTTTTTTGACTGCAAAACAGATTAGTCTGACGAATAAAAAAAGCGATATTAAGGTTTGAAAAAAGTGTGAATTTAACAAAAAAAGCTTGCATTTTTTGTGCAAATGTATAGTATATATATTTAGCTAGACTAAATAAAAAACAGGGGGAAGTATGAAGTCTATATCAATGGAACAGAAAGAAAAGACAATGCAGATGCTTTTTATGGAAGTAAGCAGGCATTATGCGGGACGATGCTTTCAACAGTTTGCTGAGATGGGGATTCATTCCAGCCAGATACCTATTATTATGATTCTGAACAGGACAGATGGATGTTCGCAGAAAGAAATGGCAGAAAAACTGGAGATTAAGCCGCCGACTGTAAATGTCAGTATACAGCGCCTGGAAAAAGCAGGGATTGTATGTCGCAGAAGAGACGAGTATGACCAGCGTATTATGCGGGTATATCTCACGGACAAAGGAAAGGAAATCGTGGAGCAGATTTCTGTCCGTGTGAAAGAAATGGAAAAAATGGTGTTTCGAAATTTTTCAGATGCAGAGCTTTGTTTGATGCGCCGTTTTTTTGAACAGATTTTACAAAATCTTGATGACATGCCGGGGAAGCCGGTTGTTAAATGTAAATTTTCAAAGAAAGAGAGTGTGGACAAATGCTGAAATTAATGAAATATCTGAAAAAATCAGTCCCATCTATTATGTTGATCATAGGACTGCTTTTTTTGCAGGCATACTGTGATCTGTCCCTGCCGGATTATACCTCTAAAATTATCAATGTGGGCATACAGCAGAAAGGAATTGAAGACGGTGTGCCAGAACAGATCCGTGTTTCTTCTATGAAAAAACTGGAACTGTTTATGAAAGAAAAAGAAAAGATTGAAATTTCCAATGCATATAAACAGGATGACGATCTTTATGTTTTGCATAAAGATCTTACAGAAAAAGACAGAGAGAGATTAAACACATATTTTTGTAAACCTATGCTGATTCTGTCTTATCTGGAAGATTCCGAAAAAAATCCGGAAGCACTGCCGCCGCAGGCTTTTTCAGAGCTGGAAACAGAGCTTAATGGAACATTAAAGGAAATCCCGGATTCTATTCTTACACAAGCGGCGGTTGGATTTGTGCGAGAAGAATATAAAGAAATGGGAAAAAATGTGGATGCCATACAGATGGAATATCTCTTCCTGTCTGGAAGTAAAATGCTTTTCATGGCCCTTATTATTATGCTTACTGCGATTAGTGTTACTTTTCTCTCTGCAAGAGTGGCAGCTTCTCTGGGACATGATCTTCGAAACGGCATTTATCGCAAAGTTATGAGTTTTTCCAGTGAGGAGTATCATCAGTTTTCCACGGCTTCTTTGATTACAAGAAGTACAAATGATGTGCAGCAGGTACAGCAGGTAATGTCTATGATGTTTCGAATTGTTTTGTATGCGCCGATTCTTGGAATTGGAGGTGTGATACGGGTATTGCAGACCGATGCTTCTATGACATGGATTCTGGGAGTGGCAGTTGTTTTGATCCTTGTTGTGATCACTATGTTGTTTATGATCGCAATGCCTAAATTTACAAAACTTCAGATCCTCATTGACAGGCTGAACCTTGTAACAAGAGAGATTCTTACGGGTATTCCGGTTATCCGTGCATTCAGCAGAGAAGAACATGAAGAAGAGCGTTTTGAAAAAGCAAATAAACGTCTTACAAAAACAAATTTATTTGTAAATCGCTGCATGACTTTTATGATGCCTCTTATGATGCTGATCATGAATGGTGTTTCTGTACTGATCATTTACAGTGGAGCACATGCGGTTGATAATGGGACCATGCAGGTTGGAAATGTGATGGCATTCATTCAGTATGCCATGCAGATTATTATGTCATTTTTAATGATAACAGCAATGTCTATCATGCTTCCGAGAGCAAATGTTGCAGCACTTCGTATTGATGAGGTTTTAAAAACAGAGGGCTCTATTCGTGATCCGGAAAATGAAAAATATCCGGATGAAAACAAAAAAGGAACAGTGGAATTTGATCATGTTTCTTTTGCTTATCCACATGCTGGGGAAAATGTTCTTACAGATATTCACTTTAAAGTGGAAAAAGGACAGACAGTAGCAATCATTGGAAGTACAGGAAGCGGAAAGAGTACTTTGATCAATTTGATCCCAAGATTTTATGATGTGACAAAAGGATGTGTACGGGTAGATGGAGTAGATGTTCGGGAAATGTCACAGAAATCTCTTCGTGACCGTCTGGGATATGTACCGCAAAAAGGTGTCCTTTTTTCAGGAACGATTGATTCGAATATAAGATATGGAAAAACCGATATTTCAAAAGAAGAAGTAAAAAAGGCTGCACAGGTAGCTCAGGCAAAAGAGTTTATTGAAGAAAAACCGAAAGCATATGATTCACCTATTTCCCAGGGCGGAACCAATGTATCCGGCGGACAAAAACAGCGTCTTTCCATTGCAAGAGCAATTGCAAAAAAACCGGAAATCTTTATTTTTGATGACAGTTTTTCTGCACTGGATTTTAAGACAGACAGTCAACTGCGCAAAGCTTTAAAAGATCATACAAAAGATGCAACAACCATTATCGTTGCACAGCGTATCAGCACGATCTTAAATGCAGATCAGATTATTGTACTGGATGACGGGCAGATGGCCGGAATTGGAACACATGCAGAATTGATGAAAAACTGTGAAGTTTATCGCCAGATTGCAATATCTCAGTTATCAGAGGAGGAACTGTCATGAATGAGCATAGAAGAAGGGGACCAATGGGCGGCCATGGCCATGGAATGGCTGCCGGTGAAAAAGCAAAAGATTTTAAGGGCTCTATGAAAAAACTTTTTCGTTATATGGAACGTTATAAAGTCCGTTTTTGTTTCATGTTTCTTTTTGCAGTTGCCGGAACCATTTTTAGTATTGTAGGTCCGAAAATTTTAGGAAAAGCTACCACAGAACTGTTTCATGGACTTGTTGCAAAAGTCAGCGGAACAGGAAGTATAGATTTTAAAAAAATAGGAATGATTCTGTTATGGACATTAGGGCTTTATCTTGTAAGCGCATGTTTTTCTTTTATCCAGGGGCTTGTGATGACAGGGATTTCCAATGATGTAACGTATAATTTAAGGAAAGATATATCGAAAAAGCTGAATCGTCTTCCTATGGATTATTTTGAAAGTCGTACAAACGGGGAAATTCTTTCCCGTGTAACAAATGATGTAGATACACTTCAGATGAGCCTGAATCAGAGTATGACACAGTTGATTACGTCCGTTACAACTTTGATCGGTGTTTTTGTTATGATGTTATCTATCAATGTGTGGATGACGCTGGCGGCTCTTTTGATCCTGCCGGTTTCTATGGTTATCATCCAGACAGTGATGCGCCATTCTCAGAAATATTTCCAGGCGCAGCAAAAATATCTGGGAGAAGTAAATGGACAGATTGAGGAAAATTTCGGCGGTCATAATGTAGTAAAAGTATTTAATAAAGAAAATGATGTAGTAGAAGAATTTGAAAAAGACAATAAAATGCTTTATGAGTCGGCTTGGAAATCTCAGTTTTTTTCTGGAATGATGATGCCTATTATGCAGTTTGTAGGAAATCTGGGGTATGTAATGGTGGCCCTGCTGGGAGGGATTTTTGCCATTAAAGGCAGTATTGAAGTAGGAGATATTCAGTCCTTCTTTCAGTATATCCGGAATTTTACACAGCCGGTTCAGCAGATTGCGCAGGTAACCAATCTTCTTCAGTCTTCTGCGGCAGCATCAGAGCGTGTTTTTGAATTCCTGGAAGAAAAAGAAGAAGAACAGCTTGTGGAACATCCGGTAGATGTGGCTTCTCTTTCCGGAGAGGTGCAGTTTGAGCATGTAAAATTCGGCTATAATCCGGACAAGATTATTATTCATGATTTTTCCGCAGAAGTAAAAGACGGACAAAAAATAGCCATCGTAGGTCCTACAGGTGCAGGAAAAACTACAATGGTAAAGCTTCTTATGCGTTTCTATGATATTAATGGAGGAAGCATTAAAATAGACGGGCATGATGTAAAAGATTTTAACAGAAGTCAGCTTCGGGAAATGTTTGGAATGGTATTACAGGATACATGGCTTTTTTCCGGCACTATTCGGGAAAACATCAGATACGGACGATTGGACGCTACGGATGAAGAAATCATAGAGGCAGCAAAAGCAGCGCATATTCACAATTTTATTATGCAACAGCCGGGAGGATATGATATGATTCTGGATGAGGAAACAAGTAATATTTCTCAGGGACAGAAGCAGCTGCTTACCATTGCACGGGCCATTCTTGCAGATAACCGCATTCTCATTCTGGATGAAGCAACTTCTTCTGTTGATACAAGGACAGAAATGCAGATTCAAAAGGCGATGGACAATTTAATGAAAGGAAGAACAAGTTTTGTTATTGCACATCGGCTGTCTACCATTAAAGATGCAGACCTGATTCTTGTGATGAAAGACGGTGATATTATAGAGCAGGGAAATCACGAAGAACTTCTTTCGGCGAAAGGATTTTACGCAGAGCTTTATAACAGCCAGTTTGAAAAAACGGAATAAAGTAAAGGAAATTTGTGTATGAGGCAAAAAAAAGACGGAAAAGAATTTCTTTCCGGCATATTAGAAAAACTGAATACACGTATTCAGGAGATTGATGCATCTATTGAGGCAGGACAGAAAGAAATCGAAGGAATGCATACGTATTATTGGGAAAATTATACGGAGATGGATCAGTATGGATATGAAGATTATGATAATCAACAGGCACTTTTGCATCAGGTAAATGCAAATCAGGAACAGCTTCTTTTAAAGCAGCGTTTTACAAAGATGCTGGACTCTCCTTTCTTTGGAAGAGTTGATTTTCTGTATGAAGGAGAAGAGGAACCGGAAATTTTTTATATAGGAATCGGGAATTTCGCAGAGCGTCCCGGACATGTCCCCCTTGTATATGACTGGAGAGCCCCTGTAAGCGGACTTTTTTATGATTATGATAAGGGACCGGCATCGTATGAAGCTCCGGCTGGAACGCTTGCCGGAGAAATTACTTCAAAATGGCAGTATAAAATACGCTGTGGAAAAATGGTTTATCAATTTGAAAGTGATGTTAAAATAGATGATGAAATTTTGGCAGCAGAGCTTGGAAGCAATGGAGAAGTACAGTTAAAGAATATTATTCGCACGATCCAGAAAGAACAAAATGCTATTATCCGAAATACGAAGGATCGCATTCTTGTAATACAGGGTTCCGCAGGAAGTGGAAAAACTTCCGTAGCTCTTCATAGGATTGCGTATCTTCTCTACCATGATCGAAATAATCTGAAGTCTTCAGATATTTTAATTTTATCTCCTAACAGTGTGTTTTCGGATTATATTTCTCATATTCTGCCGGAACTGGGAGAAGAAAATATACGGGAAATGAGTTTTGATCTGTTTGCTTACAGAGAACTTCAGGATGTGGCTGCAGATTGTGAAGATCGATATGATCAAATTGAAAAAAATATGGCGTTTCCTCTTTTAGCTTCTTCCTGCAGGGAAAAGCAGGATGAAAAATATATAGAGAAGATGGAAGGGTTTCTTATGGAACTGGAAGATACCCTTATGAATTTTCATGATGTAGAATATCGAGGATTTGTAAAAAAAGAATCTGAGATCATTTCGCTTTTTTATTTTCGATTTGGGGAGATCCCTCTTTTGTCAAGAATGGATGCAGTGGCGGAATATTTTATAGATGAGGTGGAAACATTAAGAAATGCAGACCTTCCGGAAGAAGAGCGGGATATCGTAGTAAAAAAATTTACCAGTATGTACGAAACAAGAGATATCTATGAGCTGTATAATGTTTTTTTGAAGAAGGAAGGGCTTTCTGCTTTGCCTGAAGTTCCTTTGGAAAAAAGAAAACTTTTATACGAAGATGTATATCCTGTTCTGTATTTAAAATACCGGCTTTTCCGACGAAAAGGCCGGGAAAATGTCAAGCATCTTGTAGTAGATGAAATGCAGGATTATTCCAGACTTCAGTATCTGATTCTGCAGAAGCTTTTTCCCTGCCGCATGACTATCCTTGGAGATAAGGCGCAGACAATAGAGGAACAACAGCAGGATGTAACCACTTTTCTTCCCCAGATATTCGGTAAGGAAATACGTACGATCCACATGAATAAAAGCTATCGGAACACAGTGGAAATCGCATCATATGCAAACAGGCTTGGAAGAATAACAGATATGGAGCTTTTTGAAAGACATGGAGAAGAGGTGGAAGAGAAAGCATTTTCCAGTATGAAAGAAGCAGCAGAAGAAATTGTGAAGAATCTGAAGCTTGGAGATGGAAAATATGAGACAGCAGCAGTGATCATGCAGACGGAGAAGGACGCCCTGTGTTTTATAAACATGCTGAAAGAAGAGCTGGAAAAAGCAGGAATCGATCCGGAAACATATATTTCCTATCTAAATCGTGACAGTCAGAAATTTAAAAAAGGTCTTACAGTTACGACTTTTTATCTTGCAAAAGGGTTGGAATTTGATCAGGTATTTTCTCTGTTTCCAGTAGAGGATACAGGGGAATTATCCCGTCAGGGAAGATATATTGCAGCGACTCGTGCCCTTCATGAACTTCACATGTATGAATTCCGAAAATAATATATTTTATAAGAAGTTCATAGTAATTTCATAAAGAGAAACGGAAAATTTATTGACAAGTTTGTAATAGAATTGTAAAATATATTCCAAAGGACTTACGAGGACCAATAAAAAGGAGGATACTATGAAGAATAAAAAGATACTTGCAATGCTGGTGATGACCATGGCTCTTTCAGGTGTATTAACAGCCTGTGGATTTGGCGGCGATGATCCAGAAGAACAGGTGATCGTGGAGACGACTCCTACTCCAGAACCGACAAAGGCTCCGAAGCCGTCTGCAACTCCGGCACCTGCAGATGGACAGGATACCATTTATACATCTAAAGATAAAAGTATTGCCATTAAGCTTCCGGATGCTACATGGGCAAATAAATCAGACGAAAAAGACCTGATCAGCTTTGAATCTCCGGATCAGGGAAAAATCCTTATAACACATGGTGCAGGGGAGGAAGATATGTCTTCTGCTGTGATTCCAAGTACAGAAGATATGGCCAATTCTCTTGAGAGAGCTTCCGGACTTGGAACAGCCAGTGATTATGAGATCCAGAATTATTCTGCAAGTGATGTAAATGGCGTTAATGTATATTCTTATAACGTAAAATATCACAATACAGAAAAAACAGGTGGAATTGCATGGGCAGTAAAACGTGTTCTGGCAAATGATGGAGAATTTTATAATATTGAGGCTTCCATTAAAAAAGATGATGAGAATCTTCTGAAAAAAGTTCAGGATGCAGTGGCAAGTTTTCAGATTCTTGGAGATTCCACATTAAAGGCAGCTGCGCCGCAACAGACAGGTGGAAATGCGGCTTCCAATGGAACAGAGGAAAAGAATCAGGCAGCGGATAATCAGGCAGCAGATAACCAGACAGCAGAGGGAACAACCGGAGAAGATGCTTCTTCAGATAATGGTGAAAGTTTCGGTGGAAACAGTGAAGATTCCCTTTCTGATACAAATCAGACAAGAACCATTTACCGCAATTCTGATGGACAGGCATTAGTTATTTATGCAGACGGCAATGGAAACTGGGTAGATGATGATGGAAACACCTATCGTTTTGCAAATGACGAAGATGTATACGATCAGGATGATGTAGATTATTACTATCATGGAGAGGCAGCGGACGTATATTATATGCCTATGCCGGAATAAAAATGTTTTTTAAAGAGAGTTCGGATTTTGTCCGAACTCTCTTTGCATCTTTTTCTTTCCTGTGATATGATGAAAGGCGGAGGAACAGACATGGAAGCATATGGAAAATTTGCCAGCGTATATGATATTTTTATGGATAATGTAAATTATGAAGACTGGGCATTATATCTGGAAAAAACCTTAAAAGAATACGGGATTCAGGATGGGCTTGTGTTGGAACTGGGATGTGGAACCGGAACAATGACAGAACTTCTTGCGAAAGCCGGATATGATATGATCGGTGTAGATAATGCAGAAGAAATGCTGGCGGAAGCTATGGAAAAACAAATGGAATCCGGACATGATATCCTGTATCTTCTTCAGGATATGGAGGAATTTGAACTGTATGGAACAGTAAGAGCAATTGTAAGTGCATGTGACAGTCTGAATTATATTACAGAGGAAGAAGGACTATTACGGGTATTTTCTCTTGTAAATAACTATCTGGATCCGGGCGGAATTTTTCTCTTTGATATGAATACAGTTTACAAGTACGAGAAGATGCTGGGGAACACTACAATCGCAGAAAATCGTGAAGAGGGAAGTTTTATATGGGAAAATGAATATGATCCGGAAACGGGAATGAACATTTACGGACTTACTTTATTTCTTCCAAGAGAAGATGGTTTATATGAGAAAACCGAGGAAGTACATTACCAGCGGGCATATTCTCAGGATAAAATAAAGGAACTTCTGGAAAAAGCAGGAATGGAAGTTCTGGAAGTGTATGATGCATATACAAAAGAGGCCCCTGCACCTGACAGCGGAAGGCTGACATTTATAGCAAGGGAGCATGGAAAAATAGAACAGGAGTAAAAATATGAGTGATTATATGATAAGAGCAGTTGCAGCAAACAGTCAGATACGTGCATTTGCTGCAGTAACAACAGATGTAGTGGAAACGGCAAGAAAAGATCATAATACAAGCCCCGTGGCAACTGCTGCCCTGGGACGTCTTTTAACAGGCGGGGTTATGATGGGCGCCATGATGAAAGGAGAGAAGGATATCCTTACTCTGCAGGTGCATGCAGGGGGGCCGTTACAGGGAATTACCGTTACCGCAGATTCAAAGGGAAATGTAAAAGGATATGTGGGAAATCCTAATGTATGCATTCCTGCAAACAGTAAAGGAAAACTGGATGTAGCCGGTGCAGTGGGCGTAGGATTTATGAATATTATCAAAGATATGGGACTGAAAGAACCTTACGTGGGACAGGTTGCACTGCAGACAAGTGAAATCGCAGAAGATCTTACTTATTATTTTGCTACAAGTGAGCAGGTTCCTTCTGCAGTAGGTCTTGGAGTTCTTATGAACAAAGATAATACAGTACGCCAGGCCGGAGGCTTCATTGTGCAGCTTATGCCTTTTGCAGAAGAAGAAGTAGTGGCGAAATTGGAGGAAAATGTACAGAAGATTACTTCCGTTACCGATCTGCTGGAAGAGGGACACACACCGGAAAGTCTTCTGGAAAAAGTATTAGACGGATTTGATATTGAGATCCATGACAGAATGGATACAAAATTTTATTGTAATTGCAGCAAAGAGAGAGTAGAGAAAGCATTGATCAGCATTGGAAGGAAAGAGCTGAATGAACTGATTCAGGAAGGGAAAGAAGTAGAGATGAATTGTCATTTCTGCAATACAAATTATGTTTTCTCAGTGGAAGAACTGAAAGAGATTCTTCGCAGATGCAAGGCAAGATAGGAGGAGTTTATGGAACTGGGATTTGTAAAGACAGCTGCCGGAACACCCAAAGTGACAGTGGCAGACTGCAAGGCAAATGAAGTTGAAATTCTTCGGCTGATTGGAGAAATGGAAAAAGAACATGCAAAGGTTATGGTATTTCCGGAACTCTGTATTACAGGATATACCTGTCAGGATCTTTTCTGGCAAAACTGCCTTTTGGATAGTGCACAGGATGTGCTTTTAAAGATTGCCAAGGAAACAAGCAAAACAGATGCATTGATTTTTTTGGGATTACCAGTACGGTATCAGGGGAAATTATACAATGCAGCGGCTGTTTTAAATAAAGGCAAGATTATTGCCGTAGTACCAAAGACAAATCTTCCCAATTATAACGAATTTTATGAACAGCGGTATTTTGCATCCGGAGATGGGGAAAATGGAGTGATTTCCATTGGAGACCAAACGGTTCCATTTGGGACAGATATTATTTTTGAATGTGAAGGAATGCGGGAATTTACAGTAGCTGCAGAAATTTGTGAAGATTTATGGGTTCCAATGCCGCCAAGTATCGGACATGCACAGGCGGGAGCACATATTATTGTAAATCTGTCTGCAAGTGATGAGATGGCAGGAAAAGATTCTTATCGAAAAATGCTTGTTTCAGGTCAGTCTGCCCGTCTTGTTTGCGGATATATTTATGCCAGTGCTGGAGAAGGGGAGTCCACACAGGATCTTGTATTTGGAGGACAGAACCTGATTGCAGAAAATGGTACCATGCTTGCAGAGGGAAAACGTTTTCAGAATCAGATTGTTTATGGAGAAATAGATGTAAAACGTCTGGCTGACACAAGACTTCGTGTATCTACGTATCCCAAAGAAAAAAGAGAAGGATATCGATATATTCCTTTTACCGTGAAAAAAGAAACCACAAAACTTACAAGAGCATTTGCAAGAGCTCCTTTTGTTCCGGATAAAAAGGAAGAACGAGATATGCGTTGTCAGGAAATATTAAATATTCAGGCAATGGGACTGAAAAAAAGACTGGAGCATGTACACGGAAAACGTGCCATGGTGGGATTGTCAGGTGGTCTTGATTCTACACTTGCGCTGCTTGTGGTGGGCAGAACCTTTGATCTTATGGGACTGCCAAGAGAACAGATCCACTGTGTTACCATGCCGTGTTTTGGAACAACAGATAGAACCTATACAAATGCCTGTGAATTAAGCCGGCGAATGGGTGCATCTTTAAGCGAGGTAAATATTAAAGAAGCAGTGTCTCTTCATTTTCGAGATATCGGACATGATCCTTCTGTGCATGATGTAACATATGAAAACAGTCAGGCCAGAGAACGAACACAGGTATTAATGGATATGGCGAATCAGGAAGGGGCCCTACTGATCGGAACAGGCGATTTATCAGAACTGGCTCTTGGATGGGCTACGTATAATGGAGATCACATGTCCATGTATGGAGTAAATGGCTCTGTTCCTAAAACGCTGGTACGTTATCTTGTAAAATATTACGCGGAAACATGTAAGGACCAGGAATTATCACAGGTTCTTCTTGATATTCTGGATACACCGGTAAGTCCGGAACTTCTTCCTCCCAAAGATGGAGAAATTGCGCAGAAAACAGAAGATCTTGTAGGACCATATGAATTACATGATTTTTATCTTTATTATATGCTTCGTGCAGGTTTTGAACCGAAAAAAATTTATACAATTGCCTGCAGCACTTTTGAAGGAGTTTATGATAAAGAGACCATTCTAAAATGGCTGCGGATTTTTTACAGACGTTTTTTTGCTCAGCAATTTAAACGTTCCTGTTTGCCGGATGGTCCAAAGGTAGGAAGTGTGGCATTGTCACCAAGAGGAGATTTGCGTATGCCAAGCGATGCCAGTGCAGCTGTCTGGATGAAACAGCTAGAGGAATTATAAAAGAAAGAGATTGGAAAGCGGAGAACATCAGGAGTTCTCCGCTTTTTTTACTGCATTTTTTATAGAGTCCAGAAGCATCATGGAAGTGTACTTCTGATCACTGGGATATTCAAGGTTCTCTAATGACTGACTGGAATAAATCTGGCTTGCAAGAGATTCCAGGGCCGGCTCCATGAGAGGAAACATGGCAGCTGTACTTTCACTTAAATTAACGAGATGGATAGCCTGTATTTTATCTGCATCTACAGTGACTTCCACGTCAAAAGTATTGCTGTTTAGAGAAATGGAAGAAGTATATACACCGGGTTTATATCGATGGGATTCACCGGATGAGGACAGATGAGATTTTCCGGAACCAAACATAAAAAATATAACAATTCCGAGGATGATTGCCAGAATGATAAAGATGGTGGTATAAATAACTTCCTTCATATGTAGGACAACGATTTTTGTTTTGGAACTCATGGTATACGCCTCCTGGTTTACTTTGTATATCCTATTAAGAAAAAGGAGAAAATATGCTAACCGGTCTTTTATATTTTTTATTTAATGAGGGAAACTATTTACTGCGTTCTAACTGGCTGAATATCTTTTTTGAGTACAGAGAAATGAGCAATGCGGCACCTGCTGCCCCTTTTTTCTCTCACTGATATATAAATCCTTCAAATGTTCAAATATACGTGATATCCGAACACCAGACAGCATCTGGATGGGCAGGATTGAAATCCGAGTCCATAGTCGTTTCACATATGGTTTTACCTACTGGGCTTTGATTCCCATTTGGCGTATGTAATTTCACACGGTTTTTTCAGAAACACGTTCTCCGGATTTTCGCAATTCTGCGGTGATCTTAGGAGCACCGTAGTTTTGATGAGAATCTTCATAAATCCTTTGGATTTTTTCTTTTAAAATGGTACGACGAACACACGTGTCCGAAGGAACCCGTTTCTTCCATGCATGATAACCAGAACGTGAAACGTCCAATTTTTTCAGTATTCCGCTGACAGAAACCTGACGTTTCACAGGCAGGGATTTGATTTCTTTCACGTACTCAGAAGTAGCCGCGTAAAGAGCTTCTGTCAGTTTCCCAGAATACCGATTGCTTTTTTTAACACTTCAAGAGCATCCTTTGTATCTCGTAATTCACGTTGTAATCGGGCAATCTCTTTTGCTTCATCACTGGCATAATTACCAGAACCACGGGTAGGAACGGATCCTTCGTGATCCTTTGCTGCTTTCATCCAATTTTTTAGTGCGGATTCGCTGATCCTTAAATTATCTGCTGTCTTACGGAGTGACAGTTCCGGATGATCCAAGCGATACTTCACCGCGTCCTCTTTAAACTATTGGGAATATTTTGTACCTTTTGCCATAACCATTCTCCTCCTCAATCTATGACTATCATATACTATTTATTGAAAATGGTCATGTTTATTTTGTACTATTTATATTCTAGCACCATCTTTAAAATATATTTATAGCGGTTTAAAGACACCATTTGCTTCTAACTCTTTAATGACGTTATGGCCATGGTTTTTAATCATATGAGCCATAACGTCAACAAAAACATTATAATAAATTTTTTAGTGATCCGTCATCGATAAACTTTCCATTTGAAGCGGATTCATTGGCGAGAAGATATTCTCGCCAATGAATCACTTATATTATTCTATTGCATCATAATTTTTCCTCAGCAGCAAATTATATCTGCCCTTATAATTTCTTCGCTCCGAATGAAGTTGCTAATTCCGACTCTTCTCAAATTACATTATTTAGCTTTTAGAACTTCGATATATTGTAACTATTTTATTGAACAAATCAACGGGATCTTCTTCCAATGCATCAGCAAGCATAATTAATTTTTCGATACTAATCCAATTTTTTCCATGTTCTATGTTGTAAAGATGACGAAGTGAAATCCAATCTTCTGAACCGAACAATTCATCACTTCGATTATAGATAAATTGTTCACGGCTTTTATACTGTTTTCCCAACGCCTTTCGCTTCTGCTCAAATAGTTTTCCTATTGCAGTTAGAGCTTCACTCTGTTTTGCTTTTTCAGCCATACATCTCTCCATTATGCACCATGGTGCATTGTTTAATTTGATAAATATGATATACTACAATTATCCTCAGGGCAACAGCCCTTGAGAAAAAATTATTAGGAGGCCATAAAAATGGCAAATTTAAAATTTAAAGTGGAGGCTCTTCGTACCCTCACATCCCCTTATCGTAAGGGAGTCAAAGATGAAAGCACCTTCGAAATCATTTATTACTTGCTAGTCGATATGAAGGCATTGCCTGCAAACATCCCTCTGGATGTCAATCCACGTGAACCTAAGATGACGACCAATGTTGCCCGTAGCTTGCTGGCTGCTGTAGTAGAGCCGGAAACCGACTTCTATATCAATAATCGCGGTATCGTAATCGCCGCCAAAGCACTGATCTTCAACAGTGCTGATTCGGAAGTTACCATAGATATCGGTAATCAAGATGACAATAACGATAAATATCTATACGGTATTCTTGATGGCGGTCATACCTATACTGCTATCATGCAGAAGCGCAATGATATCCCTGAAAATCTCCGCAAATTTGTCCGTGTTGAAGTCATTACCAACGTACAAAATATTACACGGCTCTCTGATGCCCGCAATACTTCTGCTCAGGTTTCCGACATAGCATTATTTAATCTTGACGACAAATTTGATGATATTAAAACTGCAGTTGCCGGTCAAGTATATGCCGACCTGATTGCATATAAGGATAATGAGAATAAGCCAATTCATGTATCTGAACTTCTCCGATTAATGTACGCATTTGACATTGACAAATATTCTGATGACAATGCAGCTCCGGTACAAAGCTATTCCGGCAAGGCACAGGTATTTAAACGCTACAAACAGGCATTTGAAACTCCATTCTATAAATCTTTAACCAGACAGCTTCCTATGCTGGTGGAGCTTTATGACATCATTGAGCGCGAACTGCCTGAAAAATATAAAGAGTATAAGAAAGCTCAGGGCGTTGCGAATCCGCGTTTTGGCAGTGTTAGAGGAATCGAATCTCTTGAAAATCCGACGCAAACTGAATTCCTCGCAACCCCTACTAAATACTCTGTTTCTGCCGGCTACATCTATCCGATTTTTGGTGCATTCCGAAGCCTGCTCAAATTTGATGAGGTAAAAAAGACTGTTTCTTGGCTGTTTAATCCCATTGACATCTGGAATGAAGTTGGTACTTCCATTGTGCAGAACACTTTCGAAACCTACACCAACCCTCAGCTTTCCGGTAAGGATAAGCAGTTGTGGCTCTCCAACTACAGAATCGTAGAAAACCAGAGTCTCCGAAAACTTCTTAGCACAAATAAGCAGACAATATGAGGAAGCGAATATCAGAAAATAGATGGTTCTAAGTCATGACCACCCGCATAGCAAATGGTTTATTTTATTGTTACACAAATAAAATGGTTCTATAATAAATATTGGGGTGCATGAACTTTAACTCATGCACCCTGATGTTTTTATTATATAATAAGAATAATAAAAAACCTCCAAGTGCCAGTCTAGCAAACAAATCACTCGGAGGTGCAAATCAATGCTCCCTAATTATATCACAGATTTACTTGGTTTAAAAGATGTTATTATCACAAAAACAGTTCATGCAGATAAGTAGGGGGTGCGGACATTTTCTTAGACTAGCTAGGCTACTAATCCAAGATTACGTCTGTATTCCATAGGACTCAAATATCCTAATGATTTTTTTATTCTGGTTTCATTATACCACTGAAGATAGTTATTTAATATACCAACAAAATCCGAG
>JARIAR010000019.1 GCA_029257805.1 Blautia sp.
ATGGACAGGCAGGGTAACGGCGAGTTCCTTAAATGTCCGGCAGTGGGCAGGAACAGAGTATCCGAAACTGAAATCCTGTCCGGTGCTTTTTCATGGAAAGGCGGTGGAAATATGCGATATTGTAAAAACAAACAATGGGGAAAACTGGTATTATGTGAGGATAAATGGAAAGATTTATGGGTTTGTGTGTGGACAGTATGTAGAAAAGATTTAGTGCTTTCTTTATAGATGGAAACGTGGTACGCTGAGAATATAAGATATAACTACGATGATGAAACGGGAATGTACTACCTGCAGAGTCGAGTCTCCATTTTAAATGATTATAAACAGGTAATAAAGTGAGAATTTATTACCTGTTTATATAAAGAAAGAAGGGAAAGTATGAACTTAAACTTAACTAAATTTTGGAAAGAAATAATAAAAGAGGTCTATGAAAAACAGTTACTTTCACAAAAGAGCTGCAAATGTTTGTTGGAATTTTTGGATACAGAGGAATGTAAAAAAATATTGGCTGCAAGTTTCGAAAATATAGAAGAAAGAAATATGTACGCACAAAAGATCTTCCATACTTTAGACAGATATAAGTGTACCAGGGAAGATGAAAATGTCGTGTGCTATGAAAAATTTTCTCTGGAAAAGAAGATTGCCTGTGTAAAAGAGCTTTATGAAAAAGGCAGGATGTATATCCTGCTCTATTATATATGTTTTCCCCAATTCGATAAAATACGAATAGAAATGGAAGGGAATATCTGTTATCGGAAGTATCAGAAGAAAATGTCTCTGGAAGGCGGAAAGTATAGCTTGAATCCCCTTCATGATTTGTGTATAGGAGGGGTAAAAAGAGGAGAACTGTATAAAAGAGGACCGAAAGATATTCGGGAAAAAGTAGAGTTTTGCTTTGATGAAAAGGGAAAACTCCTTATAGAAAAATGGCATAAGGATGAGCAGGAATTAAGGAGTATCAGCTTTTATTTTTATTCAAAATCTTATGTTTTTAACTTTTGGTTTGGAATGGACAACAATGCTGAGGAGCATTTACAATATATATACATTCAGGAGTGGGAAGAAGAGAAGATTTCAGGTTGGGAAAAAGCGGATATGGGGTATAGTTTGAATGATATGTTTCAGGGAAGAGCTATGTGGAGAATACGTGCGGAAAAGATGACATATAAAGATAAAATTTTAAAGTTCTGGTCAGTTAAACAACTTATATTTCCAGATAAAGATAGATCTTCGAAAGGACTGCTTAGCTTCGACTTGTATCGGCTTGATCATGATGAAAACAAGCGATTAACGATATATAGAACCTGTAAAGATGTTTTGGCTGTTGACGAAGGAAGAGAACCGAAAGATGTACCAGATGATATATATAAGTATGAAATAAAGTTAAGTTTAAATACAGAACCGGAGGCAAGCAGGTGGAAAAGACCTAATTATTTTAATAAATGAAAAAATATTCGTTTGCAGGATGAGACGTGTATTGCTCGGAAAGGTGGAAAGTAATGGAGAAAAAAGAATTTCAGAAGTTTGTGAAAGAGAAAATGAAGGCAATGGGTTTTAAGTCATCCGGCAATAGTATATACAAAATCTTAAGCGATGATTATTTAATAGGGCTTTATTTAGATCATCATTCGTTTTGCAGAGGATATCGCATAGAATGCGGAGCACTTTATCTGCCGGACAGTGATAGATGGCCTATACATGGAGGATTAGAATTTGACTGGCAGTGCTATTTTAAGTTTCCGCCAAAACCAGGGGATGATATTTGGAAATGTTTTGAAAGAGACGATGGTTATATGAATAGGGAAAATTTAATAGAGTATTTTGAATATGATATCCGTACAAAAGAAGAGCTGGAGATCCTGCTGAATGCAAATATTGAGAAGTATTTACTGTCTCTGTATGATAAGAGATACCCTATTGAATATTATGAAAGAAGTAATAGAAGATTGGTTACAAAATGGTGGTACATTGTGGATAAGATACTGCCAATGGGAAATTTTGACAAAGATAAAATTTATAATTTCAAAAAAAGGTTGGGATCTGGTGCAAGAATCACCCAGGAAGAATGGGACCGTCTGGATCAGAAGCAGGAAGAAAATGGAGAGTAAGTGATCTATTTACAGAAAGTATTTCAAAGGAGGTGTTCCCATGACGGAAATTATTACATATATACAGGCGAACTGGACCGTCTGGCTCTTCGGACTTATTGGAGCAGTCCTTGGGTACATCATCCAGAAGCTTCGAATACAGCAGAAGGAGTACCGTGCGATCGCAGAGGGTGTCCAGTCCCTGCTGCGGGAAAATATTGTAGCGAATTATAACAAGTATCAGGACAGAGGAAACTGTCCGATTTACGCAAAAGAATCATTGAAACATGTATATGAATCATATCACAACTTAGGTGGCAATGATGTTGCCACAAAATTATATCATACTCTTCTGGAAATGCCGGAAGAGCCAAAGGAGGGATAAGAGATGGAAGCAAACACCATGATTTCATACATAACAGGAAGT
>JARIAR010000021.1 GCA_029257805.1 Blautia sp.
AAAAAGAGGTGATTTTTATGTATACAGTTATGCTGGCAGATGATAATAAATTTGCACTTTCTCATTTTGCAAATCTGGTAAACTGGGAAGAATTGGGATTTTCTTTGGCAGCTTCCGCTGTGGATGGGATTGAGGCATGGGAAAAATTTTGTGCATATCAGCCGGACCTTGTAATTACAGATATTCAGATGCCGGGAATAAACGGCATACAGCTGGCAGAAAAAATAAGGGAACGATCGCCCGATACGATTGTAGTGTTTCTTTCCAGTTATGATGAATTTGATTATGCCAGATCTGCCATTAGTCTGAATGTATGGGGGTATATTCTGAAACATGAATTAAATAAGGCATTGCTGGAAGAGAAGCTTTGTGAGATTGCAAAGTATATACAGGAAGAAAAGGAAAAGAAAGAAAGAGTTTTGGGCGGGCAGATGTTTACCTTGTTTCAGACGCCTTTTGAAGATCTGGATAAAGATTATTTCCCGGCTCTTATGAATGGAATGTATGACTTTCTTGTTTTGGAGCAGGATCATATTCCCCGTTTTCTTGCGAAAAAATCCCGGTTAGATACAGAGGAAGGGGATTATCGCACATGGATTCCTCAAATAAAGAAGAAGCACGGGGAAATCTCCTGCCTTTTTCGTTTTAGCCGTTTTCGGTGGATTTGTCTGTTGGAATGTGAAAATCATCCGGAAGAGCTGGGGCGCAGAATGCAGGAGGAACTTTATGAAGAATATGGCGCTTCTTTCTCCGTATATATTATGGCAAAGGGATGTTCTCCCTGGCAGTGCAAAATGGAGTATGAAAACAGGAAATATATTTTTGACCAGAGGTATTTTGAGGGTGTGCGGACAGTAATGTCTCTGGAGATGTATGAACAACCGGATTCATTTCCTGTACCGGATCTGGATCTTTCCTGTGTGACGCAAGATCTTGATAAAATTTTTCGGCCTGTTTTATACAGCTATGATTTTCAGGCATTTGAAACATGTTGTCTTAGGATTCTTGGGTATCTGGAAAAGATTTTTCCAAAGGATATGCAGGAAGAACTTTATGATGAGGAAGTTTTATACTTATTCACAGTAAAACGGATCATCAGGTGGATAAAAGGAAAATGTTTGGACGGGGCTGTGTATAACCGGCAGAAAAAAGTGTCAGATTATCATATCCTAAAGACTGCAGAAGAGTTTATGGAAAAAAACTATGGAAATTCTCTTCTTAGTGTGGAAGAGGTTGCCCAGGAAGCCGGGGTCAGTGTGAACTGGTTAAATGACCTGTTTAAAAAAGAGCATAACGAAACGGTGGGACGCTTTCTTACCAGGATTCGCATGGAGAAGGTCAGGGATCTTCTGGAAAAGGGAGAGTACAGAATCAGTGAGATTGCCGGGAAAACCGGATACAATTCTCCGTCTTATCTGGCGAAGGTCTTTAAAAAAACATATGGACTTTCTCCTCAGGAGTACTATGAAAGAAGTATGGGGAGGAAATGAAAATGGCTGGAGAAAAACGGTCCAATATAACATTGATCAAAAAATGTTTTCTGGCAATCTGCGGGGTGACCCTTGTTCTTCTTCTTGTTGTAAATCTTGCAATGCCGGATCTTTTATATCATTTCCTGAAACCAAGGATGAAACAGAATGTTTCTGTATTAACAGAATCCGTATCTACAAGGGCAAGTTATCTGCTGCACCAGAACTGTCAGTATCTTCTGCGCTTTTTCCGGGACCCGGATTTTGAAAAGAAGGCGCTTCTTCTGGCGAAAGAAGCGGGACAGGCGGATTCTGCTGATTTTGGGGAAGCACAGGAAATGCTTCGTTTGAAACTGGAAGAGGAGAAGCTGGGTGCCAAAGAGCCCGGTTCCATAAAATCTACAAGAAATGTGATTTTTCTGGCAGACTGGGAGGAAAGTACCATTACCTGCAGGGAGGGAATGGAAAAGTACCGGGACATATTGTTTCGTTCAGACTGGTACCGGCAGCTTGGAGAGGAACTTGAGGAAATAGAAGAAGCGTATCCCGGAAGTTTGTTAAGGTGTTATTCTCCTGTTTTTGAAGGAACAGAAGATACGGAGGAATTTATTTCGTTTGTCCTATGCCAGGAAGTAAAGGGGCATACGTTTTTCTTATTTCTTATAGAGCCGTTTTCGGATTTTCAGGCTCTTTTTTCCGGATTTAGAGATGCAGACATTACCGATTATGCACTTGTGGGAAATCATGAAGAAGTGTTGTTTCAGAATCAGAAAAATTCAGTAATAAAAACATTGTCTTCAGATGAGAGAAAGAGACTCTTTGATAAAAATCAGAATACCGCCCAGCTTTTTGAAACAGACAGGGAAATGCTGATTGGCGTGCGTATTTCCTATCAGATCGAGCAGCTGAAAATAGCAGCATCTTTATCAAAAGAAGCGTTTTTACGCCCGTATCAGATGTGGATCAACTGTTGTTTTTTAATTATTGTAGTATTTGCGGTGATTCTTGTCTTTCTTATTGCCCTGATTCTGCGTCATGGATTTCGGAATCTGAGCATCCTTACAGAGCAGATGCGGAAAATCCGGGATTACCGCCAGCCTATTTCTGCGAAAATTCAAAGCAGGGACGAAGTGGGAATCCTGGCAGATACGTTTTATGAAATGATGGAAGAGATTAAAAAGCAGGAGGAAGGAAAAAAACAGATTGAGTACAGCCTTATGGTGTCTCAGATCGATCCCCATTTTATTTATAATACTCTGCATACCATTACGTATCTGGCGGAATTAAATCAGACAGAAGACATTATGATTTTGAACAGAGCTTTGATCGGAATGTTAAAGGACAGGCTGAAAATCAGCAAGCTGCAGGCTTTTGACACTTTGAAAAGGGAAAAACAGCAGCTGGAAGATTATATTACCATTCAAAGTTATCTTTGCAGCAACTGCCTTTCCATGGAGTTTGCTATAAAAGAAGAGTGTGAAAATCTTCTTTATCCTAAAAATGTGTTCCAGCCTTTTGTAGAAAATTCCATTCTTCATGGAATCCTTCTCCACAGAGATGAAAAAGGCGGTTTTATACCAGGGGAGATCCGTATTCGTGTCTGGAAGGAAAATGGAAGTGTGGTAACAGAAATATGGGATAATGGTGTGGGAATGAGTCAGGAGCAGATCCAGTTGTATTTTTACGATACACCACGGAATGATTCCCAGGGAGAGCACATTGGGATCCACAATATCCGCATCCGAATGGCGTATTTATTTGGGGAAGACTTCCATATTTGGGCAAAAACACCAGAGAACGGCGGGCTTCTGATAGGATTCTCCTTCAAAGAGAGGAAAAATACATAAAAAACACTTTGAAAAATTTCTTTTTCAGGTGATTTTTTACAAGAAAAAGAGGGATATTTACCACCTGTTTTGATATTTTACGGTGGTAAGCCCCCTCTTTTTTTGTTACGCTGAATACATAGAATGGTATCGGAAAAAAAGGAGGGTTTTTAATGAGAAACAGAAGGAGAATGGCTGCATCATTTATGGCAGCTGTACTGGCAGCATCCTCTGTTATGGGGACAACAGTTTTGGCTTCAGAAGGAACAGATTCCGCTATTGATATTGTAACGGTAGAAGGAGGACAGGTGCAGGGAATCCCGTCTGATACAGAAGGGGTTCAGCTTTTTAAGGGGATTCCATATGCAGCAGATACATCAGGGGAAAATCGCTGGAAAGCCCCTCAGGAAGTGGAAAGCTGGGATGGAGTAAAGGTATGTGATACATGGGGAGACCAGTCCATGCAAAAAAGTGCCGCAGAATTAAACCCTGTAGGCGGTTTCTGGGGAGATGAATTTTATTTTGATGAGTCTTACAATCCGGATATTAGTGAAAATGGTTTGAATTTAAATATTTACACACCGGCAGAAACAACAGAGGAGAAACTTCCTGTTCTTGTTTATATTCATGGTGGAGGAAATAACCATGGACATGCTTCTGAAATGGAATTTAATGCTTCCAAGCTTGCAGAGAAAGGGATTGTAGTTGTCTGTGTGCAGTACCGTCTTAGTATGTACGGATTCTTAACGCTTCCGGGACTTTCTCAGGAAAATGAAAATGGTGTTTCCGGAAACTATGCACTTCTTGACCTTATAAAATCATTGCAGTGGGTACAGGAGAATATTGGTGGATTTGGCGGAGATCCTCAGCAGGTAACGGTTTCCGGACAGTCTGCAGGAGCTATGAATGTAACGGCTCTTCTTCGTTCTCCATTGTCAAAAGGACTGTTCCGGAATGCCATTATCCAAAGTGGATTTTCCGGACTTCTCACACCGGAAGGGATGCCTGTATACGGCGATATGGAAACTGTACAGACAGAAGCGGAAACAGCAGTAAAAAGTGCAATGGGACTTCCGGAGGATATGACTTCAGAAGACCTTGTAACAGAGCTTCGTTCCCATGACGCACAGTATTATATGGACACAAAATCCGCAGAAGATGATACACTTTCTTTGTATGATGCAATTTCCAAAGCAAGCCCGAAATACGTAATTGATGATTACGTATTTACGGAAGAATCCGTAGATCTTTCCCGTGAAGGTGCGTTGGATGGTATTAACATTATGATCGGTGGAACTTCAAATGAATCTACTTCTCTTTCAGGAGATCCGGAAGGAACGACGACGTTAGAGGAATTTGCGGCTTCCATGAAAGAGGAATATGGAGAGGGATATGCAGAAGCATATAAGCCGCAGGATGAAAAAGAGGCATATCGAATGGCTCTTCGTGCAAAGAGTGATGCTTCTTTTGCAAAATACCGTGTATCTGCAGAAGAGGTAGGAAAGAACAGCGATACCAATGTTTATACATATTATTTTAATCAGGATCTTCCTCATCATAAAGATCCTGTAAGAGATGAAGATTTCTACGGCTCTTTCCATTCTTCAGAGCTGTGGTATACCTTTAACTCCATGCGTGATGTAGAAGGACAGCGGCAGTGGACAGAAGCAGATCATAATCTGGCAGACCAGATGTCTTCCTATATTGCAAACTTTGTAAAAACAGGAGATCCAAATGGAGAAGGCCTGGAAAAATGGGATGTTTGCACAGAGGACACAAACGGAGCGTTTATGTGGTGGCATGAAGGAAAATCCCAGTGTGTAACAAATGGGGAATTTCCGGAAAGAGAAAATCTGCAGATGGAACTTTTTAAAAATAAGCTAGGATTAAAAAATAAAAAAGAGTCTGCACATTTTACAGTGGAAACAATTGTGTCAAATGCCAACAGCGAAGAAATAAACCAAAATCCGGATTTTACAGTTTATGAAATTGATGATTATACAAAAGAAACTCCAATGGCAGATAGCTACGATGCGAATGGAGCTACAGAAGATAATAACACAGCCTCTATGTATCTTGTTACGACAGATAAAAAGGCGGTTCTCATTGATATGGGAAATGGGGCGGCTGTGACAGCGACTCATTTTGGGGAAGATGCTGAAAACAAAGAAGTTTTATCTGCTTTGGAAAAAGAATATAAAGAGTTGATCGATACACTGGTAGGAGATCGAGAACTGGAAATTGCGGTTACCCATAATCATGGAGATCATCTTGGATATTATAGTGCACTTGCAGGAAATAATATAAAACTGTATTTTCCTGAAGGAGATTATACAGATGCTGTGGTAGAAAAATATGGTGATCTGTCTAAAGTATATAATTTGGAACTGTTTACACCGGGTGAATTTGATATAGCGTTAAGTGATGATTTAAACTTAAATACAATTTCTTGTGCGGGACATACAGATGCATCTACACTTTATGTATTGGATGTTCCGGTAGTTTCTTATGAGACCGATAAAAATGGAGAATATTCCGGTTCAAGTGCTCAGTATTTAGTATTTACTGGAGATGCATTAGGTTCTGGTTCCAGCGGCTGGATTTTTACAGCGGAAGGAATGAAAAAATTAATGGATTCTATTGGCCCGGTATATGATAAGCTGGCTTCTTATAATTCTTATAATGATTATCTTGGAGAAGAATCAAAAGAGGCAGGTATTTTGATTAAAGGTGGACATTCCTGGCAAACCACAAATCGTTTTGGAGAGATGAGCATGGATCTTAGTTATGTAAAGAGTATGAAAGATCTGTGTGAGAAAATAAAAGAAGGTAACTGGGTAAAAGACGGAGATGAAGGAAAGTCAATAGAAGAACTTTTGAAGGAAGGGAAACTTGTTACAAAACCTTTGGAACATCCATTTTTAAATGTAACAATCTACTATGGAGAAGAACCTTCTTCTATAGCAGGAATAACAACATCTGAAGAAGTTTTAAAAGAAGTTGTAGAAAGCTTTAAAAAATAAAAATATTTTAACAAGGGGTGTGACCGAAAGGTTGCACCTCTTATTTTGTCTTTTAATACAGGAATTTTGTCCGTTAGGTATCACCCATTTACAATTTAAAGTATAATGGATATATTGAAGTGGAAAGAAAGGAAAGGTTGCGAGGATGTATAAAATTGCAGTTTGTGATGACGAAGAATCTGTTTCTGCAGAGGTGAAGCGTCTTATAACAGAATGGGATCCCACCGTTGAGGTTGTATGTTTTTCTTCCGGAGAAGAACTTTTGGAAGGCTATCAGTCTTATGAAGCAGTGTTTCTTGATATTGATATGAAAAATATGAATGGCATTGAAACAGGAAGGGCAATCCGTAAAATAGATCGTGATACAAAGATCGTGTATCTTACGGCATATCGTGATTATGTGTCCGGGGCTTTTGGGGTTCATGCTTTTCAGTATCTTTTAAAGCCTGTAAATAAAAAAGTGATCTGGAATGTACTGGAAGAAATTTTTCGTTATCTGGAAACCTCAGAGAAAAAGACAATTCTTGATTTTCATACGGTGGAGGGCGTTGTGTGTCTTCCGGTGGATTCCATTTATTTTTTTGAGTATGAAAACCGGAAGGTCCGCCTTGTGACAGAAGAAGAACAGTTTTATATGGCAGACAGAATTGGAAATGTGGCAAAGAGGATGGAGCAGTTTGGGTTTTCCGTACCCCATCAAAGCTTTGTGTTGAATATGTTTCATGTTAAAAATGTAAAAAACAGTCACATTTTACTGGATAACGGAATGGAAGTTCCCCTTTCTCAGAAAAAGCAGAAAACATGGAAGCAGGAACTAATGCAATATTTGTCCGAGCGTCTGGAAGAAGGGAAGGGAGGTTGGAAGAAATAGCAGTTGTAACTATTTTTTTAGTAGGTCTGGGAATGTTTTCTTATACTTTTTGTGCAGTGTGGTTTCTTCGTGCAGGAGGGTTTGAACCAAAGGGAGCCGGATGGGTAAGAGCACTTATCTGGATTCTGTATGCTGTTTTAAATGTACTGATCCCGAATCTCTTTCTTAGCGATATAATCTCCATGGTGGTACTGTCCATTTATTATCTTCTTGTTGGATGGTTCTTTTATCACAGAAGCAGGAACTGGCTTTTGTATCAGCTTTTCTTTTTTACTGTAACGTATGCGGCTCAGATTATTGCTATTTATTTTGTAGTGAGAATAGCGAAGTGGATTCCTATGGATAGCGTTGTCAGAAGTTATAGTATGCTTTTAATGAAAATACTGCTGGTGGTGGCTTCCACAGCAGGACTGCGGATTCTTGTGAGAAAGCGTGGAGTGGGAGACAGGAAAAATTTAAAAGTCAAAGGGATGATGCTTGTCCCTGTTATTAGTTTTGTGCTGATTTTTATGTACATGCAATCAGGGGATGTGTTCTTTGTGAGGTTTGGATATGAATGGATCATTGTATACAGTATCCTTCTTCTTATTGTAAACGGATACTGTGTTTATGTGTGGTACGATGTGGCGGCAAACCGGGAATTAAAGCACAAGATTGAACTGATGGAGCAGCAAAACGACCTTATTCATCAGTATTATGAGGACATTGAGCAGAATTATAATCAGTCAAGAAAAATCATTCATGATATACGAAATCATCTTCATGCACTGGAACAGTCTGTGAAAATAGAAAACAACCGGTATTTTCAGGATGTTCATGAAATGCTGAATTCTCTTGGTCTGAAATTTTATTCGGATAACCGTATGTTAAACATTATCTTAAATGATAAGTTAAAAAAACTTTCTCCGGAACAGGTAGAATGCAATCTGGGAGGCATTTGTCTGGATTTTGTTTCCGATATGGATATTACAACGATTTTTGCAAATCTTCTTGATAATGTTATAGAAGAAGGAGAAGGAAAATGTGACTTCTGGGTTAAGATAAGAGGCGAACAGATCCAGGATTTTACAGTGATCAAAATCTGGAATCCTGCTTCGGGAAGTTATCACCCCAACTGTTCCCAAAAAAGCGGTCACCAGGGGATTGGGCTTTCCAATGTCCGTTATGCCATGGGGCATTACAATGGGGAACTGAAAATTGAATATAAAGAAAATATTTTTTCTGCTACTCTGGTATTTCCGGGATAAAGCAGAAGATAAGGAGGAAAGAAATATGAAAAAAGCAGGTGTGTTTGGGGCAATGGCAGTTCTTGCAGTTTCTCTTTTTGCAGGGTGTGGAGAAGCAAAACTTCCGGAAGGGTTTCAGGAAGAAACCGTAAAGGAAGAAGCAATGAAATCCATTTCTTTTTTTAATGAAAGAGATTATGAAAGTATTATAGAAATGGGGTCGGAGAAGTTAAAGAAAGGGATTACGGAGGAACAGTTTGCAGATGCCTGCGATCCGTATCTTGATAAATGCGGAAAGTTTAAGGAAGTTCAGAAAACAGCCATTGTAGGTGGTACGGATAAAGGGGAAGGGATCGATTATGCAACCGTTGTAATGGTAGGCGCTTATGAAGAGGGAAAAATACAGTTTACCATAAGCTTTGATGAAGATATGGAATTGATCCAGTTTTTGATTAAATAAGTAAAGGAGCGGGAAGTTTATGGAGATGACAAAGGAAAAGAAAAGGCAGATATGGATTTTTGTTCTTATTGCATACGGGATTACATATGCCATGGGGCTTTTGATGTGGTACGGTTCTTCAAAAGGAATAGATATCAGTGTTTTTCCCATTGCACAGATGATGTATCCGGCAGCAGGGGTTTCTCTTGCCTATCTTGTGACAAAAAAGGGAGAAAAACAAATGCCGAAATGGTTTTATCTGTGGTTTTTGATTGCCACGGTGATCATGATGGCAGTATCCGTTCTTTCTGTTGTGATGCCAAAGGAAAAGACGATGTTAAATGGTGTGGATATTTCTGTGTGGACTCTGATATCCAATAACTTCCTTGTTGTTGCAGGTATCCTTTTTTGGATCTTTCTTCTGGCTGCCGGGAAAGAAAGACGGCGTTTGTATGGACTAAATGGAAATCTGTGGAAAAAATCCATACTTTGTGTCCTTTTGTTTGTTGTTTTATATATAGGAAGACTGATTCTTTCGTCTTTTATAGAAGGACAGACAGATCTGCTTTGGATTATTTTGACAACACCGTCCACATGGGTTATGATGGGGGCAATACTTCTTAATTTCTTTTTTTCGGTTCCTGCATTTTTCGGTGAGGAATATGGATGGAGATATTATTTACAGCCTCTTCTTCAGGAAAAATTCGGGCTTCGGGGTGGTGTGCTCCTTCTTGGGGTTGTGTGGGGCCTGTGGCATCTTCCGGTTGACTTTTTTTATTATACCTCTTTTGATATGGGAATCATCATGGCAGTGGCACAGCAGATCACATGTATTACACTGGGAATCTTTTTTGCCTATGCTTATATGAAGACAGGGAATATCTGGGTTCCGGTTATCCTGCACTTTTTAAATAATAACCTGATCGCTGTTTTTTCAGGAAATTATTCTTCGGATGTTCTGCAGAATCAGGTGATTTCCTGGTCCGATCTTCTTCCGGCCCTGGCAGTAAATATGGCGCTTTATGGATGGTTCATATTTGCAAAACCTTTCCGTAAAAAAGAAAAAGAGGAAATAACGTGCGGAGAGTAGAAAATGAGAGAAATAGCCAGCAGATTTCTGGAAAATCCGGATTTTACAAAAGAAGAGTTTGAAGAACTTTTAAAAGGTTGGGAAAATAGAGAGGAGAGAGCTGCTTTTCGTGAGAAAGCAGCTTTTCTTCGTGAGAAATATTATGGGAAGAAAGTTTTTACAAGGGGACTGATCGAATTTACAAATTACTGCAAAAATAACTGTTATTACTGCGGGATTCAAAGAGAAAACAGAAATGTAGAGCGTTATCGTTTGACAAAGGAAGAAATCCTGGAATGCTGCAGGGAAGGATACCGCCTTGGATTTCGTACTTTTGTGCTGCAGGGAGGGGAAGATCCCTGGTTTACAGATGACAGGATGGTGGATATCATCTCCGCCATTAAGGAGGATCATCCGGATTGCGCCCTTACTCTTTCCATTGGAGAAAAGTCTTACGAAAGTTATAAACGTTTTCGGGAGGCTGGTGCAGACCGCTATCTCCTTCGCCATGAAACGGCAGATGAAGAGCATTACAGAAACCTTCATCCTTCCTCTATGAGTCTGTCTCGCAGAAAGGAATGTCTTTTTGCATTAAAAGAGCTGGGTTATCAGACAGGAGCCGGTTTTATGGTGGGTTCTCCGGGACAGACGTTTGCCTGCATCGGGGAAGATCTTGTGTTTTTAAAAGAGCTGCAGCCGGAGATGGTGGGAATTGGTCCTTTTATTCCTCACCACGATACTGTGTTTGCAAAAGAAAAAGCAGGGAGTGTGGAGTTAACCCTGTATCTTCTTTCTGTTGTGCGGATCCTTCTTCCAAAGGTTCTTCTTCCGGCAACAACAGCTCTTGGAACCATGGACACCCAGGGAAGGGAAAAGGGACTTTTAAGCGGTGCAAATGTAGTCATGCCTAATCTTTCTCCATTAAGAAACAGAAAGCAGTATGAGCTTTACGATCACAAGATCTGTACAGGGGAAGAAGCTGCGGAAAGCCGATCAGAACTTGGAAAACGAGTGGAAAAAATAGGGATGTATCTTGTGGAGGAACGTGGAGATGCGGCTATATAACAGTAGTTGCAGATTTACTACAAAAATGTTAATATAAAGTTACTTATGTAGCGAAAAGTATGTTTTTTAGGAGGAGAATTATTGAAACAGCCAATCGTATCTGTCATTATGCCTGTTTACAATGGAGAAAAATATTTGCGACAGTGCCTTGACAGTGTAGTAAATCAGACTTTAAGAGAAATTGAGATTATTTGTGTAGATGATGGTTCCAGCGACGGTTCTATGGAAATCTTAAAAGAATATGCTGCAAAAGATGATCGTGTAAAAGTGATCCGCCAGGAGAATGCGGGAGCAGGAGCAGCCAGAAACAACGGACTTGAAAGAGCGACAGGACGTTACCTTTCTTTTCTGGATTCTGATGATTTTTTTGAGACAACCATGCTGGAAAAAGCGGTGGCACAGCTTGAGAAGGACAAGGGAGATTTTGTTGTATTCCGCTGTGATCACTACCTGAATGATACGAATACATTTAAGAAAGCTGCTTATACCATGAAGAAGCAGACACTTCCCCCGTATACCCCGTTTAATTTCAGACAGATCACAGATAATGTGTTTAAAGCTTTTGTAGGATGGGCATGGGACAAGGTTTACGACAGAGAGTTTGTTATGAAGAATGGTCTTCGGTTTCAGGAACAGCGAACAAGCAATGATATGCTTTTTGTATTTAGCGCTCTTGTACTTGCCAAAAAGATCACGTATCTGGATGAGGTTCTTGCCCATCAGAGAAGAAATAACGGAGGTTCTCTTTCCAATACCCGTGAGAAATCATGGTTTTGTTTTTACAATGCCCTTACAGCCCTTCGGGATGTTTTGAAAGAAAAGGGATTGTATAAAGAACTGGAGAAGGATTTTGTAAATTATGCCCTTCATTTCAGCCTTTGGAATCTGAATACCATAACAGGGGAATGTTACGGGAAGCTGTACAACAAGCTGAGAGAGGAATGGTTTGGGAATCTGGGAATTACAGGACATGATGCCTCTTACTTTTATAATAAGGAAGAATATAAACAGCTTGTGGATATCCTCTCTTATGATCTTGAAGGATATAATATGCAGATATCGGTTGTTATTCCTGTTTATAATGCAGAAAAATATAT
The DNA here is from genome assembly GCA_029257805.1 of Blautia sp. GTDB lineage: Bacteria > Bacillota > Clostridia > Lachnospirales > Lachnospiraceae > Blautia_A. The sequence continues at coordinate 12,086 of JARIAR010000021.1, forward strand.
CCGTCAGTGTCTTGACAGCGTTCTTACAAAGCAGGATGTAAATCTTGAAGTAATCTGTGTGGATGATGCATCTACAGATCAGACTCCGGAGATCCTGAAAGAATATGCGGAGAAGTACCCGAATGTGCAGGTGATCCGCAATGAGACAAACCTGTATGCCGGAACATGCCGGAACAAAGGTCTTCTGGCGGCAAAGGGACATTATGTACATTTTCTGGATTCTGATGATTATGTGGAAGAGAATGTTTACGGGAAACTGTATAAACTTGCCAGAGAAAACGATCTTGACTGGCTGAAGACAACAGCGGAAGGGTTTGATGATGCAACAGGAGAGATCGTGGAGAATCCACGGTACGAAATGAGCAACCTGTATGTGGGATTTGACAGGACCCTTCTTGATTTTCATAATTTTCCAAAGAAATTTCTGGATCACATGGCAGTTGTGCCGTGGAACGGAATTTATAAAAGACTCTTTTTACTGGAAAAGAATATTCGGTTTAATACACTTTTCTGTGTGAATGACCGTTCTTTCTTTGTGGAGACATGTGTAAAAGGAGAAAGGATGATGTATACAAGAGACAAGATCGTGCGTCACAGAATGAACGTAAGCGAGTCTCTTGTTGCAAAACGTGCCCAGCATTTTGATTGTCAGTTTGAGTCTTATCGCATTATGAAGAAAATCTGCGAGGACAATCATGTAAATGATAAAGTGAGTTTTGAAGTTCTGGAACATGAAATGTACGATATTTTTGTATGGTATCGGAAGTTTCTGGAACAGGACGTTCATACAGAAAAACTAAAAAAAGAGATGTATGATTTTATGATGGAGCGGGACATTTCTTATTTTGAAAAACACGGGAAAAAGAGCCGCTGGCTGAAATATCTTGATCTGGTAAAGGAGAAATAAATGGCAAAAGTATCAATCATTATACCAACCTATAATGTAGAAATGTATTTAGTGGAATGTATGGACAGCGTTGTGCGTCAGACACTTCATGATATCGAAATAATCTGTATTAACGATGGTTCCACAGACAGCTCTCTGGAAATCCTTAAAAGTTATGCAGAAAAGGATGACCGCATTATTATTGTGGATAAAGAAAACGGCGGATATGGAAAGGCAATGAATATTGGCCTTGATAAAGCTACAGGAGAATATATCGGCATTGTAGAGCCGGATGACTTTGTTCCTATCAACATGTATGAAGATCTTTATAATGTTGCAAAAGAACATAATCTTGATTTTGTAAAAGCTGATTTTTACCGGTTTAAGCGAGATGATGAAACAGGAGATATGGATCTTGCCTACAATCATCTTTCTACAGAAGCCGGTGATTATAACAAAGTATTTAATCCTTCTATGAACCCTAAGGCTGTTTATTATATTATGAATACCTGGAGCGGTATTTACAGAAGAGAATTTCTTGATCAGAATGACATCCGTCACAATGAGACTCCTGGTGCTTCCTTCCAGGATAATGGATTTTTCTTCCAGACATTTGCTTTTGCAAAGAGAGCAATGATCCTTGATAAACCTTATTACATGAACAGAAGGGATAACCCAAACTCTTCGGTACACAGCAGAGACAAGGTTTATTGTGTAAATGTGGAATATGATTATATCAGAGAAATTTTGACACAGCATCCGGATACATGGGAACGTTTTAAATATGTGTACTGGAGAAAGAAATATTCCAATTATGTGTTTACTATGAACCGTATTGGAAATGAGTATAAGAAAGAATATGTAGAGCAGATCTCCAAAGAATTTAAAAGAGCGGAGCAGCTGGGAGAGCTGGATCAGTCAGCATTTCCTGTAACCCAGTGGTCCGGTGTGCAGTTCCTGATGAAAGATCCGGAAGGATATTACAGACTGGCCATTGCCCCGGGAGGAGCGGCAGCTGCAGCAGAAATCCAGAAAATTAAGAATTCTAATTCTTATAAACTTGGATTTGCTCTTACAAGTATTCCGAGAAAAATAAAGAAAAAACTGAAAGCTCTTAAAAGAAAGCTGAAAAAATAAAGACAACCGTTAAAAGGGCTGCCGGAAACAGGAGGCATATATGGTAAAAGTATCGGTAATCATACCTGTATATAATGCGGAAAAATATTTGGATCAGTGTCTGGAAAGTCTTTGTGTACAGACGTTAAAGGAAATAGAAATCATTTGTGTGGACGATGGTTCTACAGATGGTTCCCCGGAGATCCTGAAGAAATTCCGGGAAAAAGATGACAGGATCCAGATTCTTACTCAGAACAATCAGTATGCCGGCGCTGCCAGAAATAACGGAATGAAAGCCGCATCCGGAGAATATCTTCTGTTTCTGGATGCGGATGATTTTTTTGAAGAAACTCTTTTGGAAAAAACGTATCTTCAGGGAAAAGAAGAACAGGCAGATATCGTGCTTTTTGGAGCGAAGCAGTATAATGAAAAAACAGGGGAAGTTTCTTCTGCACCCTGGTATCTGAAAAAAGAATTTCTTCCCCGGGAGCATCCTTTTTCCAGGACTTCTTCCGGTGTGAATGTTTTGGGAATCGCAACCCCTGCCCCATGGACGAAACTTTTTCGCAGAGAATTTATAGAAAAAGAGAGCCTGTCGTTTCAGGCACTTCAAAACAGCAATGATGTTTATTTTGTGCTAACGGCCCTTTGTCTGGCAGAAAAGATTACGTATGTGGAGGAAGAACTTGTATTTTACCGTGTGGGAATGAAAGAAAGCCTTCAGGGAAGCAAGCATCTTCAGCCGTTATGTTTTCTTGAAGCATATTATGGGGTATACAGGGAGCTGAAAACCAGGGGAATTTACGAAGAGGTGGAGCAGGGATTTTTAAATACATTTCTTTCCGGATGTGTTCACAATCTTCGTACTGCAGCAGATTGGGAAACAAAATCCCGTATCTGCGAGAAGATGACAGAGCCGGAGTTTCTTGAAACAGGACTGATGGAAAAGCCGGAAGAATATTTCCGCAGAAAAGAAGATCTTCTTTTTGTAAAAGGGATGCAGGCGGCTTATTCCTGGGCTGAGAAGCATCATCATAAATGTCTTCCTGTAGAGGCGGTGCTTCTTAAAAAAGGAAGCTGGGATTTTGGGATGCCCAAAGTATCTGTGGTAATCCCTGTTTATAATGTAGAAAGATATCTGAAGGAATGTCTGGATTCTATATTGGGACAGACATTAAAAGAAATTGAGATCATTTGTGTGGATGATGGATCTGCCGATCATTCTCTGGATATTCTGAAAGAGTATGGGGATAGGGATTGCCGTATATCTATTATGACACAGGAAAACCGGGGAGCTTCCAGCGCCCGGAATCACGGGGCAGATCTTGCGTCCGGAGAATATCTGTACTTTATGGATGGAGACGATATTCTGGAAAAAGAGGCTCTTGAGAAACTGTATGCCATAAGTGAAGAAAAAGCTTTGGACGTTTTGTATTTTGACGGATGCAGCTTTTTTGAAACAGAGGAATTAAAAGAAAGTAAAAAGAATTATCTTACATATTATACAAGGACCGGCGATTATTCTCATGTTATGACAGGCTCCCGGATGCTTTATGAAATGATGTGCAGGGACGAATATCGTGTATCTCCCTGTCTTCAGTTTATCAATGCTGTATATTATAAAAAAGAGAATCTCCGTTTTCAGGAAGGGATCACAGCCGAGGATAATATTTTTACGTTCCAGTGTATTATGCCTGCAGGTCGTGTTTATCATACGAAAGAAGTGTTTTTTCACAGAAGGGTAAGAAACAATTCTATTATGACAGCAGACCGGAATTTTGATGAGATATATGGATTTTTTGCAGGTTATCTTGCCATTGAAAAGGTATTCCGGGATAAAAGTTCCGGAATGGAAGAAGAGGCCATTGAAAAGCTTGTGAAACTGCGTCTGCGTCTTACCAGAAAGCTGTATCACCAGTTAAAACCGGAGGACAAGCTGGCTTTTGAGGCAATGGATCCCCGGGAAAAAGCGTATTTTACCATGCTTGTAAAAGATTATGATGATTCTCTTTCCAGGGAAGAGGAACTTCATGAAAAATATAAGCAGGTCTGCCGGGATAAGACAGAGCGGGGGCTGGAGATCCGTACCCTTCGCCGTGAAAAACAGGAGCGGGGAGAAGAGATCCGTCAGCTTCGCAGCGAAAAGAAGGAATGTGAACAGGAGATCCGCCGACAGGAAAAAGAAAGAGACAAGCTTTTAAAAGAAAAGGAAGACCTTGAGAAGAAGTTGGAATTGTTAAAAGCGTCCTGTTCTTACCGTCTTGGAAGAGGTTTAACGAAACCTTTCCGCTGGATCTGTGGTGCCTTAAAAAAATAGTGCGGTTTCCGCACTATTTTTTTGGATTTCCGGGAATGGGAAAAGGGATAATATTGAAATATAAAAAGGAGTATGGTATATTAATGAATATTGTGTAAAGTTTTGCAGCTTTAAAAAAGGAAAAGGATAAGTGTGATGAAATGAAAAGAGTGATTACCTACGGCACATTTGATCTGCTTCATTACGGGCATATCAATCTCCTGCGCCGTGCAAAGCAATTAGGAGATTACCTTATAGTAGCGCTGTCCACGGATGAATTTAACTGGAGGGAGAAACAGAAGAAATGTTATTTTTCCTATGAGGAGAGAAAGCAGCTTCTGGAAGCAATCCGGTATGTGGATCTTGTAATCCCGGAAGAAAGCTGGGAACAAAAGCGCACAGATGTAAAAGAATATCGGGTGGACACGTTTGTTATGGGAGATGACTGGAGCGGGAAATTCGATTTTCTGGAAAAAGAAGGATGCAGCGTGGTGTACCTTCCACGAACTCCCGAAATTTCCACAACACAGATAAAAAGTGATTTAAACAGAAAAACAGGAGCAGAGCATTAATTATGAAGCGCTTTAAAAAGGATTTTAACAAATATTTCGCCTACGCAAAATTTTCGGCAAAATCAGATTTGAAATCTGAAGTTGCCAGTTCTTATCTGAACTGGCTCTGGTGGGTTCTTGACCCTATGTTATTTATGCTGGTGTATACATTTATTGCTCAGATCGTGTTCCGCAGCAAAGTGGAATACTTTCCGATCTTTGTATTCGTAGGTCTGACTCTGTGGGATTTCTTCAATAAAACCGTACAGGGAAGCGTAAAGATGGTACGTAATAACAGTTCCATCGTATCAAAAGTATATATTCCAAAATTTATTCTGATTCTCCAGAGAATGATGGTAAATGGATTTAAGATGCTGATTTCTTTTGGACTGATCGTGATCATGATGATCATTTTTAAAGTTCCTGTAACTTTAAAAGTATTTTATCTTATTCCGATCCTGATCGTTTTATGGCTATTTACGTTTGGACTTAGCTGTATTGTGCTGCATTTCGGCGTATTTGTAGACGATCTTTACAATGTAACAGTTGTCATCCTTCGACTGATATTTTATATGTCCGGTATTTTTTATTCCATTGGTGACAGACTGGAAGGAACATTGCGGAACGTTCTTCTGTATTGCAACCCGGTTTCCATGCTGATCGAGTCAGCGCGAATGAGTCTTCTGTATTCTTCTACACCATACAGAAAACTGATCGTTTTATGGGGTGCGATCTCAGTGCTTTTGTGCATTATAGGTGTGCGGACAATTTACAAATATGAAAACAGTTATGTAAAGGTGATGTAATATGGAACGGGAAATTGCATTAGAAGTAAAAGACCTGCACATCAGTTACCGGTGTCTGAAGTCTTTTTCTATTAAAAAAAGTTTGCTGCATTTGAAAAAAGCAGATACAACAGTATATGAGGCAGTACGGGGAGTAAGTTTTTCCGTGCCAAAAGGAGAAATCCTTGGTATTGTAGGAAAAAACGGAAGCGGAAAATCTACAATGCTTCGTGCCATTGCGGGAATCTTTTCTCCGGATTCCGGATTTATTGATCTGAAAGGAAATTCCGTTTCCCTTCTGTCAATTGGCGTTGGTTTCCAGACAAAGCTTACAGGAAGAGAAAACATCATTCTTTCCGGTATGCTTTTGGGATTCTCGGAAGAGCAGGTTCGTGCAAAGATGGACGAGATCATTGAGTTTGCAAACCTGGGTGAGTTTATAGATATGCCTGTAAAAACATATTCCAGTGGTATGCATTCAAAACTTGCATTTTCCATTACTGCGATCCTGGAAGCAGATATTATGCTGATCGATGAAGTATTAAGTGTTGGAGATGCCAAGTTTAAGAAAAAAAGTTACAACAAAATGAAAGAACTGATCTCAAATGAGGACAGAACTGTTTTGATCGTTTCCCACAGTACCGAAACACTTCAGGAACTTTGTACAAGTGTTTTATGGCTTCATGAGGGCGAGATGAAAATGATCGGAACACCGGAAGAAGTTCTTCCGGTTTATGACGAATTTATGAGTTAAAAATGTATGCGGCAGCTTTTTAAGCTGCCGTAATTTTGAAGATAGGAAAATCTGAATATGAAATTAAGTGTAGTGATTCCGGTTCATAATGCAGAAAAATATCTTTCAAACTGTCTGGACAGTGTTCTTGGACAGAGTATGAAAGATCTGGAAGTGATTTGTGTGGACGATGCTTCCACAGACGGTTCTGTTTCTGTGATAGAAGAGTATTGCAGAAAAGACAGCCGTGTGATGCTGATAAAAAACAAAGAAAATATTTTTGCTGGTCAATGCCGCAATATGGGGATTGAGGCGGCAAAAGGCACGTATATCCATTTTCTGGATTCGGATGATATGGTGGCAGAAGGGGCATATGAGAAGTACTGGAAGCTTGTGGAAACATATGATGCAGATGTGATCAAGGGACGGGGTGTCTGTTTTGACAATGAAACAGGAACATTATGTGAAACATCACCGCTTCTGGCGCTTACGGAAGTTTCTTCAAAGGATATGGAGCGTCCTTTTTCCTTTCAGGAAGATCCGGAACTTCTTTCTCACGTAAGTGTAGTGCCCTGGAATGGTATTTACAGAAGGAGTCTTCTTATGGATAAGAAGATTCGGTTTAATGCCCTTGTGTGTGTAAATGACCGTTCGTTTTTTAATGAAGTAACTATGACGGCAGGTAAGATCCTGCTTACTCATAAACCTATCGTATGGTATCGGGTAAATAACAGGCAGTCGCTTATGGGACGCAGGGCAAGAAATTTTTCCTGCCAGTTTGCATCGTACGAAATGGTGCGTCAGCAATGTGAAAAATATGGTGTCAGTGATATGGAAAAAAGGATCGTTCTGGACAGGGAACTTGCAGATGTATTTCTCTGGTACCGAAGATACCGTCTTATACCGGAGATTAAAAATGAAATCGAAGAGAAGATGAAAGCGTTTTCTCTGGAACTGGATCTTGCGCCATTTGGAGAAGAAGTGACAAAAATGAGATGGTACCGCACGTACCTTATGGCATCCGGCAAAGAATCTCTTTACCGGAAAGCCGGTCGTAAGGTAAAAAAATATCTGGAAAAATTTATCTGACGGGAAGTCCGCTTTCGGGGTGAAGTTTTTTTTGAGTGACAACGTATGCTTTTTGGAAATACCGGGGTTTTCCGCTGCATACGGTTACAAGGCGCAGCATTTTCTTTCTGGAACTGTAAAGGAAGAGCATGCGGGAAATATAATCATTTAAAAGCGGTGTAAGGTATGGGTTTTCTTTCCAGTTCGGATATTCCTGTTCCAGATAATCGAAGCAGCCGTTTATAAGACGGTATTTTAAATCTTTTTTATCTTTGTCATAATTGGTAATAATCTGTCGGAAGCGGAAGAAGAAGTGCTTTAGAGTCACGAATTCCGCTTCTTTTTTGTATTGTGAAAAACAGTTCATTTCCTGAAGGGATTCTTTAAGGAAATCCACAGCTGTTAGAATATCCAGAGTTCCTTCTGTGAGATTGTTTAAAAATCCGATCTGTTTACGGTAGATATACAGGCACTGGCTCATATAACCGATGGACCGGGCTTTTACCATAAGAAGAAAAGCAATGGGCAGATCTTCAAAGCGGATGCCCTCCGGAAAAGCAAGACCTTCAAAAAGTTCTCGTTTTATAAGCTTATTCCAGGGGTAAGGAGATACAAGGGCAAGCTGCCGGGGACTTGTTTCCACACGGAAGTTTTGTTCTGTACATACCTGTGGGCTTGGAAGCTTTTCTCCTGTTTTTTGATTTTCTTCGTAATAGGGAAAAAGGATCAGGTCGTTTTGATCCTGGTTTGCTTTTTCATAGAGAAGGCGGCAGGCATCCGGTGAAATATAATCATCGCTGTCTACAAACCAGACATATTCTCCCCGGGATTTGGAAAAACCGTAATTTCTTGCGTGGCTTACGCCTTTATTTTCCGTTGTGAAGATCTTAAGGATTTGGGGAAAGCGGGATTGAAAATCCTGAAGGATTTCCGGACTTTTGTCAGTGCTTCCGTCATTTACGGCAATAATCTCCATAGAATCCAGAGTCTGAGAAGTCAGGCTTTCCAGACAGGGTTTCAGATAGGCTTCCACATTATAAACGGGAAGTATAATGCTGAGCTTACAGTTTTTCATGGGAACCTCCTTGGTTTTTGTAATAGTTTAATAGTAGCAGTGAAAGAAGTTTCCTGCAAGGAGAAAAGGTGTAATTCCATAAAATTCCCGGAAAAACTGGACGAATTCCCATGGAGTACGTTATAATAGACAGGACTATAGAAACAGAAATAAGAGGGATACTTGTGAATAGAAGAGAAGATTATAAACGATTTATAGTATTTTGTCTGGCAAGTCTTATTATTATTGCCCAGGCAGCCGCATTCGCTTATGTGTGGTACGATTATTACAGGGGTCTTATTGATGAACCTTTCTGGAGAAAAGGAAACTGGGCGCTGATTGCTATTTATGCCCTGATCAATACCCTGTTTTCTAAATTGTATGGTGGATTGAAAGTGGGATACTTAAAGAAGATAGACGTATTTTATTCCCTGACCCTTGCTACGATCTGTACGAATATCGTGGCATATTTTCAGATCACTTTGATCAACAGATGGTTTTTAAATGTAACCCCGATGTTGAAAATGACGTTTGTACAGATCGTGTTGATCGTTTTGTGGATTTTTGGATCCCGTTTTATTTATTCCCGTTTGTACAGGGCGAGGAAGCTTCTTGTGATCTATGGGGATCGTGATCCCGGAGATCTTATCAGCAAAATGAATTCCAGAAGCGATAAGTATAACATAAGCGGAAAAGTACATGTCAGTGAAGGCGAAGAAAATATTCATGGAAAAATGAAGGAGTACGAAGGTGTCATTATATGGGATCTTCCTTCCTCCATACGAAACCGTTATTTGAAATATTGCTTTGATCATTCCATCCGCTGTTATATGAGTCCCAAAATATCCGATATCATTCTGATTGGAACAGACAGGATCCATCTTTTTGATACCCCTCTGCTTATGGCAAGAAATCACGGACTTTCTGTGGAAGAGCGTGGGGCAAAGAGACTTCTTGATCTTATTGTTTCCGGGATCGGGATTATTGTAACGGCGCCTCTTATGCTTTTTATTGCCATTCTTGTAAAAGCATATGACGGTGGACCTGTTTTTTATTTTCAGGACAGGCTCACCTATGGAGGAAAAGAGTTTCGGATCTGTAAATTCCGCAGTATGTGTGTAGATTCAGAAAAGAACGGTGCACGCCTTGCTTCCAAGCATGATGCCCGTATTACACCGGTAGGAAAGGTACTGCGAAATCTTCATCTGGATGAACTTCCGCAGTTATTTAATGTGTTTAAAGGAGATATGTCTCTTGTAGGACCAAGGCCGGAGCGTCTTGAAATTATGAAAGAATACGAAGAAGAAATTCCGGAATTTCATTACCGCTTAAAAGTAAAGGCCGGTCTTACCGGATATGCGCAGGTATATGGGAAGTACAATACAACTCCTTATGATAAGTTAAAACTTGATCTTTTTTATATTGAAAATTATTCGTTTCTTCTGGATATAAAGCTTCTGTTTATGACAGTTAAGATTTTTTTCCAAAAGGAAGTGTCTGAAGGAGTGGAAGATACACAGGTAAATGCTCTGAAGGACAGACAGGATGACGGAGAGAAGAAATGAGAACAGAATTAAGAGAATTACAGCTTGTAGAGCTTGATATATTAAAGGAATTTCTCCGTATTTGTGAGAAGTACCATCTTCGATACTATGCCCTTGGAGGAACGCTTCTTGGGGCTGTGCGTCATGAAGGGTTTATTCCCTGGGACGACGATGTGGATATTGGAATGCCACGTCCGGATTTTATCCGTTTCGAGGAAATTGCAAAAAAAGAATTTCCCGATTATATTCATTACCGTACGTATAAAGAAACACCGGGCTACCGGTATTATGTGCCACGTCTTACAGACAGCCGTGTGACGGTAATTGACAGTTCCGCAGCAGTGGAGCAGGAAAAAGAAGCATGGATCGATATTTTTCCTCTTGATGGAATGCCGGAAAATAAGTGGAAGCGGAAGTTTCATTGTTTTCGTCTTCTTGTTGCAAGAGCCAGGGTGAACTACTCTATGTTTTCCACAAATATTGATCTGAAAAAAACAAATCGTCCTTTGGTGGAAAGGGTGATGATCGCAGCAGGAAAAATACTTCCTGTGGAGAAGATCTTTAAAACAGAAAAAGAATTCAGAAGGCTTGACCGACTGATGCAGAAATATTCTTATGATGATTCTGCATATCTGATTAATTTTATGGGAATCCATAAATTAAAAGAGATGTTTCATAAGAAATATTATGGACAGGGAGCAGATTATCCTTTTGAGGATGTGGTGCTGCGGGGACCTGCAGATTTTGACTTTGTGCTGCATCAGATGTATGGGGATTACAGAATGCCTCCATCGAAAGAGGAGATGAATCACCATAATACAAGAATTAAAGAAGGAAAAGACGGAGAGAAGGGAGAACTATGAAAAGTCAATATTCCGTTTTGATGTCTGTATACGAAAAAGAGAATCCTGTTTATTTGCGAAGCAGTATAGAAAGTATGATGAAACAGAGCCTCCCTTTTTCGGATTTTGTCCTTGTATGTGACGGACCTCTTACAGAGGAGCTGGAAGAAGTGATAAAATGGGCGGAACATTCTATTGGAACCAGGTTTCAATGTGTCCGCCTTTCTGAAAATCAGGGACTTGGAAAGGCGCTTTCCCAGGGGCTTCTTCACTGCCGCTGTGATATTGTGGCAAGAATGGACAGCGATGATCTCAGCAGGGAGGAACGATGCAGGCTGCAGATAGAAGCTATGGAAAAAGGAGGCTATGATCTTGTAGGCGGTGCACTGCAGGAATTTCAGGAAGTGCCGGGAGATACAAAGCAGATCCGCCTTTCGCCGGAACATCAGGATGAGATCATGGAGTACGCAGGCAAGCGGAATCCTTTTAATCATCCATGTGTGATGTACAGAAAAAGTGCGGTTATGGCAGCAGGAAGTTATATAGACTTTCCGGGATTTGAAGATTACTGCCTGTGGGTCCGTATGTTGAAAAACGGGGCAAAAGCATATAATCTTCAGGAGGTAATCCTGGATATGCGTACAGGAAATGGAATGTACGGACGAAGAGGCGGAGCAGGTTATGTGGCTTCTGTTGTTCGTTTTCAGCAATATTTGAAAAAAGAAAACATGATCGGAACAGGGACTTTTTTGAAAAATTGTCTTATACGAATAATAGTCGGAATGATTCCCGGAGGATTAAGGGGACATTTTTACCGGCTTTTTTTGAGAAAGAAACAGTGAAAAATATGAAAAGTATAGAAAAAGCAGCAAAAAAAATAATCAATCTTACGCCGGGATTAAAAGAGGCGGCAATTGGTGTTTATAACAGATATAAGAGTCATTGTTATAAGAAGTATGCAAAGAAATATCCGGTAGATCCCAAAATGGTGGTTTTTGAATCCTATATGGGAAGAAAATATTCCTGCAGTCCACGTGCAATGTTTGAGGCAATGTGCGAAGAGGAAGCTTACCGGGATTATAAAAAAGTATGGATGTTTACAGATCCGGAAAAGTATCAGTGGATGAAAAAATATCCCAATACCATTCTTGTGAAATACCGCTCCCAGGAATATTACAAATATTATGCCCAGGCAGGGACGTGGATTACCAACTATCTCCTGAGTTATGGGATTGAAAAGCGGCCGGAGCAGATTTATGTACAGACATGGCATGGCACTCCCCTAAAAAAAATCGGCTGTGATGTGCCGCGTCTGGAACTTTCTCAAAAAGAAAGAGAGCGTACCTGCAGGGAGTATGAGCGGGAAGGACAGATGATCGATTATATGCCGTCTCCATCTCCTTTTTATACAGAAAAAGTGAAAAGTGCATTTCGTCTTGGAAAGCAGGCAAAAATCCTGGAAACAGGATATCCCAGAAATGATGATCTCTTCCGGGTTTCGGATGAGAAGATACGTAAGATCAAGGAAGAACTTCATCTTCCTTTTGATAAAAAAGTGATTCTTTATGCGCCTACATGGAGGCAGAAACAACATGTAGCAGGAGAGGGATTTACATATGAGCCTGGAATTGATTTTGCCGGGTTAAAAGAACGCCTTGGAGAGAAAGCGGTGATTCTTTTCCGTACCCATTACTTTATCAGCAATTCTTTTGATTTTTCCGGATATGGAGGTTTTATTGTAGACGTTTCTTCCTATGATGAGATCAATGATCTTTATCTTGTATCGGATCTTTTGATTACCGATTATTCCAGCGTGTTTTTTGATTATGCAAATCTGGAAAGACCAATTCTTTTTTACATGTATGATTATGAAGAGTACAGAGAAGAAATGAAGGATTTCTACTTTGAGATGGATCTTCTTCCGGGTCCTGTAATAAAGGAGAAAAAGGATATTTCCGGAGAGATAGAGGCGCTGCTGAATGGATTTTCTGTGGAAGAAACGTATCAGTGCTTTAACCGTATGTTTAATCCTCACCGGAAAGTTTGCGGCGGTGAGATGATAGAGGAGATCCTTAGGAGGGGAAAAGATGGGATTTAAAAGTCTCTTTAAAAATTCCTGGTATGCCCGTTGCTATGAGAAGACAAAAGTATGTAAAAATGTAGTGCTTCTGGAGTCTACAAACGGGTCTGATGTGGGAAATAATATGCTGCGTATTATGGAGGAACTTTCAAAGCCGGAATATGCAGAGTATGAAGTGTGGCTTTCCTGTAATAAAGGTGTGATGCCAAGAGCGGAAAGTCTTCTTCATACGTATGGACTGAAAAAGGTAAAGCTGGTTGTATGCAACAGTTTTCAATATTATACGCTTCTTGGAAAAGCAGGATATCTTTTTACAGACAGTACGTTATCCAGACGTTTTATTAAGAAACCAGGGCAGGTTTATGTAAATACATGGCACGGAACCCCTCTTAAAAAAATGGGGAAAGACGTTCCGGGAGGAGCGCATGTAATTGGAAATATTCAGAGAAATTTCTTTATGTGTGATTATCTCTGTCTTCCAAATGCCTATACAAAAGAGATTTTTCGCCATGCTTATAATCTGGAGAATATGTTCCAGGGGAATTATGTATTTGCCGGTTATCCCAGGAATCAGGTTTTCTTTCATAAGAAAGAGCAGGAGAAAATACGGGAAGACCTGGGACTTAAGGGAAAAAGATTATACTGTTATATGCCAACCTGGAGAGGTACCAGTATAAATCAGACAAAGGAAAGCCGGCAGCAGCAGGCGGATGTTCTAAAAGGATATCTGAGAGAACTGGACAGGGAACTGGGAGAAGAGGAATTTATGATGATTCGTCTTCATCCTTTTATAGGTCCGCTTATTTCCTGTGAAGAATTTAAACATATCCGATATATGCCGGAAGAAAAAGATCCGTATGAGATACTGGCAGCAGCAGACTGCCTTGTGACCGATTATTCCAGTGTTTTTTATGATTATGCAAATAAGGAAGAGGGGAAGATCATACTCTTTCTTTATGACAGGGAAACGTATGAATGTGAACGTGATATATATGGGGAGATTTCGGATCTTCCGTTTCCTGTTGCAGAAACTATACCGGGGCTTCTTAAGGAACTTCGAAAGCCAAAAGCATATGAGGACGATCTGTTCCGGGAAACGTATTGTTCCTATGACGGAGCAGACAGTGCAGAAAAAATCTGCAGCCTTGTATTTCGTGGAGAGGTATCTCCCGATATTTTCGTAGAAAAGGAAAAAACAGATGGGAAAGAAAACATTTTGTTTTATCCCGGAGGTCTTCAGAGAAAGGGATTTACAACTGCCTACTTAAATCTTATGGAAAATATCGACCGGGAGGCATATCATTATTATGCGGCCTTCCAGGAGTCGCATATGGAGGAAGACCCATCCAGAGTAGACAGGATCCCGGATTTTGTGGGTATCATGCCGATGTCAAAAGGGTGGTTTCTTACGTTCCGGGAAGCATTTGCAAGTTTTCTTTTCTATAAGTGCAACATAGAGCTTCCTTATACCAAAAAATACCTGCATCGTTTTTATAGCAGGGAATATCAGCGGAATTTTGGATTTCTGGATCTTTCCTGGTGTATTCATTACAGTGGATATGAACGGAAAGTAATCGGACTGTTTCAGGCTGCCCCTGTAAAAAGAGGGATTTTTGTGCACAGCGATATGCTGATGCAGATTAAGACAAGCCACAATCAGCACCTTCTTACCTTGAAGCAGGCATACAGGGAATATGATTTTACAGCAGCGGTTTCCCAGGATATTTATCAATGTACCATTCCCATTTGCGGAGAGCATGGAAAGCTTCATGTGGTAGATAATTGTCATGCATATCGTCAGGTCCTTGAAAGGGCGGAAGAGGACTTTGTTTTTGACAATACCACAACGTGTACATGTTCTGAAGAGGAACTTCGCAGGCTTTTGGGAAAACCCTGCAAAAAGTTTCTTACAGTAGGACGTTTTTCTCCGGAAAAAAGACATGATATGTTATTGGAGGCTTTTGCCCGTTATGAGAAAGAAAATCCGGATACTGTGCTTTTTATTGTGGGCGGCGGTGGAAATCTCTACGAAAAAACATGGGAGCATGTGGAAAACCTTGGTCTTACAGAGAAAGTAGTGCTTCTCCGGTCAATTGCAAATCCCATGCCTGTTATGAAAGCGTGCGACCTGTTTCTTCTTACCTCCCAGTATGAGGGACAGCCTCTTGTTCTCATGGAAGCAGATACCCTTGGACTTCCGGTTGTATCTACAGACGTAACAGGTTCCGGAAGTTTTATGAGACGTTTTGGCGGGTATCTTGTGCCGTATTCAGAGGATGGTGTTTATGAAGGTATGAAGGCTTTTGACAGAGGGGAAGTTCCTGTTATGGGCATTGATTTTGAAAAATATAACAAAAATGCGGCAGAATCTTTTATGAATTTACTGCATTAGAGATATGTGAAATTCCTGAAAAAGACTTGACTTTTAGGCTTGATTTGTGGTACACTTTACGGGCGACATGGAAGTTAGGTCTTTTTTTTATGCCCGAAAATGATGACGGATACATCATTTCCATAAGGATAAGACCGTGCAAATGAAAACACTGGAGGTGGAAGTTGTGCGCGTTAAAATTACATTAGCATGTACCGAGTGCAAGCAGCGTAACTACAATATGACGAAAGAGAAAAAGAACCATCCGGAAAGAATGGAGACAAAGAAATATTGTAAGTTCTGCCGTACACACACAATGCACAAGGAAACGAAATAGTCACAAGAATTGTGAGGTTAGGCTATGCAAGAAAAAGACAAGTCTGCTGGTAAAAGCCAGAAGAAAAGTTGGTTTCAGGGACTTCAATCCGAGTTCAGAAAGATTATCTGGACAGACCGTAACACTTTGATTAAGCAGACAGTAGTTGTGGTAATTGTTACCATTCTCCTGGGCGTGATAATCAGCGTCATGGATGCAGCCATTCTGGAAGGAATTAATCTGTTAGTGAAATAAGGACAAGGGTGATTGTATGTCAGAAGCAAAATGGTACGTTGTCCATACTTATTCCGGGTATGAGAACAAAGTAAAAGCCAACATTGAAAAGACAATTGAAAACAGACACCTGGAAGACCAGATTCTGGAAGTTCGCGTTCCACTGCAGGATGTAGTGGAAATGAAGAACGGAACTGCCAAGCAGGTTCAGAAGAAACTGTTTCCAGGCTATGTACTTCTTAATATGGTAATGAATGATGACACCTGGTATGTAGTACGTAATACACGTGGCGTAACAGGGTTCGTTGGACCGGGATCTAAACCGGTACCGTTGACAGAAGAGGAAATGCTGCCTCTGGGCATTAAAGAAGAGAATGTCCAGGTTGACTTCGCAGAGGGCGATATGGTAGTAGTTACCGGTGGTGCATGGAAAGATACCACAGGTGTTGTTTCTGCTATCAATGCGCAGAAGCAGGTTGTGACTATCAACGTTGAGCTGTTTGGCCGCGAAACGCCAGTAGAAATAAGTTTCGCAGAAGTAAAAGCATTATAAGCAACAAGGTAACACAATATCGTGGGAGGGACATACCCCCGCCAATACCACATAGGAGGTGCCGAAAATGGCAAAGAAAGTAACAGGATATATCAAATTACAGATTCCGGCTGGTAAAGCAACTCCAGCACCACCTGTTGGTCCTGCTCTTGGACAGCACGGTGTAAATATCGTTCAGTTTACAAAAGAGTTCAATGCAAGAACAGCTGATCAGGGCGACTTAATCATCCCTGTTGTAATCACTGTTTACGCAGACAGAAGTTTCAGCTTCATAACCAAAACTCCGCCGGCAGCAGTTCTTCTTAAGAAAGCCGCTAACATCAAATCCGGTTCCGGCGTACCGAACAAAACAAAAGTTGCAAAGGTTACCAAAGCTCAGGTTCAGGAAATTGCAGAACTGAAAATGAAAGACTTAAATGCAGCATCCCTTGAAGCAGCTATGAGCATGATTGCTGGTACTGCAAGAAGCATGGGAATCGAAGTAGTTGATTAATCAGAAAAATTACAAGTAAGTGGGAGGGCTTTTCCCCGCAAATACCACAGGAGGTTATAGAAATGAAACGAGGAAAGAAATACGTGGAAGCTGCAAAAGCAGTAGACCGCGCAACATTATATGATACCGCAGAGGCGATCAGCTTAGTAAAAAAAGCTGCTGTTGCGAAATTTGACGAGACAATCGAAGCTCATATCCGTACAGGCTGCGATGGACGTCATGCAGACCAGCAGATTCGTGGAGCAGTTGTTCTGCCACACGGAACTGGTAAAAAAGTTCGCGTTCTTGTATTTGCAAAAGATGCAAAAGCAGAAGAAGCAAAAGCAGCAGGCGCTGAATTCGTAGGAGCAGAGGAACTGATTCCGAAGATCCAGAACGAAGGCTGGTTAGATTTCGACGTAGTTGTTGCTACACCAGACATGATGGGCGTTGTAGGACGTCTGGGTCGTGTACTTGGACCGAAAGGTTTAATGCCAAACCCGAAAGCTGGAACTGTAACAATGGACGTTACAAAAGCGGTTAATGACATCAAAGCAGGTAAGATTGAGTATCGTCTTGATAAAACCAACATTATCCACGTTCCGATCGGTAAAGCATCCTTTACTGAGGAACAGTTAAGCGACAACTTCCAGACGCTGATTGGAGCTATCATCAAGGCTAGACCAAGCACTCTGAAAGGTCAGTATTTAAGAAGCGTAACAATCGCTCCGACAATGGGACCTGGTGTGAAAATCAACCCGATGAAATTAGCTTAATAGATTGTGAATAAGGTATCCCTGCCGGTATTTCCGGCGGGGATATTTTTTGTTTATACTTTTATAATCCGGTGTATATGGTTTCCCACAGATAATCATGGTATAATAACAAACAAAAACAGAAATATACACGGAAGAAGGATAAAATGGCTGCAGGAAAATATAAAAGAAAGAAGAAAAAGAAAAAGTACAATATTGGGAAAATTGTATTCTGCACCTTTGTGGAACTGATCGTGATCGCTGCTCTGGTTATTATGATCGGCTGGGATAAAGGGGTAGGAAGCTGGTTGGAGCAATTTAGCCGCCCGGTTGTAAAAGAACTGGATTTAAGCGGTATAAACAGTCCTTATGCTGTTTTAATGCAGGCAAACAGTGGAAAGATCATTGGAGAGATCAACGGAGAAGAAAGAATCTATCCCGCCTCTCTGACAAAAATAATGACAGCAATTGTAGCGATAGAAGAAATTCGGGATCTGAATGAAGAAATCACCCTTACAAATGAAATGTTTGCAGGGCTTTATGAGAGAGACGCCACGCAGGCGGGATTTCAGCCGGGAGAGACGGTGCGTGCCGTAGATCTGATCTATGGTGTTCTTTTGCCGTCCGGAGCAGAGTGCTGTATTGCTCTGGCGGATCATATCTCCGGTTCGGAAAAGGAATTTGTAGAACTGATGAACAGGAAGGCTGCCAAGATAGGGATGGAAAATACACATTTTTGTGACAGTACAGGACTTCATGATCCGGAACATTACAGTACCGTTCTGGATATGGCAGTGCTTTTGAAGTACAGTTTGCGCAATTCAGAGTTTCGCAAAATGATAGAAGCTCCTTATCACTCCACAGGAGTTACCAACATTCATCCGGATGGCATTACATATTATAGTACAATGTTTAAAAACCTTCCGGATCATTCTGTAACAGGCGGTGAGATCAAAGGAGGAAAAACCGGATTTACAAATGATGCCGGTCTTTGTCTGGCAAGTTTTGCAGAGATAGAGGGAAGGGATTATATTCTGGTGACTGCAGGAGCTGCGGGAAATACGGGAAATCCCCTACATGTACAGGATGCCGTAACCATTTATAACCGGTTGGGAGAGAAGGCGCTTTCTTTAAAAGATGAATAGATTATAAACGAATTCCCTCTGCCGGATAAAGGCAGGGGGAGTTTTTTCTAAATCTGTATCTTGACAAAATGAAAAAAATAAATTATTATAAAACAGTGTTATAAATAACAGTGTTTTATATAACGGTGTTTTACATGTAAATGGGAGGTGAATGAATGGCAAATCGTATTGAAGGGTTTGATGAAAAAATACTGGAATATGCCCGAAAAGAGTTTCTTGAAAACGGTTTTGAATCTGCATCTCTCCGGGTAATTGCACAAAATGCCGGTGTGAGTACAAGTGCTATCTACACGCGATATGGAGACAAAGAGGGTCTTTATCGTTTTTTGATCCAGCCGGTTTCGGATGGTTTTCAAGAGATTGTAAAGTGTTCTCTGGGATATTTTACAGCTATGAGCAAGGAAGAACAGATTGAGCGATATAAGGAATATTCAGACAAGGGCTTTGAGGGAGCATTGTTGTTTATCTATGATCATTTTGACGAGTTCAAGTTGCTGATTAACTGTAATCATGGCACGATCTATCATGATTTTTTAGAAGAACTGGTTCACATCGACAATGTCTGTACATTAAATTTTTTGAAAACGATAGATAGTAAAGCATACAGAGACGGTCGAATTACAAATGGTTTTCTCCATGTTGTAGCCAGTTCCTTTTATTCGGGGCTGTTTGAGGTTGTGATTCATGAAATGACACTGGATGAGGCTCGAAGCTATATTAATGAGCTGCGTATTTTCTTCAATAATGGATGGGCGGACTATTTAAAGAGTTGAGAAAGGAAAAACTATGCCAGAATTAGAAGTAATGATCGATACTGACGGCTGGGTACTTTGCCCCTATTGCCGAAGTAAAAGCAAAACAAAGATTCGAAAAGACACATATCTCAAAAATTTTCCTCTCTTTTGCCCCAAGTGCAAGCGAGAAGTTCTGATCGACATTGATCAAAGTTATATAGGATTATCAATAGAGCGAGATGCTAAGACACAGAGCCGATAATTCATCACGGAGAGATCCGGGTGTATTATCGGTTTTTGTTTTATATTCAGGTTAGCTTATGCTAACTAAAAAAGGAGGAGATTATGCAAACAAGTAAGAAAGAAAATCCTTTGGTCAGATTAGGGAATCTGATCGGGGCGCAAAAATCAGGGTATGGCATCTCTGTATTGTTGGCTGTCCTTGGAGTTACCGCTGGAATCGTTCCCTATTTTGCTGTTGCAAAAATGATTGTAGCTTTGCTTACTGAAAATTCCGAAATCTATTTTTATATGATATGGTGTGGAGTTGCAGCAGGCGGGTATTTATTTAAGGTACTGTTTTCCATTTGGTCAACATCTATGTCTCACTCGGCAACGTATCTGGTGTTGAAAGATATTCGTAAACGGATGCTGACAAAACTGACGAAGCTTCCTATGGGTGTTATTTTGGATACTCCTTCTGGTAATCTGAAAAGCACAATTGTTGACCGTGTGGAGGGATTAGAAACCACGCTTGCCCACATGATCCCGGAATTATCTGCCAATGTTCTTGTACCGATCATTCTTATTATCTATGTGTTTGTTCTGGATTGGCGGATGGCATTGGTTACTTTGATTACCCTGCCTCTTGGTATGTGCTTTCTCATGATCATGTTTCGCACTTACCCTGCAAAATATGAAGGTTCGGTAATTGCCAGTAAAAAAATGAACGATGCTGTCGTAGAGTATGTGGGTGGTATTGAGGTAATTAAGACTTTTAACCAGAATGCAAAATCCTATCAGAAATATGCGGATGCTGTCACCTATGACGCTTCCTATTATTATAACTGGATGAAGAGCTGCCAGTGGCCTATGGCTGCCTATACTGCAATTTGTCCGGCAACTTTACTGACGGTGCTCCCGGTTGGCTTACTGTTTTATCTGGGCGGAAGCCTTGCCGTAGCGGATTTTATTCAGATCATCATTGTTTCTCTGGGGATCATTGGTCCTATTTTGGCGGCAAGCAATTATATGGATAGTATTGCGGCTATGGGAACCATAGTTGGTGAGATTTTTGCCATATTGGATGCCGGGGAATTGATTCGACCGGAAAACGATGCACCCATGAATGGCAATGGAATCGAATTAAAAGATGTAACTTTCTCGTACCATAAAACAGGAGAAGAGATTTTACACGGTATTAATCTTTCTATTCAGCCGGAAACAGTGAATGCTTTTGTAGGTCCCTCCGGCAGCGGTAAAAGCACCATTGCCAAATTGATTGCAGGTTTCTGGGATGTAGAGGGCGGTGATATTCAGTTTGGCGGAAGCAGTTTGAAAAAACTATCCCAGAAGCAGATTTCTGAAAATATAGCGTATGTTTCCCAGGACAACTACCTGTTTGACGATACGATATTGGAAAATATCCGTATGGGAAAACAGAACGCAACAGACGAGGAGGTAATTGCTGCAGCAAAAGCTGTTGGCTGCGATGCCTTTATCCGTGGATTGGAGAACGGATATCATACAAGGGTAGGCGGTTCCGGCAGTCATCTGTCCGGAGGAGAACGCCAGCGAATTGCCATTGCCAGAGCTATGTTAAAGAATGCGCCTGTGATTATCCTGGATGAGGCAACTGCTTATCTGGATCCTGAAAATGAAGCAGTGATTCAAACAGCGATAGCTCAGCTGGTTAAGGGAAAAACGCTTATTGTAATTGCTCATCGTCTTTCCACTATTGTTAATTCCGATCAAATTTTTGTTGTCCATAATGGTCTGATTGAAAATCATGGAACCCACGAGGAGTTATTAAGCAAATGTGCACTGTATCAGCAAATGTGGAATGCACATGTGGGCGGAAAGGATGGTGAAACTGCATGATAAGTGTATTCAAAAAGATTTGGGATTTTTCCGGAAAGGAACAGCGTAATATCCGGAATTCCATTATTTGGGGATTTCTTAATGCGATTTTTCATGCGCTTCAAATCACTGCTCTTTTTGTTGTATTGAATGTTCTGGTTTCAGGAAACAGGGATCGAACTGCAGTCTGGATGTCGTTGGGGATCATGATTCTCAGTATTGCAGGCAAAATAGTCACACAGTATATTTCACAATTACAGCGTACCCATGCCGGTTATTTTATGGTTGCCGAAAAACGAATTGGGATTGGCGAGAAATTAAAGATTGTTCCGATGGGATACTTTAATCAAAATAGCCTTGGCAACATTACAGCGGTAGCAACTACAATTTTAAGCGATGTGGAAAATGCTGCTCCTGTAGTGTTGGTCACTTCACTTGGTGGTTTTTTGAATTCCCTTGTTTTCAGTCTGGCAATGCTGGCAGTAGATGTTCGCATTGGCTTGATTGTTCTTGCAGGGATTGGGGTATTTCTGATGATCGTTGCGGCTATGGAACGAAAGTCAAGTGAAGATGTTCCAAAGAGGCAGGCTGCTCAAGGGATTTTAGTGGAAGCTGTTTTGGAAACCATTCAGGGAATGAGTGTGATTAAAGCGTTCAATCTTGATTTCAACAAGGATAAAAAAGTAGATAAGGCTATTGAAGAAAGCTATCAAAAGAATCTGAAATTGGAAAAAGCGATGAACCCCTATGTGGCCTTGCAGCAGCTGGTACTGAATCTGTTCAGCGTTGTTATGATTTTTGCATCCATTGTGTTTTATCTGGATGGCACTCTTAGTCTGGTATATTGCCTGATGATGATGATTTCCTCTTTTATGGTGTATGAACAGCTGAAAGTTGCAGGCAGCAGTATGGCAAATCTCCGCATCACAGAGAACTCCATTAAAAAAGCCAATGAGATTGACCAGGTACCTACCATGGATATGGGGGGAGAAAAGATTGTTCCCCAATCGCATGATATTAAATTCGAAAAGGTTAGTTTTTCTTATGAGCAAAAAAGGGTTCTGGATGATATTAGTGTTACGATTCCGGATAAAAAGATGACCGCTATTGTTGGAGCTTCTGGTTCAGGCAAGACCACGTTTTGTAATCTGATCGCCCGGTTCTGGGATACGGAAAGGGGCAGGGTGTCCATTGGCGGAAGAAATGTAAAGGATTATACGCTGGAGAGCCTTATGGATAACATCAGTATGGTGTTTCAGAATGTCTATTTATTTAATGACACGATTGAAAACAATATCAAATTCGGCAGACCAGAAGCAACCCATGAGCAGGTGGTAGAAGCTGCAAGAAAAGCCTGCTGTGCAGAGTTTATCGAAGCGCTTCCGGATGGATATCAGACTATGGTTGGTGAAGGCGGAGCCTCTTTGTCTGGTGGTGAGAAGCAGCGATTGTCTATTGCACGAGCGATGTTGAAAGATGCGCCTATTGTTATCTTTGACGAAGCCACTGCCAATATTGATCCGGAAAATGAAGATCGGCTGCAAAAGGCTATTGAAGCACTGACGGAAGATAAGACCATCATTATGATAGCCCACCGTCTTAAAACAGTTGAGCACGCTGATCAAATCCTTGTTATGGATCAGGGAAAGATCGTACAAAAAGGAACACATCAAGAGTTGGTTACAAAAACAGGAATCTATTCCGATTTCATCAGGCTGCGTAAGCAGGCGATTGGTTGGAAGTTGTAAATGGAAAGGAGTATTTTATGAATAAGAAAAAATTGAACGCAAAAGATTTTATTAACATTGGTGTTTTTTCGGTACTGTATTTTATTATGTTCTTTATTGCAGGTATGATGGGCTACATTCCCATTTTTTCCATATTGATTCCGCTGGTATTGGGGATCCTGGGAGGCATTCCTTTTGTTCTCTTTTTGACAAAGACGCAAAAATTCGGTGCAGTTACGATTATGGGCATTCTTGTCAGTGTACTGTGCTTCCTGATGGGACAGAGTTGGATTTCTGTTATCTTTGGTATTGTATTTGGACTTTTGGCAGATTTAATCCTGAAAGCAGGGGAATATAAGAGCGCAAAGCATACGGTACTGGGCTACTGTGTGTTTACAGAATGGGTTATCGGTTCTATGCTGCCTATGTGGATCATGCGAGATGTGTTTTTTGAAAGCTATCTTAACAATGGCGGTACAGAGGAGTATATTAATGCCGTTATGAATTTGACGGCTGACTGGATGCTGCCTGTAGTAGTCCTGCTGGGTATTGTTGGAGGATTTGTTGGGGGGCTCCTTGGAAAAGCGGTGCTTAAAAAGCATTTTGTGAAAGCTGGTATTGTTTGATGAGGTCAGTGGATCGCTCTCATAAAGGATTCTGGTTAGATCCACGAACAAAACTTTATCTTCTGGTAATGTTCAGTATTGTTATGCTGAATGCAAAAAATGATACCTTTGGTCTATGGTTCAAGCCGATGCTTGCATTCCTTCCCTTTGTGCTCCTGCTTAGCTGCAGGCGCACAAAGGCGGCATGGGTCTATGTGACTGCCTACTACATTTGTTGGGTGTCAGATCTGTATCTATTGAATCTTTTTCCGCCGGCACTGAAAATTATTCTTTCTCTGCTGACTCAGATGGCTACCCGCTGGATGCCGGGCGCCATGATGGGGTATTATTTTTTTGTTTCCACAAAAATTAATGAGTTTACCCTTGCTATGTACCGCATGCATATTCCGGATGCTTTTGTAGTTCCGTTTTCAGTGATGTTTCGCTTTTTCCCTACTGTGCGTGAGGAAATGCAGGCAATTGGAAATGCTATGAAAATGCGTGGGATCGGGAAAGAAAGATTTTTCAAAAATCCTCAGGCAGCAATCGAATATCGATTGGTACCATTGATGGTTTCCGTCACTACAATTGGAAATGAGCTTTCTGCAGCTGCCATAACAAGAGGACTTGGCAGCCATCACCATAGAACAAGTATCGGCAGCATCGGCTTTCGTATTGCAGACTGGATGTTTATTTTATCGGTGACAGGAATACTGCTGGCTTATGCCCTGCGGATAGGAGGCTTTTTATGATTCATTTTGAGGAGGTTACCTTTCAATATGCCCAGGGAGATACAAGAGGTGGTGTTTTTGACATTGATCTTCACATTAAACCTGGAGAAGTTCTTTTGCTCTGTGGAGAATCCGGATGTGGAAAAACAACGCTAACCCGTATGATCAATGGTCTTGTTCCCCATTATTATGAAGGGACAATGAAGGGAAATGTTTATGTGGATGGTGTTGATGTAAAAAACTCGTCTCTGTATGATTTGACGGATATTGTTGGTTCTGTATTTCAAAACCCGCGAACACAGTTTTTTACTCTGTGTTCTACAGACGAAATCGCTTTTGGTTGCGAAAACATCGGGCTTCCGAAAGACGAAATTTATAGACGGATCAATAAGGCGGTCCGTGAATTGAAAATTCAAAAGCTTTTAGACCGCAGTTTATTTGCGTTGTCCGGGGGCGAAAAGCAAAAAATCGCCTGTGCATCTGTTTCGGCTATGGAACCGGATATTTTTGTTTTGGACGAGCCATCCTCCAATCTCGATGTTGCTGCCATTGCGGATCTGAGAGAAGTCGTTGAAAAGTGGAAGTCCATGGGCAAAACGATCATTATTGCGGAGCATCGCCTCTACTATCTTATGGGAATTGCAGACAGAGTTATTTACATGAAGAATGGACGAATTGCAAAGGATTTGTCTGCGGAAGGGTTTTCGGCTCTTTCGGAACAGGATCTGCGAAGGATGGGGCTGCGTTCTCTGCATCCCTCATTCACTTCAAGGCTTCCTGTAGCGGAAACCTGTAACGAATCTATTGAAATCAATGATTTTCATTTTTGCTATGGAAAAACAGAAGCATTGAACATTCCGAAACTCTCTATTCCAGGAGGCGCTATTGTAGGTATTCTTGGCGATAACGGAGCCGGCAAGACTACTTTTGCAAAATGTCTGTGTGGTCTGGAAAAATCTGCGGGAGGTACCTTGCGGATTGGCACGCAGTACTTCAATGCGAAGCAGCGTGTTCAAAAATGCTATATGGTCATGCAGGATGTTAATCATCAACTCTTTACGGAAAGCGTAGAAGAGGAAATCCTGTTAAGTCTGCCGGGAGATGATGAGAACGCTGATAAAATGCAGATGGAGGTTATCCTGTCTGATTTAAATTTATTAGAGTTTCAAAAGCTTCACCCGATGTCTCTTTCAGGTGGGCAAAAGCAGCGGGTAGCAATTGGGAGTGCCATTGCATCCGATAAAGAGGTTCTTGTTTTTGATGAACCCACAAGTGGATTGGATTATCGTCACATGATGGAAGTTGCTGAAAATCTGAGATCCCTGAGTAAAATGGGAAAGACGATTTTTGTAATCACCCACGATCCGGAACTGATTGCTCACTGCTGCAATTATTTTATGTTCATAGAACACGGAGAAATTCAATGGACAGGTGGCTGGACAGAGGAGAATAAGGAAAGACTGTTGACATTCTTTTTTGCAATACAGTGAAAATTTTTTGTATCGTTGTTTTTATTTTTCTGTGAAGTGTTTTAGATAGCACAAAAAATCCGACTGCATTACTACAGTCGGATTTTTTATATGTTATTAGCAGGTTGCGCCGCCTTTTAAGTGTTTTTTAGCTGCAAGATTTTCGTTCTTGCGGTCAAGAAGACTGTCGGAAAGAAGCTGTTCCTGTACGTTTTCAAAACCGATTCGATTTACAGTATCTGCAAAACGTTCTCCGGTGATACCCTGTTCACGGAAAAGAAGGATTGCTTTTTCGATAATGTTCATAACTTCTTCTTTATCAGTAAAGATTTTGTCAAGATAACGTCCCTGTGCTACTTTTTTGCCCCATCTTCCGCCGATGTAAATACGGTAGCCATCTGTAGAAGATTCAAAAGCTTTAAAGCGGCAGTTTCCAATACATCTTCCGCAATGGTTGCAGGCTTCCTGATCAATTACGATCTTTCCGTCAACCATTTTTGCTGCGCCTACCGGACAGATCAGTTCAATTTTACATTTCTTACATCCGTGGCATTTATCCATATCTACATCCGGGATACGCTGTCCTACAATACCAAGGTCGTTCAGGTCAGGTTTTACGCAGTTGTTTGGGCATCCTCCAACCGCAATTTTGAATTTATGTGGAAGGAGTACATTGTTATATCCCAGGAAGAAGCGTTCATGGATTTCCTCGGAAATTGCAAATGTATCAATTAATCCGTACTGACATGTGGTTCCTTTACAGGAAACAACAGGACGAACTTTGGAGCCTGTTCCACCGGTCATAAGACCTGCCTGCATAAGGTATTCACGAAGTGCTTCAATATTTTCATAAGGAACACCCTGGATTTCCAGAGTAAGACGAGTTGTCATTGTAACTTCGCCGTTTCCGTAAAGCTGTGCAGCTTCTGTAACTGTACGCATTTCTTCCGCTGTGATCTTACCGTTTCTTGTAATAACACGACCGTTAAAAGTATTTCCTGTACGTTTATCTAATAAAAATCCAAATGCTTTTACTCTTTTGATCTCTTCTTCCGGAAGTTTTGATGCAATATTTTTTACATGAACGTCATTGAAGAAGGAAGCGCCTTCCAGAACGAAAGTATTTGTATATCCAAAATGCTGAAGACGATTCTGAAGGAAGTAAGCACGTTTTCCTTTTGCGCATACAAGAAGAAGTTTTTCGTCTTTTTCGATTCCAGGAATAGGACCATTTACTTCTGCAAGGTTAATAAAATCTGCACCGGGAATGGATGGTGCAAGGTTTACATCAAGAATGCGGTAATCATCTGCCTGTCCGGCAAGATATTCAGAGGGTGTGATGCTTGTCATAGTTCCGTCTAATTTATTAAGGAGTATGTATACTGCCTGAACAAATGGATGGATTGCAGTGGAGAATGGCGGAGCATAAGCAAAGTCAGCATTTTCAAAATCTTCAAGAACGGCATCCATGTTAATTCCCATTACTGCAATATCGATCATTTTATCTACAGCACCAGGTCCGAATACCTGAGCGCCCAGAAGTTTATGTGTTGTTTTATCTGCGATTAATTTTGTGATAAAAAAGCCTGCATCCGGGTAGTAGTGTGCCTTGTCATCTGTTACAGAAAGTGCAGTGATCACATCGTAACCTGCTTCCCGTGCCTGAATTTCTGTAAGACCGGTACGTGCGCAATTCAGATCCGGAAGTTTACATACAGCTGTTCCCAGAACTCCTTTAAAAGATTTTTCTTTTCCTGCCAGTACCTGAGCGAGAGTACGTCCTTCCAGGTTTGCAGAAGAACCCATAGGAGCCCATTTGGCATCTCCTGTAATACGATTTTTTACCATGACGCAGTCGCCGGCAGCGTAAATGTCAGGGAGGTTTGTCTGCATTTTTTCATTTACAAAAATGGTTCCTTTGAACATTTCAATACCGGTGTCTGCAAGGAAGCCTGTGTTTGGACGGATTCCGGCTGCAACCGCAAGAATAGAACATGGAAGGAAGCCATTGCTTGTTTTTACTCCTGTAACCTGATCATTTCCAAGTACTTCTTCTGCTTTTACACCTGTGATCACGCGGATTCCGTTTTTCTGCAGGTGTTTTTTTACATAGAGAGCCATTTCAGGGTCCAGGATATTTGGCATTACCTGAGAAGCAATATCAATTACGGTAACAGAAAGTCCCTGGGATTTCAGGTTTTCTGCGATTTCCAGACCGATAAATCCGGCACCGATCACGACTGCTTTCCGTGCATCATGTGTTTCGATATAAGAACGCATGGAAACAGCGTCATCAGGAGTACGCATTTTAAATACACCGCTTTTCTCTACTCCCGGAATAGGGGGAATAACAGGAGATGCACCAGTTGCGATTACCAGCTGATCGTAAGAATAAGATTCTGTTTCGTTATTTTCCAGGTTTCTTGCCTGAACTGTTTTGGATGCAGGATCAAGACAGACGGCTTCTCTTCCTGTATAAACGGTAACGCCTGTAAGTCCGGAAAATTTTGCCGGTGTATTTACTACAAGTTCTTCACGGGTTTCAATAAGATTTCCCACATAGTAAGGAAGACCGCAGCCTGCATAGGAAATATCTTTGTCTTTTGTGATCAGAACAACTTCTGTATCACGATTTTCGCGTTTCAATTTGGCCGCTGTTTTTGTTCCGGCTGCGACGCCGCCGATGATGAGTACCTTCATGCGTTGACCTCCATTTGCTTTGTCATAGAAAATAGACTTCCTTGTTCTTTTTTAGTTTTTCATAAATTTCGAGGTAATGGTTATTGAAAATGCTGTTTTCCCGCCAGATAAAAGTGAAGTCGTGAACAATATCCAAATCCTCCATTTGTATTTCGCACAATGTTCCTTCTGCCAGTTCTTTTTTTACAGCAGTCCGATAAAGAAAAGAAATTCCGCAGCCCTGTTCTACAAGTTGTTTGATCAATCCAATACTGCCTGTTTCTACAAGAGAATCAAAACTTTCTACCTGAACCCCTTTCATCTGCAGATAATGTTCCAGGATATTTCGGGAACCGGAACCTGCTTCACGGGTGATCAGCCTGTGAGAGAGGAGATCATCCAAAGAGTATGTTCCTTCTGCAAGGGAATCTTTCGGAGAGCAGACGGCAATATATCGTTCGTGTGTGTAAAGTTCGTGGTGGTAAATATTTCTTGGAAAGTTTCCTTCTATCAGAGCAAAATCAATTTTACCGTCTTCCAGTTCCTGAAGAAGCTCCTCTGTATTTGCAACAGAAAGATGAAGAGAAGCAGAGGGGTAATAATTTAAGTAAGCTGCGGCAATTCCCGGAATTTCGAATTCTGCTATTGTGAGTGTGAGTCCCATTTTAATCAGTTGATTTTTGGTACTTTTTCTCATTTTTTCTTTTAAGGCGAGTATGTCGTGATGCATGGTTGCTGCAGAGTTTTTCAGCATTTCTCCTGCAGGAGTCAGCTGCATTTTCTTTCCTTTACAGGTGAAAAGCGGGACACCGTAAGCTTCCTCCAGCCATCGTATATGCTGGGAGACTGCAGGTTGTGTCATATTCAGTCGCTGAGCTGCGTGAGTAAAATTCAGATCCTTACATACTTCTAAAAAGGTTTCCACTCTAAAATCTAGCATAGTTGTGCGCCCTTTCTCATTTATAATAGTCAATTGTAACAATAAAGTAAAATTACATATTCTTATTTTATCATAAAATATTGTTATTGTGCAATATGAGATGAAAAATGGAAGATGGATTGGTTGTATTGGTGCAAAATTATCAAAAAAAACCCCGATCCGGAAGGACCAGGGTTTTGAGATTCACACTCTAAAAGAGAGTGGATAATGTTCTTAGCCGAAGTATCTTTCAAGAAGACCTTTGAATGCTTTTCCGTGTCTTGCTTCGTCTTTTGCCATTTCATGAACAGTGTCATGGATTGCGTCAAGGTTTGCAGCTTTTGCACGTTTTGCAAGATCAAATTTACCAGCAGTAGCGCCGTTCTCTGCAGCTACACGCATTTCCAGGTTTTTCTTTGTGCTGTCTGTTACAACTTCGCCTAATAATTCAGCGAATTTTGCAGCGTGTTCTGCTTCTTCAAGAGCAGCTTTTTCCCAGTATAATCCGATTTCCGGATATCCTTCTCTGTGAGCAACTCTGGACATAGCCAGGTACATACCAACTTCAGAACATTCACCTTCAAAGTTTGCTCTTAAGTCTGCAAGGATATCTTCGCTTACACCTTTTGCGATGCCTACTACATGTTCAGCAGCCCAGGACATTTCAGAATCCTGTTTGGAAAATTTCTCAGCCGGTGCCTTACATAC
This sequence comes from Blautia sp., assembly GCA_029257805.1. Lineage (GTDB taxonomy): Bacteria > Bacillota > Clostridia > Lachnospirales > Lachnospiraceae > Blautia_A. Next base: position 42,538 of record JARIAR010000021.1, read on the forward strand.
TGGACATACCTCCGGTGCTGT
>JARIAR010000038.1 GCA_029257805.1 Blautia sp.
AACAGAAAATCAACCAGAGCTATACAGCGACCCTAAAAATCACCTGATATCCTTTACAAAAGGAATTTTGATGTTTTTTATCGCAGCGTTAGTAGATGGGTTGATCCTGTCTTACTGTTAGGAAGAAGTCTCTTGAATGATTGCGTTTCCTTTTGTTGTTTAGAATACATAAAAAGGCTCCTTTTGGAGCCCTATGGAAGTCCAGATTTTGTCCGCATCTCCGGTTCTGTAATTCGTCCCTCTATTATAGTATGTCACACTTTTGACCGTTTATCCCACGCACGAATTGCAAAAGGCAGACTAATTACACCTAAAATAACAGGAACTGTAATCAATAAATATGGTGACCATATTATTTTCCCAAATAAATGATATGCATTTGTTCGAAAAATATCTGTCGAATTTCCTACAAACGGAATAAGTTCTAGAGCTTTTTGTCCCCATAATGGCAAAAATTGCGCAATTGACATTGGAACAAAAACAATCGCCAAACTAAGTAAAAGTGAAACATAATTTGATCGTGTAAGTGCCGAACATAGCAGAATAATACCCGTATATCCAAGTGTTGCTAATAGCAGATAAGCATATTCATATATTTCTGCCTGTAATACCGTCCAAGGTGCAGCAGTAATTAACTTAATGCACTGTATCGGCATATCTGCACCACCTGTGCCCAAAAAAACAATTTGCAGAAAAATAGAACTGAATACAATAATTATATATAGTTCGAATGCAAATAAAAAAGAAACAAGAACCTTGATACCAGCTAGTTTTTTCCAACCATTTTTTGTAGTTGAAATAAGTGCTTTTGTATTACTATGCCATTCGCCCGAAAACATAGGTGCAATCGCAATCGCAAGGAAAACAGCAAAAACAACGCCGCAACCGCTTATAAAATCAGATGTTATAAAAGCCCACCCTTCGCTCCAACGATATTGTAAAGGAAGTTCTACTTTTTCATTCATATTTAAGAAATATTCTTTTTCCTTATCTGTCTGCCCATTTATATCAAGAAAATTTTCCAGAGCTTTCTCCCGCCGTTCTTTGAAATCTGTTAATTGTGCTGGTTCAACATATCGGAGCATGATATACAGATGATCTGCCTTTTCAAGTTCTGGCCAAAGCGTTTTAATCCACGAGTTTAAGCTATGCCAATCTGTCATTTCATAATCAGAAATTTGATCTGTTTTTGCTCGTGTCTGATAATCCTTTACCATTGCTTGCAAAATCTCATCTGTTAAATCCCCCTCCCACTGTTTTGCATATTCCTGTTTTTGACGGATATTAGAATATCCATCGAAATTATTTCCAAATGAACTGGTAAAATCATCCTTGGAGCCAAATGTAAACCATTGATAGGAACATAGCCCTCCAAAGATAACCAAATAAAGGAAGCAAAGTAATACACCTATTTGAACACTTTTTCTACGCCACAATTTTCTATGTTCATATTTAAATAATTCCATTTATTTACCTCCATCTTCTGTGGGGAAAAAGGATAGATATAAATCCTCTAGAGTTGCCGTACACGATACAGCTTCTAAAGATGGACGTTCATCAGAAACTATCCTTAATGTTACAAAACCTCTAGCCGAATGATGGAGGTTGGCAACTGTATAGTTAAGTTCCCATTTTTTTAAGTCATGTTCAGGTACAGTTAATTCCCATACTTTTCCCTTTGCATACGACACAAGTTCTTCAATCGAGCCTTGAAGAATAAATGTGCCTTTTTTCATCAAAAATACTTCGTCTGCAATAGCTTCTATATCCGATACAATATGTGTTGAAAGCAGTATAATTTTATCACTTGCAAAGTCTGATAAAATATTCCTTAACCGAACTCGTTCTTTTGGATCAAGACCTGCTGTTGGTTCATCTAAAACTAAAATCTTCGGATTGTTCAATAGAGCTTGTGCAATCCCAAGTCGTTGCTTCATTCCACCAGAAAAAGTTTTAATTTTTTTGTTTGCCACATTTTCTAAACCAACAGTTTCAAGCAATGCATGTGAACGCTTCTTTGCATTATAACGTGGAATGCCCTTTAACGCTGAAATATACAGCAAAAATTCCTGTGCAGTATAGTTTGGATAGTAACCAAACTCTTGTGGTAGATACCCAAGAAAATTACGATATGCACTTCCCATTTCAAAAATACTATGCCCATTATAAAGAACATCTCCACTTGTCGGTTCCAAAATACCACATAGCATACGCATTAAAGTAGTTTTTCCAGCACCATTTGCTCCCAAAAGTCCATAAACTCCTGGTGTCATTGTAGCACTAATACAATCTACCGCAATTTTAGATTTATAATGCTTTGTTAGTCTGTCAAGCGATAATTCCATACATTTTACCCTCTTTCCACGTTTTTATCAGTAAGGATAATTCTTTTATAAAAAATCCCATAAATAATACAAATGTTATAAACCAAATTCCTATTGCAGAAATATCGTAAATAGCAGGGAACCAATGTGCAAGCGTACCTGCAAAAGCACTTACTCCCAAACATGATACAACACTACATTGTATCGCGTACCGTTCTCTTTTCCTCATATTCCAAAGTGTCAATATTAAACATCCTAAAAATGGAACAATGACATACATAATGAGCTGAATAAGTGTTACAGGATATTCTACAACAACAATAGCAAGCCAACATATTACCGTTAAGCAGACAATTTGAGCAGCTCCGGCTAATATAAGTTTTGCTAAAATAATCTGTGCCCCAGAGGCTCTTGTGACTGCTTCAATTTCTTCCATTCCAAAAGTGCTACTTTGATAAAAAGAAGGTATGCACGCTAAAATCAACAATGGTATAAACATTGAAATAACATTCGGCATCTTAAGAATTGAAAAAGCACCTGCACAAATGAATAATAATACTATTCCTTGAGATAACCATAAGCGCCAGCCTATATGTCGCATAACATCTGACAAAAACTGCCAAAATTTTGTTCGTTCTTCTGGTATAAGATTTAACTGCTTTTTCTGATTTAACATTGTAGTGCATATCTGTTGAGTTTCTTTTAATCGTTTTGGTTCAGGACCATTTTGTAATATAGACTGCAATTCGTGTTTTTTCATATTATCATTTCTCCTTTCTCAATATCGTCAACGCAGCTCTAACACGACTTTGCACGGTCCGAGCAGGTATATCAAGAATTTGCGAGATTTCACGAAAGCTAAGTTGTTCTCCATAATGAAGTATGATGATTTCCCGTTGTATAGGATTTAATAAATTAAGTAAAAATTTTATCTGATCACGATCTTCAACTTTTTTTAAATTGTTATCTTCTATGGACATATTATCTTCAATTTCAAGTGTAGTTTGTTTACGATTTTCATCAATACATAAATGATGAGCCACTGTGTATAAATAAGCTCTAAATGATCCTCGCTGTTCATAGGAATCAATATCGCGAAACACTCTTAAAAATGTTTCTTGCGTTAAATCTTCCGCCCTGTCTGTATTATAACAATGCCAAGTGCAATAACGGAGAATGGAAGAATAATGCTTTTCTATCAATTCGTCTGCATATTCTGTGTTTCCTCGTTGAATTTGTAAAATCAATTTTTCGTCATTCAATGGCATCAATCCTCCTTTCAAAAATATATAACGCATGAAGAACTCAAAAGGATTAAATAATTTTGAGAAATATCAAAAAGATGATAGTACTCCCTCTTAAACCCTCCATATTCTATTGCCAATATACATCCAGTTTGACATCTTTTGTTATAATTAAAATTGCATTTTACAACAAAAATATCCTAGAAATGTTACATATCGAAAAACTTATAATTTTCTTTTCCAAATCTTAAATTTTAGTAGGGCAAAAAAAGAGATGCACCTATAAACACATCTCCTTATATTATTCAACATATATTTATTGTTTTCATATACTCTTATTATCTGTATGCAATTCCAATTTATTTACAAACCAAGTCTCTTCCTGTCAATCAAATCATAACTCATGTCCAAAAAGTCTAAGATTTTTGCCTCGCTTACGGTTCCGTCCAACAGCATAGTGATCCAGTATTTCTTATTCATATGATAGCCTGGTAAAAATCCATAGGTCTGTGTCAAAAGCCCAACCATATCCGAATCACATTTCACATCGATGATGTCTATTTTCGTATTTCAGTCTAATCCCAGTCTGGATTTGTCAACCTGCATCAACACCGCATACCATTTCCCATTCGCATGGCGAAGTACTGCACTTTCTGGTGATTCCTTCCATAGATATTCTGGAACAGTTCCGTATTGCTTCTTCACATATTCATAAATTTCTTCCCGTTTCAAATCTTCCACTCTCCAGTTCTTCTATATTGATCAATCTTACGATTGTACTTTTCGTAGTTTAACAGGCAGGGCATCAGCCCTGCCTTCCTTTCCTATTATAGCATTGTTATTCAAACGCTACAATTCCATCTGCCATTCATTTTTTCTGCTTCTAATAAACCACCATTCCATATCCCATAATAGAATCGGAACGGATTGCATAGCTTCTTTCTCTTACTGTATTCCCAGAGTTTCTTTCTACAGTATAGACCATTGTTCCGTCACATCATTCCACGATTCCCACATGGTCACATGTTCCATCATGGTCCCAGTCAAAAAAGATGATTGCACTGAGACTTGGCATACTGCCAGCTCCCTGCCAGCTTCCTTGATTTTGGAACCAGTTCTTTCCATCCGTACCAAGGAAAAACTTGGGTACATCACCATGTTGGATCAATCCTGCCTAATCTGCACACCAGGACACGAAGCAGGAACACCTGAAGTGCTATAATAAAGTTATAACAAAAGTGGTTGATAAGATATACTAAAATCAACGAAAAAAGAGGTTCTTATCATTCCACAGAATTACACACCAGAGTTCATAAAGAAGCCGTCTCCATGAGAAAGAAGGACGCACTTACAAAAGTATCACAGCGGAATACAACGTCTCAAAAGCAGTATCTCTAAGTGGTATAGCCAGTTACGTGAAGAATGCCAGACAAGCCCGGAAACAAAAGAAAAAAGCGATTATATGAAAGAAATGCTCAAACTCCGTAAAGAGAATGAAGAACTCCGTAAGGAGAATCTCTTCTTAAAAAAGCAACGACATTCTCTGCAAAAGAAAACGATTAGAAACTTATCGGTTTATTGAAAAACATCAGAAAGATTTGGGGCTACGCTGGCTGCTGTGGCAGTTGAATATTTGCCCGAATGCTTGCTATAACTACCAGAAACACCAGAAAGCAGATTAATATACCCAAAATCTAAGGTACAGGCGCAGATTCGAGAGATTTACCATGGTCCTATGTCAAGAAAAAATGCCAATTAAATGTAACCACTTTCCTCTATTCTCAGCAAAATTTAACTTGCTATTTCTACTGCATTCTCTTCGAGATTTTTCATATATTCTTCCTCATATTGATTTGGGGATAAATATCCACAATGGCTGTGAATGCGTACTGTATTATAAAGGTTCTATAATAAATGTTGGGGTGCATGAAATTTAACTCATGCACCCTGATGTTTTTATTGTATAACAGGAACAACAAAAAACCTCCAAGTGCCAGTCTAGCAAACAAATCACTCGGAGGTGCAAATTAATGCTCCCTAATTATATCAAAGATTTACTTGGTTTAGAAGATGTTATTATCAAAAAAACAGTTCATGCAGATAAGTAGGGGGGGCGGACAAAAATCTGGACTTCCATAGGGCTCCAAAAGGAGCCTTTTTATGTATTCTAAACAACAAAAAGAAACTGCATTAAAATTATTCAAAGAAACGCAATCCGTATCAGAAACTGTGCGAATTTTAGGTTATCCTACAAGGAAGAATTTATATAATTGGATATATGAAGAAAAAAATCCTCCATCGAAAAGAAAGGAATAATCCTGTTTCATTTCCAAAATTCTTAGAAATTTCTCACAAAGCCACTTTGTTTTTCCTGTAACACACCCGTATACCATCTTAACGTTATTATTATGCTTTTTCTAACATCAAATAAAATCGGAATTTCGTTTGTAAATTTTGAATCTAAAACCCTTGAAATACAAGGGTTTTCTCTTAGTCATCAAGTCAGATATCTTCCCGTATAACAAAAATAACCTTGAAAGCCTGAATTTCTTCAGACCTCCAAGGTCATTCTTTACGTTTGGACACATATCATGTTTTTTACATGATTTTATTTTTCACTGGCTGAATATTTTGCCCTAAAAGAGGATAAAACACTTTGCCCTGTGACAAAAAATTTACAATAAATTATTTATTGTTGATAGCTGCCTGTGCTGCTGCAAGACGAGCGATCGGAACACGGAATGGAGAGCAGGAAACGTAGTCCAGACCAATCTTATGGCAGAATTCTACGGATGTCGGGTCACCGCCGTGCTCACCACAGATACCAATATGAAGGTTCGGGTTAACCGGTTTTCCTAATTTGATAGCTGTTTCCATTAATTTACCAACACCGATCTGATCGAGTTTTGCGAATGGATCGTTCTCGAAGATCTTAGCGTCATAGTATGCATTCAGGAACTTACCAGCGTCATCACGGGAGAATCCGTATGTCATCTGTGTAAGGTCGTTTGTACCAAAGCAGAAGAAGTCTGCTTCTTTTGCGATTTCGTCAGCAGTAAGAGCTGCTCTCGGAATTTCGATCATAGTACCAACTTCATATTTCAGATCAGAACCTGCTGCTGCGATTTCAGCATCTGCTGTTTCAACAACTGCTTTCTTCACATATTTCAGCTCTTTTACATCGCCTACTAATGGAATCATGATCTCTGGGCAAACATTCCAGTCAGCGTGTGCTTTCTTTACATTGATAGCTGCACGAATAACTGCTTTTGTCTGCATTTTTGCGATTTCCGGATAAGTTACAGCAAGACGGCATCCACGATGTCCCATCATTGGGTTGAACTCATGAAGAGAATCGATGATTGTTTTGATCTGTTCTACTGTTTTACCCTGAGAATCAGCAAGTTTCTTAATATCTTCCTCTGTTGTAGGAACAAATTCATGAAGCGGCGGATCCAGGAAACGGATAGTAACCGGGTTACCTTCAAGAGCTTCATATAATTTTTCGAAATCACTCTGCTGTTCCGGAAGGATTTTTTCAAGAGCTGCTTCTCTTTCTTCCAGTGTTTCAGCACAGATCATTTCACGGAATGCATCGATTCTGTTGCCTTCGAAGAACATATGCTCTGTACGGCAAAGACCAATACCTTCTGCACCTAACTCACGAGCTTTTTTAGCGTCTGCCGGAGTATCAGCGTTTGTACGAACCTTAAGAGTTCTGTATTTATCAGCCCATCCCATGATTCTTCCGAATTCACCTGCGATTGTAGCGTCTACAGTCGGGATGATACCATCATAAATTTTACCTGTGGAACCATCAAGAGAAATGAAATCTCCTTCATGATATTCTTTTCCAGCAAGTGTGAATTTTTTGTTTTCTTCATCCATAGCGATATCGCCACATCCGGATACACAGCATGTTCCCATACCACGAGCAACAACAGCTGCGTGAGATGTCATACCACCACGAACTGTCAGGATACCCTGAGCAGATTTCATACCTGTAATATCTTCTGGAGATGTTTCAAGACGAACAAGAACAACTTTTTCTCCTCTTGCAGCCCATTCTACAGCGTCATCTGCTGTGAATACGATTTTACCGCAAGCAGCTCCCGGAGAAGCACCAAGTGCTTTTGCAACTGGTTCAGCAGCTTTCAGAGCAGCAGCGTCGAACTGTGGATGAAGCAGTGTATCCAGGTTACGTGGATCGATCATTGCAACTGCTTCTTCTTCTGTTCTCATACCTTCGTCTACGAGATCACAAGCGATCTTCAGAGCAGCCTGAGCTGTTCTCTTACCGTTACGTGTCTGGAGCATATACAGTTTACCATGTTCAACAGTAAACTCCATATCCTGCATATCTCTGTAGTGTTTTTCCAGAGTATTGCAAACTTCTTTGAACTGTACGAATGCTTCCGGGAATTTTTCTTCCATTTCGGAAATGTGCATAGGTGTACGAACACCAGCAACAACGTCTTCACCCTGTGCATTTGTAAGGAATTCTCCAAACAGACCATTTTCACCTGTAGCTGGGTCACGTGTAAATGCAACACCTGTACCACAGTCATCACCCATGTTACCAAATGCCATCATCTGTACGTTTACAGCAGTACCCCAGGAATATGGGATATCGTTGTCACGACGATAAACATTTGCTCTCGGGTTATCCCAGGAACGGAATACGGCTTTGATTGCACCCATTAACTGTTCTTTAGGATCAGCCGGGAAGTCTGCACCGATTTTTTCTTTGTATTCAGCTTTGAACTGATTTGCAAGTTCTTTTAAATCTTCAGCAGTCAGATCAACGTCCTGTGTAACACCTCTGTCAGCTTTCATCTTATCGATGAGCTCTTCGAAGTATTTTTTACCAACTTCCATAACTACATCAGAGTACATCTGAATAAATCTTCTATAGCAGTCCCATGCCCAACGAGCATTGTTGGATTTCTCAGCCAGAACTTCAACAACTTCTTCATTTAAACCAAGGTTCAGGATAGTATCCATCATACCTGGCATAGATGCTCTAGCACCGGAACGAACGGAAACAAGCAAAGGATTTTCTTTGTCACCGAATTTCTTTCCGGTAACTCCTTCCATTTTTGTGATAGCTTCCATGATCTGAGCCATGATCTCATCGTTGATCTGTCTTCCATCTTCATAGTACTGTGTACAAGCTTCAGTTGTGATTGTGAAGCCCTGCGGTACCGGAAGACCCAGGCTTGTCATTTCAGCAAGGTTAGCACCTTTACCACCCAGAAGGTTTCTCATTGTTGCATTACCTTCTGTAAACATGTAAACCCATTTTGCCATTTTACATTTTCCTCCTATTTTTTTGTTCTTTAAACACATTTCTATATGTTTTATACGCACATAATCATTTTATAGATTTCTTCTCCATTAGTCAAGGCAAATATACCAAAAAAGGGGAAAAACTTCTGTCAAATATTCAAAACCCCTGTTATTCTGCCAAAAAAGAGCATATCTGTCAAAAGATATACTCTCTTTTAGCATTTTTATAATTCTTTATTTATTCCGCTTTTTTGTATTAAGTACAAGATGACGCGGAAGACCATTTACCATAATCGGCTGATAATCTCCCTGGATCAGCGGCTTTATATAATCAATAAAATCTTTTGTTACATAAGAAGCATCCTTGTTCATCCAGTTTCTGGGAACAAGCTTCTCTTCATTGGCAATACGATGTACATCATAAATTCCCGTTGCAGACATATAAGGATCGTCGGAGACACGATCGATCACCACCATTTTTCCTGTATCCCCTTCATCTGCTGCTTTTACAGCTGCTCCTCCTACCATAAAAGCTTCATCAATATCTACTCTTGAAGCCATATGAGAAGCACTTCTCTGAAGGGTAGAAAGTTCTACTGCACGGGTTTTGCATCCGCATTCTGCTGCCAGGAAATTAGCAAGATAAGTAGCGGTTCCCTGAAGCTGCTTATGACCAAAAGCATCTACATAATCCCCTGCATTTCCCAGTTCACATACATATCTTCCATCCGCAAGTTTAATTCCTTCTGAAACCGCAATGACAACAGAAGATTTTTTCTTCAAAAGCTCTTTTACCTTTACAAGAAAACGCTCAATATCAAAAGGTACTTCCGGAAGATAGATGAGATCCGGTCCATCACAGTCTTCTGTCTTAGCAAGTGCAGTTGCGCCGGTCAGCCATCCTGCATTACGTCCCATGATTTCCATAATGGTAATCATATTTTTCTTATATGTCAGCCCCTGCGCATCACGTATCACTTCTTTTGTAGAAGCCCCTATATACTTCGCAGCACTTCCAAATCCGGGAGTATGATCCGTAAGAGCCAAATCATTGTCAATTGTCTTTGGAACACCAAGGAACTTCTGTTTCTGCCCGGTAAGGATTGCATAATCTGATAATTTTTTTATGGTATCCATGGAATCGTTTCCACCGATATAAATAAACGCTTCAATATCAAGCTTATTTAAAATCTCAAAAAGTTTTTCATAGATTGCCCTGTCCTCATGAATCTCCGGAAGTTTATATCGACAGGAACCTAAAAAAGCAGATGGTGTTCTTTTTAAAAGCTCAATATCAAGTTCCGAGTGGATCTGTGTGGACAAATCAATATATTGTTCATCTAAAAGTCCCTGAACCCCATGTAACATACCATACACTTTATCAAATCCACGTTCAATGGCATTCTTATATACACCTGCCAGACTGGAATTAATAACAGAAGTTGGACCTCCTGACTGCCCTACAATGATATTTCTCTTTTTTGCCATGATAATCATCCTCCTCTACGCCGGCCTATAATAGTTAATTTTAACAATCACATCCAGTTAAGTCAAGGATTTATTGTGCGTTTTTATTTATTTTTTTATGTTTTTCCGCAAATTTATAGTTATTTTGTCGGTTTGTGTACAAGTCACATATAAAACTCTTTATACCATTCTGCAAATTTTCGGATTCCGCTTCTTAAATCTGTATCTGGTTTAAAATGAAAATCTTCTTCCAGGGTACTTGTATCTGCATAAGTTATAGGAACGTCTCCCGGCTGCATGGGTACCAGTTCTTTATGACTCTCAAAATCATAATTTTCCGGCAAAACACCTGCCTTAACCAATTCCTGCTGCAAAATATCTACAAAATCAAGAAGATTTTCCGGATGATTATTTCCAATATTATACACGTTATAAGGAGGAAGAGGCAGACCGTCTTCTCCGTTTCTTTTTTCCGGAGCAGCCTGCATGACACGTTTCACTCCTTCTACAATATCATCTATGTAAGTAAAATCTCTTTTACAGTTCCCATAATTAAAAATTTTAATAGTCTCATTATTACGAAGCTTATCTGCAAAACCAAAATAAGCCATATCCGGGCGTCCTGCCGGACCGTATACTGTAAAAAACCTCAAGCCTGTAGAAGGAATGTTGTATAACTTACTGTAAGCATGAGCCATTAACTCGTTGCTTTTCTTTGTAGCCGCATACAAACTAACCGGATGATCTACCTTATCCTCTACAGAATAGGGAACTTTTTTATTGCTTCCATAAACAGAGGAAGAACTTGCATATACCAAGTGTTCTACACCAGGATTTCCATTATCATAAGAATGACGGCAGGCTTCCAAGATATTATAGAATCCAATAATATTTGATTCCATATAAACATCCGGATTTGTAATAGAATAACGAACACCTGCCTGTGCAGCAAGATTTACAACTATCTGGGGTTTATATTGATCAAAAACAGCCTCTATCACATTTTTATCTGCAATGGTGTTTTGGATAAATTCCCAGGAAGATCCCGGACATGCTTTTACGGCTTCCTCAATTTCTTTTAAACGGTATCTCTTTATGGAAACATCATAATAATCATTTAAATTGTCAATTCCTACAATTTTTATAGATGGAATTGAGCGAAAAAGCTCCAAAGCCAGATTCGCCCCGATAAAACCTGCTGCTCCAGTTATCAAAACCGTTTTCTTTGTTAATGTTACATTTATTTTTTTCATCTTTCCTACTCCATCCTGAAAATAATTTCAACCAAAATCATATAATTACTGTATTCACTTCAGCAGCGTACTCTTCCATTGTCCTGACAATCGTCTTTGTTACTTTTTCCTCAATGTATGCATGTTTTCCGCCATTTTCAACAGCCTTTACAAAAGCCACAATTTCATATCGGATTCCCTCACCATCTAACTGGTAAAAGTATCTTCTATTATCATTTTGATTTTCGTATCTGATTTCAAAATAATCTGTTTTCCACCATGGTGCAGGAACATATACATACCCTTTTGTACCGGATATAATCAATTCTCCCTCTGATTTTACACCATCCCCTACTTTCACAGAAGCCACTGCATTCTTATAAACAAAAGAAAACTTAGAAAATATATCTCTTTTTCGTTCTTTATCCGCATATTTTACAGCAAGCCTTTTTTCTCTATAATCAGTTCCCAAAATCTGCAGAACCGGCAGCAGACCAGTTGGACCCCACTCATGTATTCCCCGCCACCGATACGTATCTTCTTTGCTCTGAAGACTTGTACACGTAGCATCTACAGAGGTAATCTCTCCTATTACTCCGCCTTTAAGCAATAATAATAATCTCGCATACGCTGTAACATACGCTGTTTTCATAGCTTCCATGAAAACCAGATTTTTTGTTTTAGCCAACTCAGATAATTCTTCATATTCATCCACGTTTAAAGTTACGGGAGATTCACACAAAACATGTTTTCCCTTCATCAGGGCCTTTTTTATATCTTTATAATGATTTTCCGGCAATGTCCGGATATAAACAGCTTCAACATTCTCCAGCAATTCATCATAATCACTGGTAATAAGCGGTAATTTTTTAATAGCATCAGACATGATATGAAGCTGATTTGTACAAATCCCTCCAACATGTATTCCATTTACAAAGACACATTCTTTATAAAATTTATTCAGGAATTCCGTATCCCCAACAAGGCCAATAGAAATAGCTCTTTTTGCCTCTCGCAATTCAGAACTGGAAATGCCTTGAGTTCGTTCCAGATATACAACATCACAATATCTTTTTAAATAATCGAATTTGCCAACCCAATCCGATCCAACGGTAAATATATCAACATCATATTTTATGATGTCGTTAATTTTCTGCCCTTCATATTCCTCAATAATGATTTTATCCGCAATACCTGTAGCTTCCACAGCTTTCACTCGTTCAATCAATGATTGCTGTACATTTATTTTTCCTCGCGTTTTATCAAAATCATCTGCCGTTACACCTACAATAAGATAATCTCCCAGTTCTTTAGCCCGTTCAAGAAGTCTGATATGTCCCCGATGCAATAAATCATAGGTACCATATGTAATTACTTTTATCATACCTTCCCCTCCTTAAACTAAATAAGACCTCGTTTTTGCATATCCTTCAATGCCTGGATCAAAGAATCATTATCTTCTTTTGTCAAGGCGCCTATATGACCTACACGCAGCACATAATCTTTCAATTTCCCTCCGTTAGGACAAATCCATATATCATATTCATCTTTTAATGTAATAAAAATATCATAAGCAGAAGCAGTGGTAGGGTGCAAAGGTGTTACTGCGTTAGACATAGATTCTGAAATTATCTCAAAGGGAAGCTCTTTTATTTTTTTTCTAAAATCTTGTGCCAAATCTGCAATTCTGGATATTTCCTCTTGAACACCGCCCATATTTTCAATCGCATTTAAACGGCAGTTAATTTGGCGGAGCGTTCCTACTGCCGGTGTAAACGGTGTCTGTCCCCGTTCTCCGTTTTTTAACGCATCTTTTAAATCAAAATACATACAGGATGTAGAACCTGCTTCAATTTTTTCAATTGCCTTTTTGTCCAATACAAGAATGGAAATTCCCGGAGGGCAGGCAAGCGCCTTTTGAGAACTGGTAATCATAACATTCACCTTTAAAGATGCCATATCAAAATCATCTGCTAAAAATGAACTAATTGCATCTACGATTAAAAACATGTGGTTTCTTTCACAAAATTCACTAATTAGATTCATGTCATAGTGAACTCCCGTGGAAGTTTCATGTACATTTACAAGAAATGCAGTATACCCTTTGCGCTCATATGGCATAAGATGCTCCGGTTTTAATGCTTTTCCAGTTTCCATAACAATTTCAGAGTATGGAATATTATGGATTTGGCACAAACGAACAAAGCGCTGTCCAAAAGCTCCGCCATTTACAATAAGAACCTTATCGTTTACAGTAAGGGTATTCATAACAGCCGCTTCCATTCCGGCAGTCCCGGATCCTGTAAGAAAAACAGCTCTTGCATCTTCAGGCGCTTTTGCAAATTTTTTTATTAATTTCTCATTTTCCAGCATAACATCCGAAAATTCTGCTGTTCGAAAATAAGGAACTTGCTCAGCCCCGATAGAACATACTTCCTGGCTTGACTGAACAGGTCCAACCGTAAAATTTTTCATATTCCGTCCCTCTCATTCCTGTAATTTATCTGTCAAAGTACCCTGTCTCTGTTACGTCTAATCCTTCTACAGAATCTTTTGAATACTTTTCAAAAGGAAACAGATACTCTCCCAGTTTCTTTTCTATATAATCTATTTCTTCTTTTTTTCCATATTCTTTCCATAACTGGGTGTTATGAACAGAACGTTTCGGATTTAACATTGAAAAAGAATTTTTATGATCTGCTGGCTGCAGTCCTGTAAATTCTTCAATTTTTTTTACTGTATTAGAGTAATCATATATAAGATCTTCAAAATTAATCTTTATCACCTGCGGTGCGCTAAAGCTGTCTCTTCCTCTTTCTGTATGAGTAAAAAGGAACCAGTCACAAAAAGCTTCTACGGATTCCGTAGGAACGATCGGATCATGAAGCAGCACTGCCGAAACAAATAAATCCCTGGGATCTCTGTCTACTACAATTACGCAAATATCCTCAAAATACCGAAGACATTTTTCCATGTTTGTAGAAGGCACAATCTGATCTACTAAAAGATATGGCTTTTTATCTGTATTTGCTTCCTGAAACAATGACTTTACATATTTTTTAGTACAACTTAAAAATTTCTCTTCTGTTGGATACGCACAATACATAAATTCATTTTCCAAAACACTTCTCTTTTTCTTTGTTAATTTTCGAATAATCTTATTTTCCAAGCGTTTTCTATAATAAAAGAAAAGTCCCTTATCATAGTAATCATAGAAATCATGTCCTTTATATTTTAAATCTGTCAGTTCCTCAACATATTCATTTGTAAGACGCATATACTGTCCATTAAAAAAGGGCTCATACCGTTTATTAAACCATTTTCCTGCATTAAATCTGGATAATCTTAAAAATCTTTTTACAGCATGATTGGAATTATCTCGATTATGGTTATCAATTAAATTATATTCCAAATCCATAACTCCATCTGTGTCATGAAGAAACCGAAACTCATATCTCGTTAATGAATGCACAGTATCATATTCAGAAATCAGGTCTGTAACTGCACTGGAACCTGTATTTCGAAAACTCGCACATGAAATAATCTTCATAGTTCTTACCTCCTATTTTATATCCTTTAATATTTCTAACAATTTGCCTGTTCTCTCTGCATATGAAAATTTATATTTTGTTTCTTTCAGCTGTTTTTTCCAAACCTGTATCATTTCCGGATGATCAAGGACATATTTCATACCATTATAGAGTTCTTGATCTTCCATTCCTACGATCAGACCAGATTCTGCATCTCCGATAATCTCTTCTGCCCCGCTGACATTCGTAGTTAATACAGGAATATTTAACATAACCGCTTCCGTACACGCTCCACTGTACCCTTCGGAATAGGAAGAACAAACAAATACATCTGCCTTTGCTGTGTATGCATGGGGATTACTTTTAGATCCCAAAAACAATACGTAATCTTCTAATTTTAATTCTTTTGCTTTTTCCACCAATGCAGTATGAACAGGTCCGTCTCCTATAAGCCATAATTGAAATACGTAATGCTGTTTTTTTAGTTCTGACACACAATCCAACAATCTTGCATATCCCTTTTCTTCACTATGCCTTCCCACGGAAACAAATACCAATCCCTCTGGATGCTGCAATTCTATTGCTTGTTTTCCTTTTTCTACAACCTCTTTATCATTAATAGGATTATAGCAATAATCTACTTCTACCTTTCCTTCAAGATCTTTTTTCAGCTGTTCTGCATTACATTTGGAAACACAAATCATTTTGTCCATCTTTAGATAACTGTTTTTTAATTTCATCTTATAATCATAACCATGCATCCATGCAATATGAAATGCCCGGGAATTCTCAGAAGCAGCAATTATTCTTGTTGAAAGCCCATACTGAAAAGCAATTTCAATATCATATTTTTCTTTTACAATTTTACGATATAAAAACTTTTCGGGCAATTTCCCCACAAAACGTGACATACCACGAAAATAAAATCCAAATACTTTTTGAACTTTTACTCCTTTAGAAATTTCGCACAATATCCCCTTTTCAATATTATAAAGAGGAATTAATGTCACATCATGTCCATGATCATTCAGCAAATTCGCTACTCCTATAGCACTCCTGGCTACACCGTCCGCATACTGCAGGTTATTCAAAAGCATACATATTTTCATATTTGTTCTCCCTGTCCACTTATTTTTTCAACTTACTTTTCGCCATTAACAGGAATCTGTATAACTCTGTTCTTGTATCCGGAATCACAAATAAGATACCAAAATATATAAAAATACAGATCAATATAGAAAAATACTGAAGTATCGTAGAAGTTATACAGGTTCTTAACAAGATGGCTCCCAGAGACATAATTAATGTTGCAAAAATGTAATGTCTTAGTTGTTTCAGTACCTCCCATATACGAATATGCGATACGCGCTGAGCCATAATAGACTGGGTTACCGGAAGTTGAATCCTTACAATGCAACTAACTAAAACAAAAGCCTTAAATCCATATTGAGAAGCAATGTACAGGGCCGGAATCATACATACTGCCTGAATACTATTGGAAACAAACAATAGATCCGGTTTTCCCTTAGACAAAATGATCACTCCACTCATGTCATTAAAAATAACACTTTCTGCCAAAATAAACCCCCACAGACCAACCAGAAGATCTGCTTCTACCCACTGACCTCCCAATAAAATACCTCTTACTACATCCCTGTATAAAAAAATACCTGCGCCCAAAGGAACAACCAGCAATCCAATCCCTTTTAAAAAATCTGTATACATTTTTTGATATTGCGCCTCATCATTTTGAAGCTGGGATAATGCTGCAAAAAGCACACTAATGGTAGCCCCTGAAATAATGGAGGTAATCTGTGCCACCATAGTTGTTGAGGTTTTATATATTCCCAGATAATGCTCATTAAACAATCTACCTACTACAAATACGCCTATGTTTGTTACAAACCAGGAAGATATTGTTCCCAGCAATGTCCAGAAGCAAAACTGAAACATCTGTTTCAACTTTGTAAGACTATATCTGAATTTAGGTTTCCAATTAGACATCATTGTAAGTAAAAATGCATTGCACAATTCACCTGCAATATTTCCTATAATCAAAGCCCAGTAGGATAAACCTAATAATGCTAGCGGAACTGTTACGATAAGGGGAACTAGTTTCACTGTAATTCTTGTATAAGAAATGGTTTTATAATTTAAACTTTTTCTATACAATGCAGTTTGTATGCTACTAAAAGATGTAACCGGGAGAATCAGGGCGCCAATACATATAACATGCCCCATTCCTGGATTTCCCACCATTTCAGACAACTGCCCGGAAAAAATAAAAATCAGGAACCACAATATCACGGAACTGCCAAAATTTGTCCAAAAAGCTGTACAGATAGATAAATCCTTATCATTTTCATTTGAAAACTGGTGTTGTACTAAATATTTTTGGAATCCTGCATCCGTAAATATATCTGTAAAAGATACGATCATCGTTACCGTTGCAACAACACCAAACGCCTCCGGCGACAAAACACGGGCCAATATCATACTTGTAACCGGTGAGATTAGTTTCACGATTATTTCTGTAAAAATTGACCATTTAGCAGCATTTCCCACTTTTTTACTTATATCATTCACGCCAAACATCTATCCTTTCCTGCACTCTGTATCTGAACAATTGGCTATTTTAAATATCTCTTCTTCTTGCAAAAAATCATCAGATATAACTTAATAAGCCAAATACAATATGCCAATGCCTTCCATATATAATAGCTATCTCTTCGCGGAAGTGTCAGCCAGGAAAACAGCAATATACATACGGCATACATTTCAAATTTATTATTATTTTGCTTGAAATCAAACCTTCTTAAATATCCCAAAACAAATAAACACACCAAAAAAATAGCAATAAGACCAAACCAGCCAAAGTTGATATATGCCTCAGAATTTAAAGAAAAGCCAAAACCAAAGCTGTACTGTCCATAATACTGCGTCTGCCATTGTTCAAAGATTCGGGACTCATGATTGATTTTTGAAATTGTACCGGTAATATCTAGAGATGACGGTATAATTCCTCCTATCATGGAAAAAAGATAACCTTTTCCATACAAAAAGGGTTCACACGATGGCACAATATTCATCATAGTAAACAAAGGGAAACAACTGAATCCAAATTCAGAAATTAATTTTGTTAGAAGATTTTTGCTTCCTGATACTGCTCCGATTATATCGCCGCCTGTTCTAAATGCGTAAGCCACCTCAATAAATACCATCAGGAGCATACTTGCTACAATTAAAGTAACTGCTCTTTTTTTTCTTTTTATGTTATTTTTTTCTGTAGAATACTGTATAAAAACAGTGATAAACAAACCAACAATACCAGTTGTTCGATCCCCGCAAAGAGCTGTAATAATAAACCAGAATATAACAATAGATCTTACTATCTGCTGTTTTAATTTTGTTTTTTCATAAAATAAAACAAGAAAACTAAAGGGAACAAACATATACTCCACTATGTTTATTAATGATGGGATTGTATTTTCCAAACTTCTTACGGCAGCATACCCGCCTCTTAAAGCATATGTAAATTTATATACTACCAGCGGCACAGCTACCATCCCGGTTAACAAAAATCCTATAAACACATATTTTGCAATCACATTATCTTTATAAGAATTGACAAAACAATTTTTTTTCTTTACTTTTTGTGCCGTAACAAGAACACCTGCCAGGCCAGCCAACATATTGCTTATCGATGAAAACACAGCTACATTTAAAGTGTGTTGCCGCAATGTCTGAATATAAAAATCATTAAAATCAACACCTAATGCCAGCAAAAGCAGCTGACCATTTTGGAATAAATAAAACGATGCTAAAAATATAACCATTGGATTAAAAAGAACTCCGGAATTTTTGACAATGCAATACAATTCAAATGCAAATACACATAATGAAAACAAGACACACAGCCTTACACTGGAATCAGAATTCTGCCCTCTCTGCAGCAACATGTAAATGGAAAAACCCACGGTAAGTACTAGACACACCAGGAATCTATCTATACTTTTTTTATTTACAACAATTTTGTTCATTTTATCTCCTTAATAATGCGACCCTCAAATATTTTATCTGTTGATATATGCCCATATTTTTAATAATGCGATCATTTTATAATATAAAGCAAACGCAGCAATCTTATTTTTCTTATCCTTACTTTTCAAAGCATTTTTTATATATTTTCTGTTTTTCTCTTCCCCCAAAAAGGAACAAATTCCTTTTTTCGCTGTTCCATATGGCTCATTTTTTAAATGCGTAACAGAAGCATTAAACGCAGCGTGTGCAACATATTCTGAAAACTGATCATATAATCCATACTTTTCAAAAGGCAGATACTCTTCAAAACGAGCAATTCTTAACTTCACATTTTCCCAGGATATTATTTTTTTAGGCTGCTTTGTCAGGGAGGACATATTTAATCTATAATAATACATACATTTCTCTATCAGAAAAATTTCATTTGCATTAAGGATACACGGATATGTAATGGCACCATCTTCTCCCATACTAATTCTGCTGTCCAGAGTCATCTGATACTTTAGATAGACCTCTCTTCTAAATACTTTCGACCACACAACCGGTTTAAAACGAAACAGATCCGGTAATAAAAACTCTTCTATTTCTTTTCTGGTAAAATATCCATATCTATTATTTAATTTATTTAAACAGGATTCTCTTTTTTCTTCTTCGCCCAGCATTTCATAATATCCACAGCAGGCAACATCCACAGGGCCTTTGTCTATGGCCTTTGAGAATTCCTCTAAATACTCCGGAATAATCCAGTCATCGCCATCAACAATGGCAACATAATCTCCTGCAGCAAGTTCTGCCCCTGCTTTTCTTGCACTTGTAAGTCCTCCATTAGACTTATGTATTACTTTTATTCTATTATCTCTTTTCTGATACTTATCTAAAATGCCGGCTGTAGCATCTTTCGAACCATCGTCCACAAGAATCAGTTCATAATCTGTAAATGTCTGCGCCAAAATACTTTCGATGCATTGTACAATATACTTTTCAATATTATAACATGGAACTATAACAGAAAATCTCATAATTGCCTCCATTCACTTTTTCCACAGGATTTATCTGTTGTTATCAAGAAAAGATGTTTCCCTTTTTTGAATCACAACTGTATTGTCAGGAATATTTCCTTTTATTACACTACCTGCTGCGATTACACAATTATCACCTATGGTAGTTCCTTTTAATATAACAGAATTTACTCCTATCCAGCAGTTGTTTCCGATTACAACAGGATCTGTTTTGAATTTTTTCCGTTCTACTCCGCTGTTTTTGCCAAAAATATGATCATGATCATATATATGTACGGAAGGAGCCAAAATTGTATTACAGCCGATTTTTATGCTTTCATGGCAAACAATATCTGAATTTATATTCACACTGACATAATCTCCAATTTCAAGCTTTCCACCATTTAAAACTGACACAATACTACCTTTATTTACAGATACTTTGTTCCCTAAATGAACAAAACTATTCTTACCGGCTCTTAATTCTGCTGTCTTAAACAAACGCGGCATTTTTCCAAATTGTATTCTGTCTTTATGAAATAATTTTATTAAAAAACATTTTATATATCCTCTACAGACAGCATAAAGATTTGAACAGATTCTCCCCATTTTCTCCCCCTGCTTTAATTTTATTTGCGTTTTTTATAAGGTGATAAAACAAATTTTTTTCCTGCTTCAAAGTCAAAAGCATCCGGTGTAAATTCCACATATCCACTCCACGGATAAAAAGTCATTTCACCAAAATATATTTTTCCGGAAACATTATAAAGATCTACTCTGACATAAGGGAAACCTTTTGACAACCTTGACGCAACCTCCAGCATCTCTTTCAGATTGTCTGGTTTCTGAATATTGTCATCTGCCGCAGGACAGTCACTTGTAATATGAAGATTATTCCAGTCTTTATCATAAAAATTTCGTCTATGACCAATGTATCGATCTACATCCACTATGATATATTCCGGTTTTCCATCATAACAGAAAATTTTATAATCATTAATACCCGCTGCAGGATTTTCTTCATTAACCAGCAGTTCCTCTACAACAAACCCTGGTTTTAAACCGTAATATGCCCACTCTCTTCCTCCTGATTTAGGCATAAACCGTTTGTTTCCTGACTTCAGTTTAGACATGAGATCTTTAAAATCTATCTTACTTTTGTCTTCACAGATAAAAACATTCAGACCGCCGCTTCCATGGGTTGTTTTTATTACAAAACGATCCGGCAAAGAATCCCAGTTAATTTCTTCTACCGTGTCATATTTCCCATATAACTTTACCAATATATCCTCAAGACCTCTTTTTTTCAGAAATTTTCTAACCTCATATTTATCTACACATCTTTTCATAATCGGATTTCGATAGTAAAGTTTATACCACTGAAGCTTTTCTGTATATCTTACAGGATTTTTTAAATTTAACTTTCTTCCGGTTTTGATACGGTATTGTATTTTTAACATTGTTTTATCCGGAATAAAACTTAATGCATTTAATATACATTTTCTCACTTGAGCCGATTTAATGATCTTTTTATATCCGTTCACCTTTTTTTCCTCTTAATTACTTCTTTCTTTTTACAGTCTGATGTACTTCATCTAAATATTTTTGAATGACAATTTCACGATTAAATTCAACTTCCACTTTTTTTCTTCCAGCCAGTCCCATATTCTTCTTTTCCTCATAGGACAACTGAAGAAACTGCTGGATTTTTCCAGAAAGGCTCCTAGCGTTTCCAGTTTCAAAAATATAGCCTGTTACACCATCATCAACCACATCTTTGGAACCGTTAATATCACTGGCAATACAAACTCTCCCAGACGCAGCCGTTTCAAGTAAAACATTAGGCACTCCCTCTCCGCCATGAGATGGAAGGATTGTGCAATGACATTTCCGAATCCACTCACTGATATTTTTCTGGAACCCTATATATTGTACATATCCTTTTTCTTCATATTCTTGAACTTTTTCAATGTACTCTTCTTCTTCATTCCAGCCAGCAATATAGAAATTAACATTTTCATGTTCTTCTTTTACAGATTTTGCAGCTTCCAAAAATTCTTCAATTCCTTTCAGCTTCATAACACGACCGATAAAGATAAAATTAATTTCTTCTTCACCCGGAAACTCTGTCACCTGATATTGTTCCAGATTTACTCCTGAACCCGGGAGCATTTCCCAGTTATTTTTGATCATTTTCTTTTCTATAAATAAATCTCTGTCTCCGCTGTTCTGGAAAAATGCCTTATAACCATGTTTTACTGTTACACGATATAACTGTGTTGCAATCTTACTTACGAGCGTATCTTCCAAAAAAGTGGCTCCTGTTCCTGTTACATTGCAAACCTGCTTGTAGCCAAGTAAATTAGATACCAGCGTTCCATATATATTAGGTTTGATCGTATAGGAAAATATAATATCCGGCTGAACTTCTTTCATAATCTTAAAATATGCCCGAATCGTACCTATATCATTTTTAGGATTTACTCCCCGTCTGTCTACAGGCGTTGGAATTATTTTACAGCCCAATTCTTCAAAATATGTATTATCCGGATCATCTGGCATAGAAATATAAATTTCATGACCTTCCTGTACTAGACGATTAATCAATTCTTTACGAAAAGAAAACAGAGTAATAAAATGGTTGGATAAAAATAATATTCTTTTAGTTTCTATCTTTTCTGTAGGTTTTGCTTTCATATTCCACTTACTTTGTACTTTATTTTGTCTGATAAAAGCAGCTGCACCTATGGCAGTTCCGGCTGCAATTACACTTTTTATATGGGATTTGTTTTTATTTCCGGAATCTGAATGTTTGTTTTTATAGTAACGGTAAATTCCATATAAACACCCGGAAGCTATAGCAGCTGCTGCTCCTACAACTGCAATCCCCATTTTGATTTCCTGTTCTATTTTTTTAGGATCAAGAACAGCCTCCTTTTCAGGATTTTGCTTGTTTAACTCACCTGTACCGCCTTCCACAACCCCATCATGAGTTAGCACTGAACCAATGGTTCCGAGAAAACACTTCACATCCATTTTCAGCCCCATATTTTTAACGTATGCCCCATCGAATTCTGCTTTTATAGGAATTTCCAGTTCATCACGCCCATTAATCTGCGCCCATCCTGTCAGACCCGGAGTCACGTCATTTGCCCCATATTTATCTCGTTCCTGGATTAGATCTTCCTGGTTCCACAAGGCCGGTCTTGGTCCAATGATTGACATCTTTCCTGAAAAAATATTAAAAATCTGTGGAAGTTCATCTAAACTTGTTTTTCTTAAAAATCTTCCGGTCTTTGTTATATATGCATCCGGATTTCCCAACATATGGGTAGGCATATCTTTTGGAGTATCTGTCCGCATGGTCCTAAATTTCCAAATTTCAAATAACTCTTTATTCTTTCCTACTCTCTTTTGCTTAAACAACACCGGTCCTGGAGAGTCCAGCTTAATAGCAATTGCAATTCCTGCCATTACCGGACTTAACAAAACAATTGCTCCCCCAGAAAGAGCCATATCAATTTTTCTCTTTAGGGGTAAATACTTCTTTTGTTTTTCTGTCAGTTGAATTTTACTTTTGTTCAAATTTTCTTCTGCCATTTTTTATCTCCTAATTTTAATTTTACAGGTAAATACGGTATAAAAGGGCGCAAATCTAAAAATGCGCCCCATCAACAATCAGGAATATCATATGTATTAAAACATATTTCTTTACCCTTTCTCCTATTCTTTCTAGAATTAGTTTACCATAAAGAAATTGTAAAATCAAGCTTCTTCCTATTTCCAGACATACAAAAGCAGACTATGCATCTGTTCGCATAATCCGCTTTTCCTGTTTTATAAACTTGCACGTTTTACTTTTGGCCGGCAGCCGGCTTCTTCCAGTGCCTTCACAATCTGATTCTTATGCTCTGTTCCATATGCTTCCATTGTAATCTTTAACTCTACTGCCGCATTTCGGTTTGTACTTACAAACTGATTATGATCCAGCTTTATAACATTTCCCTGATTTTCTGAAATAATAGCTGCTACTCGCACAAGTTCTCCTGGTTTATCCGGAATCAGAACAGAAACTGTAAAAATACGATCTCTCTGGATCAGTCCATGCTGTACAACAGAAGACATGGTAATCACATCCATGTTTCCGCCGCTTAATATAGAAACAACCTTTTTGTTTTTAAAATCAAGATGACGCAGAGCCGCCACTGTAAGAAGCCCTGAGTTCTCCACGATCATTTTATGATTTTCTACCATGTCAAGAAAGGCTACGATCAATTCGTCATCGTCAATGGTAAGAATCTCATCCAGATTTTCCTGTAAATACGGAAATATTTTTTCTCCCGGACGCTGTACAGCCGTTCCATCTGCAATCGTATTTACCTGAGAAAGAGTCAATACCTCTCCCGCTTCCAAAGATGCTTTCATACAGGCTGCTCCGGAAGGTTCTACACCAATTACTTTGATATGTGGGTTCAAAAGCTTTGCCAGGGTAGAAACACCTGTTGCCAGTCCTCCGCCTCCAATAGGAACAAGAATATAATCTACAAGCGGAAGCTCCTGTACGATTTCCATGGCAATTGTTCCCTGTCCGGTAGCAACAGCCAGATCATCAAATGGATGAATAAATGTATAGCCTTCTCTTTCAGCCAGTTCCTGTGCATACGCACATGCTTCATCATATACATCTCCATGAAGAATCACTTCTGCCCCATGGCTTTTTGTACGTTCCACTTTAATAAGAGGGGTTGTAGTAGGCATAACGATTACCGCTTTTGCCCCAAATTTATGAGCTGCATAAGCAACTCCCTGGGCATGATTTCCTGCAGAAGCAGCGATCAAGCCTTTATTACGTTCCTCGTCTGTAAGTGTGCTGATCTTATAATAAGCGCCTCTTACTTTATATGCACCTGTACGCTGCATGTTTTCCGGCTTAAAAAACACTTTATTTCCCGTTAATTCTGAAAAATAAGAGCTTTTGATCAGCTTTGTTTCCTGAGTGACTTTTTTTACAATTTCTGATGCTTCTTCAAAAGTTTCCAATGTAAGCATATGCAGTCCTCCTACTCCCCGGTTTTTTCCTCTACATCAAACAGCGCATTTACAAATGCATCTGCATCAAATTTTTGCAGATCGTCAATACTTTCTCCTACTCCAATATATTTTACCGGAATATCCAGTTCTGATTGAATCGCTACTGCAATACCGCCTTTTGCGGTTCCATCCAGCTTCGTCAAAATAATTCCATTTACATTTGCAACTTCCGAAAACTGTTTTGCCTGTGCAAGTGCATTTTGTCCAGTGGTTCCATCTAAAACTACAAGTGTCTCTAGATAAGCGTCTGCATATTCTCTTTCCAGAATACGATAAATCTTTTTCAGTTCTTCCATTAAATTCTTTTTGTTGTGCAGACGGCCTGCTGTATCACAGATCAAAACATCTGCATTTCTTGCTTTTGCTGCTGCAACTGCATCATATACAACAGATGCCGGATCCGCTCCAGGCTGACCACCGATAATATCAACTCCTGCACGATTCGCCCACTGTGTAAGCTGCTCTCCTGCCGCTGCACGGAAAGTATCTGCAGCTGCCAGAACTACCTTTTTTCCCTGATCTTTTAACTTCCCTGCAAGCTTGCCCACAGAAGTTGTTTTTCCAACACCATTTACACCAATCACAAGAATAACGGATTTTTGATTTTCAAATGTATACTCTGTGCTGTCTACATACATCTGCTCTTTAATGCTCTCGATTAAAAGCTGCTTACATTCCATTGGCTCTTTAATATGTTTTTCTGCAATCTGAGCCTTGAGATTATCTAAAATAGCTGTAGTGGCATTGATTCCAATATCTCCCATAATAAGAATTTCTTCCAGCTCTTCGTAAAAATCCTCATCAATGCTGGAATATCCTTTAAAAATAGAATCAAATCCTGCTACAATATTATCTCTCGTCTTTGTCAGACCACTTACAAGCCGTTTAAAAAAACCTTTCTTTTCTTCTGCCATATCCTTCCTCCTCTTACTGTGTCAGCTCATTCTCTACCAAATCCACGGAAACAAGAGTTGAAACTCCTTTTTCCTGCATAGTGATACCATAAAGTCTGTCTGCCGCATTCATGGTACCGCGTCTATGCGTTATTATAATAAATTGTGTGTTTTTCGTCAACTTCTGAAGATACCCAGCAAATCGCCCTACATTAGAATCATCCAACGCTGCCTCAATTTCATCCAACAGGCAGAATGGAGATGGTTTCAGGTTCTGAATGGCAAAAAGAAGTGCGATCGCGGTTAATGCTTTTTCTCCACCGGAAAGCTGCATCATATTTTGAAGTTTTTTTCCGGGAGGCTGAGAAATAATACGAATTCCCGCTTCCAGAATATCTTCTTCCTCTGCAAGTTCCAACGTCCCTTTTCCACCGCCGAAAAGCTCTTTAAATGCCTTATCAAACTCTCTTTGAATCTCTGTGAATTTTTCTGAGAACTGTTTTCTCATTCCTTCATCCAATTCCTGTATAATCTCCTGAAGTGTTTTCTCTGCTTTTTGCAGATCTTCATATTGTCCTGAAAGAAATGTATGACGCTCCAGTAATTCTTTATAGTCTTCGATCGCATTGACATTTACAGATCCAAGTCTCCGAATTTCTTCCTTCATTTGCGCGATCTGACCTTTCAACTCCTGGCGGTCGTTCATCTCTTCTTTTCGATACTGCTGCGCATTATTAGGAGTTATTTCATATTCTTCCCACATATAGGAAATCTGATTTTCTCTATTTTCTTCTACTTTTTCCTCCTGGCTTTTCAAGCGGAAACACTCCTTATCCAGAAGGCTGATCTGCTCTGATAACTGATCACGCTTTTCAAAGAATGTTTTATGTGTTTTACTTCTTAAATCTTTTTCTTCCTGCCATAACTGAAGTTTTTCTTTCGCCTCTGTTTCTTTTGCGGAAAATCCGGAAATTGTTTCTTTTAATTGAGAGATTTCTTCTTTCTTCTTTTCCATTTCCTGGCGTCCCTGCTCCAGATTTTTCTGGAGAGTATCCTGCTCCTGTTCGAACGCAGAAATTTCAGAAGCAAGACGTCCAAGATTCTCAGAAACAAACTGCACTTTCTGTTCTAAAGAAGAAGATTCCAGACGTACCTCTTCCAGCATTTTTAATGCTTTGCCTTCTTCTTTTTTCCAATCGTCCAGTTCTTCCTGTCGTGTAGAAATAAAAGTTTCCAGCTCTTTTTCATCCTTCTGAGACTCTTCCAGTTCTCTTTTAATCTTGTCATGATCTTCCTGTACTTCCCGAATCTGGCGCTGAATATCCATCTGATCTCTTTGAATCTGCAAATACCCTCTTTGAATACGTTTTTCTTCTTCTTCCAGCTGATTCATATTCATTTTCGCTGTATTTTGTTCGATATATTGCAGACGTAATTTTTCCTGCAGATCAGCAATCGTATCCCGGATCACATTGCGTTTGCTGCGATTTTCATTAATCCCATTCTGCATGTTTTCCATGTCCCCTTTTAAAGAAAGGACACTTGCTTCCAGCTCCTCGATTTCTCTTCGCCGTCCCAAAAGATTACTGCTGTTTCGAAAAGCACCACCTGTCATAGAACCGCCTGGGCTCAAAGATTCTCCCTCTACCGTTACCATACGTAATGTATGACGATATTTTTTACCAATTGCAATGGCATGATCAATGTGATCTACTACAACCACTCTTCCCAACAAATATTTTATCAGCCCCTGATATTGGGATTCTGTTTTTACAAGATCGCTTGCCAGACCGATCACACCTTGTTCTTTCAAAACATCTTTTTGGCTGAATTCTCCTCTGCTGCCTACACTACTAAGCGGAAGAAAGGTTGCACGCCCAAATCTGTTTTTTTTCAAAAACTCTATCATGGTTTTTGCTGTCTGCTCATGATCCGTTACAATATTCTGGATACTTCCTCCAAGTGCAGTTTCAATGGCAATTTCATAATCCTTATTGACCTGAATAAGATCTGCCACTACACCTTTGATTCCCGGCATACGTTCTTTTTGTTCCATAACTCTTCGAATACTGTTTCCATATCCGTCATATCGTTCTGCCATATTTTTAAGAGAATCAAGACGGGAAGATTCCCTGTGGTACGCAGCCTGTCCCATTTCCATCTGGCGATTTTGTTCCGAAAGTTCTTTTTGAATGTGATGCACTTCTTCATCCAGATTCCTGCATTCTTCATTCATCTCCTGAATCAGGGAAGTAATAGCATCATACTGGGATCTGGCTTTTTTCATCGCCCCTGCCTGTTCTTCTTCTTCACTTTTAAGTTTTAAAATCCGCTGACTGATTTCTGCTTTCCGAATATCAATCTGCTCCAGCATGGTATCAAAGCGCTGTGCTTTTCCTTTTGTAGTTGCCCTGGAATTTAAAAGATCAATAATCTCATTTTTTCCTTCTTCTACGGCCTCTGTACATTCTCTGATATTTCTCTGAACATTTTGAAGGGTTTCTTCTTTTTCTCTGATTTGTTTTCGCATCTCTTCCAGTTTTTTTCGAAAAGATGCTTTTTCCCCATTCTGTTCCATACAGAGATTTCTTTTTTTATCCATTTCTTCCTGAATAGAAGAAAGACGGTTCTGATAATGTTCCTCATTTTGAACACCTGCCAGAAGCTGTTCATGCAAAACATTGATTTGACCTTCCAGCTGCTGTTTATTTAATGCCCTTTCCTGTGTATCTTCACGAAGAACATCCATTTTTTCATTCAGCTCTTCCAGTTCTTTTTCCAGCTGTTCATATTCTTCTTTTATTTTTTCATATTCTCGCTGTGTTTCTGCAAGCTGCCGTTCCGCCACACGTTCTTTTTCTTC
Organism: Blautia sp.; assembly: GCA_029257805.1. Lineage (GTDB taxonomy): Bacteria > Bacillota > Clostridia > Lachnospirales > Lachnospiraceae > Blautia_A. The sequence continues at coordinate 28,973 of JARIAR010000038.1, forward strand.
CAGTTCACGTAATAAATCACCTGTATAGGCATGCTCTATAAGAAATAAATTAACATCCAGTTCTTTTAAAGTTTCTCGCTTTGCCAGATATATTTTCGCTGTTTCTGATTGCTTTTCCAAAGGGGCGAGCTGCCGTGTAAGTTCACTTAAAATATCCGTTACACGAACAAGGTTCTGCTGCTCTTCTTCCAGTTTCTTGATCGTAGTATTTTTCCTTCGTTTAAATTTTACAATTCCGGCTGCCTCATCGAAAAGTTCTCTTCGATCTTCCGGCTTTCCACTTAAAATTTTGTCAATCTGACCCTGACCGATAATGGAATAACCTTCTTTTCCAATACCGGTATCATAAAACATTTCATTAATATCTTTAAGCCGACAGGCACTTCCATTAATGAGATATTCGCTTTCTCCGGAACGGTATAATCTTCTTGTAACTGTCACTTCCTGAAAATCCACCGGAAGCTTATGATCAGAATTATCCAGCGTAATGGCAACAGAAGCAAAACTCAACGGCTTTCTCGCTTCTGTTCCGGAAAAAATAACATCCTGCATATTTCCACCACGAAGCTGCTTTGCACTTTGCTCTCCCAGCACCCAGCGCACTGCATCTCCAACGTTACTTTTTCCACTGCCGTTTGGCCCTACAATTCCGGTAATCCCATTATGAAATTCAAAGTTTATTTTCTGTGCAAAGGATTTAAAACCCTGTACTTCGATATTTTTTAAATACATACTCCACCTATTATTGTTTCATCTTGCGTATTGCCTCATATGCAGCCGCCTGCTCTGCTGCTTTTTTTGTATGGCCAAACCCTGCTCCCATGATTTTTCCATTTACAAGAGCATTCACTGTAAAACTTTTGTTATGATCAGGACCTTCTTCTTTTACAAGCTGATATTCAACCGTCTGTCTTCCATTTTCCTGTACAATTTCCTGCAGGATGGTCTTGCTATCATAAAAGAGCTGCTTATGCTCCATATCATTTAAAATAAATTTCAGAACGAACTCCTTTGCGTTAGCAAAACCACCGTCCAGATAAATGGCTCCCAACAATGCTTCTGTTGCATCTGACACAATCGAATCCCTGTTTCTTCCTCCTGTCATATCTTCCCCTTTTCCAAGAAAAAGATATTCAGGAAGACCAAATTGTCTTGCACAATAGGCAAGACTTGGCTCACACACCATGCTGGCACGTTTTTTTGTCAATTCCCCTTCCGGAATTCCTGGATAAGTAGCAAAAAGGAAGTCACTGCTGATCAGTTCCAGTACTGCATCTCCAAGAAATTCCAACCTTTCATTACAGCCCAATTTCCCCAGTTTCTTTTCATTCGCATAAGAACTGTGCGTCATTGCCTGCATAAGCAAATGTTTGTTATGGAACTTGTATCCAATTACCTTTTCCAATATTGATAAATTTTTCTCCATATTTCCTCCTGACGAAAAAGCGTATCTGTTCGCTTTATTCTTTCCGGTCTACTTCCTCTGTATCCTGTTCATTAATATATTTTTCTATTTTTTCATTGATCTTCTGCTGTTTAAATTGAGCACACTGGAAAATCGCATGTTTTATTTCTACTGCAGAAGCACTCCCATGAGTTTTAACCACAAGTCCTTTTAATCCAAGAAGAGGAGCCCCTCCATGTTCGCTGGCATCAAATGCCTTTAAAGTTTCCTTTAAAGCAGGCTTTACAAGAAGCGCACCAATCTTACTTCTAAGATTTGTCATCATTCCATGCTTCACCTTACTAATTAAAGTAGAACCTAATCCCTCATAAAGTTTCAGGATAACATTCCCCACAAAAGCTTCACACACGATTACATCTGCATATCCGGCCGGAATGTCTCTCGCTTCAATACTTCCAATAAAGTTAATGCCTTTACATGCCTTTAAAAGCGGAAATGTTTCTTTTACAAGTGCATTTCCTTTTTCTTCTTCCGCTCCATTGTTTACAATGGCAACACGAGGATTTTTTATCCCCACCACATGCTCCATATAAATGGACCCCATTTTTGCAAACTGCACAAGATGAGACGCGCGTGCATCTACATTTGCCCCGCAGTCTACAAGAAGAGCCACACCATCTTTTGTAGGAATTAAAGGTGCAAGAGGCGGACGCTGTACCCCTTTGCTCCTTCCTACAAGTACCTGACCTCCTACCAATACAGCCCCTGTACTGCCGGAAGAAACAAAAGCATCTGCTTCCTGTCTTTTTACCATATTTAACCCTACTACGATAGAGGAATCTTTTTTCTTACGAATTGCCATAACAGGAGGCTCTGCTGTTTCAATCACTTCCGTCGCAGAAACGATTTCCAGCCGTTCTCTTGGACAAGATGGATACTTTTCCAGTTCCCTTTCAATTACTTCTTTCTGTCCTGCAAGAAAAACCTGAATATCCTCACGTTCCATAAGGGCTTCTACTGCACCTTTTACCGGTTCTATAGGGGCATTATCTCCACCCATGACATCTACTACAACTCTTACTGTCTCTGACATGTTTTCTCCTCCTGTACTACATATAAATATGCTGAAAAATATCAAAATGTACTAACGTATATCATACTAAATTTTAATAGAAGAAGTCAATACAGGATTATCCATTCCATCCAGAACCGCCTCTTTAAGATCATCTCCCTCATAGCGAAGTTTCAAAGAAAAGAAAGGGGCATCTTCCATCAATAGTTTCAAAAAAATCCTATCTCCCTGCCATAAATTTAGATTTTTAAGATCTTCTTTCTTTACCCACTCAAGTTTTCCTTCCTCACACTCTTTTTCTTCTCCTGTAAAACCGTCTGCTGTATAAAGGCACATATACTCCGTACCATATCCCAGCTGGGTAAATGTCACAATTCCACGAAACCGCCAGGAAGTGAGGGTAAATCCTGTTTCTTCCCGAACTTCTCTTAAAAGGCATTCTTCCGGACTTTCCCCTTCTTCAAAATGCCCCCCTACTCCAATCCACTTATCTTTATTTACATCATTTTTTTTAGAAATTCTGTGAAGCATCAGATAAGAATCGTCTTTTTCGATGTAGCATAAAGTTGTCATAGGACTTCTCATATTTTTTCTCCTTTACTTTTTCTGCGCTTCTATTTTTTCTGCAAGATCATTTAAATAAACCCACCGGTCCATCTTTTCTTCCAGCTGCCGCTCCGCCTCTTCTTTCTCTTCCACAATCTCCTTTAATTTAAAAGAGTTTGTTGCATTTTTCATCATGTCATCTTCTAATGCAGCAATTTTTTCTTCTAACTTTGCAATATCTTCGTCGATCGTTTCAAATTCTTTCTGCTCTTTAAATGTGAATTTTAATTTTTCCTGACGGTTCTGTTTCCAGTCATTTTGAGAAGCTTTTCTATCTTTTGCAAATGACTTGTCAACTTCTTTGAAATCCCCCGCATGTTTTCGGTCATATGCTTCTAAATAATCTGTATACCCGCCTTCGTACTGTACAAGCTTTCCCTCTCCTTCAAAAGCAAAAATTCTCTCTGCCATATTATCAAGAAAATAGCGGTCATGAGAAACAGCGACGACAATTCCTGAAAAGGAATCCAGGTAATCTTCCAGTATCGTAAGGGTAGGAATATCAAGATCATTACTTGGCTCATCCAGAAGAAGGACATTGGGTGCTTCCATAAGCACCTTTAATAAATACAGTCTTCTTTTTTCTCCCCCGGAAAGTTTTTCAATCGGTGTATACTGCATGGCGGAATCAAACAAAAAGCGTTCCAGCATCATAGATGCACTGATTTTCCCATCTCGTGTGGGAATATACTCTGCCACTTCCCGAATATAATCAATCACCCGCTGGTCTTTATCCATATCCGGTACTTCCTGCGCAAAATAACCTATCTTAATGGTATCTCCCCACTGAATCACACCACTGTCCGGTTCCAACACCCCAGCGATCATTTTCATTAAAGTTGATTTCCCACAACCATTTGGTCCTATAATTCCCAGTCTCTGATTTCTCAGAATTATATAATCAAAATCATCTATAACTTTCTTTTCTCCAAACTTCTTACTGATATGGTGAAGTTCGATTGTTTTTTTCCCCATACGCGTTTCTACAGAATCCAGTTCCACATTCTGGTCACGCAGCGGAACCGTTCCATTTTTCAAAGCTTCCAGTCTCTCCAGTCTGGCTCTCTGCTTTGTACTTCTTGCCCGGCATCCCCGTTTTGCCCATTCCAATTCCATCCGGAGAATACTCTGGCGTTTCCGTTCACTTGCCATTTCCATTTCTTCTCTTTGCGCTTTCATTTCCAGAAACTTGGAATAATTCGCTTCATAGGAATATAACTTTCCATGACTGATTTCCAAAATTTTATTTGTTACACGGTCCAGAAAATAACGATCATGTGTTACCATGATCACAACTCCTCTGAATTTTCTCAAAAAATCTTCCAGCCACGATGCCATTTCATTGTCAATATGGTTTGTCGGCTCATCCAGGATCAGCACATCTGCAGGATTTACCAGTGTACGGGCAAGAGCCACTCTTTTTTTCTGTCCCCCGGAAAGATATTGAATCTTTTCTTCGTGATTTACAATACCCAGCTTATTTAACACATTGGCAGCTTCACTTGCAGTCGCCCAGTCTTTCTGCCATTTTCCGTCTGCTACATAATCTAAGATTGTAGCTTCCGGCGGAAATTCCGGAGTCTGAGGAAGGTACGTAATACGAAGACCATTTTGTGTAATGATCTGGCCTTCATCCGGTTCTTCCAAGCCTGCGATCATCTTCAATATAGTTGTCTTTCCAGTACCGTTAATTCCTATGATTCCAATTTTATCCCCATCATGTATCCCATAGGAAACATCGTCAAATATAATCTTTTCTCCAAAAATTTTACTTACATGCTCTATATTTAAGATATTCACTTACTATATCCTGCCTTTCATATTTATCTCTGATTTTACGCGGTATTTTTAGTATAACATTCCTTTTCTCCAGATTCTACTATTTTTCTCAGAAAAGAGAACTTCCGCTCTTATGATTCTTGACTTTTTTTATCCAGTATTATAAAATACAAATCGACGCTTTATTTTTAATACTAAGGAGGAAATATTTATGAACCAGTGTTATGGCTGTAACACATGCAAAAGTGCCGATAAACCTTTGGAAGATTTTATTCGCTCTCTCCCTATGGAGACTTCCCATCACCGTGTAGATACGCAGAAAACTAAATGTGGATTTGGCCTTCAGGGTGTCTGTTGCCGGCTCTGCTCCAATGGTCCCTGTCGTATCACCCCTAATTCACCACGAGGAATCTGCGGTGCAAATGCAGATACTATTGTAACCCGTAATTTCCTAAGATCTGTTGCGGCAGGAAGCGGTTGCTATATCCACATTGTAGAAAACACTGCCCTTAATTTGAAAAAAACAGCGAAAAGCAAAGGCGAATTAAAAGGTTTAGAATCCTTAAATCATCTTGCTGATATATTCGGGATCAAAGAAGACGATGATTATGTAAAAGCAGAAAAAGTAGCGGATGCTGTTTTGGCTGATTTATATAAACCAGAATATATACAGGCTGAACTTGTAGAAAAAATCGCTTATGCCCCTCGGGTTAAACGCTGGAAAGAACTTGGTATTATGCCTGGCGGTGCAAAATCTGAAGTATTTAAAGGAGTGGTAAAATGTTCCACAAATTTAAACTCTGATCCTGTAGATATGCTTACAGACTGCCTCAAACTTGGTATTTCCACCGGTGTTTACGGCCTTACACTTACAAATCTTTTAAATGATGTTCTGCTGGGACAGCCACAGCTCCGCCCTGCGCCAGTGGGACTTCGCGTTATTGATCCGGATTATATTAATATTATGATCACAGGACATCAGCACACGATTTTCGTTGATCTTCAGGAAAAACTTATCTCTCCAGAAGCTGTTAAAAAAGCACAGGAGGCAGGCGCAAAAGGTTTTAAACTTGTAGGCTGTACATGTGTAGGTCAGGATCTTCAGCTTCGTGGCGCACATTATACAGAAGTGTTTGACGGACATGCAGGCAACAATTATACAAGTGAAGCAATTCTTGCAACAGGCGGAATTGATGCCGTTCTTTCTGAATTCAACTGTACCCTTCCCGGTATTGAACCAATTTGTGAAGAACTGAAAATCAAACAGATCTGTCTTGATGATGTTGCAAAAAAAGCAAACGCAGAGCTTCTTCCATATAAATTTGAGGAAAGAGAAGCGCAAACAGAAATCATCATCGATAAAATTATAAATGCATATAAAGAACGTCGTGGCAATATCACCATGAACCTTCTTCCTGAACATGGAAACTCCAACACACTTACAGGAGTAAGCGAAGGATCTTTGAAATCTTTCCTTGGAGGAAGCTGGAAACCTTTGATTGATTTAATCGTATCCGGGGATATCAAAGGAATTGCAGGTGTCGTAGGATGTTCCAACTTAACAGCAGGAGGTCACGATGTTTTATCTGTGGAACTGACAAAGGAACTGATTTCCCGGGATATTATCGTACTCACAGCAGGATGTTCTTCAGGAGGTATTGAAAACTGTGGACTTATGACTCCGGAAGCAGCAAAACTTGCAGGTCCAAAACTTCGTGCTGTATGCGAAAAGCTGGGAATTCCACCTGTATTAAATTTCGGTCCATGCCTTGCCATTGGACGTCTGGAAATCGTGGCTACCGAAATCGCAGCTGAACTTGGCGTTGATCTTCCGCAGCTTCCTCTTGTTCTTTCTGCTGCACAGTGGCTAGAAGAACAGGCGATTGCAGATGGCTGTTTCGGTCTTTCTCTCGGACTTCCTCTCCATCTCGGTCTCCCGCCATTTATAACAGGAAGCCCGGTTGCTGTAAAAGTCCTTACAGAGGATATGAAAGAACTTACAGGAGGACAGGTCATCATCAATCCTGATGCAAAGGCTTCTGCAGATATCCTGGAAAAGATTATTGAAGAAAAACGTACCGGATTACATATCTAGGAGGTGAAGATATGAGACGTATTTTCATTGATGCCGATAAATGTGACGGCTGCAAAAACTGTATGATTGCCTGCATGCAGGCACACCGCACTGATAAGGGAAATGTATATTCTCTGGATCTTACAGATAAGCGCAATGAATCCCGCAATCATATTGTCTGTTCTTCCGACGGAAAATACAAACCTGTATTTTGCCGTCATTGTGAACAGCCAGAATGTGTTATGTCATGTATGAGCGGCGCCCTCACAAAAGATCCTGCAAGCGGTCACGTTCTTTACAATGAAAAAAAATGCGGTTCCTGCTTTATGTGTGTTATGAACTGTCCATACGGCGTTTTAAAAGCAGATACTGCCACACATACAAAAGTAATGAAATGCGATTTTTGTATGGATGACCCAGAAGGTCCAAGTTGTGTCCGTGCCTGTCCCAAAAAAGCCATTTATATCGAGGAGGTAGAAATATGAAGCATGTCATTATCGGAGCAGGAGCAGCCGGAATCCAGGCAGCAAAAACTATACGCTCCCTTTCTGCCGATGCAGAAATTCTGATGATTTCTACTGATGTACACGTTCACTCACGCTGTATGCTACATAAATATTTAAGCTATGAACGTAATGAAAAAACATTATCCTTTGTTCCAGATGACTTTTTTGAAAAAAACAATATTTCCTGGGTCAAAAACGAAACCGTAGTCTCCATAGACACCGAGCACTCTCTGCTCACATTAAAAAATGATCAGAGCATCCCCTATGACAGACTTCTGATTGCTACGGGGGCACATAGTTTTATCCCGCCAATCGGTCAATTTCGAGAAGCTACAAATGTATTTGGACTTCGAGATTTAAGTGACGCCCAGCAAATCCGTACTCTGGCAGATCAGGCAAATAACATTCTCATTGTGGGATCCGGACTTGTAGGCATGGATGCAGCCTACGCATTTCTAGAACAAGGCAAATCTGTTACCGTTGTAGAAATGGCAGAACGCATTCTGCCTCTCCAGTTGGATGAAATTGCCGGAAATGTTTATCGGAAAAAATTTGAAGCACATGGATGCCGTTTCCTTTTGGGAAAAAAGGCTTCTGAAACCATTATGAATGAAAAAGGAGCTATTGAAACGGTTATTCTCGATGATGGAACAGAGATTTCCTGCGACCTTGTTATTGTTGCCGCCGGAGTACGCCCTGCTATTGAATGCGTACAGGAAAGTAACATACAAGCAGAACGTTTTATAGAAGTAAATAATCACATGGAAACAAACGTCCGCCACGTTTATGCTGCCGGTGATGTTGCCGGTCTTTCCGGAATATGGCCAAACGCTATGAAACAAGGAGAAACGGCTGCATTTAACATGTGCGGAATAGAAAAAGAATACACCGATCTTTATGCAATGAAAAACACCATGAATTTTTACGGCATCACCACTCTTTCTTTAGGACGCGGGATTCCCGAAAAAGATGATCAAGTAATAATCCAGCATGACTCAAAAGGCTATAGACGGGCTATTTTAAGAAATGGAAAATTAGACAGCATCCTCATACAGGGGGAAATCGATTATAGCGGTATTTATCAGTATCTTATTAAAAATGAAATTGATTTATCTGAAATAGAAACTGATATTTTTCATTTATCTTTTGCCGATTTTTATAAAATAGATAAAAACGGACAATATTATTACCATTAAAAAAAACGGGCTCTGATCGTATCAGAGTCCGCTTTTTTTGGGGAATTTTTTAAAATAATAAATCAAAAATAAGACTGCTGTAATTCCCCAGGAAACCGGATAACTGAGCATGATCGTTTCAATTCCCGGCGCAGTAGGAAGCACCACAAACATCCAGATCATACGCAAAACGCAAACGCCTCCGCATGTAAGAATCATAGGAACCAATACCTTTCCTGCCCCACGAAGAGCACCTGAGAGCATTCCGATCATTACGTACATAAAGTATGAAGGCAACAAAAAACGCATCATATATACACCAAGTTTTACAACCTCCGTATCTGTTGTAAATAAGCGATAAATCTGATCTGCAAAAACATACAAAAATCCGCTTAATACAAAAGCAGAACCATAGGCCATTCCCATACAAACCCGGACACTTTTTCGCATACGGTCCGTTCTTCCGGCACCATAATTTTGCCCTACAAAAGTAGTAATAGAAATTTCAAAAGCATTAATCACCATCCAAAAAACCGCATCAATCTTTCCATATGTGCCCCATGCTGCAACGGTATCTGTCCCCAGCTTATTTACAAAAATCTGAATTACAAGATTTGCAATGTTATACATTACCGATTCCAATCCTGCCGGAATTCCAATTCTCAAAATGGAATGAAGCGCAACTCCATGCATTCTAATTTTATTTAACTGAAGCTGATAAATTTCACTGCTTTTTAACAATAATATACTTACAAGCAAAGCACTTACTGCCTGAGAAATTACAGTGGCAATGGCTACACCTGCAACACCCATATGAACTTTTACAACCAAAATAATATCAAGAACAATATTCAATGCACAGGTCACTATAAGAACATATAAGGGGCGTTTAGAATCTCCTACGGCTCTTAAAACCGCAGATCCCATATTATAGATAAGATTAAAGATCATTCCGCCGAAATAAACATATAAGTAAATTCTTGAATTTTCCAGAATTTCTTTTGGAGTTTCCATTAAACGCAGAACCGGATTTGTAACTGCTATTCCCAGTACCCCTATTACAATTCCGGCAATAATAGAAAAAGCATAGGCAGTATGCAATGTATACCGAAGATTTTTCTTATCTTTTGCCCCATAAAACTGAGCAATCACTACAGAAGCTCCTGACGAAAGCCCCACAAAAAAACCGACGATCAGATTTACAATCTGATTGACGGACCCTCCTACTGCAGCTAATGCTTCTTTTCCCACAAAACGCCCAACTACAATTGTATCTGCTGTATTATAAATCTGCTGAAAAAATGTTCCGAATACAATCGGAAAGAAAAATAATAAAAGCTGTTTCCAGATCACCCCTTCTGTAATCTGATTTTTCTCTTTCATACGTCACCTCAGTTATCGTAATAGTAAAAATCATAATATACCTAAAAGAAGCCGCCGGGCAGATACATAATCTGACTCGACGGCTCTTAAACTCTCATTAGTCTTCTACTTTAATGATTTCTTTTTTGTTATAGCTTCCGCATTCCTTGCATACTCTGTGAGGCATCATAAGAGCACCACATTTGCTGCATTTTACTAAGTTCGGAGCAGTCATTTTCCAGTTTGCTCTTCTCTTATCACGTCTAGCTTTAGATGTTTTATTCTTTGGACAGATGGACATATGTTACACCTCCTTAAATTTACTAAATATATCACTGATGGCTGCCATACGCGGATCTTTTGGCTCTTCTGTGCATCCACAGGAACCTTTATTCAAATTCTTCCCGCACTGACTGCATATACCCTTACAATCTTCTTTACATAAGACTTTCAAAGGCCAGTTCATCAGCACCTCAAAATAGACCAATTGGTCCACATCCAGGTCCATACCTGTGAGATAGACATTCTCATCCAAATCATTCACCCGTTCTTCATCAGTCTGCTTCATGTCAACTTTCCTTTTAAATTCCAAAGGAATCTCTACGGAAACATCCTCCAGACATCTGTCACAGGGAATTTCTACGGTAATGCCTCCCGTCCCCACAAGCTCAAGAACCTTGTTTCCTGTGTTGGTAATGGTAAGTTCTAACGGCTTCTTTTCCAGAATCCGAAAGTCTCCCAACTGGAAGGTGATGGAATCCATCTCAAGCGGCGCAGTTATCTGCACACATTTTCCCTCACAAGATGAAATATCTGATAAATGTATCTGCATATTAATCTCCTATCCACACTCAATCAATTATACATACAGCTTTGGAATTTGTCAACGATATTTTGTCTTGTTTTGAAAGAAAAAGTCTCTTAAACAAGTGCTACCGTCTCTCTGCAAATAGCCAGCTCTTCATTTGTCGGAATTACTGCAACTTTTACTTTAGAATCCGGAGTAGAAATTACAATTTCTTCTCCACGTACATTATTTGCTTCTTTATCCAGTGTTACACCAAGATAGCCAAGATAGCTTACAATTTTTTCACGTACAGGGATTGCGTTTTCACCAATTCCAGCTGTGAATACAATCGCATCTACACCATTCATAGCTGCAACATAACCACCTACAAATTTTGCAATTCCATAACAAAGAACTTCAATCGCATTTGCTGCATCTTCATTTCCATTCTGGGATGCTTCATTTAAGTCACGGAAATCACTGGACAGACCACCGGATAATCCAAGAAGACCGGATTTCTTGTTAAGAACATTCATAATGCCTGCAATATCCAGATTCTCTTTTTTAGCAATATATTCCATAATAGCCGGATCGATATTTCCGGAACGTGTTCCCATCACAACGCCTTCCAGAGGAGTCAGACCCATTGTTGTATCAATACACTTGCCATTTACAACCGCACTGATAGAAGATCCGTTTCCAAGATGGCATACGATCACTTTTGAATTTTCTTTGTCAAGTCCAAGGAAATCTACGGCACGTTTTGAAACAAAACTGTGAGAAGTTCCGTGGAAACCATATCTTCTTACTTTGTAATTTTTATAATATTCAATAGGAAGACCATACAGATATGCTTTTGCAGGCATTGTCTGATGGAATGCTGTATCAAATACACCAACCTGCGGTACGCCCGGCATAAGTTCTGCACAAACGCGAATACCGATTAAGTTTGCAGGATTATGAAGCGGCGCAAGGTCATTGCACTCTTCTACTGCTTTAATCATTTCATCTGTAATTACAGCAGAAGAAGCAAATTTCTCACCACCATGTACTACACGGTGTCCAATTGCATTTACTTCTTTCAGGCTCTTGATCGCACCTGTTTTTTCATTTGTCAGAGCATCCAGAACCATCTGGATTGCTTCTTTATGTGTAGGCATTGGAGCCTCTGTGATTTCTTTATCACTATCTGCTTTCTGATATACCAGTCTTCCGTCAATACCAATTCTTTCGCAAAGTCCTTTTGCTAAAACTGCTTCTGTTTCGGAATCAATTAACTGATATTTTAAAGAAGAACTTCCACAATTGATTACCAATACATTCATGATTTTACTCTCCTATCATTTTAATTATTTAATGATACTTCTTATTTGTCTTCTGCCTGGCACTGTACAGCTGTGATTGCAACTACACCTACAATGTCATCTGCAGAGCATCCACGAGATAAATCGTTAACCGGTTTTGCAATACCCTGTGTAACTGGTCCGTATGCTTCTGCTTTTGCAAGACGCTGTGCCAGTTTGTATCCAATATTACCAGCATCTAAGTCTGGGAAAATAAGTACATTTGCTTTTCCTGCAACTTCGCTGCCAGGAGCTTTAGAAGCGCCTACACTTGGAACGATAGCTGCATCAAGCTGGAATTCTCCATCCAGTTTCAGTTCCGGATGTTCTTCTTTTGCAATTTTAGTTGCTTCGATTACTTTATCTACATCAGCGTGTTTTGCACTGCCCTTTGTAGAATGAGAAAGCATTGCAACAACAGGCTCTTCCTGAACAAGAAGTTCAAAAGATTCTGCTGAAGAAGCGGCAATCGCTGCCAGTTCTTCTGGATTCGGATTCTGTACAAGACCGGAATCGCCAAATACAAATGCGCCGTTTGCACCATATTCGCAATCCGGAACAACGATCAGGAAGAAAGCAGATACCAGTTTTGTTCCTGGTTTTGTTTTTAAGATCTGCAGACATGGTCTTAATGTATCTGCTGTAGAGTGGCATGCACCGGAAACCATACCATCTGCATCACCCATTTTTACCATCATTACACCGTAGTACAGGTACTGATTCAAGAGAATATCTTTTGCCTGTTCTGGTGTCATACCTTTTTTCTGTCTCAGTTCTACTAATTTTTCAATGTAGCCCTGTGTCTTATCAGAAGTTGCAGGATCAACAATCTCTGCACCGGAAATATCAAATCCGCCTTCTGCTGCACTTTTTTTAACTGTTTCTTCATTTCCTACAAGAACAACTTTTGCAATTCCCTCTTTAAGAATTTTTTCTGTTGCTTCCAGAGTTCTCATATCCTCTGTTTCCGGCAACACGATTGTTTTTACACTTGCTCTTGCTCTGTCTTTCAGTACATCAATAAATCCCATAATTAAATGGCTCCTTTCCTATATCAGACCTTTCGGTCATAATGATACCCTTTCGGGCAGCATACATAGCTATGAGTATTATACCTCTACAAGCCTTGTATTTCAAGCGTCTGAATGGTAGAATATGACACAAGAAAGTATTTTTTGAGGTGCAATCATATGAAAATCGCTGGAATCATAGCCGAATATAACCCTTTTCACAACGGACATCTTTATCAATTGAAATATACAAGAGAAATTCTCCATGCAGATTACATCATTGTTGCCATGAGCGGTGATTATGTACAGCGGGGAACTCCTGCTCTTTTGCCGAAGCATACACGAGCAGAAATGGCCCTTCGCTGCGGCGCTGATCTTATACTGGAGCTGCCCCCTTCCTTTTCAAGTGCAAGTGCGGAATTTTTTGCAAAAGGAGGCGTTCAGCTTCTTGATTGCCTTCATGTAGTAGATATTCTCTGCTTTGGAAGTGAATGCGGCTCTGTTTCTCCCCTGCTGGAACTGGCTGAACTTCTTACAAAAGAACCAGAAGAATATCTGAAATATTTAAGATCTTTCCTTTCAGAAGGAATGTCCTTCCCGGCTGCAAGAGCCCAGGCTGTTCTTAAATATTCTCAGAATGAACACCTGCAAACAATTTTATCTTCTCCTAATAATATTTTAGGTATTGAATACTGTAAAGCCATTTTGCGTCTCAACAGTTCCATCCATCCCTGCACTTTAAAACGCCGGGGAGCCGGATACCATGACACCTCTCTTGACAGCCAGGAAAACCCTTCCGCCTCTGCAATACGTACCCAGCTTCTGTCCTCTCCGGATTCTCTTACAAAGATGAAGATTTCTATGCCCGAAGAATCTTTTTCTATTTTTGACAATGCGATCCAAGCCGGATCTTTTATAACAGAAAGGGATTTGGATCTTCTCCTTCATTACCGACTTTTGGAAGAAACTTCAGCCTCCATGGAACATTTCCTTGATATGTCCACAGATCTGGCCAAACGTATAGAAAAACAAAAAAATAAATATGAAAATTTCTCTAGCTTTGTTACCCTTTTAAAAACAAAAGAAATCACCCAGACGAGAATACAACGAGCCCTCCTTCACCTTCTCCTAAACATAAAAGACATACCGGAAACAATTCCGTATGCCCGTGTTTTAGGATTTAAAAAAGACAGCACGCCGCTTCTTAAAGAAATCAAGAAAAAAAGTTCTATCCCTCTTGTCACCAAACTTGCCGATGCCCCGGCAGTTTTAGACAGTAACGGGATAAAACTTCTTAACGAAACCTGTTTTTCTTCTAATGTTTATCACAGCATCCTTTGTCAGAAAACAGGTTCCCCTTTTGTTCATGAATTAGAAAAACAGCTTATCATTATCTGAGCATTAATTTCCGCATTCTATGCTGATTTCGTTAAATTTTACAAGAATGTCATCTATGGAAATGTTCTTCTTTTCCTCTCCGGTACAATCCATGACATTCTCACCCTGATGCATCATAAGGATTCTGTCACCATATTCCACGGCATATCGAAGATTATGGGTTACCATAATAGTGGTAAGCTTTTTTTCTTTTACAATCTTTCCTGTAAGATCCATAATAATCTCTGCCGTCTTAGGATCAAGCGCTGCCGTGTGTTCATCAAGGATAAGAAATTCAATAGGAGTCATTGTAGACATGAGAAGCGCCATTGCTTGTCTTTGCCCGCCAGAGAGAGACCCTACTTTGACCTCCATTTTATCTTCCAGGCCAAGATTCAAAGGTCTTAAAAGATCTCTATAATATTCTCGCCGTTTCTTATTTACCCCTCTTTGAATTCCAAATAATTTTCCTTTGTGATCTGCAAGAGACATATTTTCAAGAATCGTCATGCCCGGACATGTCCCAAGGGCCGGGTTCTGATAGACCCTTCCTATTTTTCTATTTCGTTTATATTCTTTTTCTTCCGTAATATTTTTTCCATCAAGAATGATCTGTCCGGATTCCACAGGGATACTTCCGCAGATGATATTCAGCATAGAAGTTTTCCCGGAACCATTACTTCCTACAACAGACACAAATTCTCCATCCTTTATGGTAAGATTATAATCATTAAAAAGACACATTTCATTTACAGTACCCGGATTGTAATATTTATATATATTTTTAAGTTCAAGCATGATGTTTCACCTTCTTCTTTCTCTCCATACTAATGAGCAAAACCGCAAGGAATAAAACCGCTGTTACAAGTTTCATATCCATAGGTTCAAAATTGCGCATGGCAACTGCAGTGCAGGCTTTATAGAAAACAGAACCGATCATTACAGCCGTTGTAGCTTTTATCATACTTAGATTTTTAAAAAAACTTGTTCCAATAATCACACTTGCAAGTCCTATTACAATCGCTCCTGTACCCATAGAAATTTCAAAAACACGTTCTTCCTGACAAAAAATACAACCTGAAAGAGCTACCAGCCCATTGGCAATCGAAAGTCCCAGGATTTTTGTATTGCCCTCATCTTTCGCAAGAGCAGTCACAAGTTTTTCATTATCTCCCACTGCCCTAAGAAGAAACCCGGATTTACTGTTCATATAAAAATCAAGAACGATTTTTGTTATCACAGCAAGAACAGCGATCACCATAACAGTAGTATAAGGAGCTATTTTGTCAGAAAAATTTGTTTCCAGAAAGTTATTCTTAAATATTGTTTCTTTAGAAAATAAAGGAACATTTGATGTACCGGCAATCCGAAGATTTACTGTCCAAAGCGCCGTCATCATAATGATTCCGGAAAGAAGATCTCTTACTTTTCCTTTTACATGAATCAAACCTGTACACGCTCCCGCAAGGGCCCCTGCCAAGAAAGAAACCGGAATTGTTATATACGGATTTACATCTCTTGAAAGAAGAGCGGCCGTTACAGCCGCACCTAAAGGAAAGCTTCCATCTGCTGTAAGATCTGGAAAATCCAATATTTTATAAGTAATATAAACACCAAGTGCAAGAATACCATAAATCAATCCCTGCTCCATAATGGTAATAAAAAAATCCATATCTCCTGTCCCCCATTTTTAAGATTCAGATATTTCCGAAAAACACTCTGCTGCTGTTTCCTTTAATTCAAAAGGAATTTCTATTCCTAGATTTTCTGCAACTTTTTCATTAACATAAAAACTTGCATCTTCAATTGTTTCATATGGAAATTCCGATGCTTTCTTTTCCCCTTTCAAAATCTTTGCAGCCATTTTTCCTGTCTGACGTCCAAGTTCTATATAATCAAGTCCTTCTGCCGCAAGGCACCCTTTTTTTACCTGTTCAATTTCACTTCCAAATACCGGTATCTTTTTTTCATTTGCCATTTCAAGAATTGCCGGAAGGGAACTTACTACTGTATTGTCAGTAAGGTTTGTAAGACAATCTACTTTTTCCAACAGTCCCTGGGCTGCGAGAGGAATATCCGCGGTCGCTGTAATTCCTGCTGTTTCAATGGCAAACCCGTATTTGTCTGCAAGAGATTTGTATTCTTCAATGGCTGATTCAGAATTTGCCTCGCTTGTTGTGTAAAGAATACCGATTGTTTCTGCATCCGGCAGCATGGTACGAATCATTTCAAGCTGCTGTTCAACCGGAAGGCGATCACTCGTTCCGGTTACTTCTCCTACAGGATTCCCTTTTTTATCTGCCAGCTCTGCTGCCAGAGGATCAGTTACTGCTGTATAAATTACAGGAATTTCTTTTTGCATGGCTGCATTAAAACAGCTCTGAGCACTCGGCGTTGCAATACCACAAATTAAATCCATATCAGAGGAAGCAAAACTGGCTGAAATCTGCCCTGCGGTTCCCATGTCTGCTGCTGCATTTTTGTATTCTACAGTAAGATTCTCTCCTTCTACAAAGCCTTCTTCTTCCAGCCCTTTTAAGAATCCTTCTCTGCAATTATCAAGGGATCCATGCTCTGCAAACTGTTCTATACCGATCTTATAATCCGCCTCTTCCGCATAAATGGTTGTTGTTGTTACAAGGATTGTTGCTAAAAATATCATCGCTTTTTTCATGGTATTTCTCCTCTCTTCACATATAATTCACTGTCTCCGGAATATATGCCAATTCCGTTTTTTGTCTGTGAGAAGAATGAAATCCGCCCGCTTTCTGTACTTCAAATAATAAAAAACCGCCCCAAGCGAAATGCTTGAGACGGTAATAAGATTCTTATTATCGCGGTACCACTCAAATTGACAAGATGTCCACTTTCTCATGTACAAACATACACTCCTGATTGGTAACGGGTTCGGTTCCCGTCAGCGCCTACTTCACCTGGGTTCGGGCTGCCCTCGAAAGGCCATTCAACAATCAGCTTCATACGGAATCACACCAATCTCCGCTCTCTGAAATGTCGCTTAACTGTCTACTCTTCTTTCTCATCGGTTTAACTTTTTATTACTTTAACACAGTAATCCCTTCCTGTCAATCCCTGTTTCTTAATTAAAATTAATTTTTAAAACTATGAATCGGAGCCGGAATTCTTCCTCCACGTTCTACAAACGCATCACAGGAGAAGCTGTTTACAGGCATAATCGGAGCATATCCTAAAAGGCCGCCGAATTCTACAGTTTCTCCCACACCTTTTCCAATAACAGGAATTACACGAACAGCCGTTGTTTTCTGGTTCACCATACCAATAGCTGCTTCATCAGCAATAATTCCTGAAATGGTAGATGCCTTCGTATCTCCCGGAATGGCAATCATATCTAATCCAACAGAGCAAACACATGTCATTGCCTCTAATTTTTCAAGGCAAAGCGCTCCGTCATTTACTGCATCGATCATTGCCTGGTCTTCACTTACCGGAATAAATGCACCACTTAATCCACCTACAGCTGTAGATGCCATTACACCGCCTTTTTTCACCTGGTCATTTAAAAGCGCAAGTGCTGCTGTTGTTCCAGGCGCTCCAGCTCTTTCAAGGCCCATTTCCTGGAAAATTTCTGCAACGCTGTCCCCAATTGCCGGTGTCGGTGCAAGAGAAAGATCTACGATTCCAAATGGAACATGAAGACGTTTTGAAGCTTCCTGGGCTACAAGCTGTCCTACACGTGTTACTTTAAATGCAGTACGTTTGATTGTTTCACATAATGTTTCAAAATCTTTTCCACGAACTTTTTCAAGAGCAGTTTTTACAACTCCAGGTCCACTTACCCCTACATTAATAATACAATCCGCTTCTGTCACACCATGAAATGCTCCAGCCATAAACGGATTATCATCCGGAGCATTACAGAATACAACAAGTTTGGCACATCCCAGGGAATCCTGTTCCTTACTTGCTTCTGCAGTTTTCAGAACAATTTCTCCCATCAGTTTTACTGCATCCATATTAATTCCTGTTTTTGTGGAACCTACGTTCACAGAACTGCATACACGCTCTGTTTCAGCAAGTGCCTGTGGAATGGATCTGATCAGAAGCTCTTCTGCAGGAGTCATGCCTTTGCTTACCAGTGCCGAATATCCTCCGATAAAGTTTACACCAACTGTTTTTGCAGCTCTATCAAGTGTTTTAGCAATTGTCACAAAATCTTCAGATGTTTTACATGCCGCTCCCCCTATAAGAGCAATTGGAGTGATGGAAATTCGTTTATTTACAATGGGAATGCCATATTCCATAGAAATATCTTCACCTGTTTTCACAAGATCTTTTGCGCAGGTTGTAATTTTATTATAAATTTTTTCGTTGAGCACATCAAGGTCACTGTCGATACAATCAAGAAGACTAATACCCATTGTAATGGTACGTACATCCAGATTTTCCTGCTCAATCATTTTATTTGTTTCATTTACTTCAAATATATTAATCATTTTCATTCTCCCTGTCCATCAGATTCTGTGCATTTTATTAAAAATATCTTCATGCTGGCAGCCGATCACTACTCCGATCTCATCTCCCATAGCTGCCAGTTCTTTGGAAAGAACTCCATTATCTTTATCTGCTTTGCTTGTATCTGTTACCATCATCATATTAAAATATCCCTGTACGATCGTCTGCGTAATGTCCAGGATATTTACATTATGCTCTGCAAGATACGTACATACTTTTGCAATAATTCCTACTGTGTCATTTCCTACTACTGTAATAATTGTCTTTTTCATTCGTTGATTCCTTTCTATACTGTGATCACTTCTGATATGCAATCCCTTTTTGCCACCTGTATTTTAAAATCATGTGACTTATAAGGGTTATCGCCTAAGGTTACTTCTGAGCAGACTGTTTCATAAGCCAGCTCTTCATAATTGTTCTCCCGGCTTAAATGTCCGAGAAAAACAGCCTTTAAATTATCATGAAGGAGACGACAGAGAAGCTTCCCTGCATTTTCATTTGAAAGATGTCCCCTTTCTCCCAAAATCCTTTGTTTCAGGTAGTAAGGATATTTTCCCACCTGAAGCATACGAATATCATGATTCGCCTCCAAAAGAAGGGCATCCAGATTCTGAAGGTTATTTACTATATAATCATTATATTTCCCTAAATCCGTCGCAATACCGATTGAACGTTCTCCACACTGAAAACGATATCCAACCGGCTGCGCAGCATCATGAGAAATAGCAAAAGGATGAATGGTAAGATCTTTAATAGAAACATCTTTATCTTCCTGTATTTCATGAAAAATACCTTCTGGAAGTTTCCCTAAATTTCCACTTTTTACCATGGCATCTACTGTACCGCCTGTTGTATAAATAGGGATTTCATATTTTCTTGCAAGAACTCCAAGTCCCTTAATATGATCAGAATGTTCGTGTGTTACAAAAATACCATCAATATCTTTTCCTGTCAGTTCCAGACTGTTTAGCCCTTTTTCAATACGCTTGCCGCTAATCCCTGCATCTACAAGTATATGGGCTTGTTCCGAGCCTATATAGATACAGTTCCCGCTACTTCCGCTGGCAATACTCATTAATCTCATAATTGTTTGATTCCTTCCACAAGCTGGAGACGTGTCTGCTCCGGATCTTCATTGTTTTTTATAACAAAATCCGCATGTTCCAGAAAAAATTCGTCCGATGCCTGATTTTTTATGATATCCTCCGCTTTTTCCCGGCTATATCCTCTGTTTTTCATAAGGCGCAAAATACGGATTTCTTTATCTGTATGAACATACCACACTGAATCGCAAAATTCCTGGTAATTTTCTTCCAGAAGAAGAGCCGCCTCTATTACACAAAGTTTTCTTCCTGCCGCTTTTTCTTTCTCCAGCCTTTTTAAAATATACCTTTTCACCGCAGGATGAATGATCTGATTTAGAGCCTCCAGTTTTTCCCTATGAGAAAATACTATATCTGAAATTTTCCTGCGGTCAAGCCTTTTATCGCTTTTTATGATTTTCTCTCCAAATAATCGAATTACAGGCTCATAGCATTCTTCTCCCGGTTCCATTACCAAATGACCTGCCTGATCCGCCTGAAGAACAAACGCTCCCCAGTCTTTTTCCAAAAAATTCAATACTGTACTTTTTCCGGCGCCTACACCGCCGGTTAATCCTATGATTTTCATTTATTTCGCCTCATACCAGCTGTCCCCCTGATGCATATCCACAGACAGTTCTACTGATAATTTAGCCGCTCCCTTCATTTCTTCTTCCAAAATCCTGGAAACTTCCGGAATTTCTTCTTTTAAAGTTTCTATCAGAAGTTCGTCATGTACCTGAAGAACAAGACGGGATTTTAATCCTTCTGCTTTTAATCTTGCATAAACCCGGTTCATGGCAATTTTAATAATATCTGCTGCCGTTCCCTGAATAGGCGAATTCATTGCAATACGTTCTCCAAAAGATCTTTGCATAAAATTACTGGAAGAGAGTTCCGGGACAGGACGCCTTCTCCCAAACATAGTTGTTACATATCCCTTCTCTTTTCCTTCCTCAACCATGGAATCCAAGAAGCCCTTGATCTTAGGATACGTATCAAAATATTTTTCGATATACTCTGCCGCTTCTTTTCTTGTAATGCTTAAGTCCTGACTAAGCCCAAAAGAACTGATGCCATATACAATACCAAAATTTACTGCTTTCGCGTTCCTTCTCTGAAGATCTGTCACTTCATCAAAAGGAATATGAAAAACCTGAGAAGCAGTCAGTCTGTGAATATCCTGAGCTTCTCTATATGCCTGGATCAGTTTTTCATCTCCCGACATATGAGCCAAAACACGAAGCTCTATCTGAGAATAATCCGCATCCAGAAAAACATACCCTTCCTCCGGAACAAAAACTTTTCGTATCAGTCTTCCAAGTTCCATTCGAACCGGAATATTTTGAAGGTTTGGCTCTGTACTGCTGATACGCCCGGTTGCCGTAATCGTCTGATTAAAAGTAGAACGGATTCTTCCGTCTTCTTCGATTACATTCCCAAGACCATCTGCATAAGTTGATTTTAATTTTGTTAATTGACGATATTCCAGAATATCCTTGATGATCGGCTGTTCCGGTGCCAGTTTTTCTAATATATCCGCTGCTGTAGAGTACCCTGTTTTTGTTTTTTTACCGCCTTTGATTCCCATCTTTTCAAACAGAATCACTCCCAGCTGTTTCGGAGAATTAATATTAAATACTTCTCCTGCCTGTTTATAAATTTTCTGTTCCAGTTCCTCAATACGAACAAGAAGTTTTTCTCCGTATTTTTTCAACTCCTCACCTTGTACCCGAATCCCTGTTTTTTCCATGAAATCCAGGGTAAAGATCAAGGGAAGTTCAATTTCTTTATAAACCTTCCACATAGCAGTCTCTTGAAGGGCATGTTCCATTGGTCCACGACAAGATAATGCTACATATGCCATATAGCAGGCACATGTCTGAAGGCCTCCCATTTCTTCTTCCCAGGCTTTTTTATAAGTTGCTTTTCCAATTAAATCTTCTTTTCCCGGAAGAAAAACAGAATCCATGTATTCTCTGGCAATATCGTCAAATGTATACGAAGATTTCAACGGATTCAGAAGATACGCTGCAACTCCCGCATCAAAAACACGCTCTGGCTCTTCCACAGATATATGTTTTAGCATCGCCTTTACATCCATAGAACAAAGCATTGTGGTTTCAGAAAGTTTTTCCAATTTTCCTGCCAGATACGCAGCCGTTATAATTCCCTGCACAGGGATAGCATAAACTTCTTCTGGTCCAAGAGCAATACCCAGCATATATATATGTGTCTTATCTGCAAGAAGAGCTGTTCCAATTGCATCCTGTTTTCCGGCCTTTTCAAAAATATTTTCACAGCCGGCAAGATCTACACAAGTAAAAAACTCCTGTTCCAAAGACACATCCGATAGTTCATCTTTATCAAAACGATTTAATAAATTTTTAAATTCTAATTTTTTACATAATTCATATGCTTCTTTTGTATACATATTATCCAGTTTCGCCTTATCAAGAGAAAAGTCTATCGGACTTTTTGTATCAATTGTTGCCAGAGTTTTTGACAACTGTGCTTTATCATAATTTTCTCTGAGAGACTCTTTTGCCTTATTGGGCTTTACTTCTTCCAGATGCGCATATGCATTTTCGATTGTTCCAAACTGTACAATCATTTTGGTTGCTGTTTTTTCCCCGACCCCCGGTATGCCCGGGATATTGTCTGCAGTATCTCCCATAAGTGCTTTTAATTCAATAATCTGGGGCGGGGTAACCTGATACTTATCAATTACCTGCTGTGTATGATAGTCCTCTATTGTTGTCTTTCCTCTTGTTGTTTTAGGGAGACGAATCAAAACTTTATCTGTTGCAAGCTGAAGAAGATCTCTGTCCCCGGAAAGAATTGTAACATCCATGTCCTGTTCTTCACATTTTCTTGCCATTGTTCCTAAAAGATCATCTGCTTCATACCCTTCCATCATCATCATATTGACACCCATGGCAGTGAGCATTTCCTTTATCAGCGGAACCTGTTGGCGCAGTTCCTCAGGCATTGCTTTTCTTGTTCCTTTATATTGTTCATATATTTTATGGCGAAAAGTAGGGGCATGAAGATCAAAGGCTACCGTAAGATAGTCCGGCTTTTCTTCTTCAAGAATCCGAAACAGAATATTCAAAAATCCATAAACTGCCCCCGTGTGAAGCCCTTCTGCATTTGTCAGATCCGGCAATCCATAGAACGCACGATTTAAAATACTATGTCCGTCTATCAGCAATATTTTTTCACTCATAAATATCCTCCTGCTTCCATCATTACAAAAAGCAGAAAACCAGCAAGAAATGCCAAAAACAGTAAAACCGCAAATTCTCCCATAAAGTGCTTAGCCTTTACTGTCCGTATATGTCTGCGGGCTCTTCGAATATCCTGTCCCAGAAGCTTACGAAAATCCAGAGCTGTTTCTCCTTCATCTTCTGCAAGCTGCTGCAATGCTTCATGAACAATGAAATATGTTTCCAGCTCATCATAACAGGAGGAACATTTCTGAATATGATTTAAAAATTCCTCTGTTTCCTCTACCGAAAGCGTATGATTCATGTATCGGTTTACCATTTCTTCGGCTGTTCGACAATTCATTCCCTTTCACCTTTCCTGCTTTGCATTTCTCCATTTAACATTTTCTGTTTTCTAAAATTTGTCTTTTTAGACAACTCAATTTAGATTATAACGGAACAAAAGAAAAAACACAAGATATGCTTCAAAACAGTTTAAAAAAAGCCGATAAAAAGTTTTAAAACTCCTATCGGCTTTCTGCTTATTCTTCTGTTTGCATATCCAGCGCTTCCTGAGACGGCTCATTGAGAATTTTCATAAATTCTTCTCCTGTGATTGTTTCCTGCTCATACAAATATTTTGCAAGTTCATGAAGCTTTCCAATATTATCTTCAAGAATTTTTCGCGCCTTTTCATGCTGCGTCCGGACTAAATCTACAACCTTCCTGTCTAAGAGAGTCTGCGTTTCAAACGAACAACTCAAAGCAGAATCTCCTCCTAAATATTGGTTGCTCATATTTTCCATAGCGACCATATCGAAATCATCACTCATTCCATATCTGGAAATCATGGCTCTGGCTATTTTTGTTGCCTGTTCAATATCGTTTGCTGCCCCGGTTGTAATAGAATTAAAAATCAGTTCTTCTGCTGCACGCCCACCTGTAAATGTAGCGATTTTATTTTCCAGTTCCTCTTTGCTCATAAGAAAATGCTCTTTTTCATCTACCTGCATAGTATATCCCAACGCACCGGAAGTTCTTGGGATAATAGTTATTTTATGAACAGGGGCAGAATCTGTCTGCTTTGCCGCTACCAGCGCATGTCCGATTTCATGATAAGAAACAATCAGTTTTTCTTTATTGGAAAGCACTCTGTTTTTTTTCTGATAACCAGCAATTACCACTTCTATACTTTCCTCAAAATCTGCCTGTGTGGCAAATTTTCTTCCATCCCGCACAGCTCGAAGTGCTGCCTCGTTTACAATGTTAGCAAGTTCTGCTCCGGAAGCTCCTGCTGCAGCCTTTGCAATTTCATTAAAGCGAACGGTATCAGCAATTTTAATCTTCTTTGCATGTACTTTCAGAATCTCTTCTCTTCCCAGTAAATCCGGAAGTTCTACCGGAATTCTTCTATCAAAGCGTCCCGGTCGAAGAAGCGCCGGATCAAGAGAATCCGGACGGTTTGTTGCAGCCAGAATCACAACACCTTTGGATCCGTCAAAACCATCCATTTCTGTAAGAAGCTGGTTCAACGTCTGCTCTCTCTCGTCATTTCCGGAAAAACCGCCACCATCACGTTTTTTTCCAATTGTATCAATTTCATCAATAAACACTATACAAGGCGCTTTTTCATTTGCCTGTTTGAAAAGATCTCTTACTTTAGCCGCACCCATACCAACGAACATCTCTACAAACTCTGATCCTGAAATAGAGAAAAACGGTACTTCTGCTTCTCCTGCAACAGCCTTTGCAAGAAGGGTTTTTCCTGTACCCGGAGGTCCTACAAGCAAAGCTCCTTTTGGCATCGATGCACCAATTTCTGCATATTTATTAGGATTATGAAGATAATCTACAATTTCTGTAAGAAGTTCTTTTGCTTCATCCTCCCCTGCCACATCTGCAAATTTAATACCTGTTGAAGATTTTACATAAACTTTTGCATTGCTTTTTCCAAAAGACATCATTCCACCAGGCCCACCGGAACCCATAGATTTCATCATTTTTTTACTTAACCAACGGCCAAGTAAAATAAAAATAGCAATTGGAATTACATATCCTGCAATTAAACTTAAAAATAAAGATTGTTTCTGTGGTGCAACTGCCTCCATTTTTGTACCAGCTTCATAAAGTCTCTCTACAAGATCCGGATCTTCCATTCGCACCGTTTTACATAAAGTATCTTTTCCATTTTTTCTTACCATATAGTAGATATAATCATCCTGCACCTCTGCTTCTGAGACTTTTCCTCTCTCCACATTACTGAGGAATGTACTATAATCTGTTTTTTCTACTTTTCTTTCCTGAAATGCAGGAACAACAAGCAGATTTAAAAGGAAAATAATGGCAATCGCAATAAAATAATAAACATATAGCGGTCGCTTTCCTGGTTTTTTGTTATCAACATTCATATCCTGTCCTCCGTATTCTCACCGAAAAAACTATATTTTCAATGATAATTGCAAAAGGTACCATACCACTAATCAAGGGGGATTTCAATTCTAAAACCAGAAATTTCACAAAGATTTTAGAAATCAGATTATCCCTGTTCTTTATTTACCATATAGATCCCCATACATACTAAAATAAGGGAAATAAATCCCTGCATAGTAAATGCCTGATTCTTTTCTCCAAGAAGAAATGCGCTTAAAAGAACACCAAAGAGAGGATTCATAAAGCCAAACACCGTTACTTTTCCTACCGGATTATATTTTAAGAGAATTCCCCATAAGGAATAAGCCACCGCAGAAATCAGTGCCATATACACAAGCAGCGCAACAGAAGCAACAGTAAAGTTTTCTACCCTTCCTCCCATAAAAAATCCTGCTGCTGTCATGATCAAACCACCTAACAAAAATTGATAACCACTTAAGATAACCGGTTCTTCTTTCTGGGAATATTTCTTGATCATAATAGAAGAAAAGGCGTATGATATGGTAGATAACAGGATAAAACCTTCTCCCTGAAAACGCATCCCTCCATTTAGTCCGGTTCCATTTAAATTAATAAGAACTACACCTGCAAATCCCAAGACACATCCTAGGAATTTCTTCTTTTTCATTGTCTCATCCCTCAGAAGAAATACAGATGCTCCAATTGCAAAAAATACATTTGATGCTTCAATAATAGAAGCCTTCACCCCTGTTGTATTTGCAAGACCTATATAAAACAATACATACTGGATCACGGTCTGACACATGGAAAGTTTCCAGACCATATGCCAGGATCCCTTTGAAGGAAGCAGCACTTTCCTGTTCAAAACGCTTCCTATCAAAATTGTCAAAATACCCGCCAACGCAAAACGCATTCCGGCAAAAAGGATCTGAGATGCTGTATCTGTACTTCCAATCTTGAATAAATCATATCCGATTTTCACACACGGAAAAGCACTCCCCCATAAAAAGCAGCATACCATCGCAAGAAGGCACACCACCTTCGTTCTTTTTAAAATCATTTCTTTTTCACTCATTACACCTATGTCCTCCTAATTCACAGTCATTGCCGATTTAGTTTACCCTTTTTTATCTATATATGCAAGTTTTTAATTTTCCAAAATTTATTATTTTTTTTACAAAAAAACTTGCATTTTTTTTCCTTATATGTTAATATAATTAACGGTTCAACCGCCGGCATGTCGGAATGGCAGACGAGGCAGACTCAAAATCTGTTGTGGGCAACCACGTGTGGGTTCAAGTCCCACTGCCGGCATAAAACTCTTCAGGAAATCCTGAAGAGTTTTTTATTTTACATACACGCACGCCAAAAAGGATTGCTGCCTTTATTCCATATATCATAAAAGCAGCAATCCTTTTTCATTTTTACTCTTCTAAAAGTTTTTCATAAATAGGGAAACAATCAAACGTAGCAAAATAATCTTTCGGCGTTTCTGCACGTCGAATCATCTGGAAAGACCCATCTTCTTTAAGAAGAATTTCTGCTGATTTCAATTTTCCGTTATAATTATATCCCATTGCAAAACCATGCGCTCCCGTATCATGGATGACAAGAAGATCTCCTTTTTGTATTTCCGGAAGATACCGGTCAATGGCAAATTTATCATTATTTTCACAAAGAGAACCTGTTACATCATAAAGATGATCACAAGGCCGGTTTTCCTTTCCATCACTGTAATATGATGATAGGCTCCATACATAGCAGGACGCATTAAATTAACCGCACAGGCATCTACACCTATATATTCTTTATGAGTATGTTTCTCATGAATGGCTTTTGTTACAAGACATCCATACGGTCCCATCATAAAACGTCCAAGTTCTGTATAGATTGCCACATCTCCCATCCCTGCCGGAACAAGAACTTCTTCATACACTTTGCGTACGCCTTCCCCTATTACCCCAATATCATTTGGAGTCTGATCCGGACTATAAGGAATCCCAATTCCACCTGAAAGATTAATAAAAGAAATCTTTGCACCCGTCTCCTTCTGAAGTCGTACTGCAAGTTCAAACATTTCCTTCGCAAGCATTGGATAATATTCGTTTGTCACTGTATTGCTGGCCAAAAAAGCATGTATTCCGAAATTTTCTGCTCCCTTATCTTTTAAAATACGAAACGCCTGAAAAATCTGATCCGTTGTCATTCCGTATTTGGAATCTCCCGGATTATCCATAATATCATTGCTGATCTTAAAAATTCCTCCAGGATTATACCGGCAGCTTATCGTTTTCGGGATTCTCCCCACAGCCCGCTCTACACTTTCAATATGAGTAATATCATCTAAATTAATAATGCCGCCAATTTCATCTGCATATCTGAATTCTTCTTCCGGTGTATCATTGGAAGAAAACATAATATCCCCTTGTTTACACCCAATTGCTTTTGCCATCATAAGTTCCGTCATGGAAGAACAGTCGCATCCGCATCCATATTCCTGCAGAATCTGAATCAAATATGGATTCGGAGTTGCCTTTACTGCGAAAAATTCTTTAAATCCTTTGTTCCATGAAAAAGCCTCTTTCAGGGCTTTTGCATTTTCACGAATTCCCTTTTCATCATAAAGATGAAAGGGTGTAGGATATTTTGCCTCTATCTCTCTTAATTTTTCCAAAGTTACAAATGGTTTTTTCTTCATAATACGTTTCCTCTCTTTGTGCCACTTCTATCCTGTCTGTTATTTAAAATCGTACTTTCTTATTTTGCTTCAATTACATGCATCATATTTGTAACTGCGCCTTCACCTGTACGCATATTAGTAGCAGGATCCCCAGCCGTAAATACTACAAGATCGCCTTTTTTAATCAGCCTTTTTCGACGAACAACATTCATTGCCTGCAAAATAATATATTCTGTTGAATCTTTTTCGTATCCTTTTAATGGAGTAACCCCCCAGGCAAGCTGCATGCGATGTCTGACGGTATCGTTAGGAGTAATTGCATAAATCGGAACATGCGGACGAAAACTTGAAATCATTATTGCCGTATTCCCGCCCATTGTAGGCGCAACAATTGCTTTTGCTCCTAAATCTGATGCCGTACGCACTGCCGCAAGTCCTACTGCACTTGACACTTTTCCATCACAATGCATACTTCTGTTATTGGCATGAATACGATTATCTACATGCGGCTCTGTTGTCTGTGCAATTTCTACCATCATTTTAAGAGCTGCAAGAGGATATTTTCCTGCCGCTGTTTCTCCTGAAAGCATAATCGCATCCGTCCCATCATAAATAGCATTTGCTACATCCGCCACTTCCGCACGTGTAGGGCGGGGATTCCTTATCATGGAATCCAGCATCTGCGTAGCTGTAATAACCGGAACATAATTATCATTACATTTCTGAATGATCATTTTCTGGATATACGGAACCTCGCTTGCCGGAATTTCCACTCCCAGATCTCCTCTTGCAACCATAATTCCATCTGCTGCAGCAATAATTTCATCGATATTTTCTACCCCTTCTGCATTTTCGATTTTTGCAATGATCCCTATATCTTTTCCGCCATTTTCATCAAGAAGCTGACGGATTTCTCTTATCACTTTTGCATCACGAACAAAAGAGGCAGCTATAAAATCAAATTCCTGAGAAATTCCAAACAAAATATCTTCCCGATCCCGTGCAGTGATACCCGGAAGTTTTATTTTTACATATGGAACGTTAACTCCTTTGTGTTCTCCAAGTTCGCCGCCATTTAAAACCCTACAGACAATATCCCCCTGTTTTATCTCCTCAATTTCCAGCTCGATCAAGCCATCATCTATAAGAATCTTTCCACCTTTTTTCACATCCTTATAAAGGGTCTCGTAAGTAATGGAAACCTTATGTTCATCACCTATGTAATCTCCTGTTGTAAGAACAAACTGACTACCTGCCTCCAACAGAACTTTTTTTCCATCCTTTAGAAGTCCTGTGCGAATTTCAGGGCCTTTTGTATCAAGAAGCATAGCGATCGGAAGATTCAGCTCTTCTCTCAGATTTTTAATCATATCCACACGGGCAGCATGCTCTTCATGGCTGCCATGTGAAAAGTTAAAGCGGGCAATATCCATTCCTGCCCGCATGAGCGAACGGAGTACCGACTTTTTGTTTGTTGCAGGTCCCAGTGTACAAATAATCTTTGTTCTTTTCATGTCTTAACTTCTCCCTCTACTTCACGTGTGTATGCGTAAATAAATGATCCTGACAATATTCATAATTCCCGTTGCATTTTGAACAAAAACGAAATTCCAGATTTGGATTATCAAGTTCTGTCCGGCCACATATTGCACATTTATGTCTTGCAACACCGCCAGCTTCCGGATTTGTGCGACTTTGAGCCATTGCTTTTTTAAATTCCTGTTTTCTACGTACTTCTTTTGGATTATAACGGCTCATATCTCTTGTTTCAATAAAGAAGAGAATAAAATTCAAAAGTGAGGCTACAATTGGAATGATCATAAACCACAAACCATGTCTCATATACGTAAAGATATCATATAAAACCATAACTGCGTATACAATTGCCATCCATTTCATCTTTATAGGAATGACAAACCACAGGAGAATCTCCATATCGGGATAAGACAAAGCAAATGCCAAAAATATGGATAAACTGATGTAATAAGTAGAAAAGATGTACATACCACTTCCTACCAAAAAATTTCCCGTGAGAAAATACAACAAAAAAGCTCCAATCACAGTAAATAAAATTCCGGAGAAAATATATAATGTATATCGGAAAGATCCCCAGGAGCGTTCCAGTGCTGTTCCGATCGGATAATAAAAAAACAAAATTGCAATGACAAAAAACAAAATATTCTCACCGCCATTAGGAGGAGAAATTACCCATGTTACAAGCCGCCATATTTGCCCTCTCACAATAAGAGCCGGCTCCAAACTTAACATGGATAAGATGCCCGGATTAAAAATCCTGAAAATATATCCCAACACATAACAGCCTATAATATACATTGTTAAATTAGAAATTCCATATTTCCCATATTTTCGTTCCAACTTATCTATAAATCTCATAAATCTCCTTTTCTTTTTCCACTTTTATGAATATCGAATCTGCCTTCCTGTTAAAAAAACTTCTTTTTTGACAGAATCAATGCAGCAATAATGCTAATTGCAACAGAAAACAGAATAATGATAAAGAATCCCCATGGATTTCCTGCAAACGGCATCCCTGCCGCATTCACATTCATACCATAAGCACTAAAGACAATTGTAGGAATACTCATAACGATCGTAATAATGGCCAGGACCTTCATTACAATATTAAGATTATTGGAAATAACAGATGCAAATGCGTCCATCATACCGCTTAAGATCCCGCTATATATATTTGCCATTTCAATAGCCTGTTTATTTTCAATAATAACATCTTCCAGAAGTTCTGTATCTTCCGGATATTTCTTAATAGATTCCACCTTCAACAGCTTTTCCAAAACAACTTCATTTGAACGAAGAGATGTTGTAAAATAAACAAGTGACTTTTCCAGTTCCAAAAGTTCGATTAGTTCCTGGTTTCTGGTGGAGACATGGAGTTTCTCTTCCACCTGCTCACTCTTCTTATCTATAATACGCAGATAACGAAGATACATACTTGCATTTCTATATAAAATCTGAAGAATAAAACGTGTCTTCATATAAGTAAAGAAATTTCGTACCCTTCCTTCCATAAATCTTGTAAGCACCTGCGTATCTTCCAGACAAATAGTAAAAATCATTTTATCCGTGACAATAATTCCAAGAGGAATTGTACCATACCAGTCTTTTTCATTTCGTTCTTCAATCATAGGTACGTCTACAAGAATCAGCGTATATTTATCTTCTACTTCAATACGAGAACGTTCTTCCTCATCAAGAGGAGCTCTTAGATCATCCACTTCTATTTCAAATTGTTCTGAAATTTCAAATATTTCTGTGGCTGTGGGATTTGTCAGTGCAATCCAGCACCCGTCCTGCGCTTCCTGAATTTGATGGATAGATCCGTCTATCGTTTTAAAAATCCTTACCACGCTTTACACTTCCCTTCTTTTTTTATTTTCAAATAAAAGGCAAAACACAATTTTTATTATAAATTGCGGATGTTTTTTTGTCAATTCTATTGATTTGGGTTTACAAACATTTTACATTCCTGTACCCTCCGGATCTTCTTCACACATATTTGTAAAAAAGCAAATATGTTGCAATTTTTTTTCAATTATAATATACTTTCCTTCATAAACGTTTACTTTTCAGAAAATATAAAGGGGGATACTAACAATGAGCCAGTCATCTTTTGGAAGAAAATTTGCAGTTACGACCTGGGGGGAATCTCACGGCAAAGCATTAGGTGCTGTAGTAGACGGCTGTCCTGCCGGGCTTTCTCTTGACGAAAAAGATATTCAGATATTCCTAAACAGACGTCGTCCAGGTCAAAGCCGTTATACAACTGCGCGTCAGGAAGGCGATCAGGTAGAAATCCTCTCTGGTGTTTTTGAAGGCAAAACAACAGGATGCCCCATTTCTCTTATTGTACGAAACAAAGATCAGCGTTCCGGCGATTATGGAAACATTGCTTTTTCTTACAGACCAGGACATGCCGATTACACATTTGATCAAAAATACGGTTTCCGGGATTACCGTGGCGGCGGACGATCTTCTGGAAGAGAAACAATCGGACGTGTTGCTGCCGGTGCTATTGCGGCAAAACTTTTAAAAGAACTGGGTATCTCTTTTCTCACTTACACCCATTCTATCGGACCAGTTTCTATTTCTCATCTTCATCCCGAAGAAATCCCGAACAATGATTTTTATATGCCGGATGCTTCTGCTGCAGACAAAGCCGGAGAATATCTGAACCAGTGCATGAAAGAAAAAGATAGCGCCGGCGGTATTGTTGAATGTCGCATAAATGGAGTTCCTGCCGGATTGGGAGATCCCGTTTTCGGAAAACTTGATGCTGAGCTCGCCAAAGCCATTATGTCTATTGGCGCTGTAAAGGCTGTAGAGATCGGCGACGGTATCCAGGCAACACTTTCTAAAGGCTCCAAAAATAATGACGGATTCTCTATAAAAAATAATTGTGTTGTAAAAACCTCAAATCATTCCGGCGGTATTATGGGGGGAATAAGCGATGGAGATGAAATCATCTTACGTGCCCATATAAAACCGACCCCCTCCATAAGTCTTCCGCAAAACACCATTACAAACGCCGGAGAAATACAAAATCTGGAAATCTACGGTCGTCACGATCCTGTAATCGTTCCCCGGGCTGTTGTTGTAGTAGAAGCAATGGCTGCGCTTACCATTACAGATGCTCTTTTTTCCAATATGAGTTCCCGACTTGATAGGATTTTAGATTTTTATAAAAAATAAAAACCATATAAAATTAAAAATGATAGGTGTCCTTCTTATAGATTATTTGACAAAGAGGATACCTATCATTTTTTATATGTTTTTTCTGTTTTTTATTTTATTCTTCCGGAACCGCCCATATATGGATACTATTTGGCATATCAACTTTTAACGGACGACCATTCATTACAATAATATTTTTCTCATAATCAATAGAAAATACCGTAATGGTATTACTTGCATGATTCGTAACTGCAAGATGTTTATCATCCGGAAAAACCACAATATCTTTTGGATAATCGCCGCTTATAGGAAGTGTAAATTTTTTTGTAAGCATACCGTTTTCCGGATTTATTTCAAACATAGAAACAGTATTTTCTCCCGCTGTTGTGCAGAATAAATGCTGCCCGTCATTTGCAAGAGTAAGACCACATGCAGCATTATGTACCGCATCCTGATCGCCCTCTTTATAAAGTGTACTAATTGTCTGAATCAATTCGAACTCCGGATGCTTTCCGCTTCCATCATATGTATATACACGAATTTCATTGCTCAACTCACACAAAAGATAGGCATATTTTCCATCATCACTAAACCGGATAATACGAGGTGCTGTTTCTCTTGGACACCGTAAAATATCAACCAGTTCCAGCTTATGTGTTCTTTTATTAATGCGGTATATCTTCACCTGGTCAATCCCGTTATCTACAGCACAAAGATATTTATTATCCGGCGTAGGGCGCACGCAATTTACATGCGGGCGGAAATTTCTTTCTGCTACACTTCCAAGACCTTTATGGAACACTCCGTCCATCAGACTTCCAAGACTTCCATCCTGATGTGTATGTACAACGGTTACTTTACCATCATGATACCCTGCAACGTATAAGTATTTTCCATCCACATCGGTTGCAAGATAACAGCCTCTCATACCATCAATATCTACGCTGTTAATTCTTTCCAAATCTCCCGCACTGTCTCTTCTAAAAACAGCAACGCCTTCATCTTCTATAGAATACAAATATTTTCCATTCTTAGATACTGCTGTATGAGAAGAGTTGCTAACCTCAACTTCATTACGTTCTGTAAGAAACCCATTTTCTACATCTACATCATATACTTTTATCCCTTTACTGGCTCCATGTGTATAAGACCCAACATAAGCCACATATTTCTTTTTCCCCATTTTGTCCGCCTCCTAATCGCCTTAATAAGTGCTTTTATTATAGCATAAAGTATTCTTCAGAACAAGTTTACAATATCTTACACAAAATATTTTCTCACTGCATCAAGTGTCTCTTCCAATACTTCATCTGTATGTGCCACAGACAAAAACATTGCTTCAAACTGGGATGGCGCCATGTGAATTCCCATTTTAAGCATCGCCTTGAAATATTCTGCAAACGCTTTTGTATCAGAAGTCTTTGCAGAAGTGTAATCCACAACCTTCTCTTTTGTAAAGAAAATACTTGCCAGTGAGGAAATATGATTTACCTGATACGGCAGATTTTTTTCGTTGAGGATCTGTTTTATTCCACCATATAATTTATCCCCTTTTTCTTCCAGTTTGCCGTAAATTTCCGGATGTGCATAAAGATATTTCAACTGTGTCAGTCCGGCCGCCATTGCAATAGGATTTCCACTTAATGTTCCCGCCTGATATACAGCTCCAACAGGCGCTACCATTTCCATAATTTCTTTCCGTCCCCCATATGCGCCTACCGGCATACCGGCGCCAATAATTTTTCCATATGTAACAAGATCTGGTTTCACTCCAAAATACTGTGCTGCACCCCCGAAAGCAAGACGAAAACCGGTAATAACCTCATCAAAGATTAAAAGTGCCTGATATTCGTCGCAAAGTCTGCGAAGACCTTCCAAAAATCCTTCTTTCGGAGGAACCACTCCCATATTAGCTCCAACCGGCTCCACAATAACAGCTGCTGTCTGACCTTCTGATTTGCGCAGAAGTTCTTCTACACTTTCAAGATCATTATATACCGCTGTCATTGTATCCTCTGTACAAGCTTTCGGTACACCGGCACTATCCGGCACTCCACTTGTCATAACACCGGACCCTGCACTTACAAGCATGGCATCGCTGTGACCATGATAGCACCCTGCAAATTTAATGATTTTGTTTTTTCCTGTAAATCCCCTTGCAACACGAATTGCACTCATTACTGCTTCTGTTCCGGAATTTACCATACGGATCATTTCTATATGAGGTATCCGCTCACATATAAATTCCGCCATCTCAACTTCCGTTTCTGTTGCACATCCAAAACTCAGACCTTTTTCACAGGCTTTTATAACACTTTCTCTTACTGAAGGAAAGTTATGTCCAAGGATCATAGGTCCCCATGAATCAATATAATCAATGTAACGATTTCCATCTACATCATAAATATAACATCCATCTGCTTTTTCAATAAAACGTGGTGATTCCCCAATCGCACCATATGCACGGACCGGACTGTTTACCCCTCCCGGTATTCGCTTTACTGCCCGCTCAAATAATTGTTCTGATCTTGTCATCAGCCAATTCTCCCTTCTTCCATAAATTTCGCAAGTTCTTTTGCAAAATATGTTATATAAATCTGTGCTCCTGCACGATATGCTCCTACTGCCATTTCACAAATAATCTTCTCTTCATCAATCCATCCCATTTTAGATGCAGCTTTTACCATAGCATATTCTCCGCTTACACTATATGCAGCCATTGGCACGTTTGTTGCTTTTGAAATTTCAGAGATCAGATCATGGTACGCAAGTGCTGGTTTTACCATAATGATATCTGCACCCTCTTCAATATCCATAAGCGCTTCCTTCATACCTTCTTTTTTATTATGGAAATCCATCTGGTAACTTTTTCTGTCCCCAAAAGATGGAGCAGAACCTGCAGCATCACGAAACGGCCCATAAAAAGCAGAAGCATATTTTACGGCATAAGACATAATTGGTGTCTCTTTATGGCCATTCGTATCAAGGCATTCCCGAATTGCACCAACGCGTCCATCCATCATATCTGAAGGAGCCACCATATCTGCACCTGCCTCAACATGTGAAAGGGCTGTTTTGGCAAGAAGAGAAAGGGTTTTATCATTTTCCACTTCTTTTCCGCACAGAACCCCGCAATGACCATGAGAGGTGTACTCGCACATACATACATCTGTAATATAATAAAGATCCGGAAATTCTTTTTTTGCAGAACGCAGTGCCTTTTGAACAATTCCTTCCGGATCGTAAGCACCGCTTCCCATCTCATCTTTTACCTCTGGAATTCCAAAGAGCATTACACTTCCCACACCTGCATTTTGAAGACGTTCCAATTCATATGGCAGGCGATCAATGCTATAACGATATTGTCCTGCCATAGACGGAATCTCTTCTTCAATATTGGTCCCTTCTTTCACAAAAAGGGGATATATCAAAGAAGACTTATCCATCCTCGTTTCTCTAACCATTTTTCGCAGTGTTTCATTTCCTCTTAACCTTCTTGGTCTTTGAATCAGTTCCATACTTCCCCGCTCCTTTTCATTTCTTCCACCAGGGCAATAAGACTGTCGATGGTGGCTTTTTTTGCCATATATGTTTTCATACCAAATGAATCTGCGGCTGCCTTTGTCTGTTTTCCAATGCAGGCAGCTTTTATTTCTGTATAATCAAGCCCCGGGGTTGCTTCCACAAACCCTTTTACTGTAGATGCACTTGTAAACACTACGCAATCTACATTTCCAGCTTCAAATTCCTGTTTTTCATCAATTAACATACTTTTTTCATACTGCGTTTTATAGGTAGGAATATCATCCACAACAGCACCTGCTTCTTCAAGCAATCTTACAAGATTTTCATTTCCCTTTTCTGCTCTGGGAATCAAAATCTTTTCATTTCCAGAAAGCTTTTCTCCAAGTTCTTTTCCAAGAAAATCCCCATCATAAACAGTTGGCATAAAATCTGCAAAAATCCCTCTCTGCCGCAATTTTTTTCTTGTACCTTCTCCAATAACCGCAATTTTCATATTTCCCAGACAACGGACATCTTTTTTACTTTCTGCCATTTGTTCAAAAAACACATCTACACCTGTAGGACTTGTAAAAACAATCCAGTTATATTGATTCATTTGTTCCATCGCCCGATGCAGCTTCTTTTGATCCTTCAAAGGCTCTGTAACAATGGAAGGAAGTTCCAGCACTTCCGCTCCTTTTTCTCTAAGTTTTTCCGCCGTTTCCGAAATAAGTGTCCTCGGTCTTGTAACAAGTACTTTCCATCCTGACAACGGAAGTTTTTCATACCAGGCAAACTCTTCAGCAAGGCTGCATACTTTTCCCACAACAATAATCGCCGGTGTTTCAATTCCCTGACGCTTCACCTCTTCCGGCAGCGTTGAAACAGTTGCCACGATTCGCTTTTGTCCGGCCGTTGTACCTTTTTGCAAAATAGCCGCCGGCATATCTGGCTCTATTCCACCTTCCAGCAGGCCTTTGCAGATATCTTCCAATGCCGAAACTCCCATAAGAAATACAAGAGTTCCTTTTGTCTGTACAAGTGCTTTAAAATCTATATCATATTCTTTTCCGGCACGTTTATGACCTGTAATAATATGAAGGGAAGAACAAAAATCTCTGTGTGTAACAGGAATGCCATTATATGCAGGTACTGCAATAGGTGATGTCACTCCCGGAACAATTTCATAAGGGATTTCATGTTCTTTTAAAAGCTCTAATTCTTCCCCGCCTCTTCCAAAAAGAAATGGATCCCCGCCTTTTAATCGTACAACACGCAGCCCTTTTTCTGCCTCCTGAAGCAAAACTTCATTTATCTTTTCCTGTACCATGGTGTGATGATTTGCACGCTTTCCCACATGAATCAAACGAGCAGACGAAGGAATCTGTGACAATACCCCTTGTCCTACAAGACTATCATACACTACAACTTCTGCCTTTTTTAAAACTTCCATTCCCTTTAATGTAAAAAGTCCAATATCACCAGGTCCGGCTCCTACAAGCCATACTTTTCCTTTCGTCATTGCATTTCTCCTTTTTCTACTGCAGCCTGAAGTCTCTCCGCAAGAGAAATCCCGAGAGCCTCACCATCTTCTTTTTTTCCACGGATATTTCCTGTAAGAAAACTTTTTTTATCTTCGCTGTAATAAAGTCCCCTGATATAAATTTCTTCTCCTTCTATTTCAGCATATGCCGCTACCGGCGAAGAACATCCTCCATCCAAAAATCTTACATACGCCCTCTCTGCCATCCCACAGATCCAACTGTTTTCATCACAATATCCTTCCAGGCATCCATAATCTTCCATTTTTCTTCCCTGAACTGCCAAAATCCCCTGCCCTGCTGCCGGAATCATTTCGTCAGGAGTAAAATATCTGTTGATTCTTTCTCCCAGTCCAAGACGTTTCAAACCAGCCGCTGCCAGAATAAGACCGGCATATTCTCCACTATCCAGCTTGCGAAGTCTCGTCTGAAGATTTCCACGGATACTTTTTACTTCCATATCCGGATAAAGTGCCTTTAACTGCAAAATACGACGACGACTGGAGCATCCAATGGGCTTATTTTTGTCCAGTTCTTCTCTTCCTTCCGGCAAAACAAGTACATCCCTTGCGTCCTCTCTTGGAGAAAAAGCCAACAAAGGAAGCGCTTCCGATACTTCCATTGGCATATCCTTCAGACTGTGAACAGAAAGATCGCTTTTTTTCTCTATAAGTGCTTTATCTAACTCCTTAACAAACAGTCCTTTTCCACCTATTTTATCCAGAGTCCTGTCTAGAATTTTATCTCCTGTTGTTTTCATTGTGAGAATTTCTACTTCCATGTCCGGATTTTGTTTTTTTATGTAATCCTGTACCATCTCACTTTGCAAAACAGCAAGACGGCTTTCTCTGCTTCCGATCACTATTTTATTCGTTCTCATACTCTGATTCTCCTGCTACTTTTTCTAAAGCACTCTGGATTTCTTCCCGCACCCGCTTTGCTTTGCTATGGTCAAGACCGCTTGCCGTAATCCCAACAACAAGCTCATCCTGCATAAATACACCTGGAAAATAAAAATCGCATTTTTCCCGATCACTTGATACATTTACATAAATACCTTCTTCTTTACAGATGCGATAAATATCATCATTCAGCTTTCTGTCATTTGTGGCAGCGATCACCATATATGCCTGTCGAAAATCAGAACGCTTTACCTGGCGATTCTGAATCAGAATCTGCCCTGCCTTTCCAAGTTCCTGTAAATCCACTGAAAGTCTTGGCGCCACCACCGTTACATTTCTTGTAAACTGCAGCAACGATTTTACCCGTCTTGTTGCAATATTTCCACCGCCAACTACAACTATATTTTTATCTGATAAATCTACAAACATAGGAAAATATCGTTTATTCTTCATAAATTTTCTCCAATCCCGCTACACATTCTAAAAAAGCATCCTGATTTAACCGGTCTCGCAATCCGAAGATCAATTTATTTACAACTTTTCCTGCCGCCTGATCAACAGCATCTTTCAGATTTTCCCGATCTATTTCTTCCATGGGGATTTTTTTCAGGATCTTTTCAATTCGAAGATTCAGATCATGAACAGCATCCTCCTTAATATCCTGAATACGGGGAATCAGATCTCTCCCATCCATCCACTGATAAAACTCCTTCATCTGATCTGTAACAATTTTACCTGCTGCTTCCAAATGCTCCTGCAGTTCTTCCGGAAACTCATTAAAACGGAAACTATCCATATCATATAAAGTAATCCCTTCCATCTGTCCGATTTCCGGTTCTATATCCCGCGGAACTGCAAGGTCAATAAAAATAGCTGTTTTTGCAAATTCTACATTTTCAACCTGTTCCTCACGAAGTGTAAAATTTGGACTTGCAGTAGCACTTACTACAATATCGCATGCCGGAAGATATTCTATTCGCTCTCCATAATTAATCCGCTTACAACCAACAGGAATATTTACCACGCCGCTTCTGTACTGACGCACGGTTACAGTTACATCCGCCCCTTCTTCCCGAAGTGTCTGCGCTGCCACTTTTCCCATTTCCCCGTTTCCTATTACCATACAGGTTTTGCCCTGCATAGAATATCCCTGTTGTTTCAAGAATTTAATTGCCTGATGGATCACAGAAGGATTTCCATGAGAAAATGGCACTTCTGTTTTAATTTTTTTCCCTGCTGTCACTGCCATTCGAAAAAGTACTTCCATTACATTGTCCGTAGCGAAATGATCTCGCGCAAGACTTAAGGCGTCTTTTACTTGTGTAAGAATCTGATCTTCTCCTAAAATCTGTGATTTTAATCCGCTCGTAAGGTAAAAAAGATGCTCTACGGCTTCTTTGCCCTCTCTCTCAACAAAGTATTTTTTCCATGAGATATCTGTAATCCCTTTCAATTCACATAAGCATTCATATAAAGAAATTTCTGCATCTGCTTCCTGGCTCACCCACAGTTCCAGTCTATTACATGTAGAAAGAATCACACAACCATTAATCCCCTCGTATTCCTTGAGATTCTCCATTGCTTCCCCTGCACTTTTTTTTGTAAACGCAAACTGTGCCCGAATATCCACAGGTGCTTTATTATGGTCAATTCCAATCATGGAAATATACATTTTTCTTTTGTTACCTCCCCATACATTTTCACATCATACTTTTTACATCATAAACATTTCCGCTCTTTCTGTCAATCCTTTGTAAAGGTCATTGACAGAAAGAGAATCTCCACCTTATAATGAGAACAATGATTTTACTGATTTATAAAAGGAGACAGTTCATGAGTCCAAAATCTAAAAAAGCAATTCTTGTGGTAAGTTTTGGAACAAGCTTTGAAGCTACCCGCAAACTCACACTGGAAGCAATTGAAAACGATATTGCCTGTTCTTATCCGGAATATTCACTCTACCGGGCCTGGACAAGCAAAATGATTCTTGCAAAACTAAAAAAAAGAGACAATCTTTATATCCATAATGTAAAAGAAGCAATGGAACAGATACTTTCTGATGGGATCACTGATCTCATTGTACAGCCAACGCACGTCATTAATGGTATCGAAAATGATATTATGAAAGAAGAAGTTCTTTCTTTTCAAGACAAATTTGATTCCATAAGATTTGGCAATCCTCTCCTTACAACAGAAAAAGATCACCAGGCAGCTATTCTTGCTGTTGTGGAAGAGTTTTCATATTTATCGGAAGATTCTGCCCTTGTATTTATGGGGCACGGAACAAACCATTATGCCAATTCTGTCTATGCAGCTCTTGATTACAAATTTAAAGATATGGGATACCCTAATATTCATCTTGGAACCGTTGAAGCCTACCCTTCTTTACAGAGCATCTTCCGTCTTTTAAAACAAAATCCGCCCCAAAAGGTAATCCTGGCCCCCTTTATGATCGTAGCAGGAGATCACGCACATCATGATATGGCAGGAGAAGATTCCGATTCCTGGATGGCGCTTTTCCAAAAAGAAGGATATCATACCATCCCTGTTTTAAAAGGTCTTGGAGAATATCCTGGCATCCGCAAACTTTTTATTTCCCATGTTCAAGATGCCATAAACCAAAAATAATTTCTTAATAAAGCAGCCCCGCTTACAGGATATTTCATACCAGATAAGCGGAGCTGTTTTACTTCTTATAATAATTTATTTAATTCCTCTCTAATTGCTAAAATGAAATCACGACTATTTAAAACCTCAGGTTTTTTAATAGAAGTAATTGCTGCAAGGTCTTTTGTCATTTTGCCTTTTTCAATAGTCCGCACAGTTGCCTGTTCCAGTTTATCCGCAAAATTGCAAAGACTATGGATGTTATCTAACTCTCCTCGTTTTCTCAAAGCTCCTGTCCACGCAAAAATAGTTGCTACAGAATTGGTGGAGGTTTCTTTTCCTTCAAGATAACGATAATAATGTCTCTGTACTGTTCCATGAGCAGCTTCATATTCATAATATCCATGAGGAGACACAAGAACAGAAGTCATCATAGCAAGAGAACCAAAAGCAGAAGATACCATATCACTCATAACATCTCCATCATAATTCTTACAAGCCCAGATAAATCCACCTTTTGCTTTCATAATGCGTGCTACGATATCGTCAATAAGACTGTAGAAATATTCCAGCCCTGCTGCTTCAAATTTTTCACGGAATTCTTTTTCATATACTTCATGAAACACTTCTTTAAATCTTCCATCATATGTTTTTGATATTGTATCTTTACTTCCAAACCACAGATCCTGTTTTGTATCCAACGCATAACTAAAACAGCTTCTTGCAAAACTTTCAATGGAAGCATCCATATTGTGAAGTCCTTGGAGAACACCGGAACCATCAAAGTGCTGGATCAATTCACGTTTTTCTTCTCCGTCTTCTCCCTTAAACACAAGGAATGCATCTCCTGGTTTATCAATGTAAAATTCTGTATTTTTATAGACATCCCCATAAGCATGGCGGGCGATCGTAATTGGTTTTTCCCAGTTTTTCACACATGGTTCAATACCTTTTACAACAATCGGCGCACGAAAAACAGTCCCGTCCAGAATCGCACGAATCGTACCATTTGGGCTTTTATACATTTTTTTCAATGTATATTCGCTCATTCTTGCTTTGTTTGGAGTAATCGTTGCGCATTTTACAGCAACACCATATTTTTTTGTTGCCTCAGCTGCATCTATGGTAACCTGATCATCTGTTTCGTTTCTGTGTTCCAAGCCCAGATCATAATATTCTGTTTTTAGATCAATATATGGAAAAAGAAGCTCATCCTTGATGATTCTCCATAAAATCCTTGTCATCTCATCGCCATCCATCTCAACCAATGGTGTATGCATCTGAATTTTTTTCATGATAAATCCTCCATTCTTTTCTGCTGTTTTTAAAACTGGATGTCTAATCGGTTGCAAACCTCCGCAATTACTGTTTCCAATTCACCATCCGTAAGTACTGTAACACGTCCCTCTTCATATTGCTGGTCTACCCAGGCCTTTACCATCGTAACAAGCTCTGAATTTTTTATAACCTGTGCCTCTCCTTTTAACCTATAGTGCATATTGATCCAATGCGCGATCCCGGCGGATCCTGACGTATTGGATACTGCAACTTCCACCGGTCTGTTTAGAAATTTTTCCGTATCAAACACATTGTAGATTTCTTCATTTTTAAGAAGTCCATCTGCATGAATACCTGCTCTTGTTACATTAAAATTTTTTCCCACAAAAGGAGTTCTTTCCGGAATATGGTAGCCTATCTCTTTTTCATAATATTCTGCCAGTTCTGTTATAACTCCGGTATCCATTCCACCTAAATTCCCCCGAAGCTGCGCATATTCAAATACCATTGCCTCAAGAGGCGTATTTCCTGTACGTTCTCCTATCCCAAAAAGGGAAGTATTCACACCGCACGCTCCATAAAGCCATGCAGTTGTAGAATTGCTAACCGCTTTATAGAAATCATTATGTCCATGCCATTCGATTAGTTCAGAGGGCACACCCGCATGTACCATTATACCATAAATGATCCCTGGTACGGAACGTGGAATTACTGCTCCCGGATAATTCACGCCATATCCCATGGTATCGCAGCAGCGAACTTTAACCGGAATCCCATACTGCTGACGCAGTTTCATAAGTTCCAGACAAAACGGAATCACATACCCGTAAATATCGGCTCTTGTAATATCTTCTAAATGGCATCGTACAGATACCCCTATTTCCAGACATTCTTTCACAATACTTAAATAATGTTCCATTGCCTGTTTTCTTGTCATTTTCATTTTATAAAAAATATGATAATCAGAGCAGCTTACAAGAATTCCTGTCTCCTGCATCCCCATATCCTTTACTAACTGAAAATCCTTTTTGCTTGCCCGTATCCAGCTTGTAACCTGCGGGAATTCATATCCCCTCTCCATACACTTTTCTACTGCATCCCTGTCCTTTTTGCTGTACAGAAAAAACTCTGATGCGCGGATCCGTCCTTCCGGTCCACCAAGTTTATGAAGATAATCATAAATTCTTACAATCTGTTCTGTAGAATATGGTGCGCGAGACTGTTGTCCGTCCCGGAATGTTGTATCTGTGATCCAGATTTCATCCGGCATATGGTGTGGTACAATACGATCATTAAATGCAATT
The DNA here is from genome assembly GCA_029257805.1 of Blautia sp. Lineage (GTDB taxonomy): Bacteria > Bacillota > Clostridia > Lachnospirales > Lachnospiraceae > Blautia_A. The sequence goes on from JARIAR010000038.1 coordinate 73,168, forward strand.
TTAGGAACTTCAGAATAAGGAAATAAATTGCGAAATACATTTGGCTTCTCTACATCCACCAGTGGATACATATGTTCTTCCAATTGAAGGAGATTCGTCTGTCTGTTCATTTTTACACGCCTGTTTTCCATTTTTATGCCTCCTATAACTCTGACTAATCTCCATTGTACTCAAAATTGTTCCATCCGTCAACGCTTTTGTGCGTTACCATAAGAAAACTTTATATAATTTCATAATTTCATAAATTTTCTTTCATTAAATTGTCCCCATCCCTGCTGATTTTTAGGGAGTCCCAAATCATCACAACTCTCTCGCAACATCATTTTAATATCAACATTGGTAAGAAGAGGGTCTTTTTCCAGCATGCAGGCAATCGCACCTGACACCAAAGGCGTAGACATAGAAGTTCCGCTTTTTATCCCATAGCTTCCGGAGTTCCCTGGTATGCAGGAAACAATACGCTTTCCCGGAGCTACAAGATCCGGTTTACAAACACACTGCAACGTAGGACCCCGTCCGGAAACACCACTATTTCCATTTATCATATCACTGGATCCAACTGTAATGACCTTGCGACTGCATCCAGGAGCAGTAATGCTTCCCGGTGCAGGTCCCTGATTACCAGCAGCTGTTACCACTACCAGTCCTGCATCCCACAATTGTTCTACTCCTTGGATCAAAGCATCATGATCACCCCCTGTTTGATAAGTTGTTCCTACTGAAATATTTACCACCCGGACATGATACGTTTCTTTATATCTTATAAGCCAGGAAAAAGCACGAAGAACATCCTCTTTGTTTCCATTTCCAAAACGATCCAGAACTTTTAAAGCGACAAGATCACATTCCGGTGCCATTCCTTTATATTTGCCATTAGATGCAGCTCCATTTCCTGCTAAAATCCCAGAAACATGTGTGCCATGTCCATTGTCATCATACGGTCTGCTTTTATATGCTAAAAAATCAGAAAAGGCACAGATTCGATTGCCAAAATCTGCATGGGGATATATTCCCGTATCCAGAACCGCAACGCCTATGCCTTTTCCCGTATACTTTTTCTGCTTCATAAAATCAAATCTCCAGAATTGTATATGCTCCTAGTATAATCTATTCCATATATCCGGATTTTGCATACAGAAAAAGTTGCTTTATTTTTCTGTAATCTTACAAGATACCTTTTTCTTCATATAATCATAAAAATCTTCCGGAGTTCCTGTCTCAAAATCAACCTTCTTCACCCAATAATATGCCTCATCTGTTTTGATGAAAAAAGCATTCGGAAGGCTCCTAAATTTCTGTACATTCATATATGCAATGGTACGAAAGTCATTTCCCCATCCATATTGAAATGTTTTTTCATAAAAATAGTAATTTGCTTTTAATACGCCTCCCGGAATTTCTTTTAAAACCTTATTTCTGCGGTAATAAGGCATACTGATCATCATCACAAATGTACATAAAATCGCAGTAAGAATGACCACGTCTAATGTGCTGTTTGGAATAAGAACAGAGAGTTTTATATGTCCACTTGTTTTAACAGAACCCCACAGCAGTATTGCTGCATAAAAGATCAGAACCGCACCTGCTGCTGCCAGACTTCTGCGGCGTAGTTTTTCTGTTGCAACTTTTTCCATTTCCAAAATGTCTTCTTTTGAATAGACACTATGTACTTTAAACATTGTGTTTTTCATTTCCTTGCTCCTTTTTATGATCTATATCGTATTTTTATAATCAAACAATAATTATACCAAAAATTTGTACATATTTCCATATTTCTTTCATAAAATGTATAAACCTCTGGATTCCGGCAATACTAAAACTATATTTTTCCAAGGAGGCCACTTATGATTATCACATGTTTGTTAATTTTCTTTATACTGCAAAGTTTTATATTATTCTGTTGCGCTGCAGCAGGAAACGACCCTCTATCCCAGTGCATATCCGACAAAGAACAGATAGAATTTCTCTCAGCCTGGATGGAACATAAAAAAGAACATAATTAACAGATACATTTCTATAAAACAACCCTCTAAACCGTGCCTTTTTTTATCACAGTTAGAGGGTTTTCTTTATTCTTTTGAGAACTTCAAATAATAATGCACACCAGACCGCCTTTGCTGTCATTCACAATTTTCTGCATGGTATCCTGAAGTTTCACCTGACTTTCTTCACTAATGGCTGCAATCTTTGTACGAATTCCATCCTCTACCAGCTGCTCTATAGATTTTCCAAATATATTCGTTTCCCACACACTTTCACCTCTTTCTTCACTTTTCCCAATATATGCGATCAAATCTTTGGCCTGTTGTTCTGTCCCTACGATAGGTGCGATTTCTGTTTCAATATTTGCTTTTATCATATGGATTGACGGGCTCTTAGATCGGATTTTTACACCAAATTTATTCCCCTGTTTAATAACTGCCGGATCATCCAGCTGGATTTCCGAAAGTTCCGGAACTACCACACCGTATCCTGTACCCCGAACTGCCTCCAACGCTGCCTGCACTTTTACATATTCTTCTTTCATGGCCGTCAATTCCTTCATAGTCCGAATCAGTTCATATTCACTTTCCATAGGAACACCACTAAGTGAGCTAAGCATCTTGTAATAATATTCATCATTAATCTGAATACGTACACGCACCACTCCTGTTGCAAGACTTACCTCTTCTAAAAGAACATCCTGCACATAAGGTCCTTCCAAATGTAGTTCCTCTTTCGTCACATCACATATACGATGTATGTGCTTCATTGTTTCCTTTATCTGCTCTAACACCTGCGCCTTGATCTCGTGCTCCGGTGGTAGTATTTCTACCCATTTTGGAATAAAAAACCGAATTTCACTAACAGGAAATTCATATAATACTTTTTCCAAGATCTGTGTTACATCCTCTTTACGAAGTTGTTCGCAATTTACAGCCATTACAGAAACTTTATATTTCTCCTGAAGTTTTTTGGCAAGTGCCACCGTTTCTTCTCTATAGGGAATTTGAGAATTTATAACAATCAAAAACGGTTTCCCTTGTTTTTTTAATTCTGATACAGTCCGTTCTTCCGCTTCCAGAAAATTCTCTCTGGGAATCTCACCAAAACTCCCATCTGTCGTCATAACAATCCCAATGGTAGAATGTTCCGAAATCACCTTTCCTGTTCCAATCTGAGCTGCCTCATGAAAAGGAATTGCCCTGGATGACCAGGGAGTTTTTACCATTCTTTCTTTTCCGTCTTCTACATGCCCCGCTGCTTCTTTTACAAGAAATCCCACGCAATCAATCAGCTTTACTTTTACTTTCTGTTCTTCCCCAAGAATAACAGGCACTGCTTCTTTTGGGATAAATTTAGGTTCTACAGTTGTGATCATTTTGCCCGATCCACTTAAAGGGAGTGCATCCCGTACTTCTGCCTGTTTTTCCTCACTCATACCCGGCAGTGCGACCAGCTCCATAAAACGCCTGATAAATGTAGATTTTCCTGTACGGACAGGTCCAACAACACCTATGTATATATCACCGCCGGTACGCGCCTGAATATCCCGGTAAACCTGAAATTTTTCCATATAAAAGCCCCCCTGCATATATTCGCCAATCCCATGTATTGTTATAATATATGCAGGAGGACATTTCTCTATACCCAAATATTATTTAATAAGAATCATTATGAAGCAGCTCATGTTCTTTTCCTTTCAGAAGGTTTTCATACAATTCGATCACAAGCGGATTCTCATCTGACTTTTTAATGATCATAGTATTATCTGCGTTATATAATCCTCTTGCTCTTGCTGTTTTTGTTCTATCCCCAGCTCTTGTAGGCTGTCCGCCTCCCATAATGCATCCCCTTCTACAGGCCATGACTTCAATAAGATGGTATTGTGCTTCTCCATTTTTTACTTTATCCATCACAGTTCTTGCATTTGCCAAACCGCTTACTACACAAACTTTAATTTCCTGTCCTTCATATGGAACAGAAAATTCTTTAATTCCTTCTTCTCCCCGTACACCGCATTCAGAAATTTCACGCATTGCCTCTTTCGTATGTTCCGGAGAAAGGCGACGAAGCACCGCTTCTGTCACACCTCCTGTCACACCAAAGATAACCCCGCCACCGGAGCCAAAACCAAAAGGCATATCACAAGCTTCCGGATCCAGAACAGCAAAATCAATTCCAAAATTATCGATCATGCGAAGGAGCTCTGTTGTAGTAATTACAATATCTGTATCCTGCTCTCCTTCTGTAAAACTGTTTGGGCGAATTGCTTCCGCTTTTTTCGCTGTGCATGGCATAATAGATACCATTACCGTCTTCTTTCCCTGTGCATTTTCCGGATTTCGGAAATATTCTTTTATTACAGCAGACATCATTCCCTGTGGAGAACGACAGGTTGACAGATTAGGAATATAATCCTTATACTGATCTGTAATAAATTTTACCCATGCCGGACAACAGGATGTAAGAAGAGGAAGATTTTCTCCTTTTTTTATTCTTTCCAGAAACTCTGCAGATTCTTCCATAATAGTAAGATCTGCACTAAAAGCCGTGTCATACACCTCATCAAATCCCATTCTATGAAGGGCATTTACAATTTTGCCCATCACACTCTTTCCTTTTGTCAATCCATAATGATCCCCTACTGCAACTCGAACAGCAGGCGCAATCTGAGCTACTACCCTCACATTTTTATCAGCCAATGCTTCCCAAACTTCATCTATGTGAGTTTTAATGGCAATAGCTCCAGTAGGACAGTATACTCTGCATTGTCCGCAATTCACACAGTAAGTTTCTGCGATTTTTTTATCAAAAGCCGGCATAACCATTGCCTCCGTGCCACGAAAAGCAAAACCAAGTGCTCCAATCCCTTGAAGCTCTTCACATGCCCGCACACAATCTCCACACAAAATGCATTTATTCGGATCACGGACAAGGGATGGGGAACTGTCATCAATCGGACGGGGTTCTCTTGTATTTTCAAATCGTATTTCCCGTACTCCAAGACGATGTGCCAATTCCTGCAGGACACACTCCCCGCTTTTTACACAGGTGGTACAATCACGACAATGCGCCGCAAGCAAAAGTTCCACGATCAGTTTTCTATATTTTTTAATTTTACCGGAATTTGTATAAATCACCATTCCGTCTCTTGGCTCTTCAGAACAGGAAGCAAATGTTCTTCCCCTGTCATCCTCTACTGTACATAAACGACAGGCTCCAAATGTGGACACTTCTGAATGATAGCACAATGTAGGAATATTAATACCTGCCTTGCGAATTACAGACAGAACATTTTTTTCATCCGTAAACTCTATTTTTCTACCGTCTATTGTCATAAATCCCATAGCTATTCCCCCTTATGCCTCTATGTAAATGGCTTCGAAATTACAATTATCTTTACAAGCACCACATTTAATGCAAGCCTCGTTATTAATAGAATATGGGTGTTTGATTTTTCCAGTAATTGCTCCTGCCGGGCAATTTTTGGCACATTTCCCGCATCCAATACAAAATTCCGGATTAATATGAAACTGTCGAAGAGCCGTACATACTTTAGCACGACATTTTTTCTCCAGGATATGCTCTTCGTATTCTTTACGAAAACGATTTAATGTACTAATAACCGGAAGGGGGGCGCTTTTTCCAAGTCCGCACAGAGCCATACTCTGTACCATATTGGCAAGTTCTTCCAATTGATCTAAGTCTGACATTTCTCCTTTTCCATCTACGATTTTTTCCAGGATTCCCAACATTCGTTTTGTACCTTCTCTACATGGCACACATTTCCCACAACTCTCTCTCTGAGTAAAACTCATAAAAAATCGTGCAACTTCTACCATACAGGTATTTTCGTCCATTACAACAAGCCCGCCAGACCCCATAATAGCATCCAGCTTCTTTACAGAATCAAAATCAAGGGGCTGATCCAACTGATCCATGATCAGACAACCTCCAGACGGACCACCAATCTGTACACCTTTAAAAGCTGCATCACTTTTCAAACCGCCTCCAATATCATAAATAATATGACGCAGTGTTGTTCCCATTGGAACTTCGATCAAGCCGGTATTTTCAATAGCACCGGTAAGAGAAAAGGTTTTCGTTCCAGGACTTCCTTCCGTTCCAATAGTCCGAAACCAATCCGCTCCTTTCAGAAGAATCTTTGGTACATTTGCATAAGTTTCAACATTATTTAATACGGTAGGTTTCCCCCATAATCCTTTCTCTACTGTACGCGGAGGTTTTACACGAGGCATACCTCGATTTCCCTCAATAGATGCAGTCAGAGCCGAACCTTCTCCGCATACAAATGCGCCTGCACCTCTGTTAATATGCAGATGAAAATTTACTCCTGTTCCTAAAATGTCATCTCCCAAAAGTCTGTACTTCTCTGCCTGTTCAATCGCCATTTTAAGTCTTTGTACAGAAAGCGGGTATTCTGCACGAACATAAATATATCCATCCTCTGCTCCCACTGCATAAGCTGCCAGGATCATACCTTCGATCATTTTATATGGATCGCCCTCCATAACAGAACCATCCATAAAAGCACCCGGATCTCCTTCATCACCGTTACATACCACATATCTTACTTTTTCTGCCTGTCGAGCAACCTGTGACCATTTTTTTCCTGTAGGAAATCCTGCACCGCCTCTTCCTCTTAATCCAGATGCCGTCACAACATCAATTACATCCTGTGGTGTCATTTCTGTTAACGCTTTTACAAGTGCGGAAAATCCTCCGGATGCTATATATTCATCTATTGATTCCGCATTAATTTTCCCGCAGTTTTCAAGGACAATCCTTGTCTGCTGATTTAAAAACGGTATATCATCCGGATGGGGACAGACAGTATCTTCATTGCGATAAAATAACCGTTCTACCGGCTGTCCTGCTAATACAGTTCTGGATACGATTTCTTTACAATCATCTACCTGCACATGTACATATTGGTAGTTATATGGCTCAATACGCATAAGCGGTCCTAATTCGCAGAGTCCCTGACATCCTGTGCGCACAACCCCTACATGAGGAACGTGCTTATGCATTTCTATCTGGACACCTTCAATATCTTCACATAACTTCACCATTTCATCATAAATTTTCTGTGCTCCGGAAGCCATGCATCCTGTACCGGAACAAATCAGCACACGACAGGTATATGCCTGTATTTCTTTCTGTACTTCCTCTCTTTTTTTTAAAAGATCTTCTTTACATCTGATACTCATACGCATTCACCTCTTAACTTGTTTATAAGTTCTACTGCTTTTTCAGGTGTCATTTTAGGATGAACTTCGTCATTAACGGTAAGCGTTGGAGCCAGTCCGCATGCGCCCAGACAGGAAACCGTCTCTACTGTAAATAACATATCATCTGTTGTATGTTTTTTATGACTCAATCCCAGCTCTTTCATCATTGCTTCTTTCACCGGCATAGACTTTCTTACATGACAGGCTGTTCCATCACAAACCTTAATCACATACTTTCCTTTTGGCTCAAAAGAAAAGTTTTCATAAAAGGTTGCAACACTATAAGCTTTTGCCTCATTTACTCCAATCTGCGCAGCTACATAAGTCAATAATTCTCCAGGTAAGTAACGATATTCTGACTGAATATCCTGCATAATAGGAATCAAAGAAGCAGGTTTTCGACCATAATACGCAATGATCTCGTCTGTTTTTTTGTAATAAGACTGGTCTAACATTTCATTTCCTCCTTGTGTTTGATTACATTCTGATTTTGTGCAAAATCACTTACTAATTTTCGCTTACTATATAATTATTCCTTAATTATACATGAATATTTTTATTATAACAAGCAATTTATAGTGTTTTTGCATATGTTTTATCTGAATTTTCTCTTTAAAAATCAGTTTTTTTAACTTTTAAAAATGTATTTTCCGTATCAATCCTGTTAAAAAATATACATTGATTTTTGTATATTTTTCTTATATCATATAAACTATAAAGTGCGTGGAAAATAAATGATAAGGAGAGTAGAAAATGAGAAATCTTGATACTCCGGTAAAACAAATACGCCGGAAAATATTCACAGAAATTGCTAAAGTTGGCTTCCAGTCTACAGACGAATCTCTGATTCACGACATCGAAGCAATCCCCTATAACATCGTAGAAGAACAAGCAAAATATCGGGACAGCATTTATAGAGAACGAGCAGTTGCCAGCGAGCGTGTGCGACTGGCCATGGGACTTTCCCTGCGCCCGGAAAACCGTGCCGTACATCTTACCAACGGTGTAGAGGCAAGTAATATTGACGAAAAATATTATGAACCACCACTTATGCAGGTCATCCCTTCCGCCTGTGCTGCCTGCGCCCCTAATAAATATGAAGTCAGCAACATGTGCAAAGGCTGTGTAGCCCATCCCTGCATGCTTGTCTGTCCTAAAAATGCCATTTCCATGGTAAATGGCAAGTCCTACATTGACCAGGATAAATGTATCAAATGCGGAAAATGTAAAGCCGTCTGTCCTTATGATGCAATTGCGCATAAAGAACGTCCATGCGAACGGGCATGTGGCGTAAAAGCTATTACAAGCGACACACAGGGACGTGCATGTATAGACCAGGATAAATGTGTTTCTTGCGGCATGTGCATGGTAAGCTGTCCTTTCGGTGCTATTTCTGATAAATCTCAGATTTTTCAGCTGGCACACGCATTAAGAGAAGGAAAAGAAATTATCGCTGAAGTTGCCCCTGCTTATATTGGGCAGTTTGGTGATGATGTTACTCCCGGAAAATTCCATGCTGCTTTAAAAGCCCTTGGATTTACTGCAGTACATGAAGTAGCTTTAGGTGCAGATATCGGTGCCATTTCTGAAGCCCACCATTATGCCAACGAAGTAGCTACCGGAAAACTCCCTTTCCTTCTTACGTCCTGCTGTCCTTCCTGGTCTATGATGGCCAAGAAATTTTTCCCGGGCATGATTGAAAATATTTCTCAGGAATTGACACCTATGGTGGCTACAGCCCGTAAGATCAAACAGGAGCATCCTGGTGCCCATGTTGTTTTCATCGGACCATGCGCTTCAAAAAAACTGGAAGCAATGCGTAAAACAGTTAGAAGCGATGTTGATTTTGTTGTAACTTTTGAAGAATTATGGGGAATGTTTGATGCAAAAAATATAAACCCAGCTTCCATGGAAGAAGACAAAAGCCTTCATGATGCTACAGCTGCCGGTCGTGGCTATGCCGTCGCAGGAGGTGTTGCAGGCGCTATCGAATCTTGCCTGAAAGAATACTACCCTGACGTACCGGTAAATATTGAACATGCAGAAAGCTTGGCTGAATGTAAGAAAATCCTGGCTCTGGCAAAAGCAGGAAAATTAAAGAACTGTATGATCGAAGGAATGGCATGCCCTGGAGGTTGCATGGGAGGAGCCGGAACAAATGCTCCATTTAACAAATCCTCAAAAGCTCTTAAAAAATTTGTTGCACAATCCTCCAAAAAAATACCAGATAAAGAATTAGAAAATATAGAATTAAAATAATATTTCAGAAACAAAGAGCGCTCCTGTTTTTCAGGGGCGCCCTTCTGCTTTTAGATATTTACTTTTCTCATTGCAGCTTCCACCACATGACCTACCAGTACAGAAGTTGTTACACTTCCAACACCTCCTGGTACCGGTGTAATTGCATCTACGATTGGCTCAACAGCAGCATAATCTACATCACCGCAAAGTTTGCCTTCTGCATTTACATTGATACCTACATCAATAATGATCTGGCCTTCTCTTACATATTCTGCACCAACGACACCAGCGCGTCCTGCTGCTACGATTACAATGTCCGCTTCTTTTGTAACAGCCGGCATATCCACTGTTCTTGTATGGCAGATGGTAACCGTTGCATTCTTTTTCACAAGCATCATTGCAGCCGGCTTGCCTACAACAAGACTTCTTCCCACAACAACTGCTTTTTTGCCTGTACAATCAATTCCATAATGATCCAAAATTTCCATGCAGGCCTGTGGGGTACATGGAGGAAAACCAATCTTTTTCCCGGTAAAAACACCGGACATAGAAAGATCTGTCATACAATCCACATCTTTTTCCGGAGCAAGTGCATTTTCGATCACAGCCTGATCTAAATGTTTTGGAAGAGGTCTAAACAAGAGAACACCATGAATATTCTCATTTTCATTTACTTCATGAATCGTTGCCAGAAGCTCTTCCTGTTTTACGTCTTCCGGAAGAAGAATTTTTTCACATGCCACACCTAATGTTTCACAGCGTTTTGTGGCTCCTTTTTCGTAAGAAATATCACTTGGATTTTTCCCTACACGAATAATACATAAAGTAGGATTCACGCCTTTTCCCTGTAATTCCGCAACATTTGCTTTAATTCTTTCATTTAATGCAGAAGTTACTTCTTTTCCCAATAACTGTTTTGCCATTATTTCCGTCCCTCCATTTTTTCACATCTACATACTGCTTACTTTAATCTCGCAAGTACGCTGTTAAATGTCTCATCCGCAATTTTTGTATATTTTTCCAACATGGCATCTGCTTTTTTATTTAATTCATCCGCATATTCTCTGTCTGCCATTGATTTCGTATTAATATACACATTAAGGCTTGCCCCTTTCAGAGCAGCTTTACAAAAAGCAGCGCCTACCCCAGCATCACTGATCGCAAGCTTAGAACCTTTTTCGCCAAATTCTACGATTAATTCAATTGCTTCACAGCATTTCTCCATAATTTCCATAGGAACCGAGCATGCATCTTTTAACACAATTTCCATAACCCTTGCTTTCTCTGCTTTCTCTTCTTCTGTTTCCCGAGGCATTCCATACGCCTTTGAAAGAGGTTCAAAAACCTCTGCATCCCTCTCGATCAGACGAAGGAAATCTTTTTGAAGCTGATCGCATTTTGCTTTTAATTCGTACATTTCTTCTTCTACATCTGCATATTTTTTCTTGCCAACTGTCAGACTGCCAACCATATTTCCAAGGGCAGTCCCTACAGCTCCAACAAGGGCGGATGCACCGCCGCCTCCCGGAACCGGAGCTTTAGAGGCAAGAACCTCAACGAATTCTGTACATGTGCTTGTTGAAAATCCCATTTTCTTATCCCTCTTTCTTTCAATCAATATTCCGTTCAAACAAAGACCGGGCAGGATCTTTGTTTAAATATTAAAACAGACCGGTGATCTTTCCTGTTTCATCTACATCGATTTTTTCAGCTGCAGGAACTTTTGGAAGACCTGGCATTGTCATAATCTCTCCTGTAAGAGCTACAATAAATCCTGCACCGGCAGAAATCTTCAGATTTCGTACAGTTACTTCGAAATCTTTTGGTGCTCCCAGTTTTGTCTGGTCATCCGTTAAGCTGTACTGTGTTTTGG
>JARIAR010000046.1 GCA_029257805.1 Blautia sp.
GTCTTTGTAAGCTTCTTATCCATTGCCGGATCACCTGCAAATTTATAGATATGGCGGTCAAGATCCGCAATCTGCCCCGGTGCTTTTTCTTTTCCAAGACGTACTACATTTGGTGCTGTGGAAACAGCTACATCCTCCTTATGGAGATATACAAATTCATCTCCAAGAAGCACGGCATAGAAAGTTCCTTCCGTATTATAGACCTCGCCTCTTAAAGTATATGCAGTACCACTTCCCACAGTTGCTTTTACTGCTCCTGCCCGTGACGGAGTTGCATAAAGCTTCGTACTTTTATTTGTTTTTCCCCATGCATCATTTCTTGCAAGACGAATGACAGTATCCTCTGGAATATATCCGTGGTAACGATTTTTATCTATACTTAAAGCTGCAAAGTACCATTTTCTCCCCTTAGAATCTGTACTTGTTTTTGTAATACAAAGGCGTGTTCCTTTTGGAATTCCTCCCTGCACATGACTGGAACCTGCATTTGCCTGTCCATAAAGGATTCCGTTATTCATTGCCACTGCGCCGTTATATACGCCCTCACTGCCGGAAGCATATGGAATTGCCTGGGATGCCGGAATATATCCTTTTTGTCCTCCTTCTTTTACTGCGCGGTGCCATTCTTTTCCGTCTCTTCCGATTACTGTATAAATACCGCTGATATGCTCTCCATATGCCAGAGGTGCCGCACTTGCAGCAGAAAGGTCCGGTGATTTTCGAAGAACTGCATCTTTTCCAATTACATGAAGTCCTTTTTGAATTGGAATTTCAACAGCAGCTTCAGCAGTTACAAGAGCATCCTCTTCTGTACCCATTTTTGTAAAACCGGAAGTATCTCCCAAATGAAAACTTCCGTTTTCCACAAGATTGCATCGGTTCGCTGTGTTTCCTGTTTCAAGCTGTGCCACATCTCCATAAAGAGTCCCTTTTACATGGTACAGATGAAGGTAAAGATTTACAGTATCATTTTTTGCATTCTCCGGAACCTTAAAAAATACAGAAAGCTGAAGGAACCCATCTGTTGTGCTGCGAATCTCCTCACTGTCGTACTGTACAGATTGACCATCTTTATCGTAGCACTGAGCCCGAAGGAAACATTTCCCCCCATTTTCCAGAGCAGAAATATCTGCTTTCACATACATGGAAAAAGTATACGTTTCTCCCCTCTTTACCTTAACATCCTGCCGCCAGTATCCATAACCGCTTTCCTTTGTACTCATAAGTTTTAAAGAACGTGTACCTGCCTCACAATGACGGGGATCTGTATTTCTGGATGCTGTCACAATATTACCTGCACATACACTGGAATACCATGGAGAACCGGTCTCCTCTTCCATAATAGGATCCTGCAAAAGCTGTACAATATTGTTCTGAAGCTTCGTCTCATTTTCCAGACGGTTTACCTGATTTCCCTTTGTATTAAATTTCGCACTTGAAGCATGTCCAAAACTATCATGTACATGAAGAAGATTTCCACTATTGTTAAATCGGTAAATTTCCACTCTGCCGTCTCGGTCCACATATTTTGTACTGTTATATCCATAAGTAAGAGAAAGTTTGTCTCCTTCTGTGTTTCCTGCAAATTCCGTAATACTTTTTACACGATGGGCACCTGTATTGGAATAACTGTAACGCAGCTTATAGTCATCCACTCTGTTCCACACCTCAGTGAGACGATGGCTGCTGTCATATGTATAATCAGCTTTTGCACCATCGATATCCGTAATACGTGTCAGATCCTCTCCTTTATAATCCAGGAGTATGGTTCCTGACGGTGTCTGGATTTTTTTCAGGTGCGTCATCTTTCCTGCACTGTTTTTATCATAGGTAAAAATAAACGAACGCTTTCCTGTACAGTCTGTGACTTTTGTAATACGGTTCTCCGCATGATGGATCTGTGTAGTATTCCCATTTTTATCCTTGATTTTTGCAAGAAAACCTGTCTTGTCAAAAAACATCTGATTATCTTCTTTATCCTTAATGGAAAATCCCATATCCGCTGTTGGATTCAGAAGAAGCTGCAGATCCTCCGTAGATTCATCCAATTCATATAATCACCCCTTCTTTCCAAAAAAGCCGGGAAAAATATTTCTGCCCCTTGCAGAATATTCTTCCCGGCTTTGAATCTAGTATCTATACTGACTACTCGCTCAGTCTCTGTTTAATTTTCGAAAATATGCATTCATACGATCCTGTCTTTTCTTATCGCATTGCTCCAGATACAACTCCACTTCCTTTTTGCAAACCGGACACTTGATCCGGACTCTCCCATATCCTCCACCCAGAACATCAAACAATCTCTGGTTTTTACAATATGGACAATGAACTTTTTCATAAGTTTCTTTTACATTTTCCATTTCTCACACTCCAGACATACAAGCGTTTTTTGTATATTTATTATAATAGCAAACATTTGTTCTGTCAAGAGTAGAGTTTTTGTCTCTTTTAAATATGCAGGAGTTTTTTCCCATTCTCCTCTGTCACTGCAATTACTTCATCTACGGAAATTCCCTTCAGATCTGCAATTGCCTGTGCTACATAAACAAGGTTATGAGAAGCATTTCTCTTTCCTCTGTAAGGCTCCGGCGACATATACGGGCAATCTGTTTCCAAAACAAGCTGGTCCAATGGCGCATATGCAACCACTTCTTTTAATTTTCTGGCATTTTTAAAAGTGACAACTCCCCCTATACCAAGAAAAAGTCCCATATCCAGATATTCCTTTGCCATTTCTTTTCCATATGAAAAGCAATGGATAATACCTCCATACATTCCGGCCTTTACATATTCCCGCACAATGGAAAGCGTATCCTCTGCTGCATCCCTGCTGTGGATCATAAAGGGCAGCTTTCTTTCACGGGCAATGTCCATCTGTGCACAGAACATTTCTTTTTGTATACAATGTTCTTCCTTCTCCTTATGCCAGTAATAGTCCAGCCCGATCTCTCCAATTGCCACTGTTTTTTTATGCATGGAAAGATCACGGATCTTCTCAAGTGTTTCCTGCGTCATTTTATCTGCATCATCCGGATGAACCCCTACTGCTCCATAAATAAACGGATATTTTTCCATTAAAGCAATTGTCTTTTCCATATCTTCAATAGAAGCACAGGCATTAACAATATATCCCACTCCATTTTCCTTCATGGAAAATAAAAGGGTCTCTCTGTCCTGGTCAAATGCCGTGTCATCATAATGTGCATGTGTATCAAATATCATTTTTCTGCCTCCAAAATTTCCAGTTCATCTCCTACGCTGATTCTGCCTCCATGCAGTACTTTTGTAAAAACACCTTCTCTTGGCATAATACAGTCGCCCATTTTTTTAAATATCTCACATCCGCTGTGGCATTTTTTTCCAATCTGTGTAAGCTCCAACACAACATCATTACAGCGAAACTTTGTTCCAACAGGAAGTTTTGCAAAATCAAAACCTTCCACTGCAAGATTTTCTCCAAAAGCCCCATCTGCCACTTCTGCTCCTCTTGCCCGAAATTCTTCTATTTTGTCATAAGACAGAAGACTTACCTGCCTGTGCCACTTTCCTGCATGTGCATCGTTTTTCATTCCCCAGTCTTCTATAAATTCCGCTGTCCCCACATTCTGCTTCTGTGTTCCCTTTGCTTCACTCATACATACGGACATTATTTTTCCCATACAACCCTCTCCTATCTTGCACAATTCCCGGTCTCTCCTGTCATGATCTCAATCCCATGGCCCAGGGTATCTATAATATATTCCAGACTTTCCCTTACTGCTTTAGGACTTCCCGGCAGATTTACGATCAGTGTCTTTTTACGAATCCCTGCTGCCGCACGGCTTAACATAGCCCGTTTCGTAATAGTCATGCTGTAAGCCCGCATTGCCTCAGGAATTCCCGGCACACGTCTTTCACAGATTTCCTCTGTTGCCTCCGGCATTACATCTCTTGGAGAAAATCCTGTTCCGCCGGTTGTAAGGATCAGCTCTGCCTCTCCCTTATCTGCGATTTCCCCCATCCGTTTCTTCAGAATTTCCCTGTCATCCGGAAAAATCTCCATAGAAACAACTTCATACCCTGCTTTCTCTGCAATCTCTTTTATAACAGGTCCGCTTAAATCTTCCCGCTCTCCTTTGTATCCGCTGTCACTTGACGTAATTACTGCTACACGTTTCATTTTTTTCACCAAAGCGAAACTCTCCGCTTTTCCCTCCTGTTTTTTCTATAAGATGAATATTTGTCATAACCATTCCTTTATCAATGGCTTTACACATATCATAAATAGTAAGAAGTGTCACCTGCACCCCTGTCAGTGCTTCCATTTCCACTCCTGTCTTTCCCTGTGTCTTTACTGTACAGAAAACCCGGATGATCCCTTTTTCCTCTTCCAGCTGATAATCCACGGCACATTTCTGGATAAAAAGAGGATGACACATAGGGATCAGATCCGAAGTTCTTTTTACTCCCATAATGCCTGCCACACGTGCAACTCCAAGAACATCCCCTTTTTTTATATTTCCCCCTGTAACAGCTTCCATGATTTCCGGTCCTACATGAATTTCTCCCACAGCCACCGCTGTACGGCACGTATCGTTTTTTCCGGACACATCTACCATGACCGCATTTCCTTTTTCATCAAAATGACTGAAACCTTCTCCCATTATACCACCTCTGTTAAACATTTTTTGCTGTTCTTTTCTATAGTATAGCAAACTGGCAGAAAACTGTACAGCCTGTAACAAACAGAAAAAAATCCCCGGCCATTGCCGGGGACTCTCCATCCTGTTTATTTTTTCAAAGCTTTTATAACCTGGATCACAGGCAGATTTAAAAGAGCAAGACCATATACTGTAAAAAGCTGTGTAAGGTTTAATGTTCTTACTGCGAAAAGTCCCTGGAATGCCGGAACCATTAATACAAGTGTTACAAGAACAACACCTACTGCCAAAGCGCCCTGCATATATTTGTTATTAAAGAACTGCTTCTTAAACAGCACAGGTCTCTTTGATTTACAGTTATATCCGTGAACAAGACGCGACAGACAAAGCACTGCAAAAGCCATTGTACTTGCAAGTTTTGCATCTCCACCCTGATATCCCAGCACAAAAGCTCCAAGCGTGATAAGGCCAATTACTGTTCCTTCCACACCTACACGGAAGAGAAAACTTTTTGTCAGGATCGTTTCGTTCATGGGACGAGGTTTTTCTTTCATAACGTCGTGCTTATAAGGCTCAAGTCCCAGGGCAATCGCCGGAAGGCTGTCTGTTACAAGGTTGATAAACAACAAATGTACAGCAGCAAAAGGAACCGGAAGTCCCAAAAGGGATGACAACAATACCACAAGGATTCCTGCAAAGTTTCCGGAAAGAAGGAACTGGATGGCACGCTTAATATTTGCATATACGTTTCTTCCATTTTCCACTGCTTTAATGATCGTGGCAAAATTATCATCTGTAAGGATCATAGAAGAAGCATCCTTTGACACTTCTGTTCCTGTAATCCCCATTGCCACCCCAATGTCCGCCTGCTTCAAAGCCGGAGCATCGTTTACTCCGTCTCCTGTCATAGAAACAATATTTCCTTTTTCCTGCCATGCACGGACAATACGGATTTTATGTTCCGGTGTAACACGTGCATACACCGTAATATTTTCCACAAAGTCCTTCAGTTCTTCCTCTGTCAATCCATCAATATCCGCTCCCTCGCATGCCTGACTGTCATCTGTAAGAATTCCAATCCTTCTCGCAATGGCAGCTGCTGTTACTTTATGATCTCCCGTTATCATGATGGGACGAATTCCTGCCTGGATACAATCTGCAACTGCCTGTATACTTTCAGGACGGGGCGGATCCATCATGGCAATTAATCCAAGAAATACAAGATCTTTTTCATCTTCCAGTTCCAGCTGCTTTTCCTGCTCAAATCTTCGATATCCTACACCAAGGACACGCAGACCCTGTTTTGAAAAATCTTCATTTGCTTTTTCAATTTCCTGCACATCTTTTTCTGTAAGAGAAACAATCTCTCCATTTTTTTGAATATACTTTACACGTCCAAGCATAACATCCACGGCGCCTTTTGTTACCATGGTATATCCCTCTTTCAGGTTATGGAATGTGGACATCAGTTTTCTGTCGCTGTCAAACGGAATCTCACTTAATCGCGGATATGCGTTTCTCACACGCTGTGCCGGTACGCCAAGCTTATCCCCCAGATTGATCAAAGCTGTTTCTGTTGGATCTCCGATTTCTTTTCCATCAATATTTGTAGAATCATTACACAAAATACTAAGGCGAAGCATTTGTTTATGAACCGGGTTCTCCGGGTCAATTTCCTCTGCCGGAACATCCTGCCCGTCTATATAATAATGTTCTACTGTCATTTTATTCTGTGTCAGAGTACCGGTTTTATCGGAACATACAATAGATACGCTTCCAAGACCTTCCACTGCCTGAAGCTTACGGATGATCGCACCCTGTTTTGCCATTTTCTGTGTTCCGAACGCAAGAACGATCGTTACAATAGAACTTAATGCTTCCGGAATAGCTGCCACTGCAAGAGCTACTGCAAAAAGAAAGGCATCTGCTATTTCTCCGCCTTTTAGCACCTGAAGTCCAAATAATGCTGCACAAAGAACCAGAATGATAATCGAAAGCTTCTGTCCAAACTGATCCAGATTTACCTGCAAAGGTGTCTTTTTCTCGGAAGTGTTTTTTAAAAGTCCTGCTATTTTTCCTACTTCTGTGTTCATTCCTGTATCTGTTACAAGAAATCTTCCCCGTCCATACGTAACAAAACTTCCTGAATAAACCATATTTACCCGATCTCCAAGAGGAAGTTCCCCTGTAAGAGTATCGCTGCTTTTTTCCACTCCAAGGCTTTCCCCGGTAAGCGCACTTTCATCTACTTTCAAACTGGCGCTTTCAAGAATTCGACCATCTGCCGGAACATAATCTCCTGCTTCCAGGTATACTTCATCTCCTACTGTAACCTCCCGGCTTGGAACCTGTACTACGATCCCATTTCGAAGAACCTTTGCATCCGGTGCAGAAAGCTGTTTTAAACTATCCAGGGAATGTTCCGCCTTAATCGTCTGAACGGTTCCAAGAATAGAATTCATAGTAATGACCACAAGAATTACAACTGCACTTTCTGCCTCTCCAAGAAACAGGGAAACAATTGCAGAACAGATAAGAATAATAACAAGAAAATCTTTAAACTGTTCCAGAAAAATCTGAAATGTACTTTTCTTCTTACCTTCCACCAGTTCATTGAATCCATATTTTTCCTGATTTGCTTTTACTTCTGCATCTGTAAGAGGCGAGGAACCTCCATTGATCTCACTGCGTACTTCCTCTGCACTTTGTCGGTAGTATTGTTTCATAGGCATATTCCTTTCTTTTGGGATAAAAAAAAGACTTTTATTGCATGTGATCCATGCAATAAAAGTCTCGCTGTTTCATTACGATACGGACAGATCCTGATCTGTCGAGATTGACGACATCGCAAACACCAATGTGCCAGCTACTCCCTTTTATTTTCTAATACTATAATCTTTTTATACAGGTTTTGTCAAGGAGTATTTCTTATATGCGCATTCTTTTCCATATTTGCCAGATAAGCAATCTGAGATCCATGCATTTTATTCAGCACATGATATACAGGTCTAAATAAAAGTGCTGTCACCACTATGTTTCCCACACAATGTGCAATATCATACGGAATTCCGGAAATCCAGTAAGCAACTCCTGCTCCCGGTCCTCCTGAGATAAAATACGGAATCGCACATAAAAATCCAAAGGAAAGTCCGTATGCACCTGCAAGAACCGTCCATGTAAGAACCGATCTGTTTTTTTGCATCAGAAGTACGATTATTGCCAAAATACTCCAGATATAAAGGTAACTGAACCACCAGATACCAAATCCATAAATCAGCCCTTCTAAAAGAACAAATGTGTAAATAATATAAAATACCTGTTTTTTGTAGATCAAAGTATATACAATAATCAGCATTGTTACCGGCTCAATATTGGGAAGGGCCGCCATTCCCACCTGTCCAAGAAGAAGAATGGCGCTTAAAAATCCCATTGTCACCATGTATACAGCCTTCATTGTACTTTTTTTCGGCTGTTTGCTCATTTATACACCCTCGGATCAGTATCCTACTGTCAGAGTAAGCTCGTAAGCATCTCCATCTTCCACAGGAGTTTTGTCTGCAGAAGTATTCAGATACTCTCCGCCTTTCGTAATACACCACCATTCCTGGTTGCTGTCATCTGCCTTGATTCCATTTACAGAGGTAATAAAGAGTCCATACTCTCCATTTTCCCCTTCCACAAGCTTTTCATCCTGCAAAACTTCCCCAAGATACTGTCTGTCTGTATGATACTCAAAGTCTTCTGTCTTTCCGTCTTTATCTACAACCTGTACGGTAATATCCTTACTTCCTGCTTTTGTTTGCGGTTTTGTAAATGTATATACTCCAAAAAGTACAGCCACTACAATTACAAGAACAACCGCCCCTATAATAGATTTTTTATTTTTCATCAGCAAATTTCCGCTCCTGCCGGCATTTCTTTCTCCGGTGTCATCAATGCAAGATTTCCTTCTGCATCTTCTGCGCAAAGGATCATGCCTTCACTCATAATTCCTGCGAGTTTGGCAGGTTTCAGGTTTGTTACTACCATAACTTTTTTGCCTACCATTTCTTCTGCAGAATAATGTCCTTTAATTCCGGATACGATCTGGCGTACCTGACTTCCGATCTTCACCTGAGAGCAAAGAAGCTTTCTGGATTTTTTCACTTCTTCACAGGAAATGATCTCACCAACCTGGAACTGAAGTTTTCCAAAGTCATCAAATGTGATCTCCGGTTTTGCCTCAATATCAATAACGTTTTCCTCTTCTTTTTTCTCTTCTTCCTGAACAGGAGGATGCAGAGCTTCTACTTTTTCCATAACTTCTTTCAGATCAAGACGTGCAAAAAGAATTTCCGGTTTTTCTGTTACTTTATTTCCAGATGGATACAGACCAAACGTCTTAAGATCTTCCAGTGTTCTGTCTTCTGCATGAAGCTGTGCAAGAATACGCTCTGTTGTTTCCGGCATAAAAGATTTCAAAAGAGTTGCTCCAATACAAATGCCTTCTACCAGATTGTAAAGAACCGTTGCAAGACGGTCTTTCTTCTCTTCCTCTTTTGCAAGTGCCCATGGCATCGTTTCATCAATGTATTTATTGCAGCGTTTAAACAGAGTGAAGACTTCTGTCATAGCATCTGCCACACGAAGTTTATCCATTTTCTCTTCTACTTTTCCTGGCACACTAAGAATGAAGGACTTCATATCTTCATCTACCGGCTCACTTACACCTTTGTTTTCTACAACGCCTCCAAAATATTTATTGGACATGGAGATGGTTCTGTTTACAAGGTTTCCAAGAGTATTGGCAAGCTCGGAATTCAGACGCTCTACCATAAGTTCCCATGTGATCACACCATCATTTTCAAAAGGCATTTCGTGAAGTACAAAGTAGCGCACTGCGTCAACTCCAAAGAAATCAACCAGCTCATCTGCATAGATTACATTTCCTTTGGATTTACTCATCTTTCCGTCACCCTGAAGAAGCCACGGATGTCCAAATACCTGTTTTGGAAGCGGCAGATCAAGAGACATAAGGAAGATCGGCCAGTAGATCGTATGGAAACGGATAATATCTTTTCCGATCAGATGCAGGTCTGCCGGCCAGTCTTTTTTAAACTGTTCCGTGCTTTCTCCATCACAGTCATATCCGATTCCGGTAATATAGTTTGTAAGAGCATCCAGCCATACATATACAACATGGTTCGGATCAAAATCTACCGGGATTCCCCATTTAAAGGAGGTTCTGGATACACAAAGATCCTGAAGTCCCGGAAGAAGGAAGTTATTCATCATCTCGTTTTTACGGGATTCCGGCTGAATAAATTCCGGATGTGTATTAATATGCTCAATAAGACGGTCTGCATATTTGCTCATTTTAAAGAAATATGCTTCTTCTTTTGCCGGAACACAAGGACGTCCGCAGTCCGGGCATTTTCCGTCTACAAGCTGGGATTCTGTAAAGAAGGATTCACATGGAGTACAGTACATTCCCTCGTAATGTCCTTTATAAATATCCCCTTTTGCATACATTTTTTTGAAGATTTTCTGAACCTGTTTTTCATGTTCCTCATCTGTTGTACGAATAAACTTATCATAAGATGTATTCATCATATCCCAGATATTTTTAATCTCACCGGAAACATTATCCACAAATTCCTTCGGTGTGATTCCGGCTTCTGCTGCCTTCATTTCAATTTTCTGACCATGCTCATCTGTTCCTGTCTGGAAAAATACATCATAACCCTGCTGTCTTTTGTAGCGGGCAATGGCATCTGCAAGAACTGCCTCATAGGTATTTCCAATATGCGGTTTGCCGGATGTATAGGCAATCGCAGTTGTGATATAATACTTCTGCTTTTCCATCTTTTTTCTCTCCTCTATTTAAGTTTTTATAATAAAAAAACGCCTTCCCTGTCAGAGAAGACGAGCTTTACCCGTGTTACCACTTCTTTTTATCCCTGCCTCACGGCAGAAGACCTTATCAGGTACATATCATACCCCATCGCTATAACAGGCGAACCTGTCGCAGCCTAAGTTTCCCTCAGCCACGCCTCTCCAAAGCCATCTTCTATATGCTCCATGCATATCCCTCTCACCTTGCGGGATTTCTCTGTAATGCGGTACGCATATGTACTCTCTTTTTCCATGAGTTTTTCATATAGTAAAATCCTATCATATTTTAGGATGTTTGTAAAGCCTGCTTACAGCCTTTTCTTTCTGTATATTCCATTCCATACCATACGAAAAATAACGGTTGTCACAGTAATCCCTGCCGACATACTTGCAGCAAACAACAGGGTGTAAGCACTTTCTGTTCCAACACCTTCCCAGTCTCTTTTCATAAGACAGTTCATGGATCGGTAAAGAGCAGCTCCCGGAATCAGGGGAATGGCAGCAGATACAAGAAAAACCGTAACCGGAGTTTTATGATATCTTGCCATACATTCTGCATATATGGTCAACGCCACAGAAGCAACAAATCCTCCCAAATACGGATCCGGATAAAAATGGAAAACTGCCAGATATACTCCCCAGGCCAGGAATCCCCCAAAGGAAGCATAGAACAGCTTCTTTCCCCGAATATTAAAAAGAGCGCCAAAACCCAGGGAACCAATCCAGGCTGCCATTAATTGTATTCCTTCTCTCATTTTCTCTTCTCCCCTGCATCCTAATTTTTACATTACGAAATTTGCAACTGTAAAGCCAAGTGCGATGATAACAGCCAGAAGCACCGATTCCATAAACCGGATCAGCCCTGTAATGGTATCTCCTGCAAACATATCCCGAAGGGAGTTTGTAAGGGCAAGACCGGGAATCAAAAGCATAATATTTCCTATGCTAATAAGATCCTCATGCGTTCCAATCCCCAGGAAAACAAAAATATTTGCCAGAAAACCACCTGCAATAGAACAGATCAGGGCAGTAAGCAGCCCGTTTACGGAAGTTTTCCCAACCAAAAACTGCAGCAGCTTTAAAAGCACACCAATAACTGCCGAAGCCAGCATATCTTTCCAGTCTCCTCCAAAAAACACAGAAAAAGATCCGGAAATCACTGCATAAATAAAAAGCTGCATCCCAAACGAATATCTGGGTCCGTTTTGTATCTCCAAAAGTTCTCTTCTAATCTCCTCCGGGGCAGGATGCGTTTCACAAATTTTTCTCGAAAGACGATTGAGCTGATCCAGCTTATGAAGATTATTTTCCATGCCGGAAACTCTCCTTGTCTGGGTAAAAGCCTCAAAATCCTCTCCATACATGGTTGTCACAATGCTGGAAGTAATAGAAAATACATCTACCCGCACAGCGCCATAACTCATACAAATACGACGAATGGTATCCTCCACACGTCCAACCTCCGCCCCGCTCATTAAAAGCTGCTCTCCTATGGACATTGCACAAAAAAGATACTTTTCTGCCTCTTCTCTTTTCATAATCCATATCCTCCTTCTGCAATTATACACGTACCTTTTCTTCTTGTAAAACAAAAAAGATCCGGCAGAACTTTTCTTCGTTCTTCCGGATCTTTCACCTGTTATTATCTTTTATGCCATTTTTTTCCCAAGTTCACGGCATGCTTCCAGACCATCTTCCTCTGGTGTATTATTAATGATCAGACCTTCCTCTGCAAGCAAAGTTGCATCTGCATCTTTTGTTCTGTCATACCAGCTACGCATCCATTCTCCGTCGCCCCAGTCATAAGAACCAAAAAGAACGACTTTTTTTCCGGACAATCCTTTTTCTAACTCTGCAAAAAACGGTTCGAATTCTCCTTCTTCCAGTTCTTCATCTCCCATAGCCGGACAACCCAGAGCCAAAGTTTCATATTCAAGAGCCTGTGCCGGTGTCACTTCTCCTACTTCAAAAAGATCAACTTCCACTCCGGCAGCTTTCGCACCTTCTGCAACTGCCTGTGCCATTGCCTCTGTGTTTCCTGTTGCTGACCAATAAATAACTGCTGCTTTACTCATATTTTCCTCCTGTCTGAACACTTACGCAGATTTCTGCGCACACCATTCATTCCTTTCTATAATCTGCAAAATAGAATAACCCTGGCAAATCTGCCGATTCATAAATTCCCGGCATTTATCATAGACTGCAAATTGAAGTTTCGCCTTTTCCACATCTCCATAAACCTTCCAGTAACCACACAGCTTACATCCACTTCCTCCATGCAGACGGAATCCCTTGACATCTTCTAACGGATAACCAAGAAACAGTCCTATTTCATGAGGAAATTCTTTCTGCATTTCAAATCTTTCTTTTAAATGAAGAATCCATTGATCCAGATCCTCTTCCTCTGAATATCCATCCTGCATAAGAAGTTCTTTTGCTTCTTTCTGTGTCAGATACTGTTCCAACATATCTTTGCGGTAAACGAATACAAGATAATGCTTTCTGCATCCGCAGATTACTTTCATAAAAATCCCTTTTGCAGAAAACTTTTCTTTATAAAATTGAAACAGTTCCGGAAAGTCCGGCATCTTTTCCTTTGAAAAGGAAACAAGATTGGCCGGCTTCTGTCCCATAAGTACAGGAGAACAGTGGCGGCTCATAATCACTTCAAACTTTTCACAATCCATTTGCTATGCTCACTCCTATCTTTTCTTCGAGTATCCCGTTTCGAAGAGCAGATTCTTTCAAGATAAGTTAGATATAATTAACTTATTCCCATTTTACCTCCTGAGTTAGTCATTGTCAACTTTTTTATTCAGGTATTTTAATTTTTTTCAAAATATATCTTGACTTTTTTCATCCAGTATATTATGATAACAACATCAGTAATGGTTACTGTTATTAAAACAATCAAATCAAACAATAACAAATTAAATTTATATAAGAAAAGGAGATTAAAACTATGGCTAAATGGGTATGTAATGTATGTGGTTATGTTCATGAAGGAGATACAGCACCGGAGGTATGTCCAGTATGTAAGGCACCGGCTGAGAAATTTTCCAAACAGGATTCTGAAATGTCCTGGGCTGCTGAACATGTAGTAGGCATCGCAAAAGGTGTAAGCGAAGATATCCTTG
>JARIAR010000052.1 GCA_029257805.1 Blautia sp.
CAACAAAAAAACCGCCCCAGTGCTACCAACACCAGAGCGGAATCATATCTCCGAAGAGATACCTCTTAAGCAATGATATTGTATCATCTTCGGAGCAGCCTTGCAACCGAAACGTATTTTCGGAGGCTGTTATTTTTGTACCCATTTTTACATATTTTACAAAGAGGTGATACTCATGAGTTTAGAAAACATCTGCATTTATCTCCGCAAATCCCGTGCAGATCGGGAAGCTGAGGCTCGTGGAGAAGGAGAGACTCTTGCCAGACACGAAAAGACTCTGTTGGAACTTGCCAAACGTCACAAATACCATATTGGTGCAATCTATAAAGAAGTTGTATCAGGAGAAACAATCTCTGCTCGACCTGTCATGCAGCAACTCCTCCGTGAAGTGGAAGCTGGTATGTGGGACGGTGTCCTGGTTATGGAAGTAGAGCGTCTTGCAAGAGGTGATACCATTGACCAGGGAACTGTCTCCAGAGCGTTTCAATACTCAGATACCAAAATCATAACTCCTTTAAAGATATATGATCCAAACAATGAATTTGATGAAGAATATTTTGAATTCGGGCTTTTTATGTCACGAAGAGAATATAAGACCATCAAACGACGTCTCAATGCCGGCCGTATCGCCTCTGTAAAAGAAGGCAAATACTGCGGAAATCGTCCTCCATATGGATATGAACGTATTAAAATAGAGGGGGATAAAGGTTTTACTTTGAAGCCTCTTCCTGATCAGACCGAAGTAGTACGCCTGATTTTTAACTGGTATGTATCCGGCATTGATGGAGTACGTCTTGGTGTTTCGAAAATCACACGAAAATTAAATGATATGGGCATTCCTGCCCTTACCCGCAAAGACTGGTCTCCTGCTACTGTGAAAGGTATTCTGGAAAATCCGGTCTACTGCGGAAAAATCCATTGGGAAAAGCGCAAGACAGTCCGGCATATCGAAAACGGACACGTCGTTATCTCCCGGCCACGATCTGATCATTACATTCTGGCCGATGGACTTCATCCTGCTATTATTTCAGAAGAATTGTTTCAAAAGGCAGAACAGATTCGCATGAAAAATCCTCCCCGCCCAATCGGTGTTACTGCTGCCCTGAAAAATCCTCTTGCAGGATTGGTATATTGCAAAAAGTGTGGCCGCGCTATGGTTCGTCGTCCTTATGCAAAAAATGGCTATGAAGATACTCTTATGTGCACTTACACTTCCTGCAGCACAGTAAGCAGTAAGCTGCACCTGGTAGAACAGGCTATTATAAATGGTCTTGCAGAGCTTGTACAGAATTATAAACTCAACGACACTTTGACAGACAATGCCGGCACTGATATCATTCAGGCAAAAGAAATTCTGATTTCCGAAAAACAGGAACAGCTTGAGAAGCTCCATGAGCAGAAGAACAAACAGTATGATTTTCTTGAACAGGGAATTTATACAACAGAAATTTTTCTTGAACGTTCCGATGTTACTGCCAGAGAAATTAAAGACTGTGATTCTGCCATAGAACAATTAAAGAAAGAACTGGAACATGATAAAATGCTTCTGGCTCAAAAAAATAATTTTATACCTCGATGTGAGTATCTTTTATCAAACTATTGGGACTGGGATATTCAGACAAGAAACAATGTCCTAAAAGAATTAATAGAACGTGTAGAATACACGAAAGACACGAAAAATCACTTCCGAAAAGGCAATGATATTACCTTTTCCCTTGATATTTTCCCTAAAATCCAATGATTTCAAACCATTGATAACCTCCATGGGCGAACGAACTGGCCCATATGGAAATGATTGCTACCATTGTCCATCAGCTTACACGTAATTTGTCAATGGAGGAAATAGAAAGCTCTGGATTTGGTCCTTATTATATTGATCACACAGTTGGTGTATGGCCACAGGCAGCCGCAGGCATTCCGTTTAATGCCTGCGAATTCCAAAGTAAAGGAGATCCCATCACTGATCTCCATGAAGACCTTGCAGCAGAACAAAAAGCAAGAGTAACCTACGACAATATCCTCCGGGTTGTGAAACACATTCCAGAAATTGCAGATCCCATTAAATTTCTGCGTGCACGTGAAGTTGTTCACTATCAGCGTTTTGGAGAAGCTTTACGCTCTATCCAGGAACAACTTGATTCGAAAAATTTCTATGCGTATAACCCCAGTTTCGATATGCCAGCTTCATGTAATTGTATTAAAAATGAAAGAAAATGCAATTAATCAAATGCCCCCGCCAATTAAAGACGGGGGCATGATTCATTATATAATCTAACATTTATTTAGCATATGTTTATAGCCTGATTCTATTAAAAATGCACCAAGAGGAGCCGTTATAAGAATAGCTAAAACCGCTACTGTTAAAACAATTTTTCCACATCCCAGTCCCATAGCCAGCGGCGCTCCTCCGATTGCAGCTTGCACAGTCGCTTTCGGCATATAAGCAGTCATACAAAAAAGAATCTCTTTCCAGGATAAGTCTGTCTTTAACAGGCATAAAGATACACCGATCATTCTGAAAATAAGAACTGCAAAAATAAGAATAACAGCCTTTCCACCTGCAGCTACTGCATATTTTATATCCACAGTAGCTCCCACAAGAACAAACAATATGATTTCTGCAGCTACCCATATTTTATTGAATTTTGAGGAAAGACGTGCTGCAACATGATCTCTTCTTTTCTGTAACGTAATTCCCATAGTCATAACAGAAATTAAAGAGGCAAAGAAAATTTTTCCTGACAACGCATCTTCTAATGTTACCAGAAGAAACGCAATGCTCAAAAGAATAAGAACTTTTGAGGTATCACGAATATGTACCTTTTTAAAGAACGCACATAACAAAAAGCCTGTTGCTACCCCTATTACAATACCTAAAAGAATCGAAATGGGAATTTCTGCAAATTTTTTAACAGAAACCTCTTCTCCCTGAGCAAGTCCTGTAAATACAGAAAATAATACAATCACAAATACATCATCTACCGATGCTCCTGCAAGAATCATCTGCGGTATACTTTTATCTGTTCCATATCCTTCTTCCATTAATTTCAGCATTTTAGGAACAATTACGGCAGGCGAAACGGCGGCCACAACAGCCCCCATTATTGCTGCGTCTAAAATAGAAATCCCCAGAAGTTTTGGTGCAATTAATACCATACCCAGCATTTCCAGACATGCCGGAACAAAACACATAAGAAATGCCGGGCGTCCTACTTTTCGTAAATCATTCATATCCAAAGACAAACCTGCTCTTGTAAGAATTACAATCAATGCAATTTTTCTTAACTCTGCTGAAATGTCCAAAATAGTCCCATCAATTACATTTAAAGCAAATGGACCTAAGAGAATTCCTGTGACCAACATACCCAAAAGACTGGGCAAATGTATTTTTTTACAGATCCATCCCATAAACATTCCACAAAGTAATATAGCGGCAAGACTACATAACATTCCTTTTTCCTCCTTCAACCATCTCGTTTTATCAGTATAAGAAATCTTCTCCCATAAAAACAAAAAAGCCGACACCTTCTGCGTAAAAACAGAAGTCATCAGCTTATTGAAAGCAGTTTAAGCATACGCTACGGGAGTACCTCATTCCCTTTTTCTTTATTAATATATGAAATCTTCATTCTGTTGTCAATATACTTTTTCACATTTTTTTCAAATCTATATCACAAATTCTTCACATTTTCTGGATATATTAATAACGTAGAAAGCAATTAGTCTTTCTTAATTAAATATTTTTCTTTTTCATACGCGCCGGTACGAAAGTACCGGCCTCCTTCCTTTCTGGAGATTTTTATATTCCCTCATAGTCAAACTCGGGAATAAAACTCTCTTTTGCCGTATCTCCCGTTTGCCAAAATCCATTTTGTAACCCAAGTTCCAAAGCATAATTTAAAACTTTTTGGTACTCTCTCTCTGTTACTTTTCTATTTAATTCTTTATATTCTTTTTGTTTATAAACCGGCGTATACTGATTCATAATACTGATAAAAACGCTGTCTCCATACCTATCATAAAGATATTTCAAAACTTTTTTTGAATTTACTGTATGTCCTGGAAGAATCAAATGTCTTACTATAGTTCCTTTTGTTATATAACCATATTGATTAAAACAACATTCTCCTGTCTGACGTACCATCTCTTGTATTGCTAATTTCGCCTTTTCCGGATAATCACCAGCATGAGAAAATTGTTCGGCAAGTTCCGGTTCCATATACTTAAAATCCGGTAGATACACATCTACATACCCTTCCAAATACTTTAGCGTTTCCACATTTTCATAACCACTTGAATTATATACAACAGGCAGTGACATTCCCTGTTTTTTTGCCAACTCCAATGCTTCTACAATCTGTGGAACATAATGTGCTCCGGTTACAAGATTTATATTTGCAGCCCCTTTTTCTTCAAGTTCCAGAAAAATTTCTCCCAGTCTTTCAACTGAAATCTCTTTCCCCTGTTTTCCAATCGCTATTTCCCTGTTTTGACAAAAAATACATCTAAGACCACATCCTGCAAAAAAAACAGCACCGGAACCTTTCTCTCCGGAAATGCACGGCTCCTCCCACATATGAAGAGCCGCACGGGCAGCATAAATTTTGCAGTCCATCCCACAAGCCCCTCGCATTCCTTCTGCACGATTTACATGACATGCTCTTGGACAGAGTGTACATTCTTTAATGATTTCCGCATCCATGATTTTCACCACATGAGTGATCTTTTTTATGATTTTCGCATGAATGCTCTTCTCCATGATGATTACACATGGTATCTGGATCATAATTAAGACTTCCTGCAAGGAAAGATTCTACCTGAGCATCTGCATCACCCGCAGCTCCTGGAAACAAACGAATCCCAGCCTCTGCCAGTGCATTTCTAGCTCCGGCTCCAATTCCTCCGCAAATCAAGGTATCAACTTCGTTTTCTTTTAAAAATCCCGCAAGTGCGCCATGTCCGCTTCCATTTGTATCAATCACTTCCGTTTTTACAATTTTTCCTTCTTCTACCTGATAAATTTTAAACTGCTTTGTATGTCCAAAATGCTGAAATACTTGCCGGTTTTCATAAGTTACTGCAATTTTCATAACATTCTCTCCTTTTCTGCTTCTCATTTCTGCGATAATAGGCTGTTCTGAGCATACTTCATAATTGCCACCCTCTATTCTAAGTCCAGATGCTTCCACCAAAAACCTCGCCATTTTTTTGCGTGCTTCTACATAAAGACTTTGTACAGTAGCTCTTCCCACCCCCATTGAGATTGCACATTCTTCCTGCGTTAATCCTACATAATCCATAAGACGGATTGTTTCATATTCTTCTACATTTAACAGAATCAGATGTTTACTATTTTCATGTCCTTCTGCATAAAACCTCGTATATCTTGGAATTCTTTTCACTTTCCTAGGTTTGCTTGGTCTTGGCATGTTTTTTCTCCTTTATTCATGTATACTGACTATTACTATACAGCAGTTATTAGCATATATCAATATGGATTTTATGAATATTTTTATAAAAAAACAGACAAGATTTCCATCCTGTCTGTTTTCCTTTTATTCATACTCAACAACCACCATTTGATGGCATTCCATCTTTGGTATCTTATATTTTACCGTAGTATCTTGTTTGGTAAAAGGAATGTCCTTCATCTGAGGCGCAAGATAAATACGCCTGATTTTTTCTGGAACCTGAAACTTACCTTCTACATTATAAAGAGGGACAATATCCTCTATTGCTTCTACCTGTTTCTTACTTCCATTTATTACAAAATTTCCTCTTACTGTTGTATGGGCAAACAAGAAATGTGCCACATAGCGATGTTCTTTTTCCTGTTTTGTTAATGTAAACACTCCTCTGTCAGGAAGTTTTGCTTCTGCCGTATTTCTATTTTCCAGTAAAAGATCAAGACTTTTTGTAATAAGTTTTTTTGCCTGCAAAGATCCTATTTTTCCATACTCAGCAAATATATTCCATCCTATATAAATTGTCTGTTCCGTCTGAATCACTGCCGGAAATTTTTTTATTTCTTCGTTTGGTGTATGCTGATGAGAAGAAAAATGTAAGACACTCCTGTTAAAATATGGATTTTGAGATTCTCCTAAAATACTTCCTCCAACTGGTAAAATTTCGTATCCCTGTTCATATATGACCTCTGCTTCTTTCTCTTCCCCTATATAATAATTAGGTGAAAATAAATTTTTTCCTTTAAAAACAGCTCCTACAGGAAGTCCAAATACGTCTTCTTTTTCTCTCAATCCACTCGTTCCACTTAAGAGAATACGTCCTCCGCTTTTTATATATTCTATCAGCCTCTTTTCCAGTTCTTCATTTAATCGAATCGTATCTGGCAAAATCAGCACTTTATACTTTTGAAAATCCTCTTCTGTATCTATAAGTGAATAAAGATAATGTCCTTCCAAAAGAACTCTGCTGGCGCCTTCATCTCCATAAAATACCGTATCTCTTGTAGAGTTTCCATGAAGTACTGCCTCCTGGCTTAACACACCTATATCACTTATAGGCTTACTGTCATAACACCAGGATTCTTTTTTTTCAACTTCCTCATACGCACACCCAATCAATTTATATGTTTTTTCATTCATTCTTCCTCCTGGATGCAGCTGATCTCCAATGGAACATTTTGCCCCCATAGCCAATGACAGTCCTGCCTCGTATCGCAAGGCATTTGGATGCTTGTATCCGCCAAATTCCCCCCATGTTGTATGAAATTTTCCTGTCATTCCAAGATATTCCATTCCAAGATTTTTCACATAAGAAGCTGACATTGGAAAATGATCATATCCCCATCCTCCAGTAGGAAGACTTTCTAATTCTAAATGTGAATTCCCATGTGCTAAATCTCTTCTTCCTCTTGTAATATGTCCTCCATTATGAAAAATCGTACAGGAAGAATTATATTTTTTCACTACTTCTTCTACACGTGTGACATAATTTTGATAAACAAGTTCTGCCTGTTCTATTACTGCTTCCTCATCACGAAAATCTTTTCCCCTTTTTAATATATCCTGTCTGCATTTTCCACATACACATGGAGTTACAGCAGAAATATCAAGAAAAATACCGTCCGGATTATAGAGTATCATTACTTCTTCAATTTCTTTTAGTAACTTATCTAAATATGGAGTATTATAACACATCCTATGATATCCCGGTTCCATAAAAGTTTCCGTATCTGAACATGTCTCATCCGGTTTTCTTATAATCCAGTCCCCATGCTCCTGTGCCATTCTTTCATCGAATCCAGCAGATAAATATACAGGCGATTTTACATGTATTTCTTTACAAGCCTCCAACTGTTCCTTAAGCAGATCAAATGAAAGCTGCGGATGTATACGATTTACTTTTGTTGGATAGTAAGACCATCCATGATGACATTTTGCAAACACTGTAATAGAATTAACATGTCCTGTTTTCAGAGCTTCCTGAAACTGCTTTTTATTAAAATCTTCTCCAATACCTGGTATATGCTCAGAAGTATGAAAATCTAAATGTACCTGACGATATGGTATCATCTTATTCCTCCTTATCCTTTTACTGCACCGGCTGTTGCTCCGGCTATTACATATTTCTGACAAATTAAATACAAAATCGTAATTGGCAATGCCGTGAGAATTAAATCTGCAAATACATAATTCCAGTTGCTGGAATACTGTCCGAAGAAATTGTACACCGTTAATGGCATTGTCCATTTAGATGCAGAATTAAAGAAATATAACGGTACCATAAATTCATTCCATGCGCCCATAGCAGTGGTTACAATTACAGTAGCCATAATAGGTTTTAATAATGGAAAAATAATAGAAAAAAACATTCTCACAGGAGAAGCTCCATCAATATATGCAGCTTCATCAAGTTCCCTTGGAACATTTTTAATAAATCCAGATAATGTAAAAATAGTCCAGGGAATCTGCAATGCTGCTTCCACGCAAATAACTCCTATAAATGTTCCTGTTAAATTCATTCTCTGCAAAAGCCCATACGTTGTTACAATCTGAATAGGTGAAATCATTCCCAAAAGAAAAAGATAATATACAAATGATGTATACCGACTCTTCTTTCTGGATACAACAAACGCATTTAAGCTTCCTGCCACAACTACGATCAGTGTCACGATGATTGTAATGATCATACTGTTTATAAATGCCTGTCCCATATTTCCTTTTTCTATTACAATCGAATAGTTTTCAGGATGCCAGGCAGACGGCAAAGAAAGCCGAAATTCCTGTGCTTCCGGAGCATCTTTAAAAGATCCCAGTATCACAATAAAAAGTGGAAAAAGAATTATGAGAGACGTCAGAAACGCCACAACTGTAAGAATCACACTGCTAGCCGTTTTCTTTTTCTTCATCACATTTCCACCTCTCTCTTTGTAAGCGTTTTATTGATAATAACAGCAATCACTGCAATCACTACAAACAGTATCAGACTCATTGCAGAAGATCTTCCCAATGATCCTTTGCTAAATTCTTTATAAATAAATGTATTTAATACTTGTGTCGCATTACCCGGACCTCCGTTAGTCATTACATAAACCTGTTCAAATACTTTAAATCCACCAATTGTATTCATTGTAATCACAACTGTAAAAGCCGGTGCGAGAAGCGGAAGTGTAATATTCTTAAATCTCTGCCACACATTTGCTCCATCAATTGTTGCCGCTTCGTAATAATCTTTTGGAATTCCCTGAAGGCCGGCAAGATAAATGGCCATAGCAAAGCCACTCCACTTCCATATCTGCACGAAAATAATACTCCACATAGCTGTGGAACCGTCGCCAAGCCAGTCATGGACAGCACCTGAAAATCCAAGTGCTGTCAAAATCTGATTCAAAATTCCTCCGTCCAGTTTAAAAACGGCTTTAAACATAATCCCAATAACGATTAGACTTAATACTGCCGGTAAATAAAAAACAGTACGAAAGAATGATTTTCCTTTTACTGCAGAATTTAACAGAAGTGCCAGTAAAAGTCCAAGTACCACAATGCCAATTGTTGTAGCTACTGCAAAAAGTACTGTATTTTTCAATGCAAGCATAAAATAATCATCATGCAAAAGTCTTTCAAAGTTTTTCAATCCTGTAAACTTTGGCTCATTAATTCTCTTTATATTCCAATTTGTAAAACTCATAATAAAACTGGCGATAATAGGAATACAATAAAAAACGGAAAACAGAATAATGGCAGGATATGTAAAATAATTCGGGTAAAATTTTTTCTGATTCATGTCATTGCCTCCAGTTAAACTGTTTCAAATTTAATCTCATTCAAACGCTTCAACGCCCTGCTGCGCCATATAATCTTCATAAATCCACTGGAAATCTTCCCATACAGACTCTGCATCTTTTTCTCCTGCTGCTGCTTCTACATAAAAATTCCACAAATCATTAAAGCATCCGTTTGCATCTGCAAGCTGTCCATTTAATTCATATACATAATTTCCACTATTTATATATTCATCTACAATACTTTGTACACATGGAGTTGCATCTCCGCCTTCTACATCATTAAAAGCTGAATATCCCGGATTTGCTTCATAATACATATTCTGATATTCCGGCATTGACCATACTTCCAAAAATGCTTTTGCTTCATCTACCTGCGCACCAGCCTTTGGTACAAATAATCCCTGCACATAATTTCCTGTTGGAAGTACCGGTTTATCGCCAAATGGAATGACAAAAGAACCAAGCTCTACTTCTGGATAGTTCATTGTAAAATCAGTTGCCCACTGATCAACGGTAAGATACATAGCAGCTTTTCCTTCTGCCATAATTTGTGCTGCATCGTTATACCCTACAGATAAATTATCCTCATTTACATATCCTTCTGTATATAAGTCAATATATCTCTGAAGAATCTCTACTACTTCTGGAATTTCAGTCCATGTAATTTCATTATTCAAAAGTTTTTCATATGTCTCTTCTGCTTTATCTCCTAAAAGAACAGGAATTCCACCAGTCATAAAAATCTGAGTTTCCCAATTATCTTTATTTGTTTGTAAAAATGGAGCTGCATCGGATTTCTCTTTAATTGTTTTTAAAATATCCAAAAATTCATCATAATTCTGTGGAGCCGGATTCTCAATCCCACATGACTTCAAAAGTTCTTTATTATAGTATACAACCTGGTATCCAGAAGAAGATTCCTTCGGAAGTGCATAAATTTTTCCATCTTTGCTGTCTTTTAACATATCTGGATTTACAAGACGATCCACCCAGGATTCATTGCTTAAATCTTCACAGTACTCATATACGTTCAATGTTACATTTTGAGAAGGTGTATTTTGCTCAAAAACATCCGGCACCTCTCCTGTAGATAATTTTAAATTTGTCATGGAAGTATACTGATCATCCGGAACTACCTGAAAGTCCACTTTGCATCCATAATCTTTTTCTATAGCATCTGCCATAGTCTGATAAGCATCAAAAAACTTTCCCTGACATGTCATAAAGGAAATCGTCTTTCCCTCTAAAATAGAATAATCTGTCGTATCTGCTTCTCCGGCCCATACCGGGACACCTGCCAGCATCGAAATAGCTGCTGTAATACTAATTGCTGCTGATACTCTTCTTTTCATTTTGTTCTCCTCCTGCTTTTATTTACGATATTTTTGATAATCATATTCTATATGATTTTTAGTTTTGAAGAAATGGAAAATATAAGCTAAAAACATGGAAGATTTTCGAATGGTATTGTTTTTTCCATTTCATCTGCTATAATGCAGACAATAGAATTCTGAAAATTCTATTATTTTATGAACAGAGGAGCTATTTTATGAAAATGTCATTTCAAAAAAAATTATTTATTTCTCTTTCCATGTTAATGGCTGCATTAATGTTTTTTTGCATAGGTGCCTTTTCTCTTTATACATACCGAAATCTTTACAAGGAATCTATGAATAATCTTATACATTTAAGTGATCGTACCGGATATGAATTAAACACACTTTTAGGAAATATGGATGAACTGGCACTATATGCATCTACAAATCCGGAAATACGAAGTGCTTTTACCAAAGCAAAAATGCAGGGATATTCTAACTCTGATCTTTCCAAACAGACAGCACAAACCCTGTCTTCTATTTCCATTCCCAATAATTCCTCTCATTTTCGAATTTCTTTATATAATAAAAAGGGGAACTTTACATCTATCGGGATTCCTTACAATAAAAAGGAAACCGCAAAAAAATTAAACTCCAAAGAATACTTAAACTGGTATCTTAATCTGCCCATACAGAAAAACAGGGCTTCTGTTTCCGGTTTTCATTCAGATTACTGGAGTCCTAAAAATACAACGTATCTTTCCCTGTATCGAGAAATTTTTGATGAAAAAATCTCCTTTCAGGCAACCGGAATTATTGAAATACAATGTCCTTCTGACATTGTAAAAAATCTCTTAAAATTTAATACAACAGATTATTCCTGCTATTTATATGATGAAAATGAAAACCTTATTTTTTCTACTGGAAGATCCCCTGAACCATCTGCTTCTGATATTCTTCATGTTTACAAAAAAAACCCTAATGGCTATATAAAATCCGGATCTCGCTCGCTTTACAGCGGAACTAATGTGCGCAACGGTTTTCAAATTGTACTGACACAATCAGAAAAACACATCTGGGGAATTATTCTTCCTCAAATACTATCTGTTTTTCTAATGGGGATTAGTGCATTCACTATCACCATAATTGCTATTTTTCATGTAACCAAAAGAGCCACCCGTCCATTGCAGGAGCTGACTCATTCTGTAAAACAGGTTACACTCTCCACACCTTCGTTGGAACTGGATCCATCTGATTATCCGGATGAAATCTCCGGCTTAAATCAAGCATTTGACAAAATGTTTTTTCGCCTAAAACAATCTATGGAAGAAAATATACAACGTCAATCTTACGAAATGAAAGCAAATATGATTGCTTTACAAGCACAAATGGATCCTCATTTCCTTTATAACACACTTACTGTTATAAAATCACTGTGTAGAGAGCAAAACACTATACAGATCAATCATACCTGCGACTATCTTGTAAAGATGCTGCGCTATATTTCATCCTATGATGACCACACTGTTTTTCTCTGCCAGGAACTGTCCCATACAGAAAACTATTTAAATCTAATGAAAATACGATATGAGGATCAGTTTACATATACATTCTCCATTGACTCCGATGTAGACACCCAAAAACTACGTATTCCCAAACTTACGATCCAACCTTTAGTAGAAAACTGTTTTCAACATGCATTTAAAACCATTGCACCTCCCTGGAATATTCAGATTCATTTTTGGCAGGAAGATTTACGCTGGTTTGTAAATGTTATAGATAACGGAACGGGAATCACACCAGAAAAGGAAAAAGAAATTTTGTTGAAAATACAGGAATTTCTTTCTCATCCATCTGACTCTATTACCAATTTAAAAATCGGAGGTATGGGACTTGTAAATACAGTTGCACGTTTAAAACTTCGCTACAAAGAACAAATTTCTTTTGAAATCACCCGCCTGCCTCATGGCGGTACTTCTGTTACATTAGGAGGAACAAACGAACATGAATATTTTTGTAATTGAAGATGAACCACCTATCTTAAGAGACATTCTTGCAATCATTAAGTCTTTTCATGAAGACTACCAAATTATTGGAAAAGCCTCCAATGGAAAAGATGCCATTGATTTTATAAAAGCTCAGGGAAATAATATAGATGTTATTATATCTGATATTCAGATTCCTGTTTTAAATGGATTGGAAGTTATCGATTACACGCATAAACACTTCCCCCATATACTTAGCATCATTCTCACAGGATACAGTAATTTTGAATATGCAAGGAAAGCAATTAAATGTGACGTTTTTGATTATCTATTAAAACCAATTGATGAAAACGAATTACATCAGCAACTTCAGAAAGCTTATACCCGGAAATGTCTTGATTATATGAAAACTCCCACTCATAATTCCATTCCTCAGGAAAGCATTTTAGAACCGCAATACCAGATTGCCATGTTAAGTCTGGGATCTTTTCCTGTATATTCTTCTCTATACAATGAATTATTCCCGGAAGTATGGAGACAACTGAAAATAGAAGAATATTTAGATCAAAGCAAAATACCGGATCAGCAATACTGGATGATAGATGGTACTTCTCTTGCAGAAAAAATTATTTTATTTCATATTCCCGAAAAATATATTTCCTGTTCCCGTCAATATCTTACCGATATCCTATCTCCTTTATGCGAAAAAGAGCCTTCCATAACCATTGCCGTGGACACTGGTTTTTCCGGCATACGGGATGTTCATCGTTCCATTTTAAATCTAAAAAATTTTATCAATAAAACAAGTCAGATCGGAATGTCACAACTTTTATTTTATCCGGAAATACCAGCTAACCAAACACCGGAATATTCCTCTGCTTTTCTTTCCTATTGCAATCGTTTAGCCAAACTAATGTCACAGAAAAATATTTCTGTTTTTGAAGCGGAACTAAAAAATTATATAAAGCAAATACAAATACAACATATTCCGGCACTTCAGGTTTACCGACTGATTTCAGATCTCCTGAACACCTGCATCCAAATATGTGATAACACCCACGTATCTGACATTAACATCCCTTCCACTATTACAGATATTATGATTCTATCCGATACGTATTCTACTTTATACGAAAATCTCCATTCGATTTTTCTTTCTCTCTTTGAAATTATTCTGGATGATAAAGATATTGGAACAGACAGAAACCATGCGGTCATAAAAATAGACGCCTATATGAAAGAACATTATAGGGAACCTATTAATACAAAATCTATTGCTGAAAAATTCGGATTTACCCCTGCCTATCTGAGTAAAATATTCCGAGAATATAAATCCATCACTCCAGCAGATTATATTATACAATTGCGCATAGAAAAAGCAAAAGAACTTCTTTCTTCCTCATCTAACTGTAAAATTAAAGATGTCGCTGCATTTGTAGGTTATGATGACTCTCTTTATTTCAGTAAGGTTTTTAAAAAAATAACAGGTATCTCACCTCGTCAATATATGGAAAAATAAAAAATTAATGGAGCTGCTCACAGCAGCTCCATTAATTTTTCAATATCTTCTTTTTTCGTTGCCCAGCTTGTAGCAAATCGTACTACTGTATGATTTTCATCATATTTTTCCCAGACTGTAAAATCCACCTGTTTTTCCAACTTTTTCATTTTTTCATTTTGCAATACTATAAATTGCTGATTAGTGGGCGATTCTAAATAAAATTGGTAATTTTTGTCTCTCAGCCCCTCTTTTAACAGTTTTGCCATCTCGATCCCATGTCTGCTTATTTTCATATACAATTCATCCGTAAACAATGTGTCAAACTGGATCCCCAGAACACGTCCTTTTGCAAGAAGCGCTCCCTGCTGTTTTACTGTTGTCATGAAATTTTTAGGCGCATTATTTTCTGTAAAAACAACTGCTTCTCCACATAACGCTCCTACCTTTGTTCCGCCTATATAAAAAGCATCGCAACACTGTGCAATATCTTTCAACGTTACATCTGATTCTTCACTCATTAACCCGTATCCCAGACGAGCTCCATCCATATACAATGGAATCTGAAAGGTTTTACATACTTCTGAAAGGTTTCTTAACTCCTCTTTTGTATACAAAGTTCCATATTCTGTTGGATGGGAAATATAAACCATACCAGGAAACACCATGTGTTCCCGACTTTCATCGCCATAAAATTCTTCTAAAAACTTCTTAAGTTCTGCACTGTCCATTTTTCCATTGTGCTGTGGTATAGTTAAAACTTTATGCCCACTGTGCTCAATAGCTCCTGCCTCATGAACATTTATATGACCGGTTTCTACTGCCACCACTCCTTCATAATTTCTCAGAATCCCATGAATGACAGTTGCATTGGTCTGTGTTCCCCCTACAAGAAAATAAATCTCTGCTTCCGGACAGCCACAAGCCTCCTTAATCTTATTTTTTGCACTTTCACAATATGGATCTACCCCATATCCCGGAAGATGTTCCATATTTGTCTCCACAAGACGTTTTAAAATCTCCGGATGTGCTCCTTCTCCATAATCACACGCAAACGATAACATCTTTCTACCTCCTGAAAAATATGAAACGTTTCTTAAAATTCTTTTCCAAAAACACCTATTATATTTTTTACTTTCTGCATCACCTGGTCAAACATAACCGGCGGCAATGACTGCATTCCATCGCAAAGAGCTTTTTCTGGATTATTATGTACCTCTATCATAACGCCATCTGCCCCTGCTGCAATAGCAGCCATTGTAAGAGGCTCTACCATAAAACGATGTCCGGATGCATGACTTGGATCAACAATAACCGGCAGATGTGTTTTTTTCTTTAACATAGGAATTGCTGAAATATCAAGTGTATTTCTCATGGAAGTTTCAAATGTACGAATTCCCCTCTCACATAAAATTACCTTTTCATTTCCTCCCGCCATAATATATTCCGCACTCATTAACAGTTCTTCTAATGTGTTTGCCATACCACGTTTCAAGAGAATAGGCTTATCCAGCTTTCCTAGTTCTTTTAATAATTCAAAATTTTGCATATTTCTTGTTCCAACCTGGATTACATCTACATCTTCAAAAAGTTCCAGGTGATCCAGCCGCATAATTTCAGTTACAACCGGAAGACCTGTTGCCTTTTTTGCCTCCAGAAGAAGATCCAGCCCATCTCTTCCAAGCCCCTGAAAAGAGTACGGGGATGTTCTTGGTTTAAATGCACCTCCACGAAGAAGATTCGCCCCGGATTTTTTTACATCAAATGCAACCTCCTTCATCTGTTCTTCTGTTTCTACAGAACACGGACCTGCAATAACCTGAAAATGACCTCCGCCAATTTTACGTCCGCATATATCAATGACAGTATCCTCTGGATGCATAGTACGATTTGCCTTTTTATATGGTTCACGAATACGACGAACATCTTCCACGACCTCTAATGCACGCAGCTGGTCTTCCTGCACATGACTGGTATCCCCGATCAATCCAATCAACGAAGCTTCCATCCCGTCAGAAAGATGAAGTTTTAATCCACGTGCTACAAGAGATCCTTTCAGTTCTTCTACTTTTTCTTTGTCTGCTCCCTGTTTTAAAATAATGATCATATTTCTTTCTCCTCCTACAAAATAGAAAGCCGGTGTCTGCTACATACAAACACCGGCTGATACATCTTTTCTCTTATATCAAGACTTCACCTGCACTGTTTTATGTAGCAAAAAGAACCTGCGCTAAAATAATAGCCCAAGTAACCAAAATACGCAAATTCTGTTGTACAGTTTATTTGTATTTTCTTTGCCACAACTGCAACCTCCATCTCTTTTTCTCCCTCATATTATCGCAATACCTAATACTTGTCAAGTGTTTTGTTTTACAAATTAAAGCGTAACGCTTTTACTTGTAAAAGTAAAAGGAAGTTTCTCTCATTTTTACAAATATTTCTTTAACTTTTCCACGTTTTCTTCTTCTGCTTTTTTTAAACTTTCCATAAGATCGCAAATGTCTTTTTCTGCTTCTCCTGCATATTGGTGAAGCTTTTTCTGTGCCTCAATAATTCCCATTGTACTTCCATTTATTAACATTTCTGCAATTGCTGAAACAGAATGATCTTTCATTGTTTTACCAGTAATCATTAAATACGTTCTGATTTTCTCAAAGGTATTCAGCCCTTTTTCATCAAATCCATTCTTATTTAACATATCCCCTGCTTTTTTATAAAATTTCCAGTATTCTTCCTGCTGCTTTTTTAACACCTCTCTAAAAATTTCATCTTCTGTTATTTCCAAAAGCTGTCCTAATGTTTCCACTCCCATTTGAGAATTTTGATAGATATAATTTAACAGTTCTGCATTTGTATTCATACTTGCTCTCCTTGCTTTTTTCTTAGTATGTCTTTTCTAAAAAAAATTATACAAAAAACGCAGCCACCAGAATAATTCTTTTTCCAGGACTGCGGTTTTTATACTCTTTATTTGTTATTCATACCTTACAATTTCTTTCTTCAAACGTTTCATAATCCTTTTTTCCAATCTGGAAATATATGATTGAGAAATTCCAAGAAGATCAGCAACTTCTTTTTGTGTCTTTTCTCTTCCTTCCCCCCGTCCAAGGCCAAAACGTAACTTAATAATCGTCTGTTCTCTTGGCGAAAGTTTGGAAATGGCTTTTCCTAAAAGGGTAATTTCCACTTCATCTTCCAGATGACGGGAAATAACATCTTCATCTGTACCAAGAATATCGGAAAGCAGCAGCTCATTTCCATCCCAATCTACATTCAAAGGTTCATCAATAGATACTTCCATTTTTGTTTTACTATTTCTACGTAAATACATTAAAATTTCATTTTCAATACATCTTGACGCATACGTTGCCAGCTTGATCTTTTTAACAGGATTGAAGGTATTAATTGCTTTAATAAGTCCGATCGTCCCTATAGAAATCAAATCTTCCACACCTACTCCTGTATTATCAAATTTTTTTGCAATATAAACAACAAGCCGAAGATTATGCTCAATCAAAATGGATTTTGCCTCTTTCTCCTGCTCCGTCCCAAGTTTACTTAAAACAAATGCTTCTCTCTGCGGCTCTAATGGTGCGGGAAGAACATCACTCCCTCCAATATAATAAAGTTCTCTTGCCCTTCCAAATACAAATCTTGATATAACCGGAAACGAATTGTTATTAACACCCACTGCATTCATGCTCTTTCCCCCTAATGTAATAATCTTGAATTTAATAATACCTTGTATTCCTGTTCCAAAGCAGAAGGGTCATGCGGCAGAGCAACTACAGGATTTTCCACATGTACCACTTCTTTTGGTGTGTGAATACAAAGATCTTCAAGCGTAACTGCTAAA
Source organism: Blautia sp. (assembly GCA_029257805.1). Classification (GTDB taxonomy): domain Bacteria; phylum Bacillota; class Clostridia; order Lachnospirales; family Lachnospiraceae; genus Blautia_A. The sequence continues at coordinate 17,903 of JARIAR010000052.1, forward strand.
AGCATTCCCTGGTTTTGACCCACCGTGCGGCAAGGCACAAACCTTGGATGCAGATCAGCAAGTTCCGTACTTTCCTGCTCCCCCACATTTTCTATAAGGTGTTTTAATTTTTCAGTCATATCTTTTGGCAATATGGTTTCCAAAAAATTCGGATTTATAACAGAAACTGGTTTTCCACTTAAAGGCTCTTCAAGAAGATTTCCAGAATCATAAAAACCATATGCTGACTGTACATTTCCTCCATATGAAAGTGTGATTGGATAAATATGTTTCATTTTTATCCGCAAAGAATCTCCTACGTATATAAAAGCAGACAATCCTAAATACGTACAAACAGCAAATAGCAGAAAGGTTCTTATTGTAATCTTCTGCCCGGAAGCCAAAAGCTCCCAGAAGCCTCCACATAAAAATGCCATCAAATACAACGTTACCATCGCCTTTGCTAAAAGCCCGCCTTTTTTCAATCCACAACCTATACGTATCATGACATATGCACATGCACCATGACACAAAATTGCTGCCGGAAGGAAATCCCCCGTTGGTATATAGAGAATAAGACATGAAAAGAAAGCCCCTATTGCAGCTGCAAGAAAAACTCTTTTCCGGCTCTTTCGAGTGGAAAGCAACATTCCTACAATCCGCAAAAGGAAATAATCCATTAAAAGATTTGCCATAAAGACTATGTCTATGTATACTTCATAATACATAAAAAGCCCCCCTGTAACCTGTCAATCCTCCACTTTGGTAAGTGAATTCATTATAGGTGATAGGGGGTGCATAATTTGTCAAAATCGCAGAGAGTTTCTTAAGAATTTCTCGTTATAATTCGACTCAAAATCTCGATATTTTATTAATTATCTTTATTTTTTTCATGAAGAGACTCCATCATCATACGAAGTTCTCGAACCGGAAATTGTCCTGGTGCAGATGCAGTTCCCGTATATCCAAATGTGACACTAGATCCAAAATTCTCCCCTGCAATACGGCTCATGGATCCAGTATTTCCCATTGATATAGAAATCAGAGGTTTTTCTATATTTTCTGATACAGACTTTGTTATTTGCATCATAACTGCTGTATCTTCAAATTCCTTTGGCATTTCTGCTATTTTTAGAATATCCGCTCCTGTTTGCTCTAACATGTGGAAACGTTCTTTTAAAGCATCCCTCTCCTCTGTTTTTTCAAAGTCGTGAAAAGATGCAATCACCTTTATCCCGGTTTTCTGAAGTTCTTTTATAAGTTTCTTCTTTTCATCCATTTCTTCACATGCTTCTATATCGGCCAAATCAATTTTACCGGTTTTTGCAGCTTCTATATTTTTCTTTATATAATCTGCTATGTCAATCTCCACATTCCCGCCTTCTTTTTTTGTACGAATCGTAAACAGAAGCGGCTTCTGCCCTAAAATATCAGAAAGTGTTTCAAGTGTCCTTTTTATCTTCTCTGAGTCCTGTAAATTTGCATAAAAATCAGCTCTCCATTCTACAAGATCAGCTCCGGCTTTTACTGCCTCTACTGCTTCCTCTTTCAATTTCTCTTCTGTCGTTCCCATAAGAGATACACAAATTTTAGGGATTCCTTCTCCCAAGATAAGATTTTTAATATGAATGGGTTTTGTCATTTCTTGACATCTCCTTTTCTGTAGAATAAAATAAGGATAAAAAACTGGAGGCTTCTATATGAATCCCATTACCGGACACACACAACTTACAGCACTTCTTGGAAGTCCTGTCTCACACAGTATTTCTCCTCTTATGCACAATGAAGCATTTCGTATGCTTTCTCTTGATTATGTTTATCTGTGTTTTGATGTTACAGAAAACACGCTTACACAGGCTGTAAACGGCTTAAAAGCCTGTGGAATTCGCGGGTTCAATCTTACAATGCCCTGCAAGAACAAAATTGTTGATCTTCTTGATGAACTCTCACCCTCTGCCCGGCTCATTGGCGCTGTTAATACTGTTGTAAATGAAAATGGCCGTCTGGTTGGCTATAATACAGACGGAATTGGTTTTATGCGATCGGTTGAGAATGCTGGACATCACATTACCGGAAAAACCATTACTCTTATGGGTGCCGGAGGAGCAGCTACTGCAATTTGTGCACAGGCAGCTCTTGATGGTGTTAAGACTATTCACATTTTTGCCCGAAAAACCAGCCGCTTCTGGACACGTACACAACAACTGGCAGATACTATAAACAAAACGCTTTCCTGCCGCGTACTCCTTCATGAACATGCGGATCAAAACGCGCTGAAACATGCCCTTGACGATAGTTCCCTTTTCATTAACGGTACTTCTGTCGGTATGGCTCCTCATACAGATGTTTCCATTATTCCGGATCCCTCATTTTTTCATCCGGGCCTGATCGTATCCGACGTCATTTACAATCCCAAAGAAACACGCCTTTTAAAAGAAGCCGCATCTGTGGGATGCTCCGTATTTAACGGCATGTACATGCTTCTCTATCAAGGGGCAGAAGCATTTCGTCTGTGGACAGGCAAAGAAATGCCGACAGAACAGATCAAAGCCAAATATTTTGCTGAATAAGTTATTTCCCATATGTATAAACAAAGTGCACAGCTCCTATAAAGGATGCTGTACACTTTTTTCTTTTTATTTAGATTCTTCGGAAACCTCAATTTTACGGATTTCTTTTGTACGAATTTCTTCTTTGATTGCGGAAATGAATTCGCTAAGATCCTTCATACCTTCATCACCAAGGTAACGGCTTCTTACAGAAACCTTACCTTCCTCCTCTTCTTTTGCACCAACTACCAACATATATGGTACTCTTGCAAGACGGGCTTCACGAATCTTATACCCCATTTTTTCAGAACGCTGATCCACAGAACAACGGATATTGTTTTCTCTTAACTGGGCTTCTACTTTTTCTGCATAATCATTGAATTTTTCAGAAATCGGAATCACACGTACCTGCTCTGGGCAAAGCCAGGTAGGGAACATTCCTGCATATTTTTCAATCAGCCATGCCAGGGTACGTTCATAACAGCCCATAGATGTACGATGAATGATATATGGACGTTTCTTTTCGCCATTTTCATCAATATAATACATGTCAAACTGTTCTGCGAGAAGCGCATCCCACTGAATCGTGATCATGGTATCTTCTTTTCCATATACATTTTTTGCATTAATGTCTACTTTTGGTCCATAAAATGCAGCTTCTCCCACATCTTCTACAAATGGAATATTCAATTCCTGAAGCATTGTGCGAATATGATTTTCTGTCTCATCCCAAACTTCCGGATCTCCAATATATTTTTCTTTGTTCTCCGGATCCCATTTTGAAAGATGATATGTTACATCCTCTTCCACTCCAAGGGTTTTCAGACAATACTGTGCGAGAGCAATACAATCTTTAAATTCTTTTACCATCTGATCCGGTCTTACAATTAAATGACCTTCTGAAATCGTAAACTGACGTACACGTGTTAATCCATGCATCTCTCCTGAATCTTCATTACGGAACAAAGTAGAAGTTTCTCCATAACGAAGAGGCAGATCACGATAGCTATGCTGTTCTGCTTTATATACGTAATACTGGAATGGGCATGTCATAGGACGAAGAGCATATACTTCTTTATCCTTTTCTTCATCACCAAGTACAAACATTCCATCTTTATAATGATCCCAGTGTCCGGAAATCTTATACAGATCGCTCTTTGCCATTAATGGTGTTTTTGTACGGATATATCCTCGTTTTGCTTCCTCATCTTCAATCCATCTCTGAAGTTCCTGCATCATAATAACACCATTTGGCATGATCAGTGGAAGACCCTGACCAATTACATCAACTGTTGTGAACAATTTCATTTCACGTCCAAGTTTATTGTGATCACGTTTTTTTGCCTCTTCCATCTGCTCCAGATGTGCTTTCAATTCATCTTTTGAACCATATGCTGTTCCATATACACGCGTAAGCATCTGATTTTTTTCACTGCCTCTCCAGTATGCACCGGATGCAGAAAGAAGTTTAAAAGCTTTAATTCCTTTTGTGCTCATAAGATGAGGACCTGCACATAAATCAACCCATTCTCCCTGGGAATAAAATGAAATTTCTTCGCCTTCCGGCAAATCTTCAATTAATTCCACTTTATAAGGCTCATTTTTTTCTTTAAAAAATGCAATTGCCTCTTCTCTGGACTTTGTAAATTTCTGAATTTTTTCGCCCTTTTTAATGATTTTTTTCATTTCTTTTTCAATGGCATCCAAATCTTCTCTTGAAAATGGCGGACATTCAAAATCATAATAAAAACCACTGTCAATAGATGGGCCAATTGCTACTTTTGCTTCCGGATAAAGTCTCTGAACAGCTTCTGCCAGAACATGAGATGCTGTGTGGCGAAGTGCTGCCAGACCTTTTTCGTCTTTTGCTGTAAGAATATTTACTTCACAATCGCGGTCAACCATTGTCCTAAGATCCACAACTTCCCCGTTTATTTCACCTGCGCATGCAGCTCGGGCTAATCCCTCACTGATATCAAATGCAATATCAATGACCGATTTTGCTTCTGCATATTCTTTTTTTGATCCATCTTTTAATGTTATAATCATAATATTCTCCCTTCCTGAAATATAAAAAAGTCCCTTACAATGTTTTCACACTGTAAGGGACGAGTTCTCTTCTCGCGGTTCCACCCTGCTTGTGATATCCAATCATCTGGAAAAATCACCACTTGTTTGATGATAACGGAATCACCGGACCTGATTAGGGCCACTCAGAGGTAGTTTTCAACTGCTTCCTGATAAGATGCTTTCAGCAATTACATCTCTCTCTGAAACATTCCACAGCTTACTCGTCTCGTCAACGTGTTTTTATTTATCTACTATGAACCACATTATATACGTGGAATTTCAGTTTGTCAATGGCGATTCAAATATTTCCTTTTATCCGTTCTTTCATAAGTGCAAATACCTCTCTTACTATATAATGTATCTGCATAAAAGAATCAGATGGTGCTGCGATTCCTACCGGTGCTGCATAACCTATTTTTTTCGCAAGACGAACCGCCCTGTATACGTGAAAATTATTTGACAATATACCTGTATACTTATTTTTACATCCTGTAATTTTATCGGAAAATTCCAGATTTTCTTTTGTATCTGTAGATTTCTCTTCCAAAATCAAACGTTTCCATGAAATTCCTCTGTCTAAAAGATATTTTTTCATACAAAGTGCCTCTGTGATATCCTCTCCCTGACCTTGGCCTCCTGATAAAATCAGCTTTGTATATGGATTGTCCACTGCATAGGAATATGCCTTATCCAGTCTTTTTTTTAGAGCTTTTGAGGGCACTTCTCCTTTTACATGTGCCCCAAGAACAACTACATAATCCAGATTTTTCTTTCCATTACACCGCATCCCGGATATTACTTTTTTACAAAGATACACAAAAACCAGGAAACATACCAAAAACACTACTGTAAACATATACACGAGCCACTGGAGAAACGAATCCGGATTTTCTTTTTTCTGTTTCAAAAAAAATCCCATTGCAGCCATTACAACAGAGCCCAAAAACCAAATCCATGCAAAATCTGTATGAATTCCGGAATAAATCAAGATCATAAGATAATAGGCCACAAAAATGACTGCTGCAGCAAAATATAAGTTTTCCATATTTTTCCTCCTCCCGTTTTTCTAAAAAAGGCTGCCGATCATTACGGCAGCCTCTCTCATTTATTCTTCTTTATTTTCCACAGCAATGTTTATATTTCTTGCCGCTTCCACATGGACATGGATCATTACGTCCAATTTTATGTGCCTTTACAATTGTTCCGGACTTTTTCTGTTCCATATACAGTTCTTTTTTCTTTTCTGCAGTGAAAATTTTATCCCACTGAGGAAGATTATAAAGCCAGTCTGCTTTTGCATCTACCATGTTTTTGTAAAGCAGTTCTTTATCAAAAGCCAGATTTACTTTTGTATCCTCATCCATTGTTTCAATTGGATTCGGAACTTTCAGACTATCGTTAATTCCATCAAGGAATCCAACCATTGTCAAAACTTCCTGACCATATTTTTCAGCAAGCTCTTTGACTGTACCTGACACAACTTCATCCGGAGTTTCAAGAAGCTGCTCGTAAATATTTTTTTCAATGTTGAAATAATTTGCCCAGAATCTCTGAAGCTTATTGCGGTCTGCCTGCTGATCGTAAGCGATGGAACGCCACTGCTCTAAGATAGTTTTATCGCCCATTTTTTAATCCTCTTTTCCAAAATTTCATCCATATTTGTGCTTCATTGAAGCGTTTTCATTATAGCATCTTTTATAAAAAAACACAAACCAAAAAATTTTATTTTATTGAATAATTCTTTCTTTTTCTTCCCATACTATAAATGTCCATTGGAACCCCCTCCAATGAACATTCACCAAAGAAAAATTAAGAAATACTTATATCCTCCCCTTTGAAGTCTCAGAGATGTATCTATATATCTCTGAGGCTTCTTCTCTTGTTTCTGTTCCTTTTATTGAACTCCTAACTTTTCAAGTTCTGTTACAGCCTGCTTGAAATTTTTAAATACAATCGCATGCATCCCGACTTTTTCTGCACCTTCGCAATTTTCCTTCTTATCATCCAAAAACACGCTTTTAGAAGGATCAATACCATATCGCTTTAAGAGAGTTTTATATATTTGCGGTTCCGGCTTTAACTGGTTTACCTCGCATGAAAAAACAACACCATCTACATATTTTAAAAAGGACATCTGTGACCGATTTTTTTCTAGCATATAATGTCCATAATTGGATAAAATATAAGTATTTATACCTTGATTTTTTAAATACTTCACCCAGGTTTCTGCATAATCCATGATAGAAATACACTCTGGGGTCCGCCGCATTACTTCCCGTATATCTTCAGCATATTCCGGAGCCAGATCTATACACTGGTTTACATATTCCTCCTCTGTAAGTACGCCTCGGTCTCTTTCATTCCACACATTACTTCGGAATGTAGCATCTGCAATTTTTTCATATTTATCTGAAGAAAAACCAAAGCTTTTAAGATACTCTTCCCATCCGAAATCCATTAATACATTCCCAACATCAAAAATTACATTCTCAATTTTCTGATTATAATGCTTTTCCTTTTTTCCAAACATTTTATATGCTATTAAAAACATGTAAATCAGAAAAGGTACAAGGAATGATATCCCAAGTGCTCCCCAGAACCTTCCTTTGGAATTTTCTCCGTTTCCAAAGGCAAAAATCATTGGCAGACAAAAAGCGACCAACAGCAAAATCACCGCCAGACCAGCCAATACTCTTTTCCTCTTTTTCATAATATTACTTACCTCTTATATTTATATAGAATTTACGCCGGAGATAAACTCCGGCGCAAACTTTTAAATTATTTCTTATTTATTTCTATAAATAATATCATTTCTTCCCGGACCGTTGGAGATCATCGTAATTGGGAATCCAATTTTTTCTTCCACAAATTCTATATATTTTCTGCAGTTCTCTGGCAGATCTTCATATTTTGTAATTCCACGAATGTCAGATTTCCATCCAGGAAGTACCTCTAAAACTGGTTTTGCTTTTTCAAGCATAGCAGTTGTAGGGAATTCTGTTGTTACTTCTCCATTGATTTCATATCCTACACAAACCGGAATTTCATCCAGATATCCAAGTACATCAAGAACTGTAAACGCAACATCTGTTGTTCCCTGCACACGGCAACCATACTTGGAAGCTACACAGTCAAACCATCCCATACGTCTTGGACGACCTGTTGTTGCGCCATATTCACCGCCGTCACCGCCACGTCTTCTTAACTCATCTGCTTCTTCACCAAAAATTTCAGAAACAAATGCACCTGCGCCTACTGCACTGGAATATGCCTTGCATACAGTAATAATTTTCTTAATTTCATATGGCGGTACTCCTGCACCAATCGCACCGTACGCAGCTAATGTGGAAGAAGAAGTAACCATTGGATAAATTCCATGATCTGGATCTTTTAAGGAACCAAGCTGACCTTCCAGAAGAATTTCTTTTCCTTCTTTCAGCGCATTCCATAAATATAAGGAAACATCACATACATATGGTGCAACCATTTTTTTGTATTCCATTAATTCCTGGAAGATTTCTTCCGGATCAAGAAGCGGCTTATGATATAAATGCTCCAAAAGAATATTTTTTGTTTCACATACGCGTACCAGTTTTTCTTTTAACGCCTCTTCATCAAACAGCTCACTAACCTGAAAACCGATTTTCGCATATTTATCTGAATAAAACGGTGCAATACCGGATTTTGTTGAGCCAAAGGACTTACCGGCAAGACGTTCCTCTTCATACTGATCAAAAAGGATATGGTATGGCATTACCATCTGTGCTCTGTCAGAAATTAAAATCTTTGGAGCCGGAACTCCCTGCTCTACAACTTCGTTATATTCTTTGAAAAACACCGGGATGTTCAGTGCCACGCCATTGCCGATCACGCTTGTGGTGTGATTATAGAACACTCCGGATGGTAAAGTATGAAGTGCGAATTTACCATAGTCATTGACAATGGTGTGTCCTGCATTTGCACCTCCCTGAAATCTTACGATAATATCTGCTTCCTGAGCCAGCATATCGGTAATTTTTCCCTTACCTTCATCTCCCCAGTTTGCTCCAACTACTGCCTTGATCATAACACTATTTCCTCCTCGTGTTTTCTCTGTAAATCAAACGCTGATTTCTGCTTTAACACCAAGCATTTCTTTATGAGACTCCAAAATAGGGCTTACTACTTTTGCAAGAAAAGCATCTGTCTGCTCTTTTGCACGTCCCACATATTTTGCCGGATCCATTGTCTTTTTCAATTCATCTAATGAAAGATTAAATGCCGGATCTTCTGCAATCAGCTCCAGAAGATTATTATCTTTTCCTTCAACTTTTACATTGCGTCCTGCTTCCATGGAAAGCTCTCGAATACGCTCATGAAGTTCCTGACGGTCTCCACCAGCTTTAACTGCGTCCATCATAATATTTTCAGTTGCCATGAACGGAAGTTCTGACATCAGACGTTTTTCGATTACTTTTGGATATACAACAAGTCCATCTACTACATTCAGGCAAAGATCCAGAATTCCGTCAATTGCAAGGAAACCTTCCGGAATACTCAAACGCTTATTTGCAGAATCATCCAATGTTCTTTCAAACCACTGCGTTGCAGAAGTAATGGCCGGATTCAGTGCATCTACCATTACAAATCTGGAAAGGGAAGCAATTCTCTCGCTTCTCATTGGATTTCTCTTATATGCCATTGCAGAAGAACCAATCTGGGATTTTTCAAATGGCTCCTCCACTTCTTTTAAATGTTGTAAAAGACGAATATCATTGGACATTTTGTGTGCACTGGCAGCAATCCCTGCAAGCACGTTCAGCACACGTGTATCCACTTTTCGGGAATATGTCTGTCCGGAAACCGGATAACATTCTTTAAATCCCATTTTTTCTGCAATCATAGGATCAATCTTATCAATTGTTTCCTGATCGCCATCAAATAATTCTAAAAAGCTTGCCTGTGTTCCTGTCGTTCCCTTTGATCCAAGAAGCTTCATAGTTCCAATAACATATTCCAGATCTTCTAAATCTAAAAGAAATTCCTGCGTCCACAATGTAGCACGCTTTCCTACTGTTGTAGGCTGTGCCGGCTGAAAATGTGTAAATGCCAGCGTCGGCTGTGCTTTATATTTATCTGCAAATTTAGACAATTCTGCAATTACATTGATCAGCTTTTTCTGTACAAGCTTTAACGCTTCTGTCATTACAATAATATCCGTATTATCTCCTACATAACAGGATGTTGCCCCAAGATGGATAATTCCTTTGGCTTTTGGACACTGTACACCGTATGCATATACATGTGACATTACATCATGACGCACCTGACGTTCCCGTTCCTTTGCTACCTCATAATTAATGTCATCTGCATGCGCTTTCAGTTCATCAATCTGTTCCTGGGTAATATTTAACCCAAGTTCTTTTTCTGTTTCTGCAAGGGCAATCCACAGTTTTCTCCATGTACGAAATTTCATATCCGGAGAAAAAATATACTGCATCTCCTTACTTGCATAACGCTCTGATAAGGGACTTACGTATCTGTCTGTACTCATCTCTATTCTCCTGCTTATCTGTCTTACTCTAATCCAAGGCGATGGAACACTTCATTATAAGCTTCCTCTACATTGCCCATGTCACGTCTGAAACGGTCTTTATCCAGTTTTTCATTTGTATTTACATCCCACAGGCGGCAGGTATCTGGAGAAACCTCATCTGCAAGAAGAATCTTTCCATGGAAACGACCAAACTCAATTTTAAAATCAATCAGCTTCATTCCTGCATTCAGGAAATATTCTTTCATAATTTCATTTACTTTTAATGTATATGTGCGGATTTCTTCAATTTCTTCCTTTGTTGCAAGACCAAGAGCCAGTGCATAATCATCATTAATAAATGGATCACCAAGATCATCATTTTTATAACTGAACTCCAGAATCGGGCAAAGAAGTTCTCTTCCTTCTTCTACACCCATACGTTTTGAAAAACTTCCAGCAGCAACATTACGTACAATTACTTCCAGTGGTACAATATCCACTTTCTTTACAGCTGTTTCTCTGTCGCTTAATTCTTCGATGAAATGTGTCGGAATTCCGGCAGCCTCAAATTTCTGAAAAACAAGGTTGGTCATTCTATTATTAATTGCACCTTTTCCAATGATTGTACCTTTTTTCTCGCCATTAAAAGCAGTAGCATCATCTTTGTAACTAACAATTACAACATCTGGATCTTCTGTTGCGAAAACCTTCTTTGCTTTTCCTTCATAAAGCTGTTCTTTTTTCTCCATGTCTTTCACCTGTTCCTTTCATACTTTCGTAGATAAAGCCTTACACATTCTTGAAAATTATATAACATAAAATCCTTAAAAGCAACTATATTTCAAAAATATCTGTTTCCTATATTATATAGATTTACATACAAAAGAAAAAAGACACAAAACCAGTTCCGATTTTCTGTCTTTCTCTCTTTTATTCTTTTTACAGCCCCTGTGCATTTTGATGATATCTTCCAAGAAATTCCTTCATACGTCCATCTTCCGAAGAAAAGATTTCATGAGGGGTTCCTTCTAACGCAACCACACCTTTATCCATAAAAATCACTTTATCTGAAATCTCTTTTGCAAAGGACATTTCATGGGTTACAATCACCATTGTCATATGTTCTTCTGCTAAATTTCGGATTACCTTCAAAATTTCCACAGTAAGTTCAGGATCAAGTGCCGATGTGGGTTCATCAAAAAACAGTATCCTGGGATTCATACATAATGCCCTTGCAATTGATACACGCTGTTTCTGTCCCCCTGAAAGCTGATAGGGATATGCATGTTCCTTATCTGCAAGCCCCATTTTTTTTAATAATGCCCGCGCCTGAACATATACCTCTTCTTTTTTCCTTTTCTGTACTTTAATTGGCGCATCTACGATATTTTTTATTACGGAAAAATGAGGAAAAAGATTGAAATTTTGAAAAACCAGCCCTGTCTCCCCCTTCTTGAGAATTTCTCCTTCATCCGGCTTTTCTAATCCTGTGGCACATCTTAAGAGTGTAGATTTTCCAGAACCTGAAGGTCCGATAATACTTAAAACATTCCCTTCCTCTACTTCTAAAGAAACGTCTTTTAACACTTCCAGATCTCCAAACCTTTTCTTCACATGTTTCATTTCAAATAATTTCATCTGTTTTCCTCCTGAAAATCAGTGGTAATAATTCATCTTCTGCTCAATCCGTTCCATCAGAACCGCTACGACCAGATTAAAAATATAATAAAAAATACCAGCTATTACAAAGGGAATCATTGTTGTCTGGGCACTGGCAATCTGTTTTGCAATGGTAAACATTTCTGCCACTGCCACTACAAATGCAAGCGAAGTATCTTTCACTAAAGTAATAACTTCATTTGTAACAGACGGCAGAATCCGTTTCATTACCTGAGGAAAAATAATTCTAAAAAAAGTCTGTGCTCTGCTGTATCCTAAAATCCCGGCTGCCTCATACTGCCCTACTGGCATAGATTCTATTCCACCTCTATATATTTCTGCAAAATAAGCCGCATAATTAATTGTAAATGCAAGAAAAACTGCAATAAGACTATACTCTCGTGATATTCGAATTCCAAAAATGAAATACGGTCCAAAATACACAACCATTAATTGCAGCATAAGAGGTGTTCCTCTCATAATAGAGATATATGCTGATATGATTCCTTTTAATATTTTATTTTTTGACATTCTCCCAAAACAAACAAGAAATCCTAGCGGCAAGGAAAATAAAAGTGTAACCAAAAAAATTTCTACCGTTGTAAGCATTCCTGTTGCCAGCTGCTGCAGCATTACTGTCAGACTCATAAATTTTTCTCTGCCTTTCTTCTGCTATTCTGCTTTTTCTCCAATGCAAAGCATATCTGCTACTTCATATTTTTCTGCAAGCTTATCAATCTCGCCATCTTCATATAATTTCATAACTTCTTTCCATACGGTATCACGAAGTTCTTCATTTCCCTTTGCAAATCCAATGGCATACTGCTCTGTCTGAATCGGCTCATCCAAAATGATGTATTTTCCCTTTTCTCTCTGTGAAAGCTGATACTTGGCAACTCCTATATCCACTGCAACTGCATCTGCAGCTCCGGAATCAATATTCATAAAAGCAGTATTATAATCCGGATTTTCTGTAAGAGAAGCAAAACTTTCTGTCAGCTTTTTATTTTCTTCTCCATTAAGAGCCGTAAGCGCTGCAGAAGCTGCCTGCACCACTACATTTTTTCCCTTCAGATCTTCTAATTTGGCAATTCCAGAATCAGCTGCCACAACTATAACCTGTTCATTATTTAAATATGGATCAGACCATGTATAATCCTCTTCACGACCATTCATGGTAAATCCATTCCAGATACAATCAATTTTACCCGAATTCAGTTCCATATCTTTTACATCCCAGTTCACTGGTTTTTTCACAAGTTCCCAACCAAGGTTATCACACACTTTCTGTGCAATATCTAAATCAAATCCGACATATTCTCCTTCTTCATCCATATATCCAAAAGGAGGATATTCTGCATCAAAACCTACAACCAGTGTCTGATCTTTCGCATCTGCATATACGGTTGCTGCAGGAATGATTCCAACCATAGATAAAACTGCTGTTATCACGATTAACTCTTTCTTCTTCATATTAATCTCCTCTCTTTTATATGCTCTCACGCTACCACTTAGTCACTCTACCTTATGAAAGTATTGTTATATTATCATATCTGTCCATTGATGTCAAGTACGAAATAAAAAGTCAAAAAAAAGAAACTTTTTCTCCTGATTCCATTACGGAATTTCTGAGAAAAAGTTTCTCTTAATTATTAATTATCTTTCATCTCCTAAAAAGAATAATGCCATTGTACCAGGCCCCGAATGTGCTCCGATTGTTGCCCCCACATCATTAATAATCACAGTATCAATGTTATACTTTTCTTTTACTTTCTTTTCCACATATTTTGCTTCTTCTTCACAATCACCATGACTGATAAAAATGGTATGACAGGAATCTTTATAACTGCCAATTTTTTCATCCATTAATTTTACAAGTTCCTGCAAAGCCTTCTTTCGTCCCCGGCTTTTTCCGATACTAACCAGTTTGCCCTCCTCGTCAACATGAAGAACCGGCTTAATATTCAGTACACTTCCTACGATGGCTGTCGTTTTTGACACACGCCCGCCGCGATGAAGATGAAGAAGATCATCTACTGTAAAAAGATGGACAATGTGAAGCTTGTTTTCTTCCACCCATTTTACCAGAGATTCCATATCCTCTCCATTCTCTTTGCGCTGCTGTGCAAGATACACAAGAAGTCCCTGGCCTAAAGAGGCGCACAAAGAATCTACTACCTGAATGGAACGATCCGGATATTCTTCCATAAGTTCCTCTGCGGCAATACGTGCACTGTTATAAGTTCCGCTAAGTCCACTGGAAAATGCAATATGAAGAATATCTTTTCCTTCTTTTAAATATGGTTCCATTAACGTTCTTGCAGCTTCCGGATTTACCTGTGCAGTTGTTGGAAGAGCACCTTTTCTCATGGCATCATAAAACTCATGTACCGGTAAAAAATTTCCATAAGTATAATGAACCCCTCCCATTGAATAACTTAAATGCGTACATCCCACACCATGTTCATGATAGTATTCTTCCGGAAGATCTGAATTGTTATCTGTTGTAATCACATAATCTCTCATCTCGTATTGTTCCCCCTAATCAAAACAATCTCCTACACTTTCATTAATTATGCAAATTATAACATCTCATCTTTAAAACTTCAATATTTATTTCTCACTGATGATCCTTCTCGCTTCCTGCAGCTGATTATCTTCCTCCTTAGACATCTCTTTTTTTACCAAAACATCCGGTTCAATTCCAACTTTATGAATATTTTTTCCATTGGGGGTAAAATATTTAGCAACCGTCAACTTCACTGCACTTCCATCCCCAAGGGGATAAATTGCCTGCACAATCCCCTTCCCGTACGTTGTGGTTCCCACAATCGTTCCGATACCATAATCCTGAACTGCTCCTGCAAAAATTTCCGAAGCACTGGCGCTTCCTTCATTTACAAGCACTGCCAAAGGCATATCCAACGGATGTTTTCCATCACACATTTCTTCTTCTCTATTGCCATATTTATCTTCTGTGTACACAATGCACCCTTTAGGAAGAATCCATCTTAATACTTCACAAACGGAATCCAGAAGTCCCCCTGGATTATCCCGTAGATCAATAATAAGCTTTTCCATCCCTTCCGCTTTTAATTCTTCAAACTTTTGCTGATATTGTTGAAATGTAACCCCTTTAAATTCAGTAATACGAATATAGCCGGTTTTTTTATCTAGCATTTCTGAAAATACACATGGCAGCTCTACATCTGTAATCGCAACCGGAATTTCCACTGTCTCATTCGTATTCTCTCTATATATTGTCAACATAACCGAATCTTTCTTACTGTTTCTGATTCGATCTGCGATTTCAGAAATATCCTCTCCTGTTACATCTGTTCCATCAACTGCCTGAATAATATCATTATCCTGCACTCCTGCTTCTTTTGCCGGTCCTCCTTCGTAACATGTTACTACCTGAATACCTCCATCCGGATTTTTCTTCATTAAAATTCCAATTCCCATGTAAGTTCCTTCTGTTACAGTATTTTCTTCCTTATAATCCTCTGCTGTATAATATCGGGAATAAGGGTCATCCAAGCCATATAAAAGCCCGGCATATAATCCTTCCGCAAGCTTTTCGTCATCGCTGTCTTCTAAATAATGCAAATCAACAATCTTCTCAAGGGTTCTTATTTTTCTAATGTGATTTTTATCTGCTAAAACAGACTGCTCCCCATATAGTATCTGATTATACCCTATAACACCCACTATACCAACCAAAATCACGGCTGCTGCGCCTGCCACCGCACCTTTCCAAAATTGTTTATCTTTCATATTCTGCTCCTGTTCATGAAAAAAAGAGCCGCCAAAACTGTGACCGCTCTCTCTTTCGTATTTATAATTTCTTATACTTTCAAGTGCTTTCTCGTTGTCCAAAAACTTCCCACAAGTCCAATTCCAATTCCAAGCCCAAGCCCAATAGGACCTAATGTATAATAAATTTCTTTCACTGGAATAAATTTTACAACACCAGTAAGTACATTAAATTTTGTAAAGATATACTGAACTGTAGAATTATATAAGAAAAAGAAACCGATCAGTGGAATAACTGCTCCTATCATTCCCAGTACAATACCTTCCAACACAAAGGGAAGACGTACAAAAGCATCTGTCGCACCTATGTATTTCATAATTCCAATTTCTTCTTTTCTTACAGAAATGCCCACCGAAATAGTATTACTAATAAGAAATACTGATATCAGCAAAAGCACTGCTACAATGACAATAGATGCGTAAGATACAAGCCGGTTCAGGGAAGCAAGCGTTTCTGCTGCTTTTTTAGATTGTTCCACTTCTCTTACATGTTCCAAGCTTTTCACATATTCTACAAGATCAGCCTGTTTTTCCAGATCATTCATATATACCTGATAATTAGAGGAATTCACAAGAGGATTATCATCTTTAAATCCTTCCGCTGCCTCTGAACCTTCAAAATAACCTTTGCTGAATTTTTCCCAGGCTTCATCCGCTGATTCATAATGCACTTTTTCTACTTCCGGACGTGCTTTTATAGCGTCACCAATTTTAGCGATATCTTCCTCACTTGTTCCTTCATCAAAAAATACAGTAATTGGTACTTCTTGTTCTAATTGTCGGGCATTGCTGTTTACATTATTTACTATGGAATAAAAAATCCCAAACAAAAAAATACATGCAGCCATTGTTAATACAGATGCAACAGAGAACATCCAGTTTCGTTTAATATTCTTAATGCCCTGTTTTAGGTTGAACCATAATGTACTAGGCCTCATGATAACCTCCTTCTTCCTCATCGCTGATGATCACGCCATCGTGCATGGTAAGTACACGCTTTTTCATAGAATTTACAATCTCTTTATTATGCGTAACTACCAGAACCGTTGTCCCTCTTTCATTAATCTGCTCCAAAAGTGCCATGATTTCTTCTGAAGTCTTAGGGTCAAGATTTCCGGTAGGCTCATCAGCCAGAAGAATATCCGGTCTGTTTACAAGCGCTCTCGCCAGGGCAACTCTCTGCTGCTCCCCGCCAGAAAGTTCATCCGGATAAGATTTATATTTTCCTGCAAGACCTACTTCCTGCAAAACTTCCGGTACCCGTTTACGGATTACACGTGTAGGTCTGCCAATAACCCGTTGCGCAAATGCCACATTTTCATATACATCCCGGTCTTTTAAAAGACGGAAATCCTGAAATACAACACCAAGCTTTCTTCGATATTTTGCAACTCTTCTGTGGCGCATACCCTCCAAGCGTTCACCGCTCACTGTAATTGTTCCAGATGTAGAATCCAGTTCTTTCATAAGCAGCTTAATCAGTGTAGATTTTCCCGAACCACTACTTCCAACTATAAACACAAACTCCCCTTTGTCTACATGTAAGTTTACGTGATTTACAGCTGGCAAACCAGGACCGTAGGATTTACTTACATCTACTAAATCTATCATTTGAACCTCCTGTTTAACCGTATTTCTTGTTTATTTTTACGGTTTTTATAATGCAACATCATTTTTTCATTTTTTTGTAACATTATTGTAATATATGTCTTGATAAATTGCAACTATTTTTTTGCCCTTAATATATAAATGCGAGAATCGAAATCGCATCCCGGAAATTCTCCCTCTTCCGGCTGACCAGAAGTTGGGTCGCTTGTAAGAAGACCCAGATTCATTAATTCATCTCCATACAAACTTCTTCCACTACCCTCAATTTCATATTCTAATTCTTCCTGCAGCCCCTGAAGTCGAAGTCTGGTATAACATCCATTTACCTGATTCATCACACGATACCAGCCTACGATTGCAGTCTTTCTGTCTTCACTTACTGTCATCCATGCTGTTATATTACTCTCAAACGGACTGCTTAAACGATAGAAAGTTCCATATTGCAACAGTTCTCTATATTTTTTCATAAAAGAAATCTGTTCTTTGACCTGCTCCTGTTCTTCCTGTGTCAGTTTATTCAAATCCAGTTCATAGCCAAATGTTCCAAAATAAGCTACGTTCGCTCTTGTATAAAGAGGAGTGGATCTGTTTATCTGATGATTCGGAGAAACAGAAACATGACTTCCAATACTACTGATCGGGTAACAATAAGAAGTTCCATACTGTATCTTTAAACGTTCTACTGCATCAGAATCATCGCTGGCCCATCCCTGCGGTGCATAATAGAGGATACCCGGATCAAATCTTCCGCCTCCACTGGCACATGACTCGAATAAAACTTCTGGGAATTTCGAAGTAAGGCGCTCATACAGATCGTAAACCCCCAAAATATATCTATGGAATACTTCTCCCTGTCGATCTGCCGGAAGTGCAGTACTGAAGCATTCTGTAATGCTACGATTCATATCCCATTTTATATAAGAAATCTTTGCATTACTTAAAAGTTCATCCATCATAGAAAAAATGGCATCTACTACCTCTTTTCTTGAAAAATCCAGAACATACTGAAAACGCCCATGGGAATTTTTTCTTCCAGGAGTCTGAAGGATCCAATCCGGATGTTTTCTATATAAATCAGAATCTTTGTTGACCATTTCCGGCTCAAACCATAATCCAAATTTCATTCCAAGTCTGCTCACTTTATCTGCAAGCCCTGAAATCCCGTTTGGAAGCCTGTCTTTATTTGCCACCCAGTCTCCCAAACCAGCCCGGTCTGAACTGCGCTTTCCAAACCAGCCGTCATCCAGTACAAATAATTCAACCCCGCATTCTTTCGCCTTTCCAGCAATTTCTACAATACGTTCTTCTGTGAAATCAAAATACGTTGCTTCCCAGTTATTAATAAGAATTGGTCGTGTTTTGTCTCTCCAGTATCCTCGTGCCAAACGTTTCTGATACAACTTATGAAATATCTGGCTCATATCATTTAGACCTTCATCTGTATACACCATAACCGCTTCCGGTGTCTGAAATGTTTCCCCTGCTTCCATTTTCCATTTAAATCCGAAAGGATGTATTCCCATAAGCATTCTTGTAGTTCCATGGGTATCTACTTCTGCCTGCGCAAGAAAATTCCCACTGTATATAAGACTAAATCCTATTGCTTCTCCATGAAACTCATCTGTATGTGGACGTTTTAAAATAACAAAAGGATTATGCTCATGCGAAGAATGTCCTCTCATACTTCCTACAGACTGAATTCCCTGCTCCAACCGACGTACCTTTGGATATCGTTCTCTTGCCCATGCACCGGAAAACTGAATCCATTCATAATCATAATCCGGAAGATCCAGACAAAGGCTCATTGCCGTTGTAAGACAAAGACTCTCCTTCCCTGTATTACAAAAATGCGCATTTCTGGCAATAATACCTTTTTCAGAAAAAATTGTATAACAAAGTTTAAGAACAAGTCCTGTAAGGTTGTCTTTTAATGTTATAATAAGTGTTTCTGCCTCTTTATCATCTTCTGTATAAGTTGCCGGAAGTCCTTCCAGTTTCGGTTTTCCTGCTTCTATGGAAAAATTCTGATATTGAAAATCCGAAATACAGCTTCCATTCTCCTGCAGCACTTCCACTGCCGGCTGCCGATAATCAGAACTTCCATAAACCCCATATTCCAGCTTTACATGCTCCAGGGAAAGGTCTTTCTCCCCTTCAAATACATAAGACCCCATCGGTCTGGAATAATTTTCAACAAGATAAGAAAAATCTTCTCTGTCGTGAATTCTTTTTCCAAAATAAAGCTGTCCCATATGTCCATTTTTCAGAACCATCATAATATAACTGATCTTTTCATTATATAAATGAAAAATCTTTTTTTCTTCATGGAATACAATACTCATATTTTTCTCCCGTCCAGATAATTTTGTACTTCTATCCATCTTTATAAAAAAATACATCTCCCTCTTTCAGAAGGAGATGTGAATAAAATCCATAAAATGCTCCCTGCAATCCTTGTCAACTTAGAATTAAAAAGTGAAAATCTATATTTCTTCTTTTAATATTCCAATGTTTCCATATACTTCATATAGCGTACAACCATAAGTGCAATTTTAAAAGTAATGGCATCTTCAAATACACGCAGATCCAGGCCTGTACTCTTTTGCAGTTTATCCAGTCGATATACAAGTGTATTTCTATGAATATAGAGCTGTCTTGATGTTTCCGAAACATTCAGACTGTTTTCAAAGAATTTATCGATAGTGATTAAAGTTTCTTCATCAAAATCATCCGGAGATTTTCCATCAAAAATCTCTTTAATAAACATTTTACAAAGTGGGATTGGAAGCTGATAGATCAAACGTCCAATTCCCAGAGAACTATATGCGATTACTTCTTTATCGGAAAAGAAAATCTTTCCTACATCCAATGCCATACGTGCTTCTTTATAGGAACGAGAAACCTCTTTTAATTCATTTACGATCGTTCCATACGCCATATGGGTTCCTCCGTCATTCATTCCCAGAGTATCCAAAATGGCATGAGCAAGACGATCCATTTCCTCATAGCCTTCTCCATCTTCCAGTTCCTTCACAATGATCACACTGCGTTCATCTACTGCTGTAATAAAATCTTTGCTTTTTCCACCAAATGCATTCTTAACAATCTCAATAGAACTATGTTCTTTTTCCTGTTCCATTTCCAGCATCATAACAACACGACGCACATCTGCATCGATATGAAGTTTCTTTGCCCTATTATAAATATCTACAAGGAGCAGATTGTCCAGCAACAGATTCTTGATAAAACTGTCTTTGTCAAATCTCTCTTTATAAGCAACGATCAGGTTCTGAATCTGAAAAGCAGCCAGCTTTCCAACCATATAAGTATCCTCATCATCTCCGTGTGCTACAAGGATATATTCCAGCTGATAGTCATCACAAACCTTAAAATACTGATATCCTCTCACCAACTGACTATCTGCCTGAGATTCTACAAAAGCCTGAATATCTCCAAGCTGAATTTCAAAATCCGAAAATGTAGATGCAAGCATTTTACCATCTGTATCAATCACACAAAACTCTGTTCTGGAAATTTCTTTTAATCCCTCCAGAGTATTTTGCAGTACCTGATTTGATATCATTTTATTCAATCCCTTCTTGTGTAAAGTGTATGCTCATCCTCCGTCATTTATATCAAAATGTCTCATACCTAAATTTATTTTAATACAAAATTACCAAAAATAAAAGAGGAAAAACAAAAAATTTCTTATTTTTTTGTTCATTTTATCTAACTCTCGTGATAAAGCGAGAAAGAAACGGAGTCATTTTTTAAGTGACTCCGTTTCTTCCTATTTCTTTTGAGGCATGTTTATAAACCACACAAAATGATAACTTTCCACAATCTGAAAATATTTTATAATCCGTGGATAAAGTGGTTCTGCCTTTTCTCCATATTCTTCTTTAACAAGTGCCGCCAACTCTGTGATCGTGCGCTTTCCATCTATTAACGGCCAGATAAAACTCCCAAGCCCGTCCAGATGTACTTTTGTATAACGCGGCTTATTAAAGATTTTCTGTGCAATTTTATTAAAAGCACCCGTATTCTCAATTTCCAGGATAACACGTTCCTTTAAGTCCTTATGCCACCGTATAGATGGCGCTTTTTCAGGAATTAAATCCAGATAATTTATTTGCGACTGCTTATCTTTCTTTTTTTTACTCATCAGGCTTTTTTCTTCTTCCAGATAGAAAATTTCAACAGGCAGAGAATCATAACTGCCATAAGAACTACACCGCCGATGTTTCCAAAACTTACTTTGTTGGAAAGATCAAGGCTGATACCGCCAACTGCAAGAATTGCAAGAATAATACCAACAATACCTTCTCCGGCGATCATACCTGCACAGTACAAAGTACCATCTGTTTCCTGCTCTTCTTTTGTTTTTGCATCAACGCCTTTTCTTTTACTAACTGCCCAGCGCACTACACCGCCAAGCATAATTGTTGCATCCAGATAAATTGGAAGATACAGACCAATCGCAAATGGCATAACCGGAATACGTAAGATTTCCAGACCAATTGCAAGACACACACCAACAAAAACAAGAGTCCATGGAAGGCTTCCGCCCATGATTCCTTCTACGATCATTTTCATCAGAGTTGCCTGTGGAGCCGGAACTTCTGCTCCGCCATATCCCCATGCTGCATCCAGAAGGTACAGCACTCCACCAATTGCAAGAGCTGCTGCCACAACACCGATTAATTCACCAATCTGCTGTTTTTTAGGAGTAGCACCAAGTAAATAACCTGTTTTTAAATCCTGTGAAGTATCACCTGCAATTGCAGCTACAATACAGATAACAGATCCAATGGCAATTGCTCCTGTCATACCTGTAATTCCTGTATCGCCTGATGCTTTAATTGCAAAAGTTGCAATCAGAAGTGTGGCAATCGCCATACCGGATACCGGGTTATTGGAACTTCCGATCAAACCAACCATACGGGAAGATACCGTTGCAAAAAAGAAACCAAATACTACAATAATAACAGCGCCCAAAAGATTAACAGGAATTGCCGGAACAATCCAGATAATGAAAACCATGGCAACAATTCCAAGCAGAATCATGTTCATTGGTAAATCCTGAGCAGTTCTTACAGTGCTTACGTTCTTTCCATTTTTCATACTCTTCATAGAATCACGGAAAGTTGTAACAATAAGCGGCAGAGACTTAATAAGAGAAATAATACCGCCTGTTGCAATTGCACCGGCACCGATATATTTCACATAAGTGCTCCAGATTGCTGCTGCACCGCCATTTGTATACATATCCATGATGGAAGCTGTATTTCCAACCGGATAATTCATAACTGTATCCGGTCCAAACAGACAGATAAGCGGAATGATCACCATCCATCCAACAATAGAACCTACGAACATGAAAGAAGCAATCCTTGGTCCTACAATATATCCAACACCAAGAAGAGCCGGATAAACTTCCATACCAATTTCACCCTTAAATGATTTAAATGCTACTGCAACATCTGCCGGAATCACTTTGATTCCATCTACAATAAATTTAAATACTGCTGCAAGCCCCATACCTGTAAATACAGTGGATGCATTGGATCCGCCTTCTTCACCAGCCAGAAGAACTTCTGCACAAGCAGTTCCTTCCGGATAGAGAAGTGTTGCGTGTTCTTTCACGATCAGTGCATTACGAAGGGGTACCATAAAAAGTACACCTAAAATACCGCCGCAAAGGGCAATTAATGTAATCTCTACAAGACCTGGCTTTTCGCACAAACCTTCTTCTGCCCATAAAAATAATGCAGGCATTGTAAAAATAGCACCGGCAGCCAAAGATTCACCGGCAGAACCGATCGTCTGAACAATATTGCTCTCCAAAATGGAGTTCTTCTTCATAATAACGCGAATAACACCCATGGAGATAACGGCTGCAGGAATAGATGCTGATACGGTCATACCCACGCGAAGGCCAAGATAAGCATTCGCTGCACCAAATACAACCGCAAGAATGATACCCATAATAATGGATGTCACTGTAAACTCCGGCGTAATTTTTTCTGCCGGAACATACGGTTTAAACTCTTTGTTGTCGTTCATGTTTTCCTCTCCCTTTAACATAGTAATGAAATATAAGTACATCTCGTTACATTATAACCAATTTAAATCCATATTGCAAGCAATACCTTTTAATTATTTGTTTCCAATTGTTTTGTCAGATAACGCCCTACAATCCTTGAAAAATTAGATATGTCTCGAATGTATGCAAAATCTTTTCCAAAAATCTTTTTTTCTGCTTCCAGATCCTGCTCTTCTCCTGCAAAGACTCCTAAAACACTCACTCCCGCATTTCGCAGGCATCTTACCTGCTCTGCTGTATCAGAAATGGCATATTTCCCTTGATATGGATGAGGATTTTTTGCATTGGGACGATTAACCACCACATCGTACGGACGCCCGTCACTTAATACAATGAGAATCTTTTTCTCTTCCTCTCTTCTAAGAAGGGCATATCCTGCCGCTTTTATCGCCAACCCGTCCCTGTTATTAGAGGAAGTTACATAATTGAAAATATTTTCATTTTCGCTTCTCGGATCATCATATTCTCGAAATCTGTGAAGAACCGTATAATCCCAAAAAGTGCAATAACTCATTACCCTGTGTGGAATTTCCACACTGCTTAATGCCTCACTTATAATATAGGCCTGCAACGCTACCTCTCCCTGGCGACTCATTTGGGAACCGCTTGCATCAATTAGCACATCTACTACAAAATCCGTTTGATCCGCCTTTAATTCTCTTTTAAATATACAAGCATCTGTACTTCTTCCAATGCGCCACAACCGCGCTGGAATGATCTTCCCTCTGTCTGAAAGAATCTCCTCTGTTTCACTTCGAAGAATCAATGCCTTTTTTAATAATTCAACCAAAACAGAAATGTTTCTTTTCGCAATCCTGTGCTTATCATGATAAATCCAGATGTTTTTATTCTTTAAACGCTTTGCATATTCATATTGATAATTTCTTTTTACAGGATTTTTTAATATTCCTTCTGTAAAATACAGGCTGCAATCTCCATGAATTCCTGTGCACATCCGATAATTCATCTGCTTTTCTTCCATTTCAGAAAGATAAGATTTCCCAAAATTCAATTCTACATAAGTGTGTGCCTTTTCCAGTGCCTCAGGAGGTAATACTGTTATCTTCTGCCGTACACGTCTTTTCTCTTCCAATTCCTTTGTAACAGATTCATCTTCCAGATCTGTCATACGATTTGTAATTTTTTCAACATAGGTTTCAAGTGCTTCTTCATACATATCTTCCGTGAGAAAATCTTCCCATCCAAATTCAGTCAATTCTTCCAGCGTAATTGCAAGCACCTGGTCCAAGCCACCATAGCACCTTTCAAAGTCAGGATCTACAATTTTGTTGTACAAACCATCAATCACCTGTATCAGGGCCATCGTATCTTCTGCAGTTCTTGCCTGATACACCTCATCCCGCACCTTTTTCAGAGATGCTTCTACTTTATGTTTTCCTCCACTTAATCTGTCACGAAGAATCGCAATACGCAGCCTTCCTAAAACATCATTTCCTGAAGGAAGAATCTCATATTCCTGATCCAGAATATCTGCACAGGCCTGTCGCTGCATCTCCGTAATCCCCGGACGCTCCTGGCATATTTTTCTCCCAATCGCCTCCTCGATACAAAGCTGGGCAAGAATTGTAATCTCCCGTTCTCCCGCACCAGCATAAATCTTTTTCACAAGATACATCGCCATAGGCTCTTTTTCATAATATTTTGCAAAAGCTCCCTGCTTCACTCCATCATATAAAGCAAGCGCTTTGGAGCGTAAATACAGCGGAATATCCGGTTTCATATCAAGCGTGTAATCTCCGCTTACGGTCCAAAGCAGATTTCGAATCCTGTTTTCCATTTCCAGCTGGCAATCCTGAATTTCCTTTTCTTCAATCATACACATCTTCCCTTCCCCATTCTATAGGGATTCTTGTACGTACCACATCCTCCACAATTTCTTTTTCAAAGATGTCAAAAGTTTTATTTATAACCCCCATCTTTATTGCCTGCCACGGAGACAAACCTGCATCCACAATTTTCATGGCAGCAAGCAGCCCTCTCAAATCCAATGCCTTTGTAGAAATTTCACTATTCATACATTTTAACTGAAGATCCATAAACACGCCAATAAATTGCTCCACCGCTTTTTCTTTTGCTTTCGGAAACATTCTGCCAAAAATAAAACCAAGCGATTCTTCCGTCTGAGGCGGCATATCAATAACAAGGAAGCGTGACACAAGTGCTTCGTTCAATTCTCTTGTACCGGCATATCCATAGTTCATAGTCCCGATAAATCGTGTTGCAGGATGAAGATCTATTTTACTATAACCCGGCACATCAATAGAACGCCGATAATCCAGCGTAGCATGCAAAACAGAAACCGCATCATTTTTTGCCATATTAATTTCATCCAGAACACCAAATCCGCCTTGTTCCGCACACTGATAAATGCTGCCTTTCCTAAGTTTCACCTGATTATCTACAAACGTATCTGTTCCAATAAGATCTCCGCTATTTGTATTCACATGAAAAGATACATTATAAACTGGTCTTTTGAAAATATATGCAAGATTTTCTGCCAGAACATTTTTCCCTGTTGCTTTCGGTCCTGCAAGAAGAAGGTTTTCCCCTTGCAAAATTCCCGCAATAGCCATTTCCAGAATCTCTTTTCCATAAAATGGTATGGAAGGTTTGACAACTCTTTGCTCTGCCTCTTTTTCCACTCCATAAAATTCCCGAAATTCTTCTACTTTCTTAATCAATCCGGGGGCAACTCCCTGCTGATTCAAAAACTCTAATTCTTTCATTCTTATTTTTCTCCTTCTATACAGAAACAGGGCTGTTTTTCACAGCCCTGCTTTTTTTATACTTCGAATATCAGATCACCATACGATGGCATCGGCCACATTTCTTTATCCACGATCATTTCCAGCGCATCCACAGGTTCGCGAAGCGCTTCCATAGCCGGAACTACTTTCTCTTTACAGAACACAGCTCTGCTGCATCCTTCCGGATATTCCATAACTTTTCCAACTACTTCTCCCAATGCTTTCATTGCACAGCTGGTCTCGGACAAC
The DNA here is from genome assembly GCA_029257805.1 of Blautia sp. Lineage (GTDB taxonomy): Bacteria > Bacillota > Clostridia > Lachnospirales > Lachnospiraceae > Blautia_A. The sequence goes on from JARIAR010000052.1 coordinate 44,222, forward strand.
AATCTGGAGGTTTCCTGCAAAAGTTCCATCTGCACACTGGTATCAATATTCCCTGCTGCTCTCACAGCATTCACAGAATCTGCCAGAACAGTGGTATATTTTATAACAGCAGGAATGATCTGCTTTGTAGCAATATCTATCATCGTCTTTGCTTCTATATTAATTGCTTTTGCATAAATCTCATACTGTATTTCCGCACGTGATTCAAGTTCTGCTCTTGTAAATACCCCAAAGCTTTCAAACAATTTGACAGACTTATCTGTAGTAAGGGCAGGAATTGCATCCACCATAGACGGAAGAATCGGAAGACCACGACGCTTTGCTTCTTCTTCCCATTCCGGTGCATATCCATTTCCATTAAAAACAATCCTCTGATGTTCTGTAGCATACTCTTTTATAAGATCATGTACTGCAAGTTCAAAATCCGGTGCAGCTTCCAGACGATCACATGCTTCCTTAAACACTTCCGCCGCAATCGTATTTAATACTACATTACAGGAAGAAATGGAATCTCTGGAACCAACCATACGAAACTCAAATTTATTTCCGGTAAATGCAAAAGGAGAAGTACGATTTCTATCTGTTGCATCTTTCATGAAATCAGGAAGCGTTTTTACACCTGTTTCCAGTTTACTTCCTTTTTTGCTATGAGTTGCCATACCTGTACTGATCAACTGCTCCAATACATCTTCCAGCTGTTCTCCTAAAAATACGGAAATAACTGCCGGCGGTGCTTCATTTCCTCCAAGGCGATGGTCATTCCCCACATCTGCAGCTGACTCTCTAAGCAGATCTGCATGTTCATCTACTGCTTTTAAAATACAGGTAAGCACAAGAAGGAACTGCACATTTTCATGTGGTGTTTTTCCCGGCTCTAAAAGATTAATGCCATCATCCGTTGTCAAGGACCAGTTATTATGCTTACCGGAGCCATTCACTCCTGCAAATGGTTTTTCATGAAGTAGACATCTCATTCCATGACGACTTGCTACTTTTTTCAAAATACGCATCATGATTTGATTGTGATCTGCCGCAATATTAGCCGGTGCATAAATCGGTGCCAGTTCATGCTGTGCCGGTGCAACTTCATTATGCTGCGTTTTCGCAGAAACACCCAGCTTCCAGCATTCTTCATTTACTTCTTTCATGTATGCAGAAATTCTCTGTCGGATCGTACCAAGATAATGATCATCCATTTCCTGTCCTTTTGGAGGCATCGCCCCAAACAATGTACGGCCTGTATAAATTAAATCTTTTCTCTGCATCCATTTATCTTTATCAATCAAAAAATATTCCTGCTCAGCCCCTACAGATGGAGTTACTTTTTTGGAAGTAGTATTTCCAAACAGTCGGATCAGACGAAGTGCCTGTACATTAACAGCTTCCATTGAACGGAGAAGAGGAGTTTTCTGGTCAAGAGCTTCACCTGTATAAGAACAGAACGCTGTTGGAATACAAAGGGTTCCTCCCGCCGCATCATGACGCACAAAAGCAGGGGATGTACAATCCCAAGTTGTATATCCACGTGCCTCAAAAGTTGCTCTCAAACCTCCTGAGGGGAAGGAAGAAGCATCCGGTTCGCCTTTTATCAGTTCTTTCCCGGAAAAACTCATAAGAACTTTTCCATTTTCCATTGGAGCTGTAATAAAAGCATCATGTTTTTCCGCTGTTACTCCTGTCAACGGCTGGAACCAATGGCTGTAATGAGTTGCCCCTTTTTCAATTGCCCATTCCTTCATTTCATGAGCTACAACATCTGCTATCTCCATGGATAACTCTTTACCTTCCTGGATTGTCTTTTTCAGTTCTTTATAAACTTTTTTCGGAAGGCGTTCCTGCATAACCGAATCATTAAAGACATCACATCCAAATGTTTCCGTCACGTTGATATATTCTCCCATTCCTTTTCTCCTTTTTCTATTCGTTTATCTTTTTTGTACTTTTCAGATACAAATTTAAAGCTTCATGACAATTTTCAATTTCTACCAGTCGTGGATTTCCTCCAAACTCTCCATCTAAAGTCCAAGGAACCTCCTCATCAGAATGTATGGTAAGATGTGCTGATTTAAAAGAATAGATCAAATCCGTATTATCCTCTTTTGTCAGTACTGCAGTCATGATTTCCTGTAATTCCAATGGGTTTTTAGGTCTCGTGATCAAAGTCACCTCAAACAGACCATCATTCATATCCACATGTTTTCCTGTAAGATTTTTAAACCCTCCCACAGATCTGGAATTAGAAATCATCCCAAAAATAAAATCATCTTCCACACTCATATCTTCTGTTTCTACTCTCATGTGATAAGATTTAATATCAAAAAGCCGCTTTACACCTTCCAGCACATATGCAACATGCCCCAGAATATTTTTCAGATCCTGATCTGTCTGATAAGAAACATCCGTAAAGAGACCAAAAGCCGCAATATATGCAAACGTCTCTTCATTAAACTTGCCAATATCACAATGATACAGCTTTTCTTCCATAATCATTGAAGCAGCTTCTAGCATGTTTTTGGGCATAAAAAGACTGTTGGCAAAGTCATTCGTACTTCCTGCCGGTATGTATCCGATTGGGGTAGAACTTCCTTTTTCCATAATCCCGGTTACCACTTCATCCAATGTACCATCTCCGCCACTACACACGATCAGATCTACTTTTGCTTCATATTCTTTCGCTTTTTCATAGGCATCTTTTGAACCCTGTGTAGCATGGGCGATCACTTCATAACCGCTTTTATTAAAAATATCCACAATATCAAGAAGATGAGATTTAATTTTTCCCTTTCCTGCCTTTGGATTAAAGATGAACAATAATGTTTTTTTCATGATGCATCCCTCTTTTAAACAAAATGCGTGTATTCTACTTTTACTACTATAAAAAAAACAGGTGAAAAAGTCAACATTTTTCCACCTGTTATCTCATTCTGCAAATTATAGAACGATTTCTATATTTAACATTAGATCAGCCCCAAATATGCAAGGCCGTTTCGGATTCCATAATGGAACATATCCGTTGTAACGTAATCTGCAAGTTGGATGATTTTTTTTGATCCATTTCCCATTGCCACCTTGTAAGCAGCATATTCAAACATAGACAAATCATTATTGCTATCTCCAAAAACAATGGTATCTTCCCATGAAATGTCCTGTATTTTAATAACAGCAGCAATGCCCACTGCTTTATTAAATCCTTTTGGCACCATCTCGATTGTGGTTCCTGCAAGAGATCCACTTTCATGACGAATCATATCGTAATACGGAGATAATTTCTCGCACGCTTCCTTATCACGACAGCCCGGAAGCATCTTTGCGCTTATTTTATTGATTTTCATTTTGCTCTCATTGCCACGAATGGGACGCCACTTCTCACCTAACGCTTTTGTGATCAGATCTGTATACCAATTCACCTCTGTCGTATACTCATCCTTATCATAATACATAAAGTCCGCTCCTTCCATAACAGGAATAAGACCGTTTTCTCTAAGGATTTTTACAGAAAGTTCTGCCACTTCAGACGGCATTTCTCTATTAAAAAGTCTTTGTCCGCTTTTTTCTATTGTTGCTCCACATGCCGTAATCATACCGGTAAACGGAATTTGCTCTAAATACCAGGGGACAAAAGCTCTGCTTCTCCCGGTGCAAAGCCACGCTTCATGTCCATTTTCTACTAATTTTGTGATCGCTTCTATCGCACTTTGCGGCACACCCTTTTCCATATCGCACACTGTTCCATCCGCATCAAAAAATACTGCTTTTTTTCTCATTGTCTTCTCCCTGTAATTTACACCTTATTTCATAAAACAACAAACAAAAACCTCCGGAAATCTCCGAAGGTCTTGAAGAATAGCGAGAGGGGGATTCGAACCCTCGACACCACGGGTATGAACCGTGTGCTCTAGCCAACTGAGCTATCTCGCCATATATTTTTAACTATGGGACCTATAGGGCTCGAACCTATGACCCTCTGCTTGTAAGGCAGATGCTCTCCCAGCTGAGCTAAGATCCCGTAATTTATCTAACCGAAAGTGTTTATCTCTGCGGTCAACTTACTTGATACAGTATATAGGTAAACCGTCAACTTGTCAATACCTTTTTTTATTTTTTAAATAATTTATTTTTTTCGAATAACTTATTATTTTAAAACAATAAAACCAGCAAAGAGTTTTTGACCCTTTGCTGGTTTTTGTACTGCCATCTCTCTAATTTATTATTTAAAATATTCTACACCGGATTCAAAAATCTTAATATCCTGTTCTCCATATATGTTAATGGCAACTCCGTTATCACGGCGTTCACTATGTGCCATTTTACCAAGAACGCGGCCATCCGGGCTTGTAATACCTTCAATATTTAAATAGGAACCATTTACATTCCACTCTTCATCCTGGCATACTTTTCCATCTGCAGTTACATACTGAGTGGCAACCTGACCATTTGCAAACAATTTTTCAAGCCACTGAGCATTTGCAACAAAACGCCCCTCTCCATGAGATGCAGGATTACAATAAACGCCTCCCAGCTGCGCTTTCTGAAGCCATGGTGATTTATTGCTTACCACTTTTGTATAAACCATCTTAGAAATATGACGTCCAATCGTATTGTATGTTAAAGTAGGGGAATCTTCTTTTTGTCCGCAAATTTCTCCGTAAGGAACAAGCCCCAGTTTAATAAGCGCCTGAAAACCGTTACAAATACCAAGAGCAAGTCCGTCGCGCTGATTAAGAAGTTTCATAACAGCTTCTTTAATCTTTGCATTCTGGAATGCAGTTGCAAAGAATTTTGCTGAACCATCCGGCTCATCACCTGCTGAGAATCCTCCTGGGAACATAATCATCTGTGCCTGGTCAATCGATTTCTCAAAAATTTCTACAGAATCACGAATATCTTCTGCTGTAAGGTTCTTAAATACCTTTACATCCACTTCTGCGCCTGCACGCTCAAAAGCTCTGGTACTGTCATATTCACAGTTTGTTCCCGGAAATACCGGAATAAACACACGTGGTTTTGCAACTTTATTCTTGCATACATAAATGTGATCTGCCTGGAAAAGCTCTTTCTCTGTGACTTCGGCTTCTTTATCTTTTTCCGCATTTTCTCTTGATGCTGTTTTAAATACTTTTTCCAAAGTATTTTTCCAGGTATTCACTGCTTCATCCATTGTAATTTCCACATTTCCGTAAGAGAATTTTTTATTATCTGTAACTTCTCCGATCACGGTATATGTTATAGACAGAGAATCCACCTTATCTGCCGGTACTTCGCAGATAATATCACCAAATCCAGGGGCAAAGAAATCGCTCGGATCCAAATCCTCTACTATTTTCACACCCATTGCATTTCCAAATGCCATTTTGCTTATCGCAGCAGCAATACCATGACGATCAAGTGCATATGCAGATATAATGCTCTTTTCTTGGATATCATTATGAAGTTTCTCGTATTGCTCCATAAGAGCCGGGTAATCCGGGAGATCATACATATCTTTTGGTGCACGCATCCATACAAGTTTATTTCCGGCTTTTTTAAGTTCAGGGGTAATAACATCCTGAAGTTTTGCTACATCTACTGCAAAAGAAACAAGTGTCGGAGGTACATCAATATCATTAAAGGTACCGGACATACTGTCTTTTCCGCCGATGGATGGCAGTCCAAAACCAATCTGAGCAGAATATGCACCAAGAAGTGCGGCAAAAGGCTGGCTCCATCTCTTTGGATCTTCTGTCATACGACGGAAGTATTCCTGGAATGTGAAACGGATTTTTTTATAATCACCACCTGTTGCGACGATTCTTGCAACAGATTCTGTCACTGCATATGCAGCTCCGTGATATGGGCTCCAAGAAGACAGATACGGATCAAAACCATAACTCATCATCGTAACTGTATTTGTTTTTCCGTTTAAAACAGGAACCTTTGCTACCATTGTCTGTGTTTCTGTAAGCTGATATTTTCCGCCATGAGGCATAAATACGCTTGCAGCTCCAATGGAACCATCAAACATTTCTACAAGACCTTTTTGTGAGCACACATTTAAATCAGCAAGTGTTTCCATCCATTTTTCTTTTACATCCGAAACATTGCAATGCTCTTCAAACATATTTCCATCTTTATTTGGGATCTCCACTTCTACTGTTGTTTCCTGATGCGCTCCGTTTGTATCAAGAAACGCGCGGGAAATATTCACAATCTCTTTTCCTCTCCAGGAAAGAACCAATCGCGGATCTTCTGTTACAACCGCCACAGGAATCGCTTCCAGATTTTCCTCATTTGCATAGCCCAGGAATGTATCTACATCTTTCGGGTCAACCACTACTGCCATACGCTCCTGAGATTCAGAAATTGCTATTTCAGTACCATCAAGACCTGCATATTTTTTCGGAACTTTATCAAGATCTACACGAAGTCCAGCTGCCAGTTCTCCAATCGCAACAGAAACTCCGCCGGCACCAAAATCATTACATTTTTTGATCATATGGCTTACTTCTTCTCTTCTGAACATGCGCTGGATTTTACGCTCTGTAGGTGCATTTCCCTTTTGTACTTCTGCACCACACACTTCAATAGATGCCTCTGTGTGTACTTTAGAAGAACCGGTTGCACCACCAATTCCATCACGTCCTGTACGACCTCCAAGAAGAATAATGATATCTCCCGGATCGGAGTTTTCACGAATAACCGCTCTTCTTGGCGCAGCACCCAAAACAGCTCCAATTTCCATACGTTTCGCAACATAATCCGGATGATAGATTTCTTTTACATATCCTGTTGCAAGGCCAATCTGATTTCCATAAGAGCTATATCCATGAGCAGCTCCTCTTACCAGTTTCTTCTGAGGAAGTTTTCCCTTTAAGGTTTCTTTTACAGAAACAGTAGGATCTGCTGCACCTGTTACGCGCATTGCCTGATATACATATGTACGTCCTGAAAGAGGATCACGAATTGCTCCTCCAAGACACGTTGCCGCACCTCCAAACGGTTCAATTTCTGTAGGATGGTTATGCGTCTCATTTTTAAAGTTAATCAGCCACTCTTCTTCTTTTCCATCTACGTCTACAGGAACTACAATGCTACATGCATTGATTTCATCTGATTCTTCCTGATCTGCAAGTTTTCCTTCCGATTTTAATTTCTTCATGGCCATAAGTGCAAGATCCATAAGACACACAAATTTATCATCGCGCCCTTTATAAAGAACTTCTCTATCTGCCAAATATTCTTTATAGGTATTTTCAATCGGAGCCTTATAATCTCCCTCTCCAAACTTCACATCTGTAAGCTCTGTAGAGAATGTTGTATGGCGGCAATGATCTGACCAGTATGTGTCCAAAACACGAATTTCTGTCACAGACGGATCACGTTTCTCTTCTTCTTTAAAGTACTTCTGAATATGAAGAAAATCTTTAAATGTCATTGCAAGATTTAAAGAATCATAAAGTTCCTTTAATTCAGCTTCCGGCATATCCTGAAATCCATCAAAAATTTTTACATCTTCCGGTTCATCAAAAACGGTTACAAGTGTTTCCGGTTTTTCAATTCCTGTTTCACGGGAATCCACAGGATTAATACAATGATTTTTAATCGCACAAAGTTCAGCTTCTGTAATATCCCCTTCGATCACATAGGTTGTGGCAGAGCGAATAATTGGCTGTGCATTTTCATTTAAAAACTGCACACACTGAACGGCTGAATCAGCTCTCTGATCAAACTGTCCCGGTAAGTATTCCACAGAAAAAACATGCGCATTGTCTGCCACTTCAAATTTTTCCAAATATAAGTCATCTACTGGCGGCTCTGAAAAGACTGTTTTGCATGCTTTTTCAAACACCTCGTCTTCAATATTTTCTACATCATAACGGATCAGTTCTCTTACTGCCGTAACATTGCGGATGCCCAGATAGCCTTTAATCTCATTTTTTAATTCCTTTGCCTGCACAGCAAAAGCAGGTTTCTTCTCTACATAAACTCGTCTTACGTTGCTCATAGAAGCTCCTTTCTCAATACAGTGTACACAGTAAACTTGCACAATTTCTTATCTTATAGTATCATAAGGAATATCATTAGTAAAATTAATATATCTTATATTTTTTATTAGTTATACTTATTTATAAAGGAGCCCTTATGGATATCAATCTCGAACTATATAAAGTTTTTTATTATGTTGCCACAACATTAAGCTTTTCAGAAGCATCCAGACAGCTTTTTATCTCTCAGTCTGCTGTCAGCCAGTCTATTAAAACACTGGAAAAAAAACTGAACCATGCACTTTTTATAAGAAGTACAAAAAAAGTCCATCTTACACCAGAAGGAGAGATCCTTCTTCAGCACGTTTCACCTGCCATCCAGATATTAAATGAAGGAGAATCTCTTCTCACAAGCGAAGAAATGCTTACCGGGCAGCTTCGAATCGGAGCAAGTGACACCATATGCAGATACTGCCTGATCAATGCCCTTCAAAAATTCCACCGCAGCTATCCGGATGTCCGCATCAAAGTATCAAACAGTACTTCTATTGGCTGTGTAGAGCTTTTGGATAAAGGCCAGGTAGATCTTATTGTGTGCAATTCTCCAAACTCAAGTTTAAGCCTGCACCGTCAAATTAAAGTTCTCAGAGAATTTGAAGATATATTTGTTGTAAATCCCGAACATTTCCCTTTTACGGAAAATCCTGTTGATTTAAAAAAGCTGTTGGATTTCCCAATCCTCATGCTTTCTCCCAAAAGCACCACCAGCGAATATCTCCATCAGAAATTTTCTGCTCAGGGACTGAAACTAATTCCGGAAGTAGAATTAAACAGTAATGATCTTCTCCTGGATCTTGCCCGCATCGGACTGGGAATTGCCTGTGTTCCCGATTACATGCTCACCAAACAGAATGAATTAATACCCGTTCCCTTAAAAACCCCTCTTCCCAAACGACAAATCGTCCTTGTACAGCACGATACCCTGCCCCTTTCTCCAGCCGCTCAACGTTTTATTGATATTCTTGAAATTGTTTAGGAAAAAGTTCTGCTATAACTTCTGAAACAGTCTGAATTTTAGAACTTTTATATGCCTTTGCCCCACAAAAAAGCAACGCGTTTTCCACATTTCCCTCTGCCGCCTGGATCAATGCCTCTGTTATACAATATGGAATCTCGGCCTGATTGCAATGTTTCAGGCATTTATGACACTTGTGAGGAATTTTTTCCCCTCTTTTTACTTTCTCCAAAAAAGAATTGTGCAAGGCACGTCCAGGCATTCCAACAGGACTTTTTACAATACAAATGTCTTCTTTTTTCGCTTTTACATACGCCTCTTTATATGCCTGTGATGCATCGCATTCTTTTGTTGGCACAAATCTTGATGCCACCTGTACGCCATCAGCTCCAAGCCTCAGAGCCTTTTCTACCATCACACAACTATCAATGCCGCCGGCCAGTACAACGGGGATCTTTTTTTCATATTTTTCTTCATACATGTTTACAAGCTTTAATATAGCCAGAAATTCTTCCTGATACTTTTGAGAATCAAAATAATCAAGCTGTTCTCTCGTAAAACCCAAATGTCCTCCCGCATCCGGTCCTTCTACAATCATAAGATCCGGAATTCTCTTATATTTTTTATCCCAATATTTCAAAATCACAGCTGCAGATTTTTCTGTAGATATAATAGGAGCAATTGCCGTATCGCTATCCTTTGTATATTCCGGCAGATTTACAGGAAGACCTGCACCGGAAATAATAAGATCCGCTCCTGCTTTTACAGATTCCCGAACATAACTTTCATATCCATTCATAGCAGTCATAATATTCACACCTATTATTCCATCTCTTGCTTTTTTTCTTGCTTTTTCCATCTCTTGATGAATTCCTCGAAGATTTGCCTTCAAAGGTGTCTGATCAAAATCCGGCTCTCGAAATCCAATCTGTGCAGCAGAAATAACACCTACGCCTCCCTCCGCTGCTACAGCTCCGGCAAGTCCTCCGAGACTGATCCCTATTCCCATTCCTCCCTGAATAAGCGGAATCGTTGCATATTTTTTTCCTATTTTTAATGGTTTATACTGACTCATAAACTTCTCCTATTTATTTTAATATAAAATATTTTTATTTTAAAAGTATATCATTTAAAATCCATTTGTCAAGTATCAATAAACTTATTATATGGTTTTTATTACTACATATCAGCAGGAGCATATAAAAAAAGCCTTTGTATAGAATCAGCTTCCTACTGTTCTATAACAAAGACTTTTTTCTAATCATATTATTTTTACTGTGGCATTACTGCATCTGCTGCCTGGATATAAACATTTTCAATTTCATCAAATGCACCGGAATCCGCTTTTGAAGCATACTCCATGTCAATCGGCATTTTTCCAAGAACTGGTGCTTTCAGTTCTTCTGCAATAGCATCAATATTGCTCTCTCCAAAAATCTTAATTTCTTTTCCGCAATCCGGACATTTTACAAAACTGTAGTTTTCTACAATTCCAAGAACCGGAACTTTCATCATTTCTGCCATATTAAATGCCTTTTTCACAATCATCTTCACCAGATCCTGAGGAGAAGTTACCACAACTACACCATCAATCGGAAGCGACTGGAAAACAGTAAGCGGAACATCTCCTGTTCCCGGAGGCATATCTACAAATAAATAATCCAAATCTCCCCAGATTACGTCTGTCCAGAACTGTTTTACCATATTTGCCAGAATTGGGCCTCTCCAGATGACCGGAGTATCTTCTGTTGGGAGCAGAAGATTAATGGACATGATCTTAATTCCATTTTTTGTCTCCATAGGATAAATCCCGTTATCATCAGCCTGCGCCGCACCTGTTACTCCATACATCTTAGGAATGGATGGTCCTGTAATATCTGCATCCATAATTCCTACTTTATATCCTTTTGCCGCCATTCTGTTTGCAAGAGAGCCGGTAACAAAGGATTTACCTACACCGCCTTTTCCACTTACAACTCCGATAACATGTTTCACTTCAGAAAATACATTCAATGTTTCCTGTAAACTTTTCTGTTCCTTATGTGAACATCCCTCACAACTTGTTTTGTCACAAGTTGTACTGCTACATTCTTTTGCCATTTCTATTCTCCTTTTTATTTTTTTATTTCACAAACCTATCTATTGCCTTCTCCAGCTCTTTAATAGCTTCCTGATCACCGTGTTCCACAGCATCAACAATGCAGTGTTCTATATGATCCTGCAAAATAATTTTGCCTGTATTATTAATGGCGGATTTCACAGCAGAAAGCTGTATGAGCACTTCACTACAATCTCTTCCGTCTTCTACCATTCTCCGAATAGATTCCATATGCCCAATTGCTCTGGACAGCCGGTTCAGCACGGCTTTCGTATGAGCATGGCTGTGCACATGTCCATGCGGTCCGTGAGAATGCACATGTCCTTCATGTATGTTACTTTCATCTTCATGACTATGTTCTATCACGGTTCCATCTTCCATAACATGAATATGTTTTTCATTTTCCTGGCTCATTTCTTTCCTCCATTCCATTAAAACCAATGGATTTATTTGCGTACCTTTTATTATACCAAATTATCAAATTTCTGTAAAGGAGCAGCGCTGTTTTATCTGGGAAGTTAAAATGTCAAAAATAATTGTCCCGTCTTCTAAAACTGTTTTCTCAAAAGAAACTTCTTCTCCTTTAAATTTTTCTTTCACATAAGTCTCCGGATCTTCTATTTCCACTTCCTCTACCAGTACATCTCTCATCTGATTCCTTGGACATTTATTAAAAATCTCCCATATAACTTCATATTCTTTCATATCTCCCCATCCTTCCCGTTTTCCTATCATTATTATAATTATTTTGTTGTTTTTTGTCAAAAATAATTGCATCTCAGGACATTATAGCGTATTATAGATATAATTCTTAAATAAAGACATAATAGAAAATTTAAAGGAGAGGAAATCATGCAACTTTTAAAAAACAGAATCCTAAAGGACGGTATCGTAAAACCGGGAAATGTTTTAAAAGTAGATAGTTTTTTGAACCATCAGATGGATATTGCTCTCATCAATGAAATAGGCAAAGAATTCAAAGCCCGTTTTGCAGACTGTCCCATCACCAAAATTCTCACTATTGAAGCTTCCGGAATCGGCATCGCCTGTATCGTTGCCCAGTATTTTGGAGTTCCCGTGGTATTCGCAAAAAAAGCCCAGAGTATCAATCTGGATGGAGAAATGTATACTACAAAAGTAGAATCTTTTACCCACAAAAAAGTATATGATGTTATTTTATCCAAGAAATTTCTTGGTCCTGAAGATCATGTCCTTTTAATAGATGACTTTCTTGCTAATGGCTGTGCTCTTCTTGGCCTTATTGATATTGTAAAAAAATCAGGTGCCACTTTAGAGGGAGCTGGAATTGTAATTGAAAAAGGGTTCCAGTGTGGTGGACAGCAAATTCGTAATATGGGCATTCGTCTGGAATCTCTTGCAATCATTGAGTCCATGACAGATACATCTCTTACATTTCGAGAATAATCTATCTTTATCATCATAAAAACCGCAGCTTCCGGGATGATCAAAATTCCCTTTAGCTGCGGTTTCTTTTAATTTACTTTATTCAGAAGTGTTCGTTTCTTATCTGTTTCAGAAGATTCTGTCGCCTTCGGTTCTTCCGTCACTTTTGGTTCCTCTGTTACCTCCGGTTCTTCTGTCGGATCCGGTTCCAGCTGCTCTTCTGTATAATACCCGTTATCAATAAGCATTTCATAATTATCTTTATCAATTAACTCTGCATTACTTGTATATGTCCCGATAATCTTTTTCCCGTTATCATACTGCTCATAATCTGTTACTTCCGGCTTATCTCCGGAAAGATATGTAAGTACCATTTCTGCACAATCTTCTGCAAGTGTCCGTCTGTCTAAAAACATGGTAAAACCAACTTCCTCTGCGGCTATCTTTTTTATCACATCCACTTCACTTCCAACACCTGTAAGATATGGTATTTCGCCTGTTTCTGTCAATACACCTTTTTCTGTCAAACTTTCAAATGCCGCATATGCAAATTTATCGCTAGCAGTACATACGATATCCAGTTTCTGACCATTCTGATAGTATTCATCTAAAATACCTTCTATTTTCTGCTTTGCCGTTTCTTCACTCCAACGCATAACAGCCGTATCATCAAAAGATGTCTTCTGTGACTGACTTACAAGGGTTCCATCATCAAAATAACTTTGCAAAACTTCCATAATTCCGTTATACAGAAAAAGAGAACGGCTCTCATCTGGCGATCCCATTAAAAACTCGATATTATAAGATTGTTTATTTTCTTTTGCTTTATCCAGTTCCTTGTCTTTTACAATTTTCTCGCCAATCATCTGTCCCACTTTGCGCATATCAAATGTAACATAATACTTCACAGCATCCGTATCCATGATCAACGTATCATACGCAAAAACAGGAATAGAATTTTCTTTTGCCTGCATTAAAGACTCTGCTAATCCATACGGCTCAACAGGAGCGATTACAAGAGCTGATACTTCTGATTTCAAAATTTCCTGTATTTGTTCATTCTGTCGTGCAGAATCATTATCTGCGAAATAGACTTCTACCTCGTATTCATTGGAATTTAATTCTTTTTGCAGAATATCTGCATCAGCTTTCCATTGTTCATCTGTCTCTTCTGACGGAAAAAGAATTCCAACTTTTCCTTTTGTTTCTTCTGCAGGTTCTTCCTTCGCTTCTTCGTTTGTTTCTTCCTGTGTTTCTTCTCCCTGTCCCTCTTTTTCTGTAACTTCACTTTCATTTGCAGCTTCTGTTGCTTCCTTACTGCCGCCACATCCAGCGAAAAGAGAAAAAGAGAAAGACAGTCCCACCAACAGCATGGCTGCTCTTTTTTTCATAGTCCTATCCTCTCTGTTTGCCTGTTTCATTTTTTATTTACAAGAAAATAAGGTGTCAAAAGCGTATCCGCTTTCGGCACCTTATAAACCAGCTGCTTATTCTGCCGGTACGAATTCTTCTTTACCAAGTCCACAAACCGGACATACCCAATCTTCCGGAAGATCTTCAAAAGCTGTTCCTGGTTCAATTCCGTTATCTGGATCTCCTAATTCTGGGTCATATACATATCCACATGGTTCACATTCATATTTCTGCATAAAACATAACTCCTTTCATTCTATATTCTTATTTTCAAAAAGACATTCCATCGTCTATACAAATCTTCTTTGTACATGGTCATTATACAATCGAACTCTTTCTTTTGCAAGTCTTTTTTTACCCAAATTTCTGTTAAATATGCAGATTAAAATAATACAGCGACTCGAAAGCCGCTGCATTATTTTATATTCTATTAACGAACAAATTTCGCATCTGCCCATACTGATGGTGCATTGGAATAAATAAAGATATCTGGCTGTTCATCTGGAACCGCAACAATTTTTAACTCACTTGCTCCTTCTACATCTACAACCACCTGTTCCATTGGTGTATCTGCATGTACTTCTCCTGTAGATGCTTTTAATTCTCCATCCACATAAAATTCATATGATTTTACAAATACTTCTTCATTGGAAATATCATCCTGATCTAACCCAACAAATGTTTCAAAAGTCTTAAATCCTTTGTCTTTAATATCAAATATGAATTCACATGCTTTAGATGACCCAATTCCTTTTTCAAACTCTTTTACTTCTCCTTTTTCATCTAAGAGATGAATCTTTGTCTTATTTAAGGAACGGTCTCTTGCCACTTCTCCCCATCCGGAAGACACCTCTTTTGTAAGCGGATCCCTTCCTGGAGTCACAAATGCTGTATACTTCATATCACTGGCATATACAGCATCTTCTTTCTCAAGATGAATGGTATATGTCTGATCTTTTCCCAGATCATTTGTTCCATGAACGATCACATCTCCTGGTACTGTCTCTGGCATCTCTACTTTCACATCCACATTTTCACTTACCGGTACTGCTGTCACTTCCGGAACTTTTCCATCCGGAAGTTTTACTGTGTATTCGTATTTCTCTGTAAAGAATTCGTTAAACGCTGTATCCAGATATGTATCCTTCATAGATTCCCCATTAATCAGGATATCCTTCACAGTTCCATCACTGTAAACTTTTTTGCTGTCTTCCGTAGCAATCTCTTTTGTAAATCCTGTTACTGGATGAAGACGATATTCATATTCATAGGAATGGTTTGCTCTCACAAGATATTCATCGTGCGGCCATGCTCCCCATGTAGTATCTCCACCAAGTCCCTGCTGAACTTTATTGATCTTAAAGGAAATACTTTCATCTTTCTGAAGTTCATATGCATGTCTGGTCTCTGACAGTTCCTGATCTGTATAACGAAGTGCATTAAATTCAAAATCTTTTCCTGCACTTGCCATAAATCCATTTCCTTCATCGTCTGTTAAGGCCACCCATGAAACACCGGTTCTGGTTCCTGTCTCACCCGGTGTTTCATATGGAACATATAAATCTTCTGCTGTTGTTTCGTAAATCCCCTTAAATGCCCCAGTCTTGCGATCAATATAATTTTCCTGCGGACCACATCCAAAATATGTAATGTTATTATATTTTGCCGGCACCTTCATCACAGTCCCAACCAATGGAATTACATCATAAGAATCCGATGGCATAATCTGATTTTCTACGGTGATATCACCATTACCATAAATCACATACCCAGTCGCATAAGGCACATCATTCCCTAAGGTTCCTTTTACATTAATGCGAAGAACACCATCTGCAATGTTTTCTGCAACAACAGACTCCACTGTACGATTTTTTCCAGCTTTTGCCCACTCTTTAGAGAATCCAGAAAGAGAAGAGGCTCTGTCATTTTCATTCATTGCACGGGCAAAATTCGGTTCCAACGGAGCATCCAGAAGTTCATTTTCCTGATATATATAGGAAGTCAGTGCTCCTGTCTCTTTGTTTACAACTGCTTTAAATCCTTCTCCTGATACTGTGAAATCTGTGTCGCTTTCTTCTGCTTTTATAGGTGACAGAGAAGTTATATCTTCTGCCTTTACAGCTTCCTCACTTCCATCAAGTCGGAGCTGCTCTTCGATCACATGATGGCCTGCCTTTGCCCATTCTGTATCTTCTTTTAATACAAACGCACAGGTAAGATGATACTGTGAGCCTGCTTTTTTCTCAAAATCCTCAATAGAAAGTTTTACCTCTCCTGACGCAAGAGGTGCAATATCTACCTCTTCTGTTCCACTCTGGATCTCATAACCATCCTCTGTCAACGTCCA
>JARIAR010000060.1 GCA_029257805.1 Blautia sp.
CAGAGTCCAGTCCGGTGGTTGCTGTTTGTTCTGCACGGGGGATAGAAAGCCTGCGTGTGTATGGCCTTTATAATTTCCAGGAAACCGGGAAAAATGTATCGCTAAAAAGTTTTAACGAAATCGCGACAACGGTAGAAACGAAGTATGAAAACTTATTAGATGAAGCTACTTATACGGTGATTCGGGCAAAATTTTATGAGCGTGCATACATAAATGAAGCTCAGCAGTATACGGCAGAACCAATCTGGTACTTGGAATTAACTGACAATAATTCTCAAAAATATGTAATGCTGGTGAATGCGGAAACAGGTAAAGAGATATATTTAATGTAGGGCTAGTATGATGGACTTCTTAAAAGGATAAATAAGTGCTTTTGAAAGCGAGACGTTCTACGGGAGAAGATTGAATGATTAATAAGTGGTGTAAGAGAATATCAAATCATATATGTACAAATCAGAATGAAAGGGAAATTATTCAATATGGTTTAAATCAGTTTTTTTGGATACTATTAAATTCTTTTGCAATTGCAATATTAGTAAGAAAAATCAACGAGATTTCGTTGGATAGTATGCTTATGATTTATTTATGCTTCGTTTGTGTGATCGTTCTGTTTTCTCCTGTAGACAACCCGATACATCCACTGTCAAAATCCGATAGTAGGATTTATGCAAAAAAATCGAGGCAATTAGTTTTGGGGTACAGCTTCTTGCTTGCAATAAGTATAGCTCTGCGAATCATAATTTTAAGAGATTCCATTATATACACAGTTTTGATAGTAGGAATATCTGCATTGGCAGGAAAATGGAAGTACAGACAAAGTCACGGTTTGGCAGTTTAGCTAGTCCCCAAAATATCTGTACCCCCGTCTCTCTTAAAATGAGTTTTTGTTAGACCATGAATTATACATTAAATGCAATGATAATTTCTTTAGGAAATTTATGATACGATATAAACACTTAAGTGTTAGATGAATCAAAGTATTCCTAACATTCCTATATGAAAAACAGCCTGCCTACTTGGACAGGCTGTTGCACTTATATGGACGTATTCAATTACAATGTTTTCCATCATACGAATCAAGTCCTCTTCCGAGGACCAGCTAATGTACAGCCACTTACTACTTCATCGAATTTTAGCTGATATAAGCTGAGCATACCACCGAATGGAGCTGCCACGGTAGCCTTGGAAGCTATTCACATTGCTCTTGCGAGAAGAATTCTTTTAGAGATTTGACCGCTTCTTTATCCATCTGACGGTGCCATATCACCTTATTTCCCTGAATAAACATTAGGTAAGTACAACATTTATAGATAAGCTCTGGGTCGTGCGTAATTAAGAATAGACTCTTGCCCATCTCCTTTAGGCGATTTAAGTTGTCTGATACCTCCAGCATATGTCGATAATCCAGTCCGCTGGTGGGCTCATCGAATATCATGACCTTTTTGTCCGAGGCAATCGCACTGCCAATCGCCACCCTCTGTTTTTCACCACCAGATAGGGACATAGGGTGCAGTTTTGCCTTGTCCAACAGATCTAGACTGTTCAGTATTTCCTTTGCTTGGGCTGTGTCTGTTGTTTCATCTTCACCATCCATACTAAGCAACATTTCATCCAGCACATCTTCAGTGAATAACTGGTGATTAACATCCTGCATGACCATGTATGAAATGTGTCTGCGCTGCTTCGAATTATAGGAAGATCCATCTATTTCAAGCAAGCCTTTTGCTTTTTTATCAAGGCCACACAGACAACGGGCAAAGGTGGACTTTCCTGCACCATTATTTCCGATGATACCAATGATTTCACCTTGTGGCAGGGTCAGATCCGGAATATCCACATTAAGGGTACCATACTTTTCGTATGAGTACTGAAATCCTTTGATATGTAGCTTCGGAGCATCTGTTTTGGGAAGACCCTCCGATGGCAAAGTGAAGGGATCCAGTGCCCTTAGTCCCATATACTGCAATTCATCAGAAGATAAACTTTGAAATTCCAACCTGGTATACTCCTGAGCAATACTTCCGTGCTTCATGTAGAGAATCCGGTCTGCGTAGGGAACAAGAAAATAAAGCCTATGCTCCGCAACGATTATTGTTTTTTTCTCAGATTGCCAGTGCCGGATTACGCTAGTCAAATCTTTGATAGAGACAGTATCCAGGTTAGAAGATGGTTCATCTAATACGAAAATATCTGGATGTATTGCATCAGCAGAGGCACAGGCTATTTTCTGTTTTTCTCCACCAGACAGTGAAAACAGGCTGCGGTTCAGCAGTTTCTCTAACTTGAGGCTTCGGGTGGTTTCCGCAAGGCGCTTCTGCATTTCCGGAACGGAAAGAGCCATGTTTTCGCAGCCAAAAACAATCTCGCTGGTGGTATCCACATTGTAAAATTGTGTCCTTGGGTTTTGGAATACAGATCCTATCCGCTAGCCAATTTGATAAAGGGGATAGTCTTTTAGATCTTTTCCGTCCAAAAGGACCTGGCCAGTCATTTTTCCTTCGTAATAATGAGGAATCAGACCATTGATCAGACGGGTTAGTGTCGTTTTTCCGCAGCCAGATTCACCGCAGAGAAGAATTGTTTCCCCGTCATGAATTGTCAGATTGATATGGTTTAAGTTGTTCGCGGTTTCTCCACTCTCATAAGTAAAAGAAACATTTTTTAATTCTATCATGTTATCATCTCCTTGCCATGGGCAGAAAAAATATGTGATCGTCTTTCTGTTGGTGAACGGCAACGTATCACGATTGCGCGGGCTATGCTGAAACAGGCATCCGTAGTCATTTTAGATGAGGCAACTGCTTACGCAGATCCCGAAAACGAAGCTTTGATTCAGAGGGCAATCAGCAAATTAGTGATTGGGAAAACATTAATCGTTGTTGCACACCGATTGAATACAATCCGTAACGCTGATCAAATTCTGGTTGTAGCAAACGGCAATATTGCAGGCCGAGGGACACAGGAAGAACTTCTCCGAGATTGCTCTGTCTATCAAAAAATGTGGCATGATTATGTTGGAACTGCCGGAGACGCAGTTGTGGAAGGAGGAGAAGGTAATGCTTGAAATGATACGCCGGATTCTCGAAATTGCAGGTAGGAGTAAGAAGAAGATTATTGCTGGAATTACATTCAATATTATGAAGTCGTTTTTCAATGGAGTCATGATGTTCGGCGTTTTTTGGATTCTGCTTCATTTGGAAAACCTGACATTCTCTGTTATTCTGCAAGCCTGGGGCATTGTAGCGGGAAGTGTTGTTGGACGATTTTTCTTCCAATGGATGTCTGATCGAACTATGAGCGGAACAGGATATGATATTTTCCGGGATTATCGTCTGCAAATTGGAGAAAAGCTGAAACAAGCACCTATGGGCTATTTTTCAGAGCAGAATTTAGGAACCATTCAAACTATGCTCACTACAACGATCTCTGATTTGGAAGGTTACTCCATGCTTGCAATCGAACAGATGACAAGCGGCATCGCGATGACCGTGCTCATGTCAATTATGCTGTTCTTCTTCAATCCCCTTATTGCTATTTTGAGTATTTTGGGGTTGTTGGGAGGGCTGCTCGTTCTCCGTTGGGTTCATAGAAGAGCTGCACAATACGCCCCCATCTATCAGGAAGCGCAAGAAAATTTGGTAAGTAAAGCAATGGAATACATCCGGGGAATTTCTGTTCTGCGATCTTTCTCCATAGGTGAAGAAGGACAGCGTGAAGTGTGCAAAGCGTTTCAAAAGAAGTGGGATGCAGATTATGAGCAGGAAAAGGCTACCGCAGGGGTTCTTCGCTTATATACTTTGGTATATAAGCTTATGAGCTGTGCACTGATTGCGATAGCTGGGTTGCTTTTTATTTATGGGCAAATTAATTTACCCTATTGTCTAACGTTTTTGTTTTGTGCTTTCACCATTTATGCTGATTTGGAGATGATGGGAAACAGTGCCTTTTTAAGTAAAAAAATCAACACAGAACTGGATCGTCTCGAAGAAGTCTCCAGTATACCGCAAATAGATACAAGTACAGACAAATTAGAAATTTCCCATTACGATATAGTATTGGATCACATTTCGTTTGGCTATGATAATAGGCAGGTCATTAACGACATAGCTTTAGACATTCCAGAGAATACTACATGCGCAATTGTTGGACCATCTGGCAGTGGAAAAACAACATTATGTAATTTAATTGCCCGGTTTTGGGATGTGCAGGAAGGTGTTGTACGAATTGGTGGAAAGAATGTAAAAAACTATACCGCTGATAGTGTTCTGGAATATATCAGCATGGTCTTTCAGAATGTATATCTTTTCCATGATTCAATTGAAAATAACATCAAATTTGGAAAGCCTGATGCTACCCATCAGGAAGTTGAAGCTGCTGCAAAACGTGCTTGTTGTCATGATTTTATTTCAGCATTGCCCGATGGATATAATACAATCATCGGTGAAGGTGGCTCTACACTTTCTGGAGGAGAAAAACAACGAATCTCTATTGCAAAAGCAATCCTTAAAGATGCACCTATTATTATTTTAGATGAAGCAACTTCCAGTGTTGATCCAGAAAATGAGCAGGCACTTCTGCATGCAATCTCAGAATTAACAACAGACAAAACACTGATATCAATTGCACACCGTCTGAGTACCGTTCAGAATGCTGATCAGATCATCGTCATTGACCAGGGGCGAATTGTACAGAGAGGAACACATAAGTCTTTGCTGTCACAAGAGGGCATTTATCGAAACTTCTTAAAACTGAAACTTGATACGGTTGGATGGCAACTTTAATTTTCATACATCGATAAGAAATTTTGTGTATTTTCTCTTGTTTTTGCCCTTACGAGCTGAAACATGAGAAGGAAGTACAGACAAAGTCACGGTTTGGTAGTTTTGCTAGTCACCCCCAATATCTGTATCCCCGGCTCTTAAAAGTTCGATTGGAAAAACTGATCAAAATAAAATATTTTTTCAAATTTTAAGTAATTTAATTGATGGACATCATTCTGTAAAACAGATTGTAGAGCAATCGTATTGACGATACACGCCGTTACGTTATAATGGAAACAGGGATGAAATATGAAGGGGGAATGCACATGAAGGAACAAAAAGATTGGTTTACGGGTATAGATTATTATCATAACTACAAAGAGAAAGATATTTACATTAATTGTCTGGAAATTCATCAGCCAATTGAACTGCAGGCACATATACAGGTGGAATTATGGTATGTTCTTGATGGAAATGCAAAAATAGAAATCAATGGGAAAGAGTATTTATTAAAAAAAGATGCATTTTTATGTATATATGCACATCATTTATATCGTGTTTATGATATTCAAAAGCCAGTAAATGCAATTGTAATCAAGTTCTTTATTGGTTTGTTCATGAATATGATGTGGGAAAAACATGAAGCAGGAAAAAATGCAGAATTAGTATACAATACATATCCGATCATTGATGGAAGTTGCGATCGCAGGATACAGGAATTATTCAAATGCGTATGTAAAGAAAAAGAAAATCAAGAGTTTGGTTCTCATAATATGATGATTTATGAGGTTCTTGAATTGCATACATTATTTTGTCGCTATGCGCTAAAAAACACGGATATGAACAGTATGACAAACAAAGATATATGGTATATGATACAAAGAATTATTTTATCTCCGTCAAGCGTATATAGTGTAGAAGATGCGGCAAAAGAATTAGGGTATCATCCAAACTACTTAAATCAAAGAGTGAAACAATTGACAGGAATGACTTTTTTAGAATTACGTCAATTTGCAAAAGTACTAAATGCATGTGCCCTATTACATTTTGAGGAATTGGATATTTCCTATATTATTGAGCAATTAGGATACTCATCAACAGCAACCTTTTATCGTATCTTTGATAAATATACAGGGATGTCGCCGATGGAGTATCAACAAACAAAAATCTTAGATACAAAAAATTATTATCATGGAAAAGATATGTATTTACAAATTATTCAATATATTTTTATTAATTTTACATCACCCATTACAATAAAAGATTGTGCGCAATCTTTAAATATTAAAGAATATGCAATCAGGCAATTATTAAAAGGATATTCCTCTAGTTTTTCAAAATTATTAGAGAATATTCGTTTTTTATATGCAAAAACATTGTTGGAAGCAACAGATAAGCCAGTTACAACGATTGCAATGGATTGTGGATTTGGAAGTACAAGTACTTTTCAGCGTGTCTTCTTAAAGAAAAAGAATTGTACCCCCAGTGCCTATCGAAAGAAATTCAAAAATCTTTGAAAATGAGAATTTTTATCTGCTATATGAATTTTAGAACCGCTCGAGTAGAGATATAATACAGGTGTAAAGTTATAGGAGGGTTTTATCTATGAAATTTAATCATTTATTTACATCTTGTGATATTCGAGGGTTACACTTGAAAAACCGTATTATTTTACCAGCTATGGGTACTAGAATGGCTGGTGAAAAAGGAGAAATTACTCCACGTTTAATTGCGTATCATAAAGCACGGGCCAAAGGGGGATGTGCTTTAAATATTGTGGAAGTAGCCGCTGTACATACACCAAGTGCACCCGCTCATTTTGTATCGATCAGTGAAGATTCTTATATTGAAGGGCATAAACAGTTAACAGATGCAATTCATGAAGCAGGAGGAAAAGCAGGAATTCAGTTATGGCAGGGAAGTATTGCAGTTCGAATGGATCCAAAGGCAAAAGTGTTTGTTGTAAATGATATGAATTTGGGACAATATACATTACCGGCTATTACCGTGGATGAAATTAAAGAAGTTGTTGAAGCATACGGAAAAGGAGCAAAACGTGCAGTTCTTGCAGGGTATGATTGTGTAGAATTCCATTGTGCACATAATTATTTACCGCATTCTTTTTTAAGCGGTGGATTAAATCATCGAACAGATGAGTATGGTGGAAGTTTTGAAAATCGTTGTCGTTTTCCATTGGAATGTATTCGTGAAATTCGTAAAAATATTCCGGAAGATATGCCAATGTTTATGCGTATTGATGCGCAAGATGATTGCCTGCCAAATGGATTGCCAATAGATGAAGTGATTGCATTTTGTAAATTGGCAGAAAAAGAAGGTGTTGATGTATTAGATGTTTCAAGAGGTAATATCATTACACCTGCAACCGTATATGAGGTACCGCCATTAGATATTCCTAGAGGATTTAATGTAGCCAATGCAGAAAAAATCCGTAAAGAAACCGGAATGTTAACGGTTGCTGTAGGAAGAATTAATACACCGGAACAGGCAGAAGAAATTATTGCAAATAATCAGGCTGATTTTGTGGTTGTTGGCAGAGGGCAATTAGCAGATCCTGAATTTTGTTTAAAAGCAAAAGAGGGAAGATCACAGGATATTGTAAATTGTGTTGGATGTAATCAGGGATGTTATGATGGTTTCTGTGATATCGTAAATCGTCCGTTTATTACATGTTTGCGTAACCCGATGCTTGGACATGAAGCAGAATGGACAATAGAAGAAACAAAAAATCCGAAACGAGTTGCTATTATTGGTGGCGGTATGGCAGGTCTGGAAGCTGCCAAAGTATTAAAGGAGCGTGGACATTTACCTGAAATTTTTGAGGCTGGAAGTCAATTAGGCGGACAATTTATTACAGCAGGAAAGGCTCCGGGAAAACAGGAAATGGAAGTTGCTGCAGTAAACTTTGGAAAGCAGGTAGAAGCAATGGGAGTACCTGTTCATTATGAAACAAAAGTAGACGCAGCCTTATTAGAAAAAGAGGCATTTGAACAGGTTATTATTGCTGCAGGGGCGGAACCAATTAAAATTACGCTTCCAGGGCAGGAAAATAAACATATTGTAGATTCCCATTCCTTATTAAATGGAACAGAAGATGTAGAAGGGTCTGTTTGTGTAATTGGCGGAGGTCTTGTTGGACTTGAAGTTGCTGATTATTTAGCGGGAAAAGGACATGAAGTACATGTTGTTGAAATGCAGGATGAAGCAGGAAAAGATTTAGGGAATTTACGTAAAATCTGTGTAAATGGAAAATTAAAACAATTACATGTAGATATTTTATGTAATAGTAAATGTGTTGCAATTACAAATGATGGAGTACAAATTGAAAATAATGGAGAAATGAAAGTTGTAAATTGTGATAGTGTGGTTATGGCAATTGGCGCTCGTTCTCGTGATACATTAGATATTCAAAAATATTGTGAAGCTCATCAAATTCCGGTATATGTCATTGGAGATGCGAAAAAGGCAAGAAGAGCATTAAATGCAGTGGAAGAAGCATTTGAAGTAGCTCGTGCATTATAAAAGGAGATGAATGGAAATGGCAGAAACAAAACTATTTACATCATTACAGATCGGTAGTATGACATTACGTAATCGCACGTTTATGGCACCGATGTCACTTGGATATGAAAGTCAGGACGGAACTGTAAATGAACGTATGCAGCAGTATTGGGTAGAACGTGCAAAAGGCGGAGTAGGATGTATTATTTTAGATGCATTATCCGTAGATTCCGGAATGCCTTATTTAGGAAATACGCTTTGCTTTAGAAGCGAAGAAAGTATTGCACAGTACAAACAATTTACAGATAGGATTCATGCACAAGGGGCAAAAATCATACCGCAAATAACACATCCGGGTCCGGAAAGTGTAATTGCTTTTCGTGGTATAGCGCCACTTGCGTCCAGTAGTTATATTAACGCTATGGGACAGCAAACACGTGCTGTAAAATTAGAAGAAATACCAACATTAATTCAACAATATGCACAGTGTTCCTTGCAGGCAAAACAAGCAGGTTTTGATGGAATAGAGTTACATTGTGCCCATGGATATATGTTATTAGGATCTTTCTTATCTCCAATGCGAAATAAGCGTTGTGATGCATATGGAGGAAGCTTGTGGAATCGAGCACGATTATTGTTTGAAGTTATTGATGCCATTAAAGAAGCGTGTGGGAAAGATTTCCCAGTGATCTTACGTATCAGTGGAGATGAAAAAGATGGACAGGGAAATACAGTGGATGATATTTGTGAATTAGTGCCATCATTAATCGAGCATGGCATTGATGCATTTGAAATTAGTGGTGGTGTACAGTACGAACATCCGAATAAAATTATCCCTTCCCATGGAGAAAAAGAAGGTTTAAATGTAGAACAAGCTCGCAAAATAAAATCCGTAAGCAGTGTTCCGGTAATTGTTGTTGGAAAAATATTGGATCCGCATATGGCATTACAGATTGTTCAGCAAGATTATGTGGATGGTGTTGTTTTAGGACGTTCTTTATTAGCAGATCCATATTTTGTGAAGAAAATGGAAGCAAAAGAATTTGATGAAATAGCACCATGTACAGGCTGTGTTGTTGGATGTGTTGGGGAGCAAACAAAAAGGCATCCCGCAAGCTGTGTCATCAATCCATTCTGTGGTCGTGAATGTGAATGGGAGATTACTGCGACGAAAGAGCCAAAGCATATCGGAATTGTTGGTGGAGGCCCGGCTGGAATGGCAGCTGCAAGGATCTTAGCACTTCGTGGACATAAAGTTACATTAATGGAAAAAACAGATCATTTAGGTGGTCAGTTATGTATCGCATGTGTACCGCCACATAAACAAGCAATTAGCAAATGGGTTGTTTATTTATTACATGAATTAGAACGGTTACATGTGGATATTCAATATCAATTTGAAGCAACCTCCACAAACATAAAAGAAGCAAATTTTGATCATGTAATTATTGCAACAGGAGCAAAAGAAACATTACCTCCGATTCCTGGGGTAAATGATTCCGCAATTACTGCTTGGCAATTATTAAGTGGTGAAAAAACAATTCTTGGTGGAAATGTTTTAGTTGTTGGTGGAGGTATGGTAGGATGTGAAATTTCAGAATATCTTAATCATACAAAACGTGGCGAATTACATATTACAATGATTGAAATGGCAGATGCTATTGCAAAAGAAATGGTTGTAAATGAAAGAATACCTATGATGCAAAGACTTCACGAAGATGGGGTACAAATGTTATGTAACACAAAGCTTTGTGAAGTAAATGAAAACCAGGTGGTGCTGGAAATCCGTGGTGAAAAAGTGGTAAGAAATGATTTTACCCATATTGTTTATGCATGTGGAGCCCGCAGCAACAAATCTCTATATGAAGAATTAAAAGATCAGGTATCTTGTTCTTTAGTAGGAGATGCCAATACAGTAGGCCAGGCATTAGAAGCAATTCGTGAAGCAACAGCATTAGCATTAGAATTATAATAAAATGGAGTGGTAAAAGGATTAGTGGTACAAACACTAGTCCTTTTATAGTTTAATCTTATATTTGGCTTCCGATTATTATTTTAAAGTAAGCGATGTTTTTGAATGTTGCTGAAAAAGATAGAAATGTTATAATGTTTATAGGTTTGTAGAGAAATGTCGCCTGCTATGCGACTTCGATGGAATAGAAATATGTTATTCTGATATTAAACAAGTGATAAAAGTATGAAGATGGTGTTATGAGTAGAGAAAGAATATGGCAGCCCCGGATTATTGGATGAACTCAATTATTATGAGGATTAAGAATTATAAAAGGCGGTAAAGATATGGCGGATCAAAAGCTGATAGATGAAGTGGGAAAATACATAGACAAATATTATGAACCAGCGAAGGATGATATCAAGATGGATAAGGAAATGAAATCTATTTTTGATAGAATCACAAGATTCAGGAAAAAAAGAACCGAGAAAAAAGCATTGCAGGATCAGCAGATTCTGGAGAACAGTCAGACAGAAGAATCGGCATCGGAAGAATTTGATGTATCAACCATGCAGAAGACAAAACTCAAAAAAGGTATGTCTTCTACAATGTCGGTAAGCAGAAACATTGATAATCTGATGAATCAGCTGGAGGAAACATTTTCACAGAGATTGCTCCGCATGATTGATGAGCGTGGTATGACAGATTCAGAAGCATATACAAAGGCGTATGTAGATCGTCGGCATTTTTCAAAAATCCGGAAAGATGTCAATTATGTTCCGAATAAAAAAACTGTACTGGCGTTTACAATTGCTTTGGAATTATCATTGGACGAAGCAAAGGATTTACTGGCAAGTGCTGGTTTTGCGTTATCTAGAAGTTCAAAAACAGACATCATCGTGGCATATTTCTTGCAGAATAAGATTTATGACATGTTCGAAATTAATGATGTGTTGGATGCATATGGACAACCAGTATTTTGAACGAATAATTGCGAAGCAGATATTCGTACATGAGCAAGTAGCGAATGCGGATTTCGAATATCCGCTTATTTAGAATATTTTGGTGCAATGTCACCTGACAGGCGACCAACCCAGTTGATTTTGTAGATAAAATGTGATCAACAATAAATTTTTAAGGAGGAAATCACATGAATACAGAATTGATTGAGTTGGTTTTTGTTTTGGACAGAAGTGGATCGATGGGTGGTTTGGAAGATGATACCATTGGTGGTTTTAATGGCATGATTGCAAAGCAAAAGGCACAGGGAAAGAAAGTGAATGTAACTACTATTTTATTTGATGATGAAGTAGATATCATTCACGACAGGTTTCCAGTGGAGATCATTGAACCGCTTACAAAAAAAGAATATTTTGTGCGCGGCTGTACTGCTTTATTAGATGCAGTCGGAACAGCAATTGAGAAAATGGAAAATGTACAGAAACATCTTCCGGAGGATCACCGGGCAGGAAAAATTATATTTGTTATTACGACAGATGGATTAGAAAATTCCAGTGAGTATTTCACCCAGGAGAAAATCAGGCAAAAAATAGAAGCGAAGAAAGAATATGGATGGGAGTTCCTATTCCTGGGGGCAAATATTGATGCAGGAAAAGAAGCGAAGAAGATTGGGATTGCCAGAAATAGATCTGTGACATATGAGAATGATTCCAAGGGTGTTGAATTGAACTTTAGAGCTGTAGGAAGAGCAATTTCAAAGGCTATTGAAAGTGATGCAATGATGGACTTTATGGATGATCACTGGGCAGATGAGATTCAGGCATATAAAAAAGAAAAAAAATAGTGGATGATGATATGAGAGAAAAAGAACAATTGGAATATCTGTTTCTTGATTTAGAGTGGAATCAAGTACCAGAAACCACAGGCTTGGTTGGGCGCGAGGCAATTCAGATAGGAGTAGTGGCTGCAAATACCGAAATACAAAAAATAAAGACATTTTCCAAAGCAATCAGATTGAGTGATCCGAATTTATTTAATGAAAAGACGGAAATTGTAACGCATACTCCGATAACAAATATTATGCAGGGAAAAGAAGAAAACGTGGTATTAACGGAGTTTGCAAAACACTTTCCCGAATATCATTTTCTTGTAGTATGGAACAGAGAGACGTATGATCTATTCCTGAGAGATATGAGAAAAAA
This sequence comes from Blautia sp., assembly GCA_029257805.1. Lineage (GTDB taxonomy): Bacteria > Bacillota > Clostridia > Lachnospirales > Lachnospiraceae > Blautia_A. The sequence continues at coordinate 12,393 of JARIAR010000060.1, forward strand.
CGGTATTTTAATAAAAAGGCATAAACCAGTGTTTTTGCAAGAGGTTCTGAGTGTTATTACAGGAAATGAAAATGATCCTATTGGATTTGAAAAGGCATTAACATGTGCTGGAATCAAGTATACCCGAAATTACCTTCATTATGCGAAACATGATGTTAATTATCTTTATCAGCTATATTACCAATGTTTTCAACAATATAATAGTGTGACTGCAGAAGAGAAATGTTTTGCAAATGAGACTACCAGAAAGTTACATACAGAGAACTGTCGATATGTGAAAGATATGGCTGTTGAAAGAAAATCAATAGTACCTAAAAGTACGATTTTCAAAGGCTATACGGTATGTAAATGCTGCGGTAAAAGTCAAAGTTGGAAACAATTGGAGTGGGAATTTGGTAATAAAGAACAAAATAAGAAATACAGAGATGATTTAAAACAGTTGCCTCTCACGGAAACAAATATAGAGAAAATATGTAAATGGTTTCAGTTATCTTATAGCATCACTAGCGATATTGTATTTGTAAGGACTGCGTTTTCAAGATGGATTGTTTATCTGCAAAAGGATAAGGTAAAAAAGTTACTTCATGAAAATTACAGAATATGCAAGTCACAATATTTAAAAAAACAGAAAATGAAATGCATAGAAGGGTATCACAAACAAAAGCTTCCATCAGAGAATTTTTTTGAGGTGATCCAGTATATAAAATATCATGATGCAGGGAATGTAAAACGTATGTCGAAAAAAAGCAGATTGGAAAAACTGCTGGAAATGGTAGATATGGAATTGAAAATGAAAAACACGGGGGAAAAAGATTATGGCTATGACAACATGCCCGAATTGCGGCGAACAAATATCGGATAAGGCGAAGAAGTGTGTACATTGCGGAACAGTACTGATTCCGGAAGAAAAGAAATACTGTCCAGATTGTGGCGCAGAATTTGAAGAGGGATTGGATACTTGTCCAAAATGTGGTTGTCCAATAGAGAATATTGTTGAGACAGAAAAAGCTCCACAGCAGGTAGAAGTAACTGGAGTGAAGATAACAAAACAATCAAAGAAAATAATTGTAATAGCAACGATAGCAGTTATTATTGCGGTGATTATTACGGCAATTGGAGTGCGGACACATAAAAAGAATGTGGCAGAAAAGGTAAAAGCAGAAGCTCAGAAGCAGAGTGAGGAATATAGTACAAATTTGAGTGTGGCAGCGTATTCCATGCTTTCAGGAGCCATTAAGGCAGAAACATGTGGAAATATGATTAAACAAGTATGGTACAACGCTATTTATAAAGAAAGTAATAGCAAGACAGATAAATATACAAAGCCAAATGGATACTATGTATCTGATTTTAATGATGCTTTGCAAACGCTCTTTTCAGATAACAGCTTCAGTAGTCAGATAGCAGATATCAATAACAACAAGGATACGGTAAATTCTTTGATGAAGAAATTAAAAACTCCACCGGAAGAGTATAAAGATGCGTATGAATCTCTTTCAAAGCTATATGATGCGTATATATCGCTAACCAATTTGGCGACAGATCCAACTGGAAATCTACAGACCTATTCTCAGAATTTTAATGATGCAGATAACGAGACATTAAACTGTTATAATGCACTGAAAATGTATTTGGAAGAATAGTTGAAAATGAAGTGTGATATGTATTAGAAATTTCAAATATAGTATTCGCAAAGTCGAAGTTTTGATTTGTACTTTTCATTGAAGAAACACGTGCAATATGGTACAATAATATAAATTGAAAGCATCAGAACGAACAAGGAAAATATACTTTCTAAATAAAAAAAACCATAAGTTGCGTACAATGAAGAGGTAGAAGAGATGGCAGTATCATACAATGGATTATGGAAACTATTAATCGATAAAAACATGAAGAAAGTGGATATGATGAACCAGGTGGGAATCAGCAGTAGCACCGTGGCAAAAATGACCAATGGTGAGCTGGTTTCTCTGAAGGTTCTAGAAAAGATCTGTGAGAAGTTAGATTGTGATTTCGGAGACATTGTCCATTATGAAAAAGAAGTAAAGGACGGTGTGCAGTAATGGAATACAGCGCAGGACTTACATCAAAACTATTCTGGTTGCAAGAGTCCAGAAAAACAGCAGGTTATATTCTGGAAGGACTTAGCAAGACAGATATCCGAAAGATTGCCTGGGAGGAAAACATCTATCAGGTGAAAGCAGAATATCGTGCCTATGAGGTGTTGAATGGAACATACCGAAGAGTATCTGCTTTACCAGAGGCGGTATTACAGGCATTTCTCACTTGTGATGTAGAAACTGCAAAGATTCTGAATCTGATTGCAATTTTGATGGACAGCAGATTATTTTTTGAGTTTTTACATGAAGTATATGATGAGAAGATTCGATTAGGAGAAAAAGAGATTACAGACCGGGATTTGAACGTCTTTTTTGCAGATAAGGCAATGCAAAGTGATGTGGTTGCAGGCTGGACAGATACTGCAGTACGGAAGTTGAAACAGTGTTTTACCAGAATGATGTTTGAGGCAGGATTACTGGAAAGCAGTGCAAAACCTAGAACAATTAAGCCAATTCATATTGATTACCGTATAGAAGAATTACTGACTGCAAATGGGCTTGGAGAATACTTGAAGGCAGTGAAGGGAGTCTAAGGATGGCTAGATTAAGTTTGGAAGAAAGACTGAACCGGATTGAGGATAAGATTTCTGAAAAGTCTTTCCGTGAAAATAAAGGACTTGGAAATGAAGTCGGATATTATGTATTTGATTATGATCCAAGAGCAGAACGGGAAGTGCGGAATCATATCGCATATTTAAAAGATCGGATTAACAACTGCAATAAAGGTTTTAAAATCATAGAATTTGACCTGTTTCATACGATGATTCAGGTATTAGAGGAAGAAGGATATCTGGAAGCCTTCTTTGATTTGGAAAAAGATAATGGCTTTTTTGATATGGCTGACAGTTTGATAGAGACATTGGGACTGGATGAGACGAACGAACTGAACTTGATTATCTCGAAGATTTTACAGGAAGATCTGACAGATAGCGTGATTTTTCTGACAGGAGTAGGAAAATGTCATCCAATTATTGCAAGCCATAATATTTTGAACAATTTACATCAGGTACTGGATAGTGTACCGGTTGTGATGTTTTATCCCGGAGCGTACAGCGGACAGGATCTGAAATTATTTGGAACGATGGATTCCAGAAATTATTACCGGGCATTCCGGCTTGTATAAAACAAAGGAGAAGAAAAATGCAGATTAAAGAGATGTTTGATAAGAAGATTGACCGTGATATCAAAGGCGTTATCAAAGTCGGTCAGTCGGATGAAGAAAATGTATATCAGGAATTGGATGAGTACGTTGTTACCAAAGAACTGCTGAAACATTTCCGGGATTTCTTTGATAACTATGAAAAAGGAATCAACAGCAACACAGATAAGATGGGTGTCTGGATCTCTGGTTTCTTTGGAAGTGGTAAATCTCACTTCTTAAAGATTCTTTCTTACCTGTTAAAAAACAGTGTGGTAGAAGGAAAGAGAGCCATCGAGTATTTTACAGATGGAAAAAAAGTGGAAGATCCAATGCTGATTGCCAAGATGACCAATTCCGGAACCATTTCTTCTGATGTCATGCTCTTTAATATTGATTCCAAAGGATCTGCGAAAGTTGGCTCAGGGAAAGAAGCCATTGTGGAAGTATTCATGAAAGTATTCAATGAAATGCAGGGATACTGCGGTTCTATTCCGTATCTCGCAGAATTTGAACGCCAGCTGGACAACGAAGGCAGATTTGAAGAGTTTAAAGAAAAATTTGAAGAGATTGCAGGTGCACCATGGGAGAAAAAGAGACAGGCATTTGCAGTCATTCAGGATAAAATCGTAAAAACCATCGTAGCGATGGACTTTATGAGTGAAGAAGCCGCTCGTAATTGGTGTAAAAATGCCAAAGGAAGCTATGATCTCAGTATTGAGAAATTCGTATCTCTGGTGAAAGAATACTGTGAGAAAAAAGGACCGAACCATCATGTGATTTTCCTTGTGGATGAGATTGGACAGTATATTGCAGATGACACCCAGTTAATGCTGAATCTGCAGACCATCGTAGAGGATCTGGGAACTGCTTGCAGAGGAAAAGCATGGGTTATCGTTACCAGCCAGGAAGATATTGACTCTATCACAAAGGCAAAAGGAAATGACTTTTCTAAGATTCAGGGACGTTTTGATACCAGATTATCCCTGTCTGCATCCAATGTAGATGAGGTTATCCGGAAACGTATCTTGGAGAAAAACGAGATAGCAGAGTCTGCATTAAAGCTGTTATATGAACAGAAGGAATCCATTATCAAGAACTTGATTACTTTTACAGCAGACACAGCAGATAAAAAACTGTATACAGATAAGACGGATTTTGCAGATTGTTATCCATTCATTCCATACCAGTTTAACTTACTTGGACAGGTACTGACAGCTATTCGTACCCATGGAGCCAGCGGAAAGCACTTATCTGATCAGTCCCGTTCCATGTTGGCATTGTTCCAGGAGTCAGCCGTTCGCTTAAAAGATAGTCAGGAAGGTGTACTGGTACCATTCAGCTATTTTTATGATCCACTGCATAAATTTATCGATCATCAGCACAGCCAGGTCATTACAGATGCAGAAGACAATAGCAGACTGGATGAGTTCGATGTAGAACTGTTGAAAGTGCTGTTTATGATTAAATACGTCAAAGAGATCAAAGCAAATGTAGATAACCTTACTACGCTGATGATCTCCAATATTGACGATGACCGAATTGAAATTCGTGGAAAGATTGAAGAGTCTTTAAAGAAGTTGATTCGAGAGACACTTGTACAAAAGAATGGAGAGATCTATATCTTTTTGACAAATGAAGAACAGGAAATTAACAATGCCATCAATAACGAATCGGTAGAAATGGGTGAGATTATTGGAGAGGCATCTACAGTAATCTTCGAGGAAATCTTTACAGACAAGAAATATCGTTACAGCAGCCGGTATTTATTCCCATTTAACCAGAAAGTAGATGACCGGTATTTCAAGGGAAATCAGTCCAATGATATTGGAGTATCAATCATCACACCGTATGGGGAGGATTATCCGGATTCTGCCCTGCGTATGCTTTCCGCACAGGAACACAGTGTGATTGTGAAACTTCCTAACGATAGTACATTCCTGGATGAGATTACAGACTCCATCAAAATTTATAAGTTCCTGAATAAAAATGCTTCCGGTGCAAGAGGAAGCTTTGACAGTATCCGTCGAGCAAAAGAAGATGAACGAATTGAAAAGAAAGACCGTATTCGTATTTTTATTGAGGATGCCCTGAAACATGCAGACATCTATGTCAATGGCGACAAAGCAAATATTTCAGCCAAAGAACCGGCAAGCCGTATCAATGAGGCACTTGGAAAGCTGGTAGCCATGCAGTATAACAAGCTGACCTACATGGAGACAGCACCAGAACTTTCTGATATTGCTGCAGTATTCAATGGCAATGATGGACAGTTATCCTTCCTAGGAACCAGTGATACCACACCAAACAAACTGGCATTGGAAGAAGTGATTCAGGTTATTGGTCTTAATAATGCAAGACATATGAAAACATCCCTGAAATCTCTGCAGGATAAATTCGGGTCAGCTCCGTATGGTTTTGATCCGAAAGACGTACAGTGGCTGGTTGCCATGCTCTTTAAGATGGGACGAGTATCCCTGACATATAACAGCCAGAGTTTATCTATGTTGTCTAATACAAAAGAGGAGCTGGTACGCTATCTGACGAAACGTGAATTTGTCGAGAAACTGCTGATTGATATCAGGGAAAGAGCGACAGACGGACAAATCCGTTCAGTAAAAGAAGTATTGAAAGATTATTTTGGTTTCTCTGTTTCCAGTGATGATGACGATACCATTATGAGAAACTTTAAGAATAAAGCTCGGGATAAGCTGGAAACGTTCGGTGAAATCATGATTGAATATCGTGTAAATCCGAAGCTGCCATGCAAATCCTTAATGGAACAGGCGAAAAAGAATCTGGAAGAACTTCTGGCTATCAAGGAGCCGGTAGAGTTCTTTAAAACAGTGGATAAAAAGCGAGATGATCTGTTAGACGATGCAGATGATACTGCACCTGTATTTGATTTCTTCAAAGGTGGTCAGAAAAAGATCTTTGAAAAAGCATTGGAACAGATTCAGATGTTTGAAAACAGTAAGATCTACGTCCGGGATCAGGAAGTTATTGATAATGTTGCCCAGATGGAAGCCATTGTGACAGCAAAGAATCCATTTGGACAGATTCAGAAACTGCCGGATATGTCCATGAAGTTCGTGCAGCAGTATGGAACTTTACTGGAAAAAGAAGCAGAAGAGATGCGTCCGATTGTGGATGATGACTTGGAAAAAGTATTACATACGTTAGATGAGAAAGAATTTGCCTCAGTATTTAGGGACAAGTTCGTAAATGCCTTTGCAGAACTGAAACAGAAACTAGATACATCCCATGAGATTGCAGCTGTAAAAAATATCAGACTGGAAAGTGATACATTGAAGCTTCGTTGTATGGATGAGATTACAGAATATGAAGAAGCACATCGTCCGAAACCGGTACCGCCTGTACCTCCAACACCGAAGGCAGGTGGCGGCCATACAGAACCACCGAAGCCGGTAACACCGTCAGTGCAGCCGAAGCCAAAGAAGCGTAAGAATGTATCCATTAGCAACGTGGCCGGTGCGAGAACTTATTCGATTGAAAATGAGCAGGATATTGATAAGTTCCTGGCTGAGATGAAGAAAAAATTATTAAACGAGCTGGATGAAAATACAATTATTACATTGAGTTAAGCATTCCAGTGGGAGGAAATAGTACATGAACAAGAATGCGATAAAAAAATTTGCCATAGAAGCAAGAAAAAAACTGATTGATTCAGTTACAGACAAAGCAGGTATGCTCGGTATCACAGAAAAATCATGTAGTGAACCAATCACTAAAGGACAAGACTTTGAAGTATATCAGACGGTTGCAGGAACAGAAGTAACACTAAATAAAAGTCAGTGTGAACAGAGAAGACGACTGGTATCTCAGATTGAATCCCGTGGATTTGAAGCAGTAGTAGAAGAAGTAGCTTATACTTGGTTCAACCGAATCTGTGCCATTCGTTTTATGGAAGTAAATGACTATCTTCCAAACAGAGTTCGTGTACTTTCCTCTGAAAAAGAAGGAAAAATGGAACCGGATCTTGTAACTCAGGCACCAGATGTTGATTTAGATTTGACCGCACAGGAAAAAGAAGAGATCATCAATTGGAAAATGAGTGGTACATCTGAAGATACTGATAAAATGTACGGTAAATTGTTTCTGAAACAGTGCCATCAG
>JARIAR010000068.1 GCA_029257805.1 Blautia sp.
TCCACTCAAGATAACTACTAGCTATCTCTCGTTTTACTGTTTTGGTTCGAAAACCGTTCTCTTTTGAAATGTAAAGAATTTTCGAGAATCGTATGTGTTTCACTGTTTAGTTATCAAGGTTTCTGTCTTTTTCGACAGCTCATTAAGTTTATCACATCTTTAATGGCTTGTCAAGAACTTTTTTAAGTTTTTTTCGACTTTCTTGTCGATCAAACTTTAACGGAGAAGGAGGGATTTGAACCCTCGCGCCGCTATTAACGACCTACTCCCTTTCCAGGGGAGCCCCTTCGGCCAGCTTGGGTACTTCTCCAAATGCCCTATTTTCTTTTTGCTCTTTGCGAGCAACATTTGATATTATATCAGGCTTTTTTATTTGTGTCAAGTGTTTTTTTATTTTTTTCACTCAACAAGCGGAGAGGGTGGGATTCGAACCCACGCGCCCTTGCGGACAAACGGTTTTCAAGACCGCCTCGTTATGACCACTTCGATACCTCTCCAAGGCTAACTATTTATCATTTGTTTGCGCTTTCCGTATCAGCGCAAGTGACATTCTATCACCATTTGCAAGCCATGTCAATACATTTTTTCTTTTTTTTACAAAAAATATATATTTCTTTATTTATTTCCCAAAAAAGCTTCTGCAATCGCCAGATCTTCCGGGGTTGTAATCTTTATATTCTGATAACTCCCCTCTGACAGAATCACCTTTGTTCCTGTTTCCTGTTCTATGACCATTGCATCATCGGTAATTCCAGTCATATCTTTTTTACGAATACTTTCGTGTGCTTCTTTTATTAACGAATATCGAAAAATCTGCGGCGTCTGAACCATCCATATTCTGCTTCTATCCGGAGTTGACTCTACAGCTCCTGCCGCATCTGCTATTTTAATTGTATCTTTTACAGGCATCCCAACCACACAGGCTCCCGTCTTTCTCACTTCATTACATCCTCTTTCCAGAATTTCTTCCGTAATAAACGGACGAGCCCCATCATGTATTAATACATATTCTGTTTCCCCGCAAGCAAGAAGACCTGCATACACGGAATCATATCGTTCTTTTCCTCCTGCTATCACTCTGGATACTTTAGAAAATCCAAATCTTTCTACTATTTCCTTTTCACAGTAAGAAATTGATTCTTCGCCTGTTACCAGTATGATATCCTGTATCAGAGGGCTATTCTGAAAACACTGCAGGGAATAAAACAGCACAGGCTTCCCCCCAAGCTCCAGAAATTGTTTTTGAATGCTGCTATTCATCCTTTTCCCCTGTCCTGCTGCCAGAACAAGGGCTGTATGCATCTTCTTTTTCATGTTCTCTGCTCCCTTTACCGTTCTCCCAATTTTAAATTCGGCACCGCGTTGAGATCCCATCCATGGCGAACACCTTTTTTATACTCATAGTAGGCGGCAACACCTATCATCGCCCCATTATCTGTACAAAAGATTGGTGATGGCCTGTAAAATTTATATCCTCTTTCTTCACAGGCTTTTTCCATTGCTTCCCGAAGCGTTCCATTTGACGCCACACCACCAGCAATTGCAATCTTATCCATATGATAATCTTTCGCCGCCTGCATAGTATGTTCTACCAATACTTCCACAACTGCATTTTGGAAAGAAGCCGCCAAATCAGCTCTGTTTACTTCTTCCCCTTTCATTTGCGCATTATTAATATAATTTAAAACAGCTGACTTTACACCGCTGAAACTAAAATCATAGGGACTTCCCTCAATTTTGGCCTTAGGAAATTCTATTGCATGGGGATTTCCTTCTTTGGAAAGCTTATCGATCTTAGGACCTCCCGGATATCCAAGTCCGATTGCTCTGGCAACTTTATCAAAAGCTTCCCCTGCCGCATCATCTCTTGTACGTCCCAGAATTTCAAATTCCCCATAATCTTTTACAATCACAAGATGGGTATGTCCCCCGGATACGATCAAACACAAAAACGGAGGCTCCAGATCCGGATGTTCTATATAATTAGCCGAAACATGACCTTCAATATGATGTACTCCTACAAGTGGAAGTTTTTTCGCATATGCAATAGCCTTAGCCTCTGCAACTCCCACAAGAAGAGCTCCTACAAGTCCCGGTCCATATGTTACACCAATTGCATCCAGATCATCCAATGTAACATTCGCTTCTGTCAGAGCCTCTTCTATCACCTGATTAATCTTTTCAATATGTTTACGAGATGCGATTTCCGGCACGACCCCTCCATATAATTTATGAAGTTCGATCTGCGAAGAAATCACATTCGATAAAATCGTTCTTCCATTTTTTACAACAGAAGCTGCTGTTTCATCACAGGAGCTCTCAATTGCAAGAATTAACGTATCGCTCATACTCTATTCCTCTTCAAAATTTAACTCTATACTTTTTCCATCTTTTCCAGGATACGCATTTGCAAAAACCGCACGTACCTTATCCATATATTCCTCCGGTCGGACAAGAGAAGGACTATAATGTGTCAGCCACATTTCTCCCACTCCGGCATCTCTTGCAAGAATCGCCGCCTCTTTGAAGGTCATATGTTTATATCCTTTTGCCTTTTCAATCTTATCCTCTTCTCCGTACATTCCTTCACAGATAAATAAATCTGATTCTTTTGCATTTCGGAGAATGGATTCCGTCGGTCGCGTATCTGTTGTATATGTAACTTTTATTCCCTTTCTGTCAGGTCCCAGCACCATATCCGGTGTATACGTAACTCCCTCTGCATGAATTATTTCGCCTTTCTGCAACGGATTCCAGTATTTCAAAGGAATATTCTGCTCCTTTGCTCTTTCTGGAGAAAATTTTCCCTGACGTAAAATTTCTAATGTATATCCATAACAAAGAACATTATGATTTACACGAAAAGCAGTAATCCGATATCCATTTATTTCAAAAACCTGCTCTGCCCCACTGATCTCTATAAACCGAAGTTCAAAAGGAAGTTCCGGTGCAATGATCCGAAGCGCATTTACTACACGCTCCAGCCCTTTCGGTCCAATAAGAGTAAGCGGTTCTGTACGATCTGCATTTCCCATTGTAAGTAGCAGTCCCGGAAGACCACTTATATGATCTCCGTGATAATGTGTAAAGCAGATTACATCAATCGGCTTAAAACTCCACCCTTTTTCTTTAATCGCAACTTGTGTGCCTTCTCCACAGTCAATCAAAAGACTGCTTCCATTATACCGGGTCATAAGTGCCGTCAGCCATCTTCTTGGCAAAGGCATCATACCTCCCGTTCCAACCAGACAAACATCTAACATATTCTTCCTCCTCGTTCTGTGGCAAAGTTTATCACAATTATCCCTGCAAAACAAGGGAAAATATTACTTGTCCATATAACAGGGAATACTAAGCCATACAGAAAAACAGCCATTCTTTTCCTCCCAGGCAAGGGTTCCTCCATGGAGTTCTGCAATACGAAGTGCACTTTTTAACCCTACACCGCTTCCTGCTTCTGTCCGTTTTTTTAAAATCACATTTTTCATTCTAATTTCCAGACTCTTTCTCTGCATATCTGCTTCAACAGAAACCACCTGTAACCGTTCCCCATATCTCTTTACATTAGAAAAAAGGTTATCTGCAAGACGCTTCATTAAAAATGGATTCCCTTCAAACAATATCTCTTCCGGCTTCCATAACGGCCGCCACTGAATTTCAACGGTAAATCCCTCTGTTTCTAATTCATCTGCCTGCATCAGGAACTCTTCCCACAAAATATCCATGGAAATCCTTTGCTTTTCCACCTCTTCTTCTCCTTCAAACACAAGTGCATACTCAAACATACACTCTGACATATTCCGTATTTCTTCTGTTTTTTCAATACATTTCTGAAGATACTCCTGTTGTTTATTTTCTTTCCCTTTCCCATATTTTAAGATTTCCAAATATCCATATAACGTCGTCAGTGGTGTACGAAGATCATGAGACACTGCACGGATCAACTCTCTGTTGGCCTGATAGCTCTTTCTTTCTCCTTCTATATTTTCCTTAAATGCACACCGGAGGTAATTCAGCTCATTTGCCAATTCAGAAATCTCATCCGTTCCTTTCACAGTTATAGGCATGTCCAGATTTCCTCCCGCCATTTCCAAAATTTCTCTCCGTATCTTATCCAGGTAATGAATTCTGCTGTATATAAATATAATTGCAGGAAAAAAAATCAATATAATACACATTGCCAATCCGCCTCCTAGATACCATGGTAAAATCTCCATGACCCTGTAACTGGATATTACAAGATCTGCAGGTCCATCTTGAAATTTGATCATAGTATTTATCGTATCATTTTGATCTCCCACAAAACCGGAAAATAATTCATTCTGTAACAACCACGAATTATCTGCAAAAAAATCTGCCACATATCCTGTAACATACTTTCCTGTCGTTTGATCATATATCCAGAAACTTATATACGGATCTTTATTTTCAAACAAAAAGGGCAGGTATTCCCGGTCCACCATCTCCCGGTCTGCTTCGTCCACTTCTCCTGTGGGATACATTTTATACTTAGGTGCTTCCTGAGACAGCCACGATATCATTTCATTTCTTTCATCCAACATATACCCTTGTTTCTCAAGCCATTCACATACAATAAACCGATTGCTATATAAAAATACAAAACATCCAATTGCTACAAATGTAGAAAAAATCCCAATTCCCAACAGCTGAATCCCCAGGTGATCTCTCCAGCTCAATCTCTCCCTTTTATCCTTCACATCGGTACCCCCGTCCCCAGACTGTACGTATCATTTGCGGATTATGAGGATCTTCCTCAATCTTTCCCCTTAAATTTCTTATATGTACCATTACAATATTAGAAGCTCCATAATAATATGGTTCCTGCCACACCGACTCATAAAGCCGTTCTGCTGAAAAAATCTGTTTTTTGTGTTTAAAAAAAATCTTAAGAAGTTCAAATTCTGTATCTGTAAGTGATATTTCTCTTCCCTCCTTCTTTACAATCCCTGTTTCTTCATTCAGTTCTATTTTTCCGACACAATACACCGTTGCTTCCTGTTTTTCTTCTTTTCCCTGATAAACCTGATAGCGTCTTAAAAGCGCTTTTACCCGTCCAAGAAGTTCCTGATAGGAGAACGGTTTGGGAAGATAATCATCTCCCCCGCTTAAAAAGCCCATTGTCTTATCTTCCACCTGACTTCTGGCACTTAAAAACAGAATGGGAGCATTTGTTGCTTTTCTCATTTCCACACACGTTTGATATCCGTTTAATCCCGGCATCATCACATCAAGAATAATCAAATCATATTCTGTAGTACGGATTTTCTCAAGCGCCCATTCTCCTGTTTCTGCTTCTTCTGTTTCAAATCCTTCCCCTTCCAGAAGAATCGTTATGATTTCACGGATTTCCAGATTATCGTCTACTATTAAAATTCTACTCATCTCTGCTCCTTATTAAAATTATGTCCTTAAATTATAACATAATTTTTTTTCGTATTTTTTCATTCTTAAGAATTCTTAAGAATTACGAATGATTTTTTTAAGTTTTTTCGTTTACTGTAAATGTAAACAAAAATGAAAGGAAAGAATTTCTCATGAATACACATACTAAATTTACAAAAACAAATTTTTTCTGCCTTTTTCTTTTATTTGGAATTACGTTTCTGCTTATTGCTCTTACCGTTCCCTCCGGTAAACTATTCGGTTCGGAAACGGACTGGTATTGCCAGCACATTGCCATTGCAGATTATATGCGCAAACAGTTCCTGACTTCCGGTGAATTATTCCCTGATTTTGCTAATCTTGGAGGTGGAGCAAATTTCTATACTCTTTCTTACTATGGTTTCTTTAGACCGGATATCCTTATGAGTTATTTGCTTCCTCATATTTCTATGGAAACGATCGTACAGACATACTCTATCCTGGAAATCTTTTTGGGTGTAAGTCTTCTTTATTATTGGCTGATCAAAAAAAATTTTTCCAACATAGCTTCCTTTACATGCGGTTTACTTTATCTTTGTGCTAATGCCCTTTTTCAGGCTCATCGCCAAATTATGTTCGTAAATTATCTTCCATTTTTGATTCTCGCACTCATTTTTCTGGATCATCTCTCTATCCAGAAGAAACGCCCTGTTTTTTTTCCACATATGGGAATCGTAATATCATTCTTTCTTATTATTCTTCATAGTTATTACTTTTTTCCGTCCTGTTTTGTAGCATGTACTATTTATTGGTGGTTTCTTACAAAAAGAACTTCTCCCAACTTAACCTTATGGTTACGCTATGGCATCTCCTCTATTTTCCCTGTACTTTCTGCCATGTTTTTTCTTCTTCCAACAGGACTTACTATTTTGGAAAATAAAAAAGATGCCAAAGGAAGTTCTCTTTTAACGATTCTGTCCGTCAATCCAACTTTAGACAGCCTTTTATATAGCGCATATGGTTGCGGCCTTACGCTCATTTGCCTTTATATCCTGTTTTTGTCCCTAAAAAGGGCTGAAACACGTGCTCTGAGTTTTATACTCTTCTGTCTTTTATTTTTTAATATTTTTTCCTGGATCTTAAACGGGACTTTATATGTCCGACCTAAAAGCCTTATTCCATTCCTTCCTCTTATTCTTTTTTTAACCGCCGATACCCTTACAGCCATTTTGCAAAAACAGCTCGCCCACAGCATCCCGCTTGCATTGCTTTGTATTTTACCTATACTTATACAATCCATCTTCCATCCTGCTGTAAAACTGTCCCTGGCATTGCTTGACTGGGTACTTCTCCTGTTATTCGTAGGAATTGGAAAACTGTATGGGACAGAAAAAAAGATTCCCGGCAAACTTCTGTACACAACTGTCCTTCTCTGGATCGCACCTCCTCTTCTTTTCCTGTCCAAAGGAAAAACAGGAGACTTTCCAGCTCTTTCCCAACAGCACTTTACATCAGAAGAGATTTCTTCTTTATGTACGGACACAAATGCGCGGTTTGATTTTTTAGAATCCCCCCTTAAAAACAGCAACTTTGTTTATTCCGGTACCCAAAAGAAAAGTTCTATCTATTCTTCTGTATCCAACAGCCTTTATAATTCTTTTTTTTACGATACTTTACATACACCTATCAGTGTCCGAAACCGTGTTTCCATAAACACAAACCCCAATCCTTTTCAGGAATATTTAATGGGTGTACGATACATTCAAACAACAAAAGAAAAACTTCCTGCCGGATACAACATCCTTGCGGAAAAAGAATCCTCTGTTATTGCAGAAAATAAAAATGTGCTTCCTCTTGCCTATGGCACTTCTTCCCTTATGAGCGAAAAAGAATTTTCCAACCTTTCTTTTCCTCATACATTATCTGCATTAACAGATGCAGCTATCATCCCGGATTTGGCGGAAAAACCATTCGTTTTTTCTTCCTCTATGAAACCCTATGCTCTGCCATCCGATTTTTTCAAACGAACAAACACAAAAGCCTCTGTTGTTACCAAAGCGCTTCCCTCACCTGTAAACAATTCTCTTCTCCTTCTTTCCTTTGATGTCTCCTATCATGGAAGAAAAGATATTTCCGTAACCATTAACGGAATACGAAACCGTTTATCCGGACGTACTGCCCCTTATCCGAATCATAATACACATTTTACATATATGTTATCGCAAAACAGCACACTGTCTGAGCTAAAAATTTCTTTTTCAGATGGGAACTATAAAATTACAAACATAACCGCTTATACATTTCCTTTGTCAGGTTTCAACAAGGAAAAAATCACTCCATTTAACACTTCTTCTTTAAAGAAAAAAGAAATTTTAAACGGAAATATAGATATGAAGGAAAACGGATATTTTGTTACTTCTTTTACTTTTTCCAATGGGTATCATGCATTTGTAGATGGAAAGGAAATCAAACCGGTTCCTGTAAATACTGCCTTTGTCGGTTTTCCTATAAAAAAAGGAACGCATGAAATTGTTATTACATTTCATGCGCCCGGTAAAATACTTGGCTCTATCTGCAGTTTTTTATCCATCCTTTATCTGGCTGTTACTTGTATTTTATCACTCCTGGGAATGTCGTGTCATGAGGATTGCATCTTCCACCGGATCCGTGTAGTATCCTTTTCGGATTCCATCCCTTGCAAATCCCATACGTTCATAAAGGCGGACAGCCGTTTCATTCCCAGCCCGGACTTCCAAATGGATCGTGGTTATGCCACGCTCCAAGGCAAGACGTATAAGGCTATCCATAAGGAAATGACCAATCCCTTCCCTTTGTCTGTCAGACCGGACAGCGACATTTGTGATGTCTCCCTCATCCAAAACCATAAGAAGTCCACAATACGCAAGGATTTCTCCTTTTTCCTCCACTACAAGAAACATAGCATCTTCTCTTGTAAGAAAAGTAAAAAAACCTTCCTTCGTCCAGGGCACCGGAAATAATGCCCGCTCGATTTCCATAACCTGAGGAAGATCATCCACAAGCATTTCTCTGAGAATCATACGGATTTCTCCTTCTCCTGTTTTTGACGTTCTCTCTCTGCTCTCTCCCGCTCAGCCTGGGAAACCCGAAGATATTCCGGCATATGCTCCATGGCTGTTTCTATTTTTCCTTCTTGTAAATAAACTTCTCCAAGAGCAGCCACTGCAGCTGCTCTTTGTTTGTTTACATGAGCAGGTGCAAAAGAATACGGACATTTCAATGTATCTTGGATTTTCGCTCTAAATACAGGTACTCCATCCCCTAAAAAAGTAACCGGCTCCTGTATTTCTTCAAGTTCTTTCAGCAGTTCTTCTATGGAAACCGCACATTGCTCTTTCACTGTATAAAGACTATGGTCTTTAAAACGGTAAATCCCCGTATAAACCTGTCCTCTCCGCGCATCCATGATTGGGCATATCACACCATTTACATCATACAGGTTATAGGCAAGCGCATCTACTGTGGGAACTGCCACAAGAGGCTTCTTTAACGCAAGCCCAAGTCCTTTTGCTGTGGCAGAACCAATACGAAGCCCGGTAAAAGATCCCGGACCGGCTGCCACCGCAATGGCATCAATCGTATTCAAATCCAGTTCTGTCATTTTTACAACTTCATCCAGCATAGGAAGAAGTGTCTGCGAATGTGTTTTTTTGTAATTTACTGTATATTCTGTTAAAAGCACATCATCTTCCACAACTGCAATGGACGCTACGATTCCTGAACTGTCAATCCCTAAAATCTTCATCTTTTCCTCCTGTAATCGTAATTCTACGATAATCAAAACCTTTTTCCAAGTCTTTTTCTATGCAAATCTCTATGTGATCTTCCGGCAAAATTTCCTCAATAAGATTTGCCCATTCAATCAGACAGATTCCTCTGCCAAAAAAATAATCATCGTACCCGATTTCTTCCATTTCTTCAATATCCCCAATACGATAAACATCAAAATGATAAAACGGAAGCCTTCCACTGTCATATTCCTGGATGATCGTAAAAGTAGGGCTGCTCACCGGTTCTTCAATTCCAAGACCGACTGCCACACCTTGAGTAAAAACGGTTTTTCCTACTCCCAGATCCCCTGTAAGAGTATAAATTTCTCCGGGACACGCTTTTTCTCCAATTTTCTTTCCTACGGCAAATGTCTCTTCCGGACTTTTTGTTTCTATAATAATCATGTTTTCCACCTTTTTCTTGCAGAATTCTTGCAGAATTGTTCTTTGCATATTATAATAGAGCGAACAGGGAAATACAATACTTTTTAAAAAGGAGCATTGAAACTATGGCAAATCCAATTCTTACTATAACCATGGACAACGGGGACGTTATGAAAGCGGAATTATATCCGGAAATTGCCCCAAATACAGTAAATAACTTTATCAGCCTTGTAAAAAAAGGATTTTATGATGGTCTTATTTTCCACCGTGTCATTAACGGATTTATGATCCAGGGCGGCTGCCCGAACGGCAATGGAATGGGTGGTCCCGGATATACGATCAAAGGCGAATTTGCACAAAACGGCTTTGCAAATGATCTGAAACACACAGAGGGCGTTCTTTCCATGGCAAGAGCTATGCATCCGGACTCTGCCGGAAGCCAGTTCTTTATCATGCACAAAACATCCCCACATCTGGATGGCGCTTATGCTGCTTTCGGTAAGATCACAGAAGGCATGGATGTTGTAAACAAAATCGCCGAGGAAGATACGGATTACAGTGACCGTCCTCTTGATGAACAAAAAATCAAATCCATGACAATTGATACACAGGGTGTTGACTATCCGGAACCGGAAAAAATGTAATCCTGTTTTTAACTCTCAAAGAGCTTTACTTCTCCGTCTACAGACGCAAAGTAAAGTTCTTTTTCTTTTTCTATTTTGACACGTCCGTTTAATCCTTCTATAATTTCTTTCTGCACTTGATCCATTTCTTCGAAAGGAACAAGAAGATGCAGCATAACTCTGTCGGTATACTCACTATCCAAAATTGGAAGCCCTCTTTCTCCTGCAATATACTGAAGCTTTCCAATTCCTGTATAATCCACTTTAACAGCAACCGAATATCCAAACTGTTTTTCTATAAGCTGGCTGTTTTTCAATCCTTCCTGTACCGCTTTGGAATATGCTCGAACAAGACCTCCTGTACCAAGAAGCACGCCCCCAAAATATCTCGTTACAACAACCGCCACATTATAAATGTCTTCTCCCAGTATCACATCAAGCATGGGACGTCCTGCTGTCCCGGAAGGTTCTCCATCGTCACTGCACCTTGTATTTTCTCTGTTTTTTCCAATAGAATATACATAACAATTATGTCTTGCATCCCAGTATTTTTTTTTCATTTCTTCCAGAAAATCCAGTGCCTCTTCTTCTGTTTCCACATGACGCACAGTTGCAATAAATCTGGATTTCTTTTCTGTGATCTCTCCTTCGCCACCTTTATAAACGGTTTTATACTGCTTCTGCATGGACTTTTTTCCTTTCTGATAACGCTTACTCTTTTCTTTTCTCAGTCTACCATGAATTTTCAAAAACTGCCAGTCTCGTTGCCGATTTCTTACATTTTCTTTATATTTTTGTCAATCCTAAACAATACCTGGATTTTTTCTATATTATTTTTATAAAAGAAATGTGAAGTTTTGATTTTAGGGTTTATTTACGTATTTTAATTTGATATAATAAAACGGATTATAAAGGAGGAATATCATGAATTACGGAAAAAAAGCGACCTCAAAGAAACGAAACTCTCTGATTTCCCGAACCTCAATGATGGGAAAAAAAGCACACGTTTCTTTTATCCGGGTGCTGTTCATATCCCTGATTGCCATATGTGTAATGGGTGTATGTCTGGGCATCGGTTCTTTTAAAGGTGTCATTGACAATGCCCCGGATGTAAATGATATAGACATCATGCCTCTGGGATATGCATCATTTCTTTATGATGATCATGGTAATCAGATTCGTAAACTGGCAGCCCCGGACTCCAACCGTCTTCCAGTCTCCATCGACCAGATTCCCGAAGATCTGCAGCACGCAGTAGTTGCTATAGAGGATGAGCGTTTTTACGAACATAATGGAATTGACGTGAGAGGTATTCTCCGGGCAGGTGTCAGAGCTCTTACAAGCGGTAATATTTCTGAAGGTGCCAGTACCATTACACAGCAGCTTTTGAAAAATAACGTTTTCACAACCTGGACAAGCGAATCTACCTGGCTGGAAAAATTCACACGAAAATTTCAGGAACAGTATCTTGCCATTCAGGTAGAAGAGAAAATAAAAGATAAAAATGTAATCCTTGAAAATTACCTGAATACGATCAACCTGGGCGCAGGTGCCTATGGTGTGCAGGCAGCTTCCCGACAGTACTTCAATAAAGATGTATGGGATTTAAATCTTTCCGAGTGTGCAACACTTGCTGGTATCACTCAGAATCCAAGTAAATTTAACCCCATTGAAAATCCAAAAGATAATGCCAAAAGAAAAAAAGAAGTACTTCAGCATATGCTGGAACAATCCTATATCACACAGGCGCAATATGATGAAGCCCTGAATGATGATGTATACTCCCGTATCCAGGAAGCGCAAGCAGAAACTTCCGGAAGCCGCAACAAAGTATATACTTATTTTGAAGATGAACTTACGGATCAGATTATCAACGATCTTATGAATATCAAAGGGTATACAAAAGCACAGGCACGTAACCTGCTTTACAGCGGCGGTCTGAAGATCATGACAACACAGGATCCAAACATTCAGGCAATTCTGGACGAGGAATATGCAAATCCGGAAAACTATCCTGCATATACCCAGTATGCTCTTGATTTTGCCCTTACTGTTACGGATCCGGATGGAAATGAAGTAAACTACAGCAAGGAAATGATGAAACTCTTTTTCCAAAATGAAGACCCTGAATTCGATCTGCTTTTTGATTCTCCGGAAGAAGGTCAGACATATGTAGACCGTTATAAACAAAGTATTCTTTCCAATGGAAGCGAAATGGTGGCAGAACGTGTAAGTTTTGCGCCACAGCCACAGTCTTCCATGAGCGTGATCGATCAGCATACAGGATATGTAAAGGCAATTGTAGGAGGACGCGGCGAAAAAACAGCCAGCCTTACGCTGAACCGTGCAACAGATACAACCCGTCAGCCCGGTTCTACTTTTAAGATTGTCTCCACATATGCACCAGCCTTAAACGAAAAAGGCATGTCCCTGGCAACCGCTTATGAGGATAAAGAATATTTTTATCCGGACGGTTCTCCTGTAAACAATGCATCCCGTACCTACAATGGCTGGACTACCATTCGAAAAGCTATTCAAAATTCCATAAACACAATTGCCGTACAATGTCTGGAAGATGTTACTCCGGAACTTGCCTTAAAATATCTGGATAACTTCGGATTTACCACTTTAAGTCATGGAGAAACAGATGCCAACGGCAATGTTTATACCGATGCCAATCTTTCCACTGCACTTGGCGGTATCACAAATGGTGTAACAAATGTTGAACTTTGTGCTGCTTATGCTGCTATTGCCAATAAAGGAAATTATATCAAACCAATTTATTATACTCAGATTCTTGATCATAACGGCAATGTTCTTATTGATAACAACTCAGCTTCCCGCTCTGTTATCAAAGAAAGCACCGCTTGGCTTCTTACAAGTGCCATGGAAGATGTTGTGCAGCAGGGTACCGGTACCGCATGCCAGCTTGATAATATGGCGGTTGCCGGAAAAACCGGTACAACAGACGCATTCAATGATTTATGGTTTGTAGGTTATACCCCGTATTATACATGCGCTGTATGGTCCGGATATGACAACAATGAAAAACTTCCGGAGGATGCGAGAAACTTCCATAAAGGTTTATGGCGCAAAGTTATGAGCCGTATCCATCAAGGTTTGGAATACAAAGAATTTGAAAAACCTGCAAGTGTGGAAAACACAAGCGTTTGTGAAGAAACAGGACTTCTTCCAAGAGCCGGCTGTCCTGTCATCACAGAATACTTTGATGTCGGTACTCTTCCTACAGAATACTGTGATCAGCATTTTTACGAAATTGAGGAAGAAGAAACAATCGTATATGAACCAACGCCAACACCCGAAGGTCAGCTTCCGGAAAATGGTTCCGGCGACGGTTCTGAAAATGGCTCCGGCGATGGTTCCGAAAATGGTTCCGGTGATGGCTCCGAAGATGGTTCCGGTGACGGTTCCGGCGATGGCTCCGGTGACGGTTCCGGTGACAATATCACATATTATAATTAATTTAATGCATAAAAAATACAGCTGTACTGCAGCTGTATTTTTTATGCTATAGAAACTATTTAATAACCATTTTTGCAGCACCATAAATTCCTGCGTCGTTTCCAAGACTTGCAGTCATAATTGGTGTTTCTTTACATGCAGAAAATGCATATTTTTTATAATGTTTGGAAATACAGTCGATTAATGGCTGACCGGCTTTGGAAACCCCTCCGCCAATTACAATTGCCTCTGGATCAGTGACAGTCGCAAAGATTGCAAGTGCTCCCCCCAGAATATCTCCTACTTTATTCATAACACGGACTGCAAGTGCATCCCCGTCTTTATAAGCATCCAAAACAGCCTTTGCAGAAATTTCGGTTTCTAAGCGAAGCTTACTATCTTCCTTTGAGGATTCCAATTCCTTTTTTGCCATACGCACAATACCTGTAGCAGAAGCATACTGTTCAAGACAACCACGATTACCACAGTTGCACGCCTCTTCTTCTCCATGCATGACACTGGCATGACCAATCTCACCGCCTGCACCATGATGTCCGGATACAATTTTTCCATCAACGATAATTCCGCCGCCTACACCTGTGCCAAGTGTAACGAGAATCACATTTTTTGCTCCTGCTGCTGCACCTTTCCATGCTTCTCCCAATGCCGCTACATTTGCGTCATTTCCTGCTTTTGCCGGAAGTCCTGTTAACTCCTGCAGCTCTCTGGACAGTTCTTTATATCCCCAGTAGAGATTTACGGCACAAAGAACATCTCCTTTGTCATTTACCGGACCCGGAACACCGATTCCAACGCCATCAACCTCTTCTTTTTTGATATTTTTGGAAGCCATTTTTTCTTCAATCGTCTTTGCAATATCCGGAAGGATTTTAGAACCGCTGTCTTCTGTCCGTGTTACAATCTCCCATTTATCTTCCAGTGTTCCATCTGTGCGAAAAAGCCCACATTTTACAGTTGTTCCTCCCACATCAATGCCAAAACAATATTTGCTCATGATTTCTTCCCTTTCTTTTGCTCTATTTATTATTTATACACTTTAATTTTTCCGCTTTTTGGCAATATTCGCCTGTACGCGCTTGTATAATTCTTCTGCTGCATTATATCCCATTTTCTTCTGACGATGATTAACGGCAGCTGACTCTACGATAATTGCCAGATTTCGTCCCGGACGGATCGGCAGAGAATGGCATACGATCTTATTTCCCAGATATTCTGTATATTCCTCTTTCAATCCCAATCTGTCATATTCTTTATCTTTATCCCACTCTTCTAATTTAATAACAAGATCCACGGATTGTGTGTCCTTTACACTTTCCACACCAAACAGAGTTTTTACATCTATAATTCCAATACCGCGAAGCTCAATAAAATGTCTTGTAATATCCGGTGCAGAACCAACCAGGGTTACATCACTTACCTTTCGAAGTTCTACAACATCATCGCTTACCAGACGATGTCCTCTTTTAATCAGTTCCAAAGCAGCTTCACTTTTTCCAATTCCGCTTTCGCCTGTGATCAAAACACCTTCACCATATACATCTACAAGAACACCATGAATAGAGATACATGGTGCCAGCTGTACTCCAAGCCATCTGATAATTTCCGCCATAAAGCTGGAAGTTGTCCTGTCTGTAACAAAGATCGGCACTTTATACTTCAAAGACAAATCGATCATGTCCTGGGAAGGTCTTGTCATTGTACTAAAGATTACACATGGAATTTTACTTGAAATAAACCGTTCATACTTAAAAAGACGCTCTTCATCACTTAACTGCATCAAATAAGTAAATTCCACATATCCGATGATCTGCACTCTTTCATTTGCAAAATGCTCCAAGTACCCGGTGAGCTGCAATGCCGGACGATTAATTTCTGCTGTTTTAATAAGGATTTCAGACAGGTCAAGCTCTGGCGTTAAATTTGTAAGCCCCAGTTCCTGCGCCATCTTCGTCAATTGCACACCTTTCATATGTCTATCTCCTTTTTATCCTCATTTTCCTAAAAAGGGCATATCTTTCCCTCTTTATTTTTTATTTATTATACCATACATTCCCCTTTTACTTCAATGAATGAAAGAAAATTTACGCCTGTCCATGAAAAAAATCATACACCTGTCTGGCACTTTTTGCATTCATGCTTTCTGTCTGTTCCAATTCCTCAAGAGAAGCATCGCGTATACGCTCTACAGCTTTAAATTTGCGCATCAGTGCTTTTCTTCTTACTTCTCCTATCCCTGAAATATCATCCAGTACAGAATGCACCTGACCTTTACTGCGAAGAGAGCGATGATACTCAATGGCAAAACGATGCGCCTCATCCTGAATCCTGGTAATCAGCTTAAATCCTTCACTTGATGTATCAATAGGAATCTCCTGATTTTGATAATACAGTCCTCTTGTTCTGTGATGGTCATCTTTTACCATTCCGCATACAGGAATCGTAAGTCCCAGATTTTCCAAAACTTTCAACGCAATATTTACCTGCCCTCTTCCACCATCCATAAGAAGCAAATCCGGAAGTTTTGAAAAACTATCAAACTCTCCCTTACTTTCATGGGTGAATCTTCGTGTCAGCACCTCTTCCATACTTGCATAATCGTTTGGTCCCTGCACCCATTTAATCTTAAATTTACGATAATCACTTCGTTTTGGTTTTCCTTTTTCATAAACGACCATAGATCCCACTGATTCAAATCCACTGATATTTGAAATATCAAAAGCCTCCATTCGCACAAGATCTGACAGCCCAAGCCAGCTCTCAATTTCCCGCACGGCGCCTATGGTTCTTCCTTCTTCTCTTTTGATCCGCTCTCTGTCTTTCTCTAAAACCATTTTCGCATTTTCTGCTGCAAGTTCTACTAGTTTTTCTTTTGTTCCTTTTTTAGGCACACGAATATGTACTTTCTGTCCCCGCCTTGATGTAAGCCATTCTTCAATGACCTCTGTATCTTCAATTTCTCTCTGCAGCATAATTTCCTTCGGAATAAATGGTGTTCCTGCATAAAACTGCTTCATAAAACTTGAAAGAACCTGTGCTCTTGTATCCCCCCTTGCTACACGAAGAAAAAAATGCTCTCTTCCGATCAGCTTTCCTGCACGTATAAAAAAGACCTGTACAACTGCATCCTGTTCTCTAAGATCCTCGCTGTCATCCATGGATACTGCAATTACATCCCTGTCTTCTTCTCCATACCCGGTAATCTTCTGTCTCTCTCCGATTTTCTGAATACTTCGAATCAAATCCCGGTATTCTGCTGCATCTTCAAAACGCATTTCCTCGGAAGCTTTCTGCATTTTTTCTGTCAATTCTAAAATCGTATCCTGAAAATCTCCATTTAAAAATCGGATTACCTCATTAATATTTTTCCGATATTCTTCCTTTGATATATTTCCCTGACACGGTCCCATACACTGCTTCATATGATAATACAGGCATGGCCGTTCCTTTCCGCAATCTCTCGGCAGAATGCGGTTGCAGGAACGTACCAGATAAAGCTTTTGAAGTAATTCAATCACATCTTTCACAGCTCCTGCACTTGTATACGGACCAAAATATTTACTTTTATCCTTTTTCATTCTTCTTGCAAAAAGAACTCTGGGATATGCTTCATTAATGGTAACTTTAATAAAAGGATAACTTTTATCATCCTTCAACATGGTATTATATTTGGGGCGATGTTCTTTTATCAGATTGCATTCCAACACAAGAGCCTCCAGCTCCGAATCTGTAATAATGTACTCAAATCTGGAAATATGTGTGACCATCTGCTCTATTTTTGCGCCTTTGTTACGGCTGCTCTGAAAATACTGACGTACACGATTTTTCAGACTAACTGCTTTTCCTACATATATGATCTCGTCTTTTTCATCGTGCATAATGTAAACTCCCGGTTTTGCCGGAAGTTTTTTTAATTCTTCTTCAATTTGAAACATATTTTCCTCCTGTTCCAAAAGGAAAAGAAAACCGGGATATTTCCCGGTTTTCTTTGTTATCTTAATTCAGTTCCTGTTGTTTTTCACTATCTAAAATATCAAGATCATCAAGATTATCCGGAATATCCATTCCTTGCTCTACAGCACGGAATATCTTCATAAACTCTTTTCCTGTGATCGTTTCTTTTCGAATAAGATAACCTGCAATCTTATCCAGTGCTTCCCTGTGGCTTCCAATGAGATTTTTCGCTTCTTCATAGGATTCATGGAGAAGCTTCATAACTTCATGATCTACCTCTGTAGCAGTATCATCACCGCAGTCTAACACCGTGTGTCCGCTGAGATACTGATTTTCCTGTGTAGCAAGACCCATAAGTCCAAAACGTTTTGACATTCCATATTGTGTAATCATTGCCCGCGCAACTTTCGTTGCCTGTTCAATATCATTTGCAGCTCCTGTTGTTACCGTATCGAATACAATCTCTTCTGCTGCACGTCCGCCAAGATATCCAACAAGCATCGCTTCCAGTTCTTTCTGGGTATTCAAATACTTTTCTTCTTCCGGAACCTGCATAACATATCCAAGAGCTCCCATTGTACGTGGCACAATGGTAATTTTCTGAACCGGCTCTGCATCTTTTTGCAGGGCACTTACAAGGGCATGTCCCACTTCATGATAGGAAACGATTTTTCTTTCCTGTTCACTAAGAATGCGGTCTTTTTTCTCTTTTCCTACAAGAACCACTTCAACAGACTCCTGAAGATCTTTCTGGGAAACAGCTTTGCGTCCATTCTTCACTGCAAGAATTGCAGCTTCGTTAATCATATTTGCCAGATCAGATCCCACTGCCCCTGAAGTTGACAGTGCAATAGATTCAAAATCAACTGTATCATCCAATAATACGTCTTTTGCGTGTACTTTCAGAATGTCCACACGACCTTTCAGGTCCGGACGATCTACAATTACACGTCTGTCAAATCGGCCCGGTCGCAAAAGTGCAGGATCCAGAACTTCCGGACGGTTTGTTGCAGCAAGAATCAAAAGACCTTTGGAAGTATCGAATCCATCCATTTCTGCCAGCAGCTGGTTTAACGTCTGTTCTCTCTCATCGTTTCCGCCTCCGTAACGGGAATCACGGCTCTTTCCAATCGCATCTATTTCATCTATAAATACAATACACGGTGCATTTTTCTTTGCTTCTTCAAACAGATCACGTACTCGCGATGCACCTACCCCTACAAACATTTCTACAAATTCGGAACCTGACAGAGAGAAAAAAGGAACATGTGCCTCTCCTGCTACCGCTTTTGCCAAAAGTGTTTTTCCTGTTCCCGGAGGTCCTACAAGGAGTGCACCTTTTGGAAGTTTGGCTCCAATTGTCGTGTATTTTCCCGGATTATGCAAAAAGTCGACAACTTCCTGAAGCGATTCTTTTGCTTCATCCTGACCTGCCACATCTTTAAATGTGATTCCTGTTTCTTTCTGAATATAAGCCTTTGCGCGGCTTTTGCCAACTCCACCCATCATACCGCCGCTTTTATTCATACGGCGCATAAAGAATGTAAGCATACCAAACAGAAGGACCGTAGGAAGTAATACACTTAATATAGTTGCAATAAATTCTCCAAGAGCATCCGGCGGTTCTGAATGAAATATAATTTTTTTCCCTTCCAGACGTTTTGTCAGACTTGTTTCATCCTCCATCTGATTGGTATAATACGTCTTTTCCTGGTAAGGATTTTTCTGTTTTTTAGGTACAATGGTAATGGTTCCTGATTGAATCGTTACCTCTTTTACCTTGTCCTTTTCTACCATTTCAATAAATTTATCATAAGTGATCTCACTGGAACTATCTTTCAACATATTTGTAAAAAGACTAAAACATACCAGAGTCACTAACAGACAAATCAAAAATGCCAATATTGACTGGTGATTTTTATTTGATCCCGGCTTCCCGGGTTCCTTATTCGGACGCTTTCCATTTTGGTTGTTGTCCCTGTTGTTATCCATTTTATTCCTCCTCTTGTTATCGTTTTTATTATAAAGAGAATTTCCGCATAAATCAACCGGGATATTGTGAAAATAGTTAGATTTATATAAAAAGTTTAAAAAAAATCCATTACAAACCTCGTGATTTGTAGTATACTAAGAACAGTCTTTTTATCCTGGACTTTTAAAGTTCCAGTAATACGCATCTATTTAATTTTTATCACAATATATTAGGAAAGGAAAAACAAATGAAGATTGGATTTGACAACGAGAAATATCTAAAAATGCAGTCTCAGCATATTCGAGAACGCATCAGCACATTCGACAATAAATTATATCTGGAATTTGGCGGAAAATTATTCGATGATTACCATGCTTCCAGAGTACTTCCCGGTTTTGAACCAGACAGTAAACTCCGCATGCTGATGCAGCTTTCCGATCAGGCTGAAATTGTTATCGTTATCAGTGCATTGGATATTGATAAAAATAAAGTCCGTGGAGATCTCGGCATCACATATGATTTAGACGTTCTTCGTCTTATTGACGAATTTACAGCAAGAGGTTTATATGTAGGAAGTGTATGTATTACACAGTATTCCGGACAGGAAGGCGCTGATACCTTCCGAAAACATCTGGAAAAACTTGGAATCCGTGTATATATCCACTACACTATCCCAGGCTATCCCAGCAATACCTCCCTCATTGTCAGCGATGACGGATATGGAAAAAATGATTATATCGAAACAAGCCGCCCTCTTGTTATTGTAACAGCACCAGGACCTGGAAGCGGAAAAATGGCAGTCTGCCTGTCTCAGCTGTACCATGAATATAAACGAGGAATATCTGCCGGCTATGCAAAATTTGAAACATTCCCAATATGGAATATTCCTCTGAAACATCCGGTAAATCTTGCATATGAAGCTGCTACAGCTGATTTAAATGATGTAAATATGATCGATCCCTTCCATTTAGAGGCATATGGAGAAACAACTGTTAATTACAACCGTGACGTTGAGATTTTCCCGGTTCTTCAGGCAATGTTTGAAAAAATCATAGGGGAATGCCCTTACAAATCTCCTACGGATATGGGTGTAAATATGGCCGGAAATTGTATCTTTGACGATGAAGCCTGCCAGGAAGCATCCCGTCAGGAAATTATCCGTCGTTATTACAAAAGTATGAATGCTCTTGTTTCCGGCACTGGAAAAGAAGATGAAGTATTTAAAATTGAGCTTCTTTTAAAGCAGGCACATGCCACTCTGGAGGAACGTAAAGTTGTTCCTGCCGCAATGGAAACAGAAGCACGCACCGGTGCTCCGGCTGCTGCCCTTGAGCTTCCAAATGGCAAAATAGTTTGCGGAAAAACTTCCGATCTTCTCGGTGCATCTTCTGCACTTCTCTTAAATGCCTTAAAAGAACTTGCAGGGATCGATCATGAACATCATGTAATTTCACCGGACGCACTTCGTCCTATTCAGGAATTAAAGACAAGTTATCTTGGCAGCAAAAATCCAAGACTGCACTCTGACGAAACACTGATCGCACTTTCTATTAGTGCTGCCAGCAACGAAGAAGCCGGCCTTGCTCTGAAACAGATTGTTAATTTAAAAGGATGCCAGGCACATACCTCTGTTATGCTCTCCTCTGTAGACATTCAGGCATTTCGAAAACTTGGTATTGAATTGACATGTGAACCAAAATTTGAAAAAGAAAAGAAATACTTATAAAATAAAATTTCTTATAAAAAAAGTATCTGAAATCGTTTTGATTTCAGATACTTTTTTATTTGATCTAAAACTTAATCTTCATATCCATTAGGATTGTTTGACTGCCATCTCCAGGAATCTTCACACATTTCGCGAATACCATTCTCTGCTTTCCAGCCAAGTTCTGCTGCTGCTTTAGATGCATCTGCATAACATGCAGCAATATCTCCGGCACGACGCGGCTTAATTGTGTAAGGAATTTTTACACCTGTTGCTTCTTCAAAATTTTTCACAAGATCCAGAACACTGTATCCTTTTCCTGTTCCCAGATTATAAATACTCAATCCGGAATTATCCTCGATTTTCTTAAGAGCTTTTACATGACCTTTTGCCAAGTCAACTACATGTATGTAATCTCTTACACCAGTTCCATCCGGGGTATCATAATCATTTCCAAATACACCAAGTTCTTTTAATTTTCCAACTGCTACCTGTGTAATATATGGCATCAGATTATTCGGAATACCATTTGGATTTTCTCCCATAGTACCACTCTTATGAGCTCCAATCGGGTTAAAGTAACGAAGAAGAACTACATTCCATTGCGGATCTGCTTTCTGGATATCAGAAAGAATCTGTTCCAGCATAGATTTTGTCCAGCCATATGGATTTGTACACTCTCCTTTTGGGCATTCCTCTGTGATCGGAATAATTGCCGGATCTCCATATACAGTAGCAGAAGAGGAGAAAATAATATTCTTCACATTATGTTTTCTCATAACATCCACTAATGTTAAAGTACCTGCAATATTATTCTCATAATATTCCCATGGCTTTTCTACTGATTCTCCAACTGCCTTCAAACCTGCAAAATGAATACAGGAATCGATTTTTTCTTTGTCAAAAATTTCATTTAAAGCATCACGGTCAAGAATATCAGCCTTATAGAATTTCACAGATTTTCCAGTGATTTTTTCTACTCTTTCCAGAGATTTCTCACTGGAATTGCTCAGGTTATCTACAACCACCACATCATAACCTGCACTCTGCAATTCTACTACTGTATGTGTTCCAATATAACCTGCACCGCCTGTCACTAAAATTGCCATTACTTTCTCCTCCTAGTCTTTATTATTATTCTTTACAGTTTTTATATTAACATTATTTGTATTTTTCTACAATAGCTTTCATTTGCGGAAGTTTCTCTTCCATATCTTTTACCAGTTTGAACTGAGTTCTGCATCTGTCAAGATTGTGACCTTCTCTATGAATCTTAAAGTAATGGTCACCTTCCAGATAATCTGTAAGAAAACGCATCCCGCACTCAAATGTCATAAGGATTGCTCCCATTGGCAGCATATCCATTTCCAAATCTGTCAAAGCACCTGCACACCCCTCTATAAATCCCTTTACGTATAATTCATAAAGATGAAGATCGCAGGAAACCTTTGTCAGATCTCTTTCATCTTCTGCCCCTGTGCTGGCTCCAAATCGAATGGAATCCCCAAAATCATTTACAGAAAGTCCCGGCATAACCGTATCCAGATCAATTACACAAACCGCCTTTCCGGTTGTATCATCAATCATGATATTATTAAGCTTTGTATCATTATGGGTAACACGAAGAGGCAATTTTTTCTGTTCCTGAAGATCACAAAGTGTATGTGCCAGATTTTCTCTTTCCATAACAAAATCAATTTCTTCTTTTACGCTTGCAGCTCTTCCGCATACATCCTCTTCTACCGCTTTTTTGAATTTTGCAAAACGATCTACTGTATTATGAAAATCCTTAATTGTTTCATGCAGGGTATCTGCCGGATAATCTGCCAGAAGTCTCTGAAAATGTCCAAATGCAACTGCACTCTGATAAAAGTCCTGTTCACTCTCTACCTGATCATAGCATGTAGCATTTTCAATGAAAAGATATACTCTCCAGTATTCGCCCTGAGAATCTTTATAATAAGGAGATCCTTCCCTGTCATCAACAAGATTTAAAGTTTCTCTCTCCACATCTCCATGATTTTCTATGATTTTCTTTTTAAGCCAAGATGTTACATTTTTAATATTTTCCATCAGTTCTACCGGATTTGTGAAAATATTTTTATTCATTTTCTGAAGAATATATCGTTTTGTTTCCTCACCATCTTTGAAAGTAAGGCGGTATGTATCATTTATATGTCCGCTTCCAAAAGGGATACATTCCTCTAAAACTCCCGGAAAAGCAAACTCCTCTATTACCTCTTTCATTTCTGCGTTATCCACTTATTTTTCCTCCCAAAGCTTTTGAGGATACAATCCTCCGTCTTTTAATTTCTGTATTGCATTAACAACTACCGGTTTATCTTCTTTATAAGTAACACCGTACCATTTATCCATGGACTTTAATACTTTTACAGTTGCTTTCTTCTCAACTAATAACTCATCTACAACAAACGGCAGGAAATATTCACATTTTAACGGATTTTTATCAAGATTCTCATCCAGGAATTTAGAAAATCTATCTTTTAATTCGTTTAAGATACTTTTAGAAAATCCCCACATATTCATAGAAACTGTACTTCCTTCCGGAATTTCCACCCATGTCTGACCTTCGTCTTCTGTATAGGCAACTCCACCATCTTTTTTCTCAATATGTGTACGTTCGTTTATTTTTACAAGCTCTCCATTTTCATTTGTAACGCAAACACCTCTTGCAACATGGCCATTATCTGTCAATGTATTTTCAAGCTTGTATCCTACCATCATATACTGATATGTATCATCATTTTCTTCGCTGGAAGCCAGGAAATCATATGCCATTTGAAAAGCATGGCTTCCATAATAATCATCCGCATTAATAACAGCAAACGGTCCGTCTACTTCATCAATGCAACTTAAGATCGCATGACCTGTACCCCATGGTTTTACTCTTCCCTCCGGAACTGTATATCCTTCCGGAAGATTATTTAAATCCTGAAAAACATAGGAAACTTCTATGATCTTACTCATTCTATCTCCGATTGCAGCCCGGAAATCTTTTTCATTCTCTTTTTTGATAATAAAGACAACTTTTCTAAATCCAGCTCTTATTGCATCATAAATAGAAAAATCCATTATGATATGTCCTTCCTTATCCACTGGATCAATTTGTTTCAAACCACCGTAACGGCTTCCCATACCTGCTGCCATAACTACTAATACCGGTTTCTTCATAACAATAGCTTCCCTTCTGTTTTAATCTGTTTTTTATGCAAAAATGGTGGCTACGTATAAACGATGCCACCATCTTTTGGTTACAGTATCACATATACGTAACGGTTTCTTCTTTTCTATTCATCATTTTAACACTTTCATGCAATTAGTCTTTGCACAATCATTCATTACTTTTGCACATACAGTATAGAACGGCCTCTATCCTTCCAAAGCGATACATCCACTCCATACTTCCCCTTTTTCAAGAGCCTTTTCTATGATTTTTTCCTGAATCTTCACACGGATCTTCTGCGGTACATCCGCCTGTATTTCCCAGGAAATACTTTCGTTTGTTATTTTCCCACTGCACATAAGCCCTTTTTCTCCACGAAAATGGCAAAAAGAAGTCCCCTTCTCTCTCCATTCTTTCGGAATCGCCGGAAACAGACGAATCGTTCCTTTTTTCATCTGGAAAAGCATTTCCTGCAGGGCATCGGCACTAAACATATTGCCTTCCAGCGTAAACGGCCTGTATGTAAATTCTGAATACCCCTTTTTCCGAAAATCACCATTCAGATGAAATCCATTGGGGCCACAGAAAAATTTCCAGAAAATATTTAAATACTCCGCTGCCTTTTCCCCATTCCCCTGTATTGCATATAAATGTGCCATCCAGGTAAAAGTATATCCTACCCACTGCCGGGTTCCAAGACGCTCATAATCCCTGATCACGGCATCTATGATTTCTTTTCCCTCTTCCTCATAAGGAATCATTTCAAGAGGAGAAATGGCCATTGCATTAGAAAAATGACGATGGGATTCCTCCAAGCTTTCATCTGGAGAAAGCATAAGGACCTTCTTGTCATTTACAGCCAATCCGGGAAGTTTTTCCTTTACCTGCGTCCATTTATCTGCCATGGGATCTCCCAGATGGAGCGCATATTCTTCCAGAGTTCCAAATAAATTTAAAAGAAGTGCAAGATCATAATTACTCATTGGCGTAAGCCATGCCTTTTCTGTATCATCGTGAATCTCCGGAGAACTTGATACAGGAAGCTGCAAGGTGCCATCCTCCTGTTCTTCCAGAAGATCACAAATAAAAATTCCGGTTTCCTTCATATAAGGATAGGCTCTTTCCTTTAAAAAGCCTTCATCACCTGTATATCTGTAGTATTCACTAAAAGAATGACTAAGCCATACCTGATTAACAGGAGAAAGAGAATACATCGGCCACCCTCCCAAAGGCTTTCCATCAATTGTCATAACCCCCGGAAGACAACTTCCCTCTGCATTGTAAAATTCTTTTGCAAAATGTCTTCCTTCTTCTTTTAGTCCCCAAAGAAAATCAAGAAAACATTTCCCTTCTTCCAAATGATTCGCTTTTAGATAATGGCTATAAGAAAGTTCTGTATTAAGGTCATGATGATAGTCCCCTTTCCAAGGCGGAAGCGTTCCATCGTCTGCTGTCCACACTCCCTGAAGCGGCATTGGCGCACATCCCTCTCTGGATGCGGAAGCAAACAGATAATTTGTCATATACCACTGTTTTTCCACAAATTTATCCGGAATAGAAATACCGCTTTTCTGAAAATACTGTTCCCACCATTTTCTGTGCGTTTCAAAAAACAAAGAAAGATCCTGCTCCATAGCACAAAGGACCGCTTTCTTTCCATCTTCAATCCAGTCTTTTCCATCTTCCGAAGAAATAATTTTCCACATCACTCTGGATTTCTGTGGCTGTTTATCCACTGCCATGATAATCCCATAGGAAAACTCTTCGTTTACCGGCTGACAGAACCATTGCAGGATTCCCTCTGTTTCCCACTGTGCAGGAAAATATTTTAATTCCTTTAAAGTCCCCTGTGAAATTTCTCTTTTTTCTTCTTTATAAATATACTCTTTTTCTGTTCCTTTTTCTCCAAAATCCGGCGTTTTCAATTCAAGCGAAAAACTATCTTCAGGTGCATATATTTCCAGTACCCCTATATGTTCCAAGGCATGAATCCACGCATTCACTTTGTATAAATTCTCTTCATTTCCAAATTCCATCCTGGCATTTGCGTCTTTCAAAGAAAGAACAGAATGTATTTCTCCTGTTTCCTTTAAAAAATGTACAAGAATTTTTCCTGCTGTAAGTTTCGTCGGAGTTGGATAATAATAGGGAGCATCGAAAATTTCCCGAATTTTCTTTACGTTTCCCTCTTTTGCAAGCTTAACAAGGTTTGCGTAAGTAAATTCTTCTCTTTGCTCCCATAAAATAGTTTTATCCCATATGTCTGTACGATCTAAACTAAACTGCATTTCCTGCGGGGTTCCCCAGCATAAGCAGCCGCATTGTCCACTTCCCAGTGGGACGGCTTCGTCCCACCTGGAAATGTTTGTTTTCCATTCATTTAAAATATTCATATTTCAAACTCTCATTTATATTTTTTGTTGTAACGATACAGAAGAAATAAAAGTCCTGCAAGACCTAGCAACATGACCATTAATCCCTGCACTCCCACGTTCTTCTGTCCAATCACTACCAAGGCCACACATATAATAAAAAATACAAGGGCCACAACAGCCGTTATTATACTTTTTGTTCTTTCATTCATTGTTTTTACCTCCAGTCTGAAAACCGATCAACCCTTCAGTCCACCGAGAGTCATTCCCTGTGTCAGTTTCTTCTGTACACAAATATATAAAAGTAAGGTTGGAACCATAACGATTACAAGACCTGCATACATCTGTCCATACTGA
The DNA here is from genome assembly GCA_029257805.1 of Blautia sp. Classification (GTDB taxonomy): domain Bacteria; phylum Bacillota; class Clostridia; order Lachnospirales; family Lachnospiraceae; genus Blautia_A. Next base: position 27,223 of record JARIAR010000068.1, read on the forward strand.
ACTGCTGATTTTTGTGCTGCCATCAAATTCATAAGACCTACCGGCAGTGTCTTAATTTCCGGTCTGGTAAGAAGCGTCATGGAAATAATATATTCATTCCAGAATGCCAGGAAATTAAAAAGAACTACTGTTACAATACTTGGCTTTGCCATAGGCATGATGATCTGAATCATGGTTCTCCAGTAACCGGCACCATCTACATAAGCAGCTTCTTCATAATCTTTTGCAAGAGACTTAAAGTAACCGGAAAGAAGGTAAATGGTAAATGGCAATGCAGTAGAAGCATATACCAGCGCCAGAATAAAAAGATTATTTAAGAAAAACGGCGCTCCAAACCACTGACGGAATTTTGCATCTGCATCATTTAACATCAGGAAAATCGGAACCACAATATAGTTCACATTAATAAAAAGTCCTGCCATAAATAATACATTCCATACTTTGTTGCTTTTAAATTTAAATCTAGCCAGAACATAAGCTGCCGGCAAAGCAATAACGATTAAAAGCACGATTGCCAAAACTGTTACAAAAACAGAATTGAGCATATAGGATCCCATGTTTGCTGTTTCCCAGGCATCTTTAAAGTTCTGTAAGTAAACTCCCTGAGGAAGTGTCCATGGACTTCCGTAAAACTCAGAATTTTGCTTCACTGAAGCAACAAATACCCAGGCAACCGGAACTATGATCGTAATTGCCAAAAGTGCCAGAATCAGATAAATCAATCCTTTTGCCGCTTTAGAACCGGCACTGCTGTTTTTCCTCATATCAGCCATTTTTTCTCCTCCTTAGAATTCAATTTCATCACGTTTTGTTACCGCATTTAATATAGCGGCAAGAGCAAAGGAGAACAGGAACACTGCAACACCAATTGCCATACCATATCCATAAGAAGAATTTGTATACGCTTCCTGGTACATGTAACTTAAGAAGACATTGGAAGCTCCATCAGGACCTCCGTTTGTCATTGCTTTTACCATCAGGAAACTCATATTAATCGTACTAATAACAAAGAAAGTTAAGGTTGTACGAATATTTGTCCAGATTAAAGGAAGGGTAATGGAGAAGAACTGTTTTAATCTTCCTGCACCTTCCAGACTTGCAGATTCATAAAGGCTTTCCGGAATGTTCGCCATACTTGCCATATACATAACCATATAGTATCCGATCGCCTGCCATACCATTGCAATAATAATACTATAAATTACAATTTTCTGACTTCCCAGCCAGAGGATCGGATTGTCTACACCATTCTGACCACGGAAAATATTTAAAAATGAATTCAAAAGACCCTGATTTGGATCATATATTGCTGAGAAAATAGCACTGATTACTACAACAGATAAAATATTAGGAATGTAGAAAACAACGCGGAAAAATGTCTGTCCTTTTAATTTTTCTCTTGTAAGAATTGCGGCAAAAATAATTGCCATGGAAAATGTTACAATTGTAACTACAACGATCAACAGAACCGTATTCTGAAATGCCTGATAAAACTTGTCACTTTGCAGGAGTGTTTTAAAGTTGTCAAAACCTACAAATGTTTTATCCGCTGTATATCCTCCCCATTTGTAAAGAGACATTTTAAAAACATCTATGGTAGGAATAATCATAAAAATAACAAAAAGAATTACTGCCGGAGCAAGACAGCAAAAAATGAACCGGCTTCTTCCTTTTTTCTTTGTCATGTTTCATTTCTCCCTTCTTTATCTTAAAAACGGACGGTACTATTACCGTCCGCTTTTCATTCATGTCTAACTAAATAGACAATCCTTATTTCAGTGCTCCACGAAGTGTGTCGCTATCTTTTTTAATCTGCTCGATCCACTCTTCTGCTGTTTTGTCACCGCTTACAAGAGAGTTGATCGGATCAAAGAATGTAGAACGAACTGTTACACCTTCTACAGGCTCAGTAGTTGCAAATGCATCCATAACAGCTACAGCACCATCATCATAAATGGAGTAGTAGATTTTTGCATCGCCATCAAGTTTATCAGCCATTCCCTGGATCGGCTGAACAGCATTTCCGTCTTTTGCAAAGATTTCTGCTGCTTCATCAGAATACATGTATGCAATAAACTGTTTTCCGAGATCTTTGTTTACAGCACCCTTTGGCATCCAAATCTGTTCAAAGAATGTATAAGAAGCTCTTTCTCCACCTTCTTTTACTGCTGGAAGTGCTGTGAATCCCCATTCAAAACCATCTGCACGTGGTGCATCTGCCATTTCGCCGATTACCCAGTTACCATTTGGCATAAATAATGCTTTGTTGTCCAGGATCATCTGCTGGTTTTTACGGAAATCATTGTCATTTGCATTTGCCGGAGTTGTTTTTTCTGTATAAGAAGCAAGTTTTTCAATAATATCAAATGCAGTTGCTACTTCTTCTTTTTCCCATACGCCTTCACCATATTTTAAAGCATCCTGGAATGTTTCAGCGCCTGCTGCTTCGTGAAGAAGTGCATAGAAGAATGCATCAAAGTATCCAGCTGTAGGATATGTAAATAATGCGATTCCTTCTTCTTTCGCTTTATCGCCCAGTTCCCACATTTCATCCCATGTTTTTGGAACTTCCCAGCCTTTTTCTTCAAACAGGCCTGCGTTGTAGAAAAGTCCACATGGGCCATAGAACATTGGCATCAGATATGTTTTTCCATCTTCATATGGGTTTGTAATAGAGTTTTCAACAAATCCCGGAAGAATTTTATCTTTTACTTTCACATCTTCACCAGGTACGGTCATTTCCAGTACGTCTGTCATTTCTTCTACATTATTATCTTTAATAAAAGTTTCTGTTAATGCAGATTCAGATCCTACTGCTCTCATGATTACGTCTGGATAATCACCGGATTTCATAGCCGGGGTAATAATATCTTCCAGTTTTTTATCAATTGTTAATTCTACTTTTACACCAGGATTTGCTTCTTCGAATTTTGCACAAACATTTTTCCACATATCCTGTCCGTATGCAGTTTCTACTACGGCAAGTTTTAAAACCTGCTCATCATCTGCCATAACATTTGTTGCCATTCCAGCTGTCATTCCTGCAACCATAGCTGCGGAAAGTACCAGACTTGTGACTTTTTTCGCTTTCATATTATTTTCTCCTTTCGACCCTCTACATTCTGCATAAAAAATGCAGAATTATTTTGTAATTATTATCATATATGAAAAGGATTTTCTTTTCAATCCCTATATTGCTATATATTTTAGAAATATTGCTCTTGTCTGTAAATTTTTTCCTGTAACTTTTTATTGTCCTTCTACACTTCCTTTGTTAGAATAGGTTTATTCCTATATACAGCAACATTACTAAAGGAGAATATTTATGAGCATTCGCAAATATCAGCTGGAAACAGACCGTACGACCCATCTTCCCGGAAGATTAATTTTTGTTTCCACATCCCTCTATGAAGGAGACTGGAAAAGCATCCGGCATACCCATCCCTTTGTAGAATTATTTTATGTAAAATCAGGCTCTGGATCTTTTCTCGTTGAAAACCAGAGTTTTCCAATTAATAAAGATGAATTAATCATTATCAATCCCAATGTGGAGCATACAGAGGTTTCTAATGAGGATTCTCCTCTGGAATACATTACCCTTGGAATTGAGGATTTTCAGTTTTCTTTTTCCCACAAAGGAGAATATTTAGCATTAAAAGATAAAAATGTCACAAAAAATCTTGGGATTTATTTTTCCTCTATTCTTAAGGAAGTGGAACGCAATGCTCCCGGATGTGAACTCATATGTCAAAATTTTCTTGAAATCCTTACGCTTCTTCTGATGCGACAGACAAATTCTGCCTTTGAATTAATTCCTGTAAAAAATACCACACGGGAATGCAGCCGTATCAAAAGATATATTGACTCGAATTATCAGGATGACATCACTCTGGACTCTCTCGCAGAAATGGCACATTTGAATAAATATTATTTTGTTCATGCCTTTACAAAATTTTATGGACAGTCTCCTATACAATACCTGACAACAAGACGACTAAAAACCAGCCGGGATCTTCTGGAAACAAGCGACTATACCATTTCGGAAATCGCACAGCTTTCCGGATTTTCTTCTCCCAGCTATTTCGCACAGTGTTTTCGGAAAAACTGCGGAATGACCGCTCTTACTTATCGCAACCGGTCCAGAAGTAAAAATGAAAATTCCCTTTCTAAACAAAAGGAATAACTTTTCCACTGGCTTTTTTTCATCTTTTGTTCTATAATGAAAGCGGATTCAAAACAATCATGCAAGGAGTTATAACGCATGTCGTATGAAAGTATCCCCCTTACTAAGGATATACATATTGAAAAAGTTTTTACAGTACACTATTTCGAATACAGAAGCGATTTTTCCTATCCTGGAGAGCGTCATAATTTTTGGGAATTTCAGTGTGTAGATAAAGGAAGTGCACAAGTTGAAACAGATGATGATGTTCATATTTTAAATCGCGGTCAGGTGATCTTTCACCGTCCTAATGAATTTCATAACCTAACTGCTGTCGGACAAAGCGCACCTAATATTGTCGTGGTATCTTTTGAATGCAATTCTCCTTATATGAATTTTTTTGATAAACGCATTCTAACTCTTTCAGATACAGAAAGAAATATCATAGGCATGATCATTGCAGAAGCCAAAAGATGTATCGCTTCTCCTCTTGATGATCCTTACCTCAAAAAAATGGAGATCCGCAAGGACAGCCTTTTTGGCTCACAGCAATTGGTACTTTTATATCTGGAGCAGCTTTTAATCTCTATGATACGCCGGTACACACTGCCCCGACTTTCTGTTCCTGCAAGTAAAATTCCCATATCTAAACATGCCTCTTCCTTATATAAAAAAATTATTTTTTATCTGGAAGAACACATACGGGAATTTGTAAATATAGAGTCTATTTGCCACGATAATCTCATCGGACGTTCCCAGTTACAAAAACTTTTTCGGGAACAGCATCAATGTGGTGTGATTGAATTTTTCACCCAAATGAAGATTGAATTTGCCAAACAGCTTATTCGTGAAAATCAAATGAATTTCACACAGATTTCTGATTTTTTGGGATATTCTTCCATCCATTATTTTTCCCGTCAATTTAAAAAGATTACAGGAATGACCCCTTCAGAGTATTCTACCTCTGTGAAAGCCCATTCCGAACAAAAATAATATGTTTTTTCATAAATTTATTTTATATATAAAGGAGAGTACTATCATGAAAATCTACAAAGTAAAAAACTATGAAGAACTCAGCCGTAAAGCTGCCAGCATCATCGCTGCACAGATTACCTTAAAACCAGACAGTGTACTTGGTCTTGCCACAGGTTCTTCCCCTGTTGGTCTTTACAAAAACCTGGTATCCATGTATGAAAATGGAGATCTTGACTTCTCTCAGATCACAACTGTAAATCTTGATGAATACAAAGGTCTTGACGGAACAAACGATCAGAGCTACCGTTATTTTATGAACACAAACCTTCTGACAAAAGTAAATATTCCGATGGAACGTACTTTCGTACCGGATGGCACTATCGAAGATTCCGCTGCTGCATGCGCTGCATATGACGAAATCCTGAACAGTGTAGGAACAGTAGATATCCAGCTTCTTGGCCTTGGACATGACGGTCACCTTGGATTCAATGAGCCGGATGATCACTTTGAAGATGGAACACATTGCGTCCAGCTTACTGAAACAACCATTCAGGCAAATAAACGTTTCTTCGAAAAAGAAGAAGATGTTCCGCGCCAGGCTTATACCATGGGTATTGGTGGTATCATGCGTGCAAACATGCTTCTCGTTGTCGTAAGCGGTGAAGACAAAGCAGATATCTTAAATAAAGTTCTTACAGCACCGGTTTCTCCACAGATTCCTGGAACAATCCTTCGTTTCCATCCGAATGTAATTCTTGTTGCAGACGAAGCTGCTTTATCCAAAACAAACCTTTAATCCACTAAAAAGCTGTGGCAGGAATATAATTTTCCTGTCACAGCTTTTTTATGTTTTTAAAACACTATATCCATTTTTGTTCCTTTACCTGGCTGGCTTTCCAATTGGATTTTAGCATGATGAAGAACTGCCCCATGCTTTACAATAGACAACCCCAGTCCGGTTCCTCCAGTCTGTCTGGAATGACTTTTATCCACTCTGTAAAAACGCTCAAAAATTCTGCCCTGTTCCGAAACCGGTATCCCAATCCCGTTGTCTTCCACACTATAAAATGGGTGGCCTTCTTTTTTCCCCACACAGACCTTTATTGTTCCATTTTCCTGTGTATATCGAACCGCATTGTCTACAATATTATAAAACATTTCATATAGTACATGGCGCACTCCACGAATTGCGACTTTTTCCCCTGTAAACAAAAGTACAATTTTCTTTTTGGAAGCAGCCGGCTGAAGATGATTCACAACATCTTCCGCCAGTTCATAAAGATCCACTGCTTCAAAAGGCATATCCGTAATTTTTTCATCCATTCTGGAAAGCTGAATAATATCGGACACCAAATTACTCAGGCGAACAGCCTCTTTATAAATTCTGCCTGAAAATTCCGATATCTTTTCCGGCTGCACCATTCCATTCATCATAAGCTCTGCATAACCGGAAATGGACATAAGAGGGGTTTTCAGTTCATGGGATACATTGGCAGAAAATTCTCTTCTCATTGCCTCTGCACTCTTTAGTTCTTCCACCTGACGGGCAATCTGCTTATTCTGCTGATCCACTCTCATAAGAAGCGGACGGAGTTCTTCATAACATACATTTTTCAATGGATGTTCCAAATCCAGACTGTTAATTGGCTCGATCAGTTCTTTCGTCTGTTTTTGCACAAGAAAAAACACAAGAAGCAGAATGACTACTACAAGAATGCCTAAAAGAGTAAAACTGGAAAGCAGCGTAGGAAAAATACTATCCATAGATTTCGAAACCCGGAGAATATGCCCGTTTTCTAATTTTACTGCATAATTAAAATTCTGTCTGGAAAACGTTTCCGAAAGACGTATGCTTTCTCCTGATCCATCTTTTCTTGCCTTTATGATTTCCGGTCTGTCGTTATGGTTGGGAAGCTGGGAAATTTCCGCATCACTGTCATATAAAACACTGCCATCTGTATCTACAAGAGTAATTCTGGTTTCTGTTGCATCTCCCACCTTTTCTGTAAGATAACTTTCTCCGAATTCTTCAATTCCTATGCATAGATACTGGGTTTCGTCTCGAACTCCCTGCTTCATATTTGTCGCATAGCGCCCGTATAAAACACTGCTTGCAGCAATAAATGTTAAAAGAATGGATAATACTACAAGAATACTTGTGTGATTTAAAATTCTCTGTTTCATACCTTTATGCTCCTATGCGATATCCCACGCCACGAACTGTCTCAATATAATTTCCTGCTTCTCCTAATTTCTGCCGCAGACTCCGCACATGCACATCTACTGTCCTTGTCTCCCCGTCAAAATCATACCCCCATACATGGCACAGAATCTGATTTCTTGTCATAACAAGAGATTTATTTTCCATTAAATATAAAAGCAGTTCAAATTCTTTACGTGTCAAATCAATCTTTCTCTCTTTGTACCATACTTCGTGACGCTTCACTTTTATATAGAGATCGCTGCATCGCAGCTCCCGATCCTCCACCTGGCGACTGCTCCGCCGTAAAACCGCCTTCACTCTTGCAACAAACTCCATCATTCCAAAAGGCTTCGTAATGTAATCGTCGGCTCCGCCTTCCAGTCCACGTACTTTATCGTATTCCGCTTCTTTTGCAGTAACCATGATAACAGGGATATTCCTGGTTACAGAATTGTTTTTCAGCTTCTCTAAAATGCTATATCCATCCTCACCCGGAAGCATAATATCAAGAAGAATCAATTCCGGCACTTCCTCTTCCAGAGCTTTCTGAAGTTCTTTTCCATTTTCAAATCCTTTTGCCTGAAATCCGGTTGTCTCCAATGTATAAATTAAAAGCTCTCTGATATTACGTTCATCTTCCACACAATAGATCATTTCTCTCGCCCCTTTTGCATACTGCTCTGTTTTCCCCAGTATACTCATTTTTTCCACTTTAGACAAGCCTCCTTCTTATCACGGGAGCTGATATTTTTTTCGAACACTTTCGATCTCATGATAAAATGCTGCATCTTTTACTGTATCAAGATGGCTGTGTGTGTCGTATAAATCTTCTCTTACCTGTGTTACACATACCCCAATGTTTGAACAATGATCTGCAATTCTCTCAAGACTGGTTGTAATATCCGAAAGAATAAATCCCATTTCAATAGTACATTCTTCTGCACGCAAACGCTGTACATGGCGGCGTTTCACTTCTTTACAAAGTTCATCTACCACCTCTTCCAGCGGCTCTATTTTTTCTGCAAGTTGCACATTTTGTTCATCAAATACTGTGTATGCCGTATCCACAATATCTCTTACTGCATTTTCCAGGACGTTTAATTCTGCTTTGGCTTTCGCAGAGAAATGAAGACCTTTCTGAGCCAGTTCCTGAGCGGACTCCATAATGTTTACAGCATGATCTGAAATACGTTCAAAATCTCCTATACAATGAAGCATAATGGACAAACTTTGACTGTCAGCCTGCGACAAATCTTTATGACTAAGTTTTACAAGATATGTACCCAGTTCATCTTCATAGCGATCCACTTTTGATTCCATTCTTTCCACACGTGAGACGTCTTCCGCACTGTAATTATCCACAAGGGCAATGGCGGTAAACAATGCTTTGTGGGAATCCTGTGCCATTTTTCTGGCTGCATTGCGGCTCTGTTCTACTGCAAAAGCCGGTTTTTCCAGAAATCGGGATTCCAGAATCATAAACTCCTGATCTTCTGCTGAAATTTCCACATCTTCCTTTTTGTCACGAATTGTAAGACAGGCCAGTTTTTCCAGCATTTTAGAAAATGGCAGAAGAAGCATTGTAGCAACGATATTAAATGTACTATGAAGAACTGCAATACCGGCAGGACTTGCAGCTTCGCCCATAAACGGGAAAGAGATAGCCGCATTAATGATATAAAATCCACACATAAAAATAATTGTTCCAATTAAATTAAAGTACAAATGTACCATTGCTGCTCTCTTTGCATTTTTGTTTGCTCCAATTGCAGAAAGAAGTGCTGTTACACAAGTACCGATATTCTGTCCCATAATAATAGGCAATGCCACACTGTAAGACACAGCTCCTGTCATGCAAAGTGCCTGAAGGATTCCAACAGAGGCAGAAGAAGACTGGATGATCGCTGTTAAAACAGTGCCTGCCAGTACACCAAGGATCGGATTAGAAAATGCAGTAAGAATATTTGTAAACTCCGGAACATCCGCCAGAGGCTTTACTGCCCCACTCATAGATTCCATTCCAAACATCAGAACTGCAAATCCAATCATAATCGTTCCAATATCTTTTTTCTTCTGATTTTTTACAAACATCAAAAGTACGATCCCAATAAGAGCCAGCACTGGTGCAAAAGAAGTTGGCTTTAAAAGACGTATGAAAAAATTCTCACTTTCAATGCCTGCCAGACTCAAAATCCAGGAGGTAGCTGTTGTACCGATGTTTGCCCCCATAATGATTCCAACTGCCTGCGACAGTCTCATAATCCCTGAGTTTACAAAGCCTACCACCATAACGGTTGTTGCAGAAGATGACTGAATCACCGCCGTCACACCTGCACCCAGAAGAACTGCTTTAATAGGATTCGAGGTGAGATTTTCCAGAATACGTTCCAGTTTTCCACCGGAAACCTTCGCAAGACCATCTCCCATTACCTGCATTCCATAAAGGAACATTGCAAGTCCTCCGAACAGAGTTAATATACTAAAAAAATCCATTGTTTCTCTCCTTTTCCAATGTTTGATATAACCCTATTCTAATAATCCCATGTAAAGTTTTCCCCATCAGAATGTTAAATTTGTGTAAAAATATTTTTTAAAATCCTCTGATCTCCTCATCTTCCGATCCGGTTTTACAAATAGAACGAATTTCCAAAAAGTAGCTGTATTGATCATTTACTTTTACTTCCACACGATCTCCCACCTTATGCCCTTTTAATGCTTTCCCAATAGGAGACTCAATACTGATCCTATTTTCCATGGAATTTCCACGGATAGACGTCACAAGCTTATATGTTTCCACTTCATCCTCTTCTTCAAAATATACCTCTACAACGTCATCCATTCCCACTTCATCCTCCTTAGAAGAATCGGAAATGATCGTAGCAGTTTTCAACATATTTTCCAAATAGCGAATACGGCTCTCATTTTGATTTTTATGTTTTTTGGCAGCATAATACTCAAAATTTTCACTTAAATCTCCCTGAGCACGTGCTTCCTTTACTGCTTCTATCGCTTCTTTTCGTATTACCAGTTTACGATGCTCTATTTCCTGCTCTATTTTTTCTACGTCTTTTTTTGTAAGTTTTTCCTTCATTTTTCTCCCTCTCCCTTTCTTGTCTTATCTACAAATTCCCTCACATCATCTGAAACATGATCAAAAAGATAACTTCTGCTACTCTGGCGCTTTGTATGCCATTCCTCTAAAATAGATCTTGATGCTTCCTCAATTTCCTTTTGAAGCCCTTTCGCGGAAAGCCGTACTGCACCCTGTCCCATGATAATCATCTGTTCCAAACCATCAGAAGTAGCTACCGTAACCGAATGATTTCTCCCAAGCTTATGCACAGTTTTTTCAATATACTGGTCCGCTGTCTCTGCTTCTTTTGTATACACTACGTGAATGTTATGATACTGCAGGATCTCTTCTCTGTGTCCCTCTACTTTATACGCATCAAAAACAAGGATCAGTATACATTTTTTCATTCCCTGATAATTGGACAAAATGTCCATCAACTTATCCTGAGCTGCGTGAATGTCTGATTTTGCAAGTTCACGAAGGTCTTCCCATGCAAAAATAATATTATATCCATCTACAAGAAGATATTCTTCTCCTGTCTTTTTCACAGAACGAGATGGACCACTATAAAAATCCGGTGTACGAACTACCCTTTTTGCCGGTGTTCTTCGTTCCTGTTTTACAGTGCCAAATGTCCGCTCAAAAATTTCCTGTAATTCTTTTTCTTCCTCATAACTTCCTGCATATCTGGACATTGGAGGCACGTACGCTACTTCTTCTTTTTGTTCTTCTTCCGACTCCGCTGCATATCCCAGATGCATATAATCCTCTACCTGATTCCAGGGAACCACAAATCCTGCTCCATGCGCACAAAATACAGAACCTGTTGGATTCTCCAGATCCCGTTCCGAATCATAATTAATATCTTCTACGATCTCTTCCTGATTCTTACATGGCTCATATCCTTTCAGTGTACAGAACAGGCGACCTTTCCCTCCTGTATAAGCAAGTACCTGTTTCTGATAATCGCGCATCTGTGCAACGGAAACACTCCCCTTTAAAATACTCATCTCTTCTTCCTGTTCGGGAGGCAGAAACGTTCCCTGCATTTTCTGGATGTCGGACATTGCCCTTCCGATCATCCCGTTTGGAACCTCTAATCGAAATTCATAATAAGGCTCTAACAAAATACTCTTTGCCTTTTTCAGTCCCTGACGGACAGCTCTATATGTTGCCTGACGAAAATCCCCGCCCTCTGTATGTTTCAAATGAGCTTTCCCTGCTACCAGAGTAATCTGTACATCTGTCAGTTGAGAACCGGTCAGCACTCCTTTATGTTCTTTCTCCTCCAGATGAGTCAGAACAAGCCTCTGCCAGTTTCGATTCAACATATCCTCACTGCATGCCGTAAAAAACTGCAATCCGCTTCCTCGTTCTCCCGGTTCTAAAAGAAGATGTACTTCTGCATAATGGCGAAGAGGTTCAAAATGTCCAACTCCTTCCACCGGCTCTGCTATCGTTTCCTTATATACAATGCTGCCTGCATCAAACTCTACCGCTACATGAAAGCGATCCCAGATTAAATGTTTCAACACATCAATCTGCACTTCCCCCATAAGCATCACATGAATTTCTTCTAAATGACTGTCCCATACAATGTGAAGCTGCGGATCTTCTTCCTCCAGTTCTTTTAATTTTTTCAACATCTGGTGTATGTCACATTGATCCGGAAGAATCACTCTATAATTTAAAACCGGCTCTAAAACAGGAAGTACAGAATCACTCTCTATACCAAGCCCCTGCCCCGGATACGTTGCAGTTAATCCGGTGACTGCACAAACACTTCCAGCCGCAACTTCCTTTTCCATATCATATTTTTCTCCCGAATAAATACGAATCTGATCTGCCTTTTCCTCCCATATTTCATCCGGACAACCAGATTCCCGCTCGGAAACATCCACAGACTTTCTATTCGTTAAAAGGCTTTTAACCTTTAAAGTCCCTCCGGTAATCTTCATGTAAGTAAGACGATTTCCCTGAGCATCTCTGGCGATTTTATAAACTTTTGCTCCGAATTCTTTCGGATAAACAGGTGCCTCTGTATATTGTTCCAGCCCCCTCTGAAAAGCTTCTACCCCTGTCATCTTTAATGCAGAACCAAAATAGCAGGGGAAAACTTTTCTCTGTCGAATAAGCCGGACAATCTCTTTTTTTTCTAAATCCCCTGTTTCTAAAAAAGATTCCAGAGCTATTTCATCACATACTGCAAGACTTTCCAGAAATTCCTCCCGGTTTTCGCCTTCTGTAAAATCCACACAATTTTCATGCAGTCGTTTTTTCAGTTCTTCCATAAGAACTTTTTTGTCTGTTCCTTCCTGGTCCATTTTATTTACAAATAAAAAAACCGGAATTCCGTATCGTTCCAACAGGCGCCAGAGAGTCGCCGTATGCCCCTGCACGCCATCTGCCCCATTGATAACCAGAATTCCATAATCCATTACCTGAAGTGTACGCTCCATTTCTGCTGAAAAATCCACATGTCCCGGTGTATCCAGAAGCGTTACTCTCATATCACCTATATCCAGCATTGCCTGCTTGGAAAAAATAGTAATTCCCCTCTCCCTTTCCAGTTCAAATGTATCCAGATAAGCATCCCCATGATCTACTCTTCCAAGCTTTCGTATCTTACCACTCAAATAAAGCATACTTTCTGAAAGGGTGGTCTTTCCTGCATCCACGTGAGCCAGAATTCCAATTACAAGTTTCTTCATTCCATTCTCCTCCAAACGGCTTTTACCGTCAAACCCCCTCCCAGTAAAACCGGGAGGGAGTTTTCTATCACTTTTATTCTTTTTACTCAGCCAACTCTCCGGCATTTCCTTTTACAAGTCTTGTAAGCATTTCCAAAACTCCACTTACAAGTACTGCTGCAATCGCAACTGCCACCCATCCAAGGCCCATGGAATATAACGGAAGCTGATCGCATAATTCTCCAATAACACCAAGAGAAACTTTTGACGTATCCAATACGAACAAAATACTAATGCACCCTACTGCTCCAATGGTACAAGGATAAATATACCGATTTCCCCTAATCCATGAATCACATAAGCCCAAAACAATCAAGACAATGGACATTGGATAAATCGCATTTAAAATAGGCACAGATATACCAAGAATTGTAGTTAATCCCTGATTACATACAAGGAAAGAAAATCCTGCAATTAAATATACCCACTGCTTATAAGACAATTTCGTTGTAAGTTTTGAAAAAAACTGTGAAATAGAAGTAATCAAACCTACACATGTTGTCAGACAGGCAAGTGTAAAAATCGCAGCCAGAAGAATTGCTCCTGTATCACCAAACAACTGTTTTACAATACAACGTAATGTCCATGCTCCATTTTCCTGGATTTCATAAACACCGGAACTTTTCATTCCCATATACGCAAGCATCAGATATACCGTTGATAAAATTGCTCCAGCAAAAACACCTGCATATACCGTATAACGGATCACGCCTTTTTTTCTTTCTACCCCAAGAGAGCGAATCGTCGTTGCAATCACAAGTCCAAAATTCAAAGCAGCGATGGTATCCATTGTCTGATACCCTTCCAAAAATCCTTTCACTACAGGCGCTTCTGCATAAGCAGTCTGTGCAGCTGCAATATTGGCATCTCCTCTGAAAACAAAATTTAAGAAAAGAAAAACCAATAAGGTAAGAAGACTTGGTGTCAAAAATTTCCCAATACGCTCTACCAGTTTGTTAGGAGTTAAAGCCAGCCAGCCTGCAAGAAGAAAAAATACCATAGAATACAAAACCATATAAATTTTCAAAGGAGCTGCTGCCGGTAAATACGGAGCAACCGCCATCTCAAAAGGTACCGATGCAGCACGGGGAATTCCAAGTCCCGGTCCTATTGAAACATAAATTAATACAGTAAATACAATAGCAAATCTTGCATCTACCTTTTTTGCAAGTTTATCTAATCCATCAAACTGCGCAACTACAATAACTCCAAGCACCGGCAAAATTACTGCCGTGATCAGAAAACTGGCAATTGCAAAAGGCATCTGTTCCCCCGCATTCTGTCCCAAAAATGGTGGAAAAATCAAATTTCCCGCCCCAAAAAAGAGGGAAAACAACATAAAACTGACTAAAAGCATTTTTCTCTTTCCTAACTTCATTATAATTCCTCCTCACATTTCTGTACAGATAAAATTCTCATATTAATATACCGTACCATACTTTTTGAGAAATAAAAAAGAGCCATCCTGTAAAGGACGACTCTGTCGTGGTACCACCTTATTTCCCTGATTTCCATCAGGCTCTGCCCGTATCTTTCAATACGCTTCACCTATAACGTGGCTTTACTCCGGCTCACCTACTCTGTTCAGTTCACTTCTTCGGGATGATTTCACTATACAGCTTCCTTAACTGCTTCCACCAACCGCAGTCTCTCTGTAAATTCCACTATACGCTACTTATTCCCATCAACGAATTTTATCTGTTTTATATTACATAAAATATTATATGAATTAGAGAAAATTGTCAAGGAGTTTTCTGCTTTATTCTTCTATTATAAAATTTTATGTTTCTCTGGAAATCATGACTACCGGCTTATCCATGAACGGGTCTATATATTCTTTTAGTGTCATTTGATCGTATTCCCAATCTTCTTGTAATTGGTTTCTAATATACTCTTCTATTTTCTTTGCATTTTTACCTATATATTTTGGTGCAAATACAATATGGTACTTACATTCCCATTTCGTATGTGCTAAACTATTTTTGTCCATTAGGATAACCTCCTTTGTATAATTTTGTGTGGTTGGCGAACCTGCACTTATTATACAACAGGAGGTTTTTTACTTGAAGCTAAAGCTATCTGGAAACACACCTGCATAGCAGGTGATTTATTGGTTTTCTTTGTTCCGTTTTTCAGATCAACGAAAAACCACACTTCGAAAACAGGGCCTTGCCCTAACAAAAAAAGCCCCGGAAACACAAGGTTTCCAGGGTCTGTATATCTTTCGTATTCTCTTTTGGGTAATCGAAATTATCTCTTTGAGAACTGAAATTAACGTTTTGGTAACTTGAAAGGCCTGATTTTACTGGATTCTTGGAATGTAGTGTTGCAAACACGTTACAAACGCAGAGCTTCTCATTACTCCGCAGAACACCTCAGTAAATGCAAAAGGAACCC
>JARIAR010000059.1 GCA_029257805.1 Blautia sp.
TCGTGATTAATTATATAGGAATTTTGAATAAAATGCAAGTACTTTTTTATGTAAAATAGTAGACGAAATAGGGAGAATCTGGTAAACTAAAAACAAATGGAGATGCGTTTCCGTATCGCCAAGAAATGTTAGGAGGAATTTATCATGTTAGTAAGCGCAACAGAGATGCTGAAAAAAGCAAAAGCTGGACATTATGCAGTTGGACAGTTTAATATCAACAATCTTGAGTGGACAAAAGCAATTCTTTTAACTGCACAGGAATTAAACTCCCCGGTTATTCTGGGTGTTTCTGAAGGTGCAGGTAAATACATGGCAGGTTACAAGACTGTTGTTGGAATGGTAAATGGAATGTTAGAAGAACTGAACATTACAGTTCCGGTAGCACTTCACCTTGACCATGGCAGCTATGAAGGATGTCTGAAATGTGTAGAAGCAGGTTTCTCATCCATTATGTTTGATGGTTCTCACTATCCAATCGAAGAAAATGTTGCTAAAACAAAAGAACTTGTAAAAATTTGTGCAGAGCACAATATGTCTTTGGAAGCAGAAGTTGGTTCTATTGGCGGAGAAGAAGACGGTGTAGTTGGTATGGGAGAATGTGCAGATCCGAAAGAATGTAAAATGATCGCAGATCTTGGCATTGACTTCCTGGCAGCAGGTATTGGAAACATTCATGGAAAATATCCGGATAACTGGGCTGGTTTAAGCTTCGAGACTCTGGATGCAATTCAGCAGCTTACAGGAGAAATGCCATTAGTACTTCATGGCGGTACAGGTATTCCGGCTGATATGATCAAAAAAGCAATTGATCTTGGCGTATCTAAAATCAATGTAAATACAGAATGCCAGCTTGCTTTTGCAGCAGCTACACGTAAATACATTGAAGAAGGAAAAGATCTTCAGGGTAAAGGATATGATCCACGTAAAGTTCTGGCACCTGGATTTGAAGCAATTAAAGCAACAGTAAAAGAAAAAATGGAACTGTTTGGTTCTGTTGGAAAAGCCTGAGAAAAATGAAACCCTGGGAGGGAGCGCTGACAGCTCCTTCTCAGGGCTTTTTTGATTTTAAAAGATAGATTCCTTTCATATAAAATATAGAATAAAATATGGATATTGTAAAAACGAAACATGAAAAAGTATCATGTTTCTTGTTTTTTTATTATAGCTTAATTTCTTTTTTAAAATTACAATAAAAACATATTGAGAAGAACGAAATTGAATGAAAAGGAGAGGACAAATTATGAAGATGAAAAAAGTTACCGCATTGAGCATGGCAGTTATGATGGCTGCATCTATGATTCCGGCAGTTCCGGTTATGGCAGAGAAAGCAGAAGGAAGCGTGTACTATTTAAACTTCAAGCCTGAACAGGCAGATCAATGGGTAGAACTTGGAGAAAAATACACAGAAGAGACAGGGGTTCCTGTAACGGTTGTGACAGCTGCATCAGGTACCTATGAATCTACTTTAAAATCCGAAATGGCAAAAGATGAAGCACCAACACTTTTCCAGGTTAATGGTCCTGTAGGATTGGCTGCATGGAAAGACTACTGCTATGATTTAAAAGATACAGAAATTTACAAACAGCTTGCAAGTGAAGAGTTTGCTTTGAAAGGGGAAGATGGTTCTATCCCTGGTATCGCTTATGTAATTGAAACATATGGCCTTATTTATAATAAAGCAATTTTAAATGATTATTTTGAAACAGAAGGAGCTGTTGTAAAATCTGCAGATGAAATCAATAATTTTGAAACTTTGAAAGCGGTTGCAGATGATATACAGGCAAAAAAAGATGACCTGGGCATTGAAGGTGCATTTACTTCTGCGGGATTTGATGCATCTAGTGACTGGAGATTTAAGACACATCTTGCAAATCTTCCAATTTATTATGAATATCAGGCGGATGGAATTGATTCTACAGACGCAATTAAAGGCACATATCTTGAAAACTTTAAGAATATTTTTGATTTATACATTACAGATTCCACATGTGAGCCAACGGTACTTTCCAGCAAAACAGGAGAGGATGCTGCTTCCGAATTTGCTTTAGGCGAAGCTGTATTTTATCAGAATGGAACATGGGCATATAATGACATCAAAGATAATGAAGTTGCAGATGAAGATCTTGGAATGCTTCCAATTTACATTGGCGTGGAAGGAGAAGAAGAGCAGGGACTTTGCACAGGAAGTGAAAACTACTGGTGTGTAAACAGCAAAGCTGATGAAAAAGATATCCAGGCTACTCTTGATTTCCTTAACTGGGTTATTACAAGTGATGAAGGAAGAACTTCTTTAAGCCAGGAAATGGGATTTGTAACACCATTTAAAACATTCGATGAAAACTATGAGTCTGAAAATCCACTTGTAGTAGATGCAAATCAGTATATTAAAGATGGAAAGAAATCTGTAGCATGGAACTTTACAACAATGCCTTCAGAAGAGTGGAAAAACCAGGTAGGAAGTGCAATGCTTGAGTATGCACAGGGAACTGGCAAATGGGATAAAGTAAAAACTGCATTTGTAGATGGCTGGGCAAAAGAGTATGCAGCAGCACATGCAGAATAATCGAACCACAGGCTGACAGCAGGGGCGGGCGATGATCACCCGCCCCTTACGTATTTAGCGGGACATAAGGAGAGAAGAACATGAATAATAAAACTATGAAAAAATATTTTCCGGTCTTTGTGCTGCCCACTTTGATTGCTTTTACCATTGGATTTATTGTGCCATTTGCTATGGGAGTGTATCTTTCTTTTTGTAAATTTACAACTGTAACAGATGCAAAGTTTGTGGGATTGAAAAATTATACAAAGATCTTTGCGGAAGATGGAACATTTGGTCATGCACTTTGGTATACAGCGGCATTTACCGTGGTTTCGGTTATTCTGATCAATGTGCTTGCGTTTGCAGTAGCGATGCTTCTTACAAAAAACATAAGAGGAAAAAATGCATTTCGTACAGTGTTTTTTATGCCGAATCTCATTGGCGGTATTATTCTGGGATATGTATGGCAGCTTTTGTTAAATGGAATTTTAATGAATTTTAACAGGACACTGACATATTCCTCAAAATACGGTTTCTGGGGTCTGGTAATTCTTATGTGCTGGCAACAGGTTGGATATATGATGATTATTTATATTGCGGGTATCCAAAATATACCGGGGGATTTAATTGAGGCTGCACAAATTGATGGTGCCAATAAAAAACAACTTTTAAAAGATGTTATCATTCCGATGGTAATGCCTTCGATTACGATCTGTACTTTCTTGACCCTTACCAATTCTTTTAAACTTTTTGACCAGAACCTTGCTCTTACAAATGGTGAACCATCCAATATGTCTGAAATGTTGGCGTTGAATATCTTTAATACATTTTATGGAAGAACAGGATGGGAAGGTGTTGGACAGGCAAAAGCAGTGATATTCTTCATTTTAGTTGGTGCGATTGCGGTTATACAGAATCGTCTCACAAGAAGTAAGGAGGTGCAGCAGTAATGAATAAAAATGTAAAGCATAGTGGTGCTTGGACTGTATTTTTTACTCTTTTGTCTATTGCCTATGTATTTCCGATCATTCTTGTTATAGTGAACTCTTTTAAGAAAAAGGCATACATCAGTAGAAAGCCATTTGCCATTCCCAGGGAGAAGATGTTTGTGGGATTGGAAAATTATGTGAATGGCATTAAGAAAACAGAATATTTTCAAGCTTTTGGATGGACACTATTTATTACCATATTTTCAGTTTTGGCCATTATTATCTGTACTTCCATGTGCGCGTGGTACATTAATCGTGTAATTACAAATACAACAAAGACAATTTATTATTTGTGTTTGTTTTCCATGGTAGTGCCATTTCAGATGGTAATGTTTACCCTTTCGAAAATTGCGAATATGATGAAGTTGAATACACCGTGGGGGCTCATTATTATTTATTTGGGATACGGAGCCGGACTGGCTGTATTTATGTTCAGCGGATTTGTAAAATCGATTCCGATTGAAATTGAAGAGGCCGCCATGATAGATGGGTGTACCCCCATCCAGACCTTCTTCCAGGTGGTTTTCCCGATTATGAAACCAACATGTGTAACGGTTGCAATTTTGGAAACAATGTGGATCTGGAATGATTATCTTCTTCCATATCTTGTTTTGGATATAAAAAAATATAAAACAATTCCTATTGCGATTCAGTATTTAAGAGGCGGCTATGGAGCAATTGATATGGGAGCTATGATGGGAGTTCTTGTGCTATCGATCATTCCTATTGTTGTTTTCTATTTATGTTGTCAGAAATATATTATAGAAGGTGTCGTTGCCGGAGCAGTAAAAGGATAACTTCTCTTTTCAAACTTCTCTGTGAATGATAAAATAAAGGCAGTTTCGGATAAAATCCGGAAGTGCCTTTTTTAGCTCGTATTTTAGAAATGGAGAAAACAGATGTATCGTATTTTGATAGTGGATGATGAAAAAATTGAAAGAGAAGGAATTAAATATCTTTTGTCTGCAGATCAGGAAGAAAAAGAAATTTTTGAAATGTCGGATGGCAGGCAGGCATGGGATTTTTTAAAACAGGAAAAAGTGGATCTTTTGCTTACAGACATTAAAATGCCACATATGGATGGACTGGAATTGGTGAGACGGGCAAGGGAAAAGCAGCCGAATTTGAAAATTGTAATTTTTAGTGGATATGGAGATTTTTCTTTTGCACAGGAAGCGATTCGTTATGGTGTGACAGATTATATTTTAAAGCCGGTAGATCCGGAACAATTTGAAAAGACCATACAAAGAGCCGAACAAGAAATTGCATTGGAAAGAAATAAGAGGAGGAAAGAAAGCAAAGAAAAAGATTTTTTAAATCAGTATTTTCTCCAGAGTTATTTATATTCAGGATCGAAAAAAATCCTGGAAGAAGCAGAAGAGATGATTGCTCTGGAAGAATGGAATAAATGGCATTGTGCGGTGATGATTGAAACCGGCACAGATTTTTTTGATTCGGATAAAGAGGTTCTGGGAGATGAGATTTTCAGGGAATTGAGAAGAGAATTTTTTTATTTAAATCTTAACGGGCGGCAGTCTGTTTTGCTTTTTCAGGACCGGTATTGTGATTATACATTAGTAGCAAAGAATATTTATTTATATTTAAAAAAGAAATATCCGGTGAAGTTTCATCTTGCAGTAAGCAGAAAGTTTGAAAGTTACGAAGAACTTCCGGTGATTATGGAACAGTTGGAACAGCTGATGGAAGAAAAATTTTATCATCCGGATCAACATATTTTTGGATGGGAAGAAGAGGAAGAAAAAACCGCACCGGGTGATGTTCAGGATTCCAGACTTATGCAGAAAATAGCAGAAGATGTGAGCCGGAAGGATATGGGGCAGCTGTGGAATCATTTTCGATGTCTTTGTGAAAAATATAAAGATAATCTTCAGTTTTCTGCTATGTATATTAAATTTGTTTTTTCTAATGTAATTCAGGAACTATTTGCAGAAAATCAATTTGGAGGGGAACATAAGCTGGAAAAAGAAGTGCAGAGACTTTATAACTGCAGCAATATTTCGCAGATTTTGGAAGTAACAGAAGAGAATATAAAAGAATATGAAAATTTTCTGAACAGGTCCATGAGTGAGTCAAGAAATGAAGTGGCAGCTGTGAAAAATTATATTTATCAGAATTATAAAGAAGATTTGAATCTGGAAACTCTGGCAGAAAAAGTGTATCTTTCATCCGGTTACCTGAGCTTTATATTTAAGCGGGAAACGGGAATGAATTTAAATCGTTTTATACGTGTTGTGCGTATGGAAAAAGCAAAAGAACTTCTTTGCGGAACCAATATGAAAGTAGCGCAGGTGAGTGAAGAAGTAGGATTTGCCAATGTATCCTATTTTTGCCGGAGCTTCCGGGAATATTATGGAAGCAGTCCGGAATCTTATCGGAAAGGAACCGGTGAAGATGAAGAGCATTTTGCAAAAGATTAAAAATATGAAATACCGGCACAAGCTGACTTTATTATTGGTGCTGGTAAGTCTTGTGCCGATGATGACCATTGCCTTATATGGACATGTGCGAATGAGTCGTCTGGTGAGAGAAAATGAAATGGAAGATATGCACTCTATATTAGAACAGACAAGAGAAAATATAGATAGTCAGGTGCAGGTTTATACAGGGCTTATTAATTATCTGACGTATTCACCGGATATAGAAGATATTATTTCGGAGAAAAACATGGATAATTATCTGGCATATGAAAAATATACGGAAGTGGTAGATCCTCTTCTTACAGTTCCTAAATCTTACCATGATGCAATTTTGCAGATACAGCTTTTTGCAGAAAGTATTAAAGTGCGCCACGGTTATACCCTGATTCCGTTTAAAGAAATAAAAGAAGAATGGTGGGAAAAGCAGATACGGGATGAGGTAAGTGTCCAGTGGATGATCAATGTTGAAAAAAAAGAAATTGCAGCAGTACGAAAAATTTATAAAAATCAGAAGCAGGAAGCGGTTCTTTGTATCACGCTTGATTATGATAAAGTATTTCGCCCATTTTTGAATATTATAATGGAAGAATTTGGAGGTGTGATTACAGATGAACAGGGAAAAATTTTATGCTTTATGGGAAATGAGGCGCAAAACGAAGAAGAAACAAAGGCAGGGGATCTTTTAAAAGACATCAAAAAAAATTATGCCTATGTAAGTTCTGAAAGTAAAGAAAATGGATGGAATTATTATTTATATAAATCCCATGCAAGGATTTCGGAAGCAGTATTTCGTGTGTTGTTAAGTGAGGTCCCGCTTATTGTCTGCTGTGTGGCAGGTACTGTTTTTTTGGGAATTTATTTTTCCCGTCTGTTTACCAGAAAGATTGAAGAATTAACAGAAAATATGAATCGTGTAAATAATGGCAGTAGAGAGGTAACGGTGTTTAGTGATTCCGAGGACGAAGTGGGGCTTTTGATACGGAGTTTTCGGAGCATGATGGGGGAAATCAATCGTTTGATCCATGAAGTTTATGAAAATAGGATCGCATTAAAAGAATTTGAATTAAAGGCACTTACAGCGCAGATTAATCCTCACTTTTTATACAATACGCTATCGGTAATCAATTGGATGGCTCTGAAGGCAGGACATAAAAAAATTAGTGAAGTGACACTTGCGCTTTCTACTTTTTATCGTACGGCGCTTAGTAAGGGAGAAGATATGGTAACTGTGGAAAACTGTATACAGAATATTGAAGCGTATCTTCAGATTCAGCTGGTGATGCATGATAATGATTTTAAGGTGGACTGGGAAATAGATCCGTCCATAAAAAAAGAAATTGTTCCAAAGCTTATTTTGCAGCCTGTTGTAGAAAATGCACTGGAACATGGATTGGATATGAAAGAGGGAGGGAACAAGCTTTTAAAATTATATTTTATTAAAGATAAAAGCGATATTTTATTTGTGGTGGAAGATAATGGGCTTGGTATGGAACAGGGACAGGCGGATTCCCTGATTATGTATCAAACATCAGGATATGGATTGAAAAATGTAAATGATCGTATCTGCCTTCTTTATGGGGAAACATACAGAATTAAAATCTATAGTGAGATAGGAAAGGGAACCCGTGTAGAAATGCGGATTCCAAGAGGAGGGGCGGAATGTGAAAAAAGCAAACAAAAAGATATGGAAAAAAGCTGCAGTATGGATCGTGGTATTTAGTCTTAACTTTGCAGGATGTCAGCAAAAAGGCAAGGGGCAGGACGTTTTGGAAACAAATACAGAAGACTGGAAAACAGCAGAGAATTCACCATATGGAAAATATCCGGAACTGGTGACATATACTCTGGGACAAATGAGCGGGGCGAATCGTTCGAATCTTCCTCCTGAAGATACGTATGAGGATAACGCATACACAAGATACCTAAAAGAGATGCTCAATATTCAGAATAAGAGTATATATTTGGAGAGAGAAGATCGATACGATGAATATGTAAAAGTGCTGGTGGAGGACCATACATTACCCGATGTGCTGGTTGTTTCTGACAGAGAGACTCTACATGAACTGGTAGAAAATAATTTGGTGGAAGATTTAACAGAAGTATATGAAACATGTGCCTCCGACAGAATCAAAGAAATGTATAACAGTTACGGGGGAGAACTTTTGGAAAGAGGGAAATTTGATGGAAAGTTAATGGCACTTCCGGAGACGGTAATCGATCATGGACCATGTTTGCTGTGGCTTAGAAAAGATTGGATGGAAGAACTGGGACTGGAAGAGCCTAAAACGCTGGAAGAAGCATTTTCTATTATTGAGGCATTCCGGGAAAATGGCATGGGAACAGAAAAGGGAGAAGAGCCGGTAGGACTTGTTTGTGATACTGCTCTGGTAGGTACAACAAGCACAAATTATTCCGTAGAGCCAGTATTTGATAAATTTGGTGCATCGCCGCAAATGTGGATAGAAGATGAGAATGGAGAAATTGTGTACGGCTCCCTGACAAAAGAAACAAAATTAGCTTTGGAGTATCTTCACGAATTATATGAAAGAAAAATTCTTGATCAGGATTTTGCTTTACGTGCGCAAAATAATTTAAGAGATCTTGTGGTGGGGGGAAAATGTGGAGCTTTTTTTGGATTATGGTGGTCGCCGAATGATCCTCTCATGGATATGTACGGGCAAAAAGAAGAAGCAGAATGGGTACCGTATTATCTCACGGCTTCCAGTGAGAAATCTGTTAAAAGGTTTGCTACATTTCGGGATAACAAATATGTTGTGGTACGAAAAGGTTACGAGCATCCGGAAATTGTAATGAAAATCCTTAGTGTGCTGTTTGATTATACACGTTATGAAGCAAAGGATGCGGAGGAAGTGAACAGCTATTTTGCGTTAAACGTAAATCCAACAGCAAGGCCTCTTGTAATCAATGTAGATTATAATGATGCAACGTACAAAGTGACGGAAAACATCCGTAAAGTTTTAAGAGGAGAAAAGTCAGTACATGCTTTAAGTGCCATAGAGAAGTCCTATTATAATGCCTGTTGTAATTACCTGGAGGGGAGAAATGTGACGGCAAATGATTGGGCTGCTTATAAATCGAGGATTTCGGCAGTTGGGCTTTTGGTGGATGGAAAGTATAAGCCGACAAAGAGAGTTTATTTGGGAGATGCAGATAGCGAAATTCCAAGAGCCTTGCAAATATTGGAAAGAAAAACTTTTATTCAGATTATTATGGGAAAAAAACCGCTTTCGTATTTTGATGAATTTGTAGAAATGTGGTATGAGCAGGGCGGAAGAAGTGTTACGGACAATGTGAGAGAGGAGGTGAATAAATAAATACAAAAAAATGAAAAAAAGTGTTGACATATATGATTGTATATGGTAATCTAATTGAGCTGTCGAAAATAAATGTTTCTGAAATAAAGAAAAATCAAAAAGATTTCAGAAAATAAAAAAAAGTAGTTGACAAATGACTGAATACATGATAAAGTAAACAAGTCGTCAACAAAGAAACGACAACAACACATCGAAAAAACTTCGAAAAAAACTTAAAAAAGTTCTTGACAAGATAAAAACGATGTGATAAAATAAATGAGCTGTCGAAAACGACAGAAACCTTGATAACTAAACAGTGAAACACATACGATTCTCGAAAATTCTTTACATTTCAAAAGAGA
>JARIAR010000001.1 GCA_029257805.1 Blautia sp.
TTTATATGGAATACCGCAAAAACGATTTGGTTACGTTGGAAATTGAAGATTGCGGAGTGGACGGTGAAGGTATCGGAAAAGCCGATGGCTTCACCGTCTTTGTAAAAGACGCCGTAATCGGAGATACGGTAACCGCGAAGATCATTAAGGCAAAGAAAAACTACGGATATGGAAGATTAATGAAAATTTTAAAGGCTTCTCCCTACCGTGTAGAACCAAAGTGTGCCTTTGCACGTCAGTGTGGCGGCTGTCAGCTTCAGGCACTGTCTTACCGGCAGCAGCTTGTTTTTAAAGAAAATAAAGTAAGAGGACATTTGGAGAGAATTGGTGGTTTTACGGATATTCCAATGGAATCTATTATAGGGATGGAGGAACCATACCATTATCGAAATAAAGCACAGTTTCCGGTTGGACGAAACAAAGAAGGACGGATCGTTACAGGATTTTATGCAGGACGTACCCATACAATCATAGAAAATCGCGATTGTGCTCTGGGGGTATCCCAAAATAAAGAAGTTTTGGATCGGGTGATTGCACATATGGAAACATATGGAATCGATCCCTATGATGAAGGTACAGGAAAAGGTCTGGTGCGTCATGTGTTGATTCGCTATGGATTTTTTACAGGGGAGCTGATGGTATGTCTGATCTTAAATGGAACAAAACTCCCAAAAGAAGAAATCCTGGTGGAGCGCCTGTGTGAAATCCCGGGAATGACAAGCATTACCATTAATGTGAATAAAAAAAGAAGCAATGTGATCCTTGGAGAAGAAATCCGGGTTCTCTGGGGGCAGGCATATATTACAGATAAGATAGGAGAGGTTTCTTATCAGATTTCTCCTCTTTCTTTCTTTCAGGTAAATCCCCTCCAGACTCAGAAGCTTTATGGAAAAGCGTTAGAATATGCAGATTTACATGGAGAAGAAACAGTCTGGGATTTATACTGTGGGATTGGTACCATTTCACTTTTTCTTGCACAGAATGCAAAATTTGTCCGCGGTGTGGAAATTATACCGGCAGCTATTGAAAATGCAAGAGACAACGCGAAAATAAACGGCATTGAAAATGTAGAATTTTTTGTGGGAAAAGCAGAAGAAGTGCTTCCGGAAGAATACAAAAAGAATGGTGTTTATGCAGATGTGATCGTAGTGGATCCACCACGTAAAGGATGTGATGAAACCCTTCTTACCACAATGATTGAAATGCAGCCAGAGCGTATTGTATATGTAAGCTGCGATTCTGCAACACTGGCAAGAGATCTGAAATACCTTTGTGAGAGAGGGTATGAACTGCAGAAAGTTTGCCCTGTAGATCAGTTTGGGGGAACGGTGCATGTGGAGACGGTCTGTTTGATGTCAAGGAAAGAGAAATAAATAGCGAAAAGTAGCGTATTTACGGGCTTTTTTGAGATTTAGCAATAGCTCATGAAAGTCCGTATTTCTTATATGAAAACATATCTACTGTAAAATCGGTCAAAGGGTTTAGGCTGTTGATTAGATGTCAATGGTTGTGGCACTAGGATAGATGTTATCTAGGGTGCAAATTCAATTTGAGTGAGTGATTTAGATGTTGTCTAATCCGGCAACTCAACTGTGGCGCTATGGCAGGCAGTGGATTAGATGTTAAGGAAGGAGATGCGAAAATGGCAATCAATTATAAAGACCTTGAAAAAGAACTTGCACAGAATAAGGTCTACAATGCTTGGCAATATGTTCAGAGTTTAAATGAAACTTTGATGTATATGAATGTTTCTTATGAGATGTTAAAGAAAGTTCATGAGCATAGAATTGCGGTCTTACAACAAGTGCAGAGTGAAAAATTCGAAGAGTTAAAAAATGTAGGCAAAGCTAGTTATAAAGTTTCTGATATGCAAAGAACAAATCTAGATGTTGGTGGTTATGAACTGGATGACATCATTTTCCTACGAAAAACAGCAATGGAATTCTTTCATTATGGAAGAGTAAGCATGGATGTATTGTTTCAAATAATAAATGCAGCTCTATTAGGGGATGAGGCTTTTGATGTTGAAGATAAAGGGTTATTAGGTAAACTACTGAAGAAATTAAATCAAAAACCAGAATTTTCAACATTGCTTCAATTAATGGATGCGAATAAAAATGATACAAGATTTCAATACTTAATGGCCTTTGATAACTATATCAAGCATATTAAAACGATATTAATATCTGTAAAAAACAGTATTTTTATTGGAAATCAGGATGTCTTCAAAATCAACCCATTCTCATATGGCGGTGTGGATTATAATGAAGAAAATGCACTTGATAAAATATTGGAATTACGTGACTATGTGGAAACAACAGTCGATATTTTGCTTCAAGAACTTTTAAATCAAATTCCAAATTGTATTTCTAATAGTCAGAGAATTCAGGAAATTCATTATAAACAGGTATTTACAGAAAAGGATGGAAAGACATATGTAAATTATGTTGCGTTTTTTATCGATGTTCCAAATGGTATAGCAGACTTACCAACAGAAATAAAAGTATATCCGCTGATTGTAAAACCTAATGATGAGATATATAGTTTTGATTTTAAGTTTGATAAAATCTTTATAAGAATGGCAGGAACAGATGAAGATAATATCGTTGGTGTTGCAACGCTTAAAAATGGTATAAATTCTAATGAGTTCTATAGGATTTATGAGGTTAACGCATGTAGACAAATAGACTACAGTCTTTATATCGCTACTTTCGGAGATACACATCAATCGCAGAAACTCAATATGAATATTTATGCTATGGATGGTGTTATGTTGTTTATTAATGAGGATACTGATAATAGTCAGAATGAGGAATAAATAGAAGCTCCCAATCACCGGATTAAATTCCAGTGGTGAGGAGCTTCTTTTATTTATGCTTATCTGTTAATGTCCACCGATACTCCGGATTTTAATTCTACGGTACAGTGGTCGGGCCAGACTGTGATTTGCTTGAGCCAGCGTTTTACAAGAGCCTCGTCGAATTGGATTGTCAACAGTAAACTAAACAACTTTTTTAAGGTTATTCTCCCGGTACTCAACTGGTGT
>JARIAR010000003.1 GCA_029257805.1 Blautia sp.
AATACATAAAAATACGTAAAAGCATATTGCACACGTAAAAATACGTGATATCATATAGACATGATAAGGAAGAGATACAAAAGCTGCCAATGACCTCGAAAGAGATGTTAAAGTTTCTTAAGCAGAATGGTTCTCATAAAAAAACTAATACAGGCGGGGCTGAAATAAGCCCCTGCCTACAAAATATCGCGGAGGTGTCAATATGAATAAATTATTTTATCCTGCTATTTTCCACGAAGCAGAGGAAGGGGGATTTTGGGTAGAGTTTCCAAATATCCCAGAGTGTCTGACACAAGGGGACGATATGCAGCAGGCTTATGAGATGGCTGTGGAAGCTCTGGGACTGTCCATTACGACCATGGAAGAAGCAGGAGAGAAGATTCCTGAAGCATCGGCTCCCGGAAAGATTCGGGTAGAAGATGGATTTCTGGTAGTAGTAGAATTTGATTTAATGGAATATAGAAGAAAACATTGTTCAAAAGCAGTGAAAAAAACACTCAGTATTCCAGAGTGGCTGAATGAAGCTGCAATCAGAGCAGGGGTGAATTTTTCGCAGGTGCTTCAAGAGGCACTGATGGAAAAAGTGAGATAAATAAGAAACAGGAGGAGAGCTTGGAAACAGGCTCTCTTTTCTTATATCAAAATCTAGAAAGGAAACAAAAAATATGGATAAATTACAGATTTTTAATAATGAAGAGTTTGGAGAAATCAGAGCAGTAACAATGAATAATGAACCAATGTTTTGCCTTGCTGATATTTGTAAAGCTTTGGGATTAACACAGCCATCAAAAGTTAAAGAAAGATTAAATGAAAAGGGTGTGAATACTATTCCTACCCTTACATCAGGAGGAATGCAGAATCTTCTATACATCAATGAAAGTAACCTTTATAAAACAATTTTCCAGAGTAGAAAGGAATCAGCCGAAAGATTTACTGACTGGGTAACCTCAGAAATTCTTCCTTCAATCCGTACGCATGGAATTTATGCTACGGATAATGTAATTGACAACATATTAAACAATCCGGATTTTGGTATAGAACTTTTAACAAAGCTGAAGGAAGAACGTGCCGCCAGAGTAGAAGCTGAAAGAAAAAATGCGATCCTTACTCATGTCAACAAGACGTACACTATGACAGAAATCGCAAAAGAGCTGAATATGAAATCTGCAGTGCAGTTGAATAAACTGTTAGCAGAAAAGAAAATTCAGTATCATGTAAATGGAACATGGGTCATGTATTCAAAATACAGCGATTTGGGATATGAGGAAATTAAACAGGAAGTTCTTGATAGTGGCAGAGTGATTTATCACAGAAGAATCACACAGATAGGGAGAGAATTCATTTTAGAATTATTTTCTGAAAAAGCAGCGTAAATAAACTTTGAATGGAGGAAAAAATAATATGTCAACAAAGATAATGGGACAGGCTCAGGCTACTGTAGAACAGATGCGTGCCTATATTCTGTCTGTAAATCACAATGTACCAGAAAGTGTACTGAAGATGCTGCCATTATACATAACAGAAGGATTAATAGAAGGAGTACGCGGAGACATTGCGTTTGCCCAGTCATGCCTGGAAACAGGTAATTTTACTTTCGCCGGATCTGCAGTAACTTTGGATCAGAACAATTTCTGCGGGCTCGGAGTTACCAGTACCGGAATGCACGGAAATTCTTTTAAGACAGCGAAAGAAGGCATCCGTGCTCAGATACAGCATTTAAAAGCATATGCCTGTGATGATGCTCTGGAACAACGCTGTATGGATCCTCGTTTTATTTATGTGAAACGGGGATGTGCTCCTTATGTGGAATGGCTTGGTATTCAGGAAAATCCGGATAAAACAGGCTGGGCAGCAGGTAAAGGATATGGAGAAAAGATTTTAAAAATATTAAGCAAAACGCTAGAAACAGAAGAAAGGGATAAAGATATGAATATTATTAAGATGCTTACAAAGAAAAATTGCTATGTAGGGGAAAATAAGCCGGCCTATGTAGTAATCCATGAAACAGATAACTGGAGCAAGGGAGCAGATGCAAAAGCACATGCAACAGCAATGAAAAATGGAAACCTTGCGGGAACAGTACATTATTATGTGGACTCTAAATCTGTTTATCAGACTTTGGATCATAGAGACGGAGCCTGGGCAGTGGGGGATGGTAAAGGAAAATACGGTATCACAAACCGCAACTCCATCAATATTGAAATCTGCGTCAATCCGGAGACAGATTATTACAAAGCAGTAGATAAAGCAGAGCAGCTTGCAGCAGTTCTTTTAAAACAGTATGGATGGGGCATCGATCGCCTGAAACGTCATTATGATGCATCCAGGAAACATTGTCCGCGCAGGATCATTGATGAAGGAATGTGGGAAAAGTTTAAAAAGAAAACAAAAGAGTATATGAGCGGATCCGGAAGTGATCAGGAGTCTAAAAAGCCGGTAGGAGGTAGTTATATGTTTAACCCCAAAACAGTGAAAAAAGGTGACAAAAACACATCTGTGTTACTTCTTCAAGAAATTTTAAGAGCCAGAGGTTTTAAAGGGAAAGATGGCAAAGAATTAAAGCTTGATTGGGAAGCGAAAGAGAATACCATTTACGCTTTGACTGAATACCAGAAAAATCGTAAGGGTATCCTTGTAGCAGATGGTGTATGCGGTGATGCTACTTGGAAAGATCTGATTGCAATTTAAGTTATTTCAGTTATAATTGATCCAGCCGAAGTTGTTTGGATATTGATCGGCTGGATCTGGTTTTTATTTATTGATAACCTCTATGGGCGTATTCTTCTGTACCAATATCATTTAAAACAGCTGTTGCCATTCGATTTGGCATTGCGAAACGTTGAGAGAGATAACGCATTGAAGCACCAATTTCTCCATCCGGTCCGCCGTATGGCAGTATTCCATAAAAATTGTGATTATGATATAAAAATATCAAAGTAAAGGGAATTCGCTTTTTTGTCAAATAAAATCTGATCAAGCAGAGTTTGCAAAAAAAGTCCCTTTTTTTCGTTATCTATGCAGGAGAGGTTTAAGACAACGTTTAAGTGTTGTATTTTTTCCGGAAAAGATGGTAGGAGAGAGTCGTTAGTATTTTGAGATATAGTGGAAAGTTTTTTTTCAAGAACATTTCTTTTCTTTAGAAGACGTTCTTTGTTTTCTTGGTATTCAGCTAGTGTATCAATGCCTTTTTGGTATGCTTCTTTGATACGGTTCTCGCGGAGCGCTAAAGTGTGAAGTTCCTGTTGCAAAAAACTTAATTCAGCTGAAGCAGGGGGGAGAAAAGGCGAATTTTTATAATCATAGGAAATCGATAGGATAGTTGAGATCCAGTTAAAATATTCTTTAACAGCTGCTTCTGCTTTTTTTGAAGAAAGGCTTACAGAAGTAGGATGAATGCCTTTGGCGTATTTCCAACATGTAAAAGTGCGGCAGGATTTAGAACCTCCATAAGAAAGGTTGGCGTGGCATATGGAACATTTAAGACATCCAGAAAGCCAATGTTTTTCAGGCGAGGTGCTCCGAAAATTGGAGGAGCAGAGTTGTGTGTGAAGCTTTGCTTTTCGTGATTCATATTGTTCTTTTGTATAGCGGGTTTCATGTTTACCTTCAAATGAGATTCCATTCCATATCACGGTTCCGGCATAGAATGGATTTTCCAGAATGCGTAAAACCGTTCGACGGTCAAAAGGATTTCCGTGTTTTGTATGATAAGAACGCATATTACAATGACGGGCAATTTGGGAGGGGTTGTATCCATAAAGATCAAACTGCTCCATAATAAAAGAAACGATTTTAAATTCGTTCTCGTTTATGATAAATGGATTACCTTTTCCTACTGCATCATAACCGAGGCATGGTGCAGTCTGGTAACCATGACGAAGAGCTTTTTCTTTCATACCACGTTTTACTTCTCCGGAGAGACGGATAGAATAGTATTCATCCATCCATTCGATGATTCGCTCAATTAGATTTCCAAAAGGACCTTCTATGAGAGGTTCTGACACGCTGATTACTTCAACATGGTCTTTTTTTAGCATACTTTTATAAACAATGGATTCTTCTTGATTACGGGCAAAACGGCTGAATTTCCATACAATGATCACATCAAATGGATGAGAAGCAGATTTGGCAAGTGCGATCATTTTTTGGAATTCTGGGCGCTTTTCTGCACTTCTTCCGGATATGCTTTCTGTAAAAATAAAATCATCAGGAATAAGAATATGGTGATTTTGGGCGAATTCCAGTCCGAGACGCTTTTGGGCATCGGGAGATAATTCGTTTTGTTCGTGAGTAGATACGCGGATGTAAAGGGCGCCTACAGATGAGCAGTCATGATGGTTAGCATTCATTTGATATCACCTCCTGCTAACAATATGAAAAAACATGAGAAAAAATGATGAAAAGGCAAAAGGATATTTAAGTGACATATAATATAAGGAAATGAAAAAAGAGATGTAATTTATATGCAGCCAGAGATGGTTCCAAGATTTCGGATAAATGGGAAGTATTATAAAAAAGAGGAACTTTCGGAAAGAGAAATTAAAAAAATTCTTGAAAAAAGAGTGGAAGATGCAATGGCAGTGATTCATTACGAAAAAGAAAAAAGTTGAGAGAAAAAATAAAAGGGATTTCATCTAAAATTTGAAATCCCTTTTATGAAGATTATAGTTAAAAACATTTGCTGCAAGGACCGTATCCCCGTGATATGGCGTCTGCTTCGGGAAGAGAAGTAGCTTTATCAGGATTCATATTTCCACAGTCTGGAACACGATGATATTTTTGACCAGTTTGAGAAATCCATACGGAGGTACTGCTGTCAGAAGGTGTATCCAATGTTTCTTCAGAGGATTTCGGGGTATCTGCTGATTTGGAACCGGAGGTACGACCTGGCGTATAATCATTGCACGGTTCTGTATTCCATGTAAGTGTCTGACCATCTGAAACAGCGATAAGAGTTCCCTGTTTATCTGTACGGAAAACAGGAATCTGCATATCGGATAAACGTTGCATGGTTTCTTGGGCTGGATGTCCGTATTTGTTTTGGGCGCCGCAGCTGATCACTGCAAAGGAAGGGGAAGAAGCTTCCAAAAAATCCCAGGTAGTGGAAGTTGCGGAGCCATGATGACCGAGACTAAGGACATCACAGTCTAAATTAAGACCTGTGCTGATCATGTCCTGTTCGCTTGTTTCTTCTGCATCCCCTGTAAAAAGAAAACTGTTTTCTCCGTTTTCCAAACGAATAACAACGGAGTTCTGATTGCTGTTATAAGGATGTATGCCAGAAGGTGCTACAACTGTAAAGTTGCCTGATCCAAAAGAAAAAGTATCTCCCGGTTTTGGATATTCAATTTCAATAGCGTTCGCTGTAGCCGTATTTACAAATTCCACATATAAGTCTGAATCGTGAACATAATCAGCACCTAAAACATGATCTACTGAAAAAGAGCGGAGACATTCTAAGAGACCACCCAAATGATCGGCATCATAATGAGAAGAAATCATATAATCAATATTGTCAATATTTTGCATTTTCAGATATTCTACCACATCATCAGCGTGAGAGGGATCCCCGCCGTCATAGAGGAGCGTTTCATTTTCTGACTGTGCCAGAATGGAAAGTCCCTGTCCTACATCAAGAAAATGAACGGTCATTTCCGGATTTGAATCAGATGCTTCAACAGCAAAAAGATTACATGGCAGAAGAAGAAACAGCGTAAGAATGAAAGAAGTAAATAGTTTCCATGGTTTTCGATTGTGCTTCATAACATACTCTCCTTTGTAAAAAATAAAAAAGCTCTGAGAATATTGCTTTCCCAAAGCTTTTTATATGGACCTGGCGGGAATCGAACCCGCGTCCGAAAGCCTATCCCTTGAGGCATCTCCCATCACAGTCGCTGTTTTAACATTCCCTTGGCAATCCGCCCACCGACAGGCTGATTACTTTAGTAGCTTCATGATACATCTACCGGGGCAAAGCTTACCCGGCAAGGTTTCTCACATAGTCGGCGTCAGATTCCTGAAGTGTGAGTGCATCAGGGCTGACGAGCAGCAATTAGGCTGCTAACGCGTACTGTTCGTCTGCGTTTATATTTAGGTTCCCGGTTATTACGCAGTCCAGGAGTCTGCGGATGGCTTCCCCAACTTCAAAGCCCCCGTCGAAACCAGTACAAGCCCGAAGACTTTACAGAATACGATCTTTACTGGAAAACAGACGAAGAAGCAGAAAACTGCTTGTTCTATTATTATAAGCACAGAAAAAGAGACTGTCAAGATTGTTTTTTGCAAATTCTTATAAAACGTTCACAGAAGGAACATATTTCTTTGCTATAGTAAAATATAAAATAAATTGTGAAAACAGGTAATATATGGAGGATATAGATATGGATACATTAAAAATACTGGTAGTAGACGATGAAAGTCGTATGAGAAAACTTGTAAAGGATTTCCTTACAAAGAAAAATTTTCAGGTTCTGGAAGCCGGAGATGGGGAAGAGGCGATGGATGTTTTTTATCAGGAAAAAGATATCAATCTTATTATATTAGATGTTATGATGCCGAAAATGGATGGATGGGAAGTGTGCAGAGAAATTCGCAAAACTTCTAAAGTTCCGATTATTATGCTCACGGCCAGAGGAGATGAGAGAGATGAACTTCTTGGATTTGAACTGGGGGTAGATGAATATATTTCAAAACCCTTTAGTCCTAAGATTTTGGTGGCAAGAGTTGAGGCGATTCTCAGGAGAACAGGACAGAGCAATCCGGAAGATGTTATTTCAGCAGGAGGGATTGTTATAGACAAAGCCGCTCATATAGCTACAGTGAATGGTGTTCCCATGGAG
Organism: Blautia sp.; assembly: GCA_029257805.1. Lineage (GTDB taxonomy): Bacteria > Bacillota > Clostridia > Lachnospirales > Lachnospiraceae > Blautia_A. The sequence continues at coordinate 6,840 of JARIAR010000003.1, forward strand.
TTAAGTTTTAAAGAATTTGAACTTCTTACATATTTTCTGGAAAATGAAGGGATTGCTCTTTCCAGAGAAAAGATTTTAAATTCTGTATGGAATTATGATTATTTTGGAGATGCCCGGACTATTGATACACATGTAAAGAAATTAAGAAGTAAAATGGGAGATAAGGGAGAATATATTAAAACAGTTTGGGGAATGGGATATAAATTCGAGGTAGAGAAATGAATCTGGAAGAGAAAAAAGTATTTATTCCCAAAAAGAAAAAAAATAAAAAATTCCATACATTGCGTCATCAAATTTCCGTGATTTTTATGACGGTTCTTCTGTTTTCTATTTTAGCAATTACGGCAGTAAATGGATTCTTTTTGGAAAAGTATTATATTTCAAAAAAAGTGGAAGTTTTAATGGAAGCGGAAAGATCCTTAAGTAAATTAGATATGGAAGTTCTTGTGGAAAGAAATCGAGATACTCTGGAAGATAATGAAAAGCATGGTTTGGATGGAGATAACGTGGGGGAAGAAATTATTCGGGACAGTGCCAGAAATAATTTTTCCTGGGTAATCATAGATGAGGCGAACAGTCGTGGGTATGGATGGGGAGAAAGCAAAGAAATGCTGAGACTGCGCCTTTTCGGATATATATACGATCTGAATTTGGATAAAATGGACGGGCAGATTTTAAAAACAAAGGATAATTGCACGATCCAACAGGTACATGACCGTTTTGCAGGAATGGATTATGTGGAATGTTGGGGACAATTTGAAAATGGTTATTATTATCTGATTCGTACGCCGCTGGAAAGCATTAGAGAAAGTGCGGTTATTTCAAATAAATTTTATTTTGCCGTAGGGATTATTATTATGGTATTAAGCGGGATGCTTATTATGGTATTTACAAATAAGATTACGCGTCCTATCTGCGAGCTTACAAAGCTTTCGCAAAGAATGTCGGATCTGGAATTCGATGCAAGATATCAAAGCACCGCAGGAAATGAGATTGATGTTCTGGGAGATAATTTTAACAGAATGTCCACCCAACTGGAGAGAACAATATCGGAATTAAAGTCTGCCAATATTAAGTTGCAAAAAGACATAGAAGATAAAGTGAAAATAGATGAAATGAGAAAAGAGTTTCTTGACAATGTTTCTCATGAATTAAAAACACCGATTGCTCTGATACAGGGGTATGCAGAAGGGTTAAAAGAGAATATTTCAGATGATCCGGAAAGCAGAGAATTTTATTGTGACGTTATCATTGATGAATCCTTGAAAATGAATAAACTTGTAAAGAATCTTCTTGTTTTAAACCAATTAGAGTCCGGAAGAGATGAGGCAATTATGGAACGATTTGATATTGTATCTCTTATTCGGGGGGTATTGCAGAAAATGGACATTATCATCCAGCAGAAAGAAGCAAATGTAATTTTTGAGGAAGAGTTACCTGTATATGTATGGGCAGATGAATTCAAAGTAGAAGAAGTGATGACAAATTATGTCAGCAATGCCTTGAATCATTTGTCAGGCGAAAAACAGATAGAATTGAAAATTCAGAAAATGGAGGAGAAAGTAAAAGTTTCTGTGTTTAATACAGGCAGTCCTATTCCGGAAGAAGATCTGCCTAATTTGTGGAATAAATTTTATAAGGTAGATAAAGCCAGAACAAGGGAGTATGGTGGAAATGGAATCGGTCTCTCCATTGTAAAAGCAATACTGGAGGGAATGGATCAGAAGTTTGGGGTACAGAATTATGAAAATGGTGTAGAATTCTGGTTTACATTAGATCGCAAATAAAAATAAAGAAAGAGAAAAGCAGGCAGAAGCAAAGAAAGTTCTTTGCAACTGTCTGTTTTTGCGTTATACTGTAGAGATGCAGATACTAATATAGGGCGTTAAGGTACGTCAGATAAGAGGTGAATCAAGATGGCTCCCATTTCAGGAGACTGGTTGAAAGCTCTTCAGGAAGAGTTTCATCAGCCATATTATGCAAAACTGTATGAAACAGTAAATGAGGAATACAAAACAAGAAAGATTTTTCCGCCGCCGGAGGATATGTTTAATGCCTTTCATTTTACACCGCTGCAGGATGTAAAGGTAGTGATTCTGGGGCAGGATCCATATCACAATGACGGACAGGCACATGGTCTTTGCTTTTCAGTGAAAAAAGGTGTAGATACACCGCCATCACTTGTAAATATTTATCAGGAACTTCATGAGGACTGTGGATGCTATATACCAAATAATGGATATTTGGAGAAATGGGCCAGACAGGGAGTACTGCTTTTAAATACGGTACTGACTGTGCGGGCTCATCAGGCAAACTCACACAGGGGAATCGGATGGGAAAAATTTACAGATGCAGCGATTCGCATTTTAAATAAGCAGGACAGACCTATTGTTTTTTTACTGTGGGGAAGACCGGCTCAAATGAAGCATTCTATGTTAAATAATCCAAAACATCTGATTCTGGAAGCTCCGCATCCCAGCCCGCTGTCAGCTTACAGAGGATTTTTTGGATGCAGACACTTTAGTCAGACAAATGCCTTTCTGGAAAAAAACGGTCTTGAGCCAATTGACTGGCAGATTGAAAACATTTAATAGAGGAACAGGATTGTTATGAGTAAAAAAAATGATAATACACTTGTAAAAAATGCGTCTTTTCTTATGGTTGCTGCTTTAATTTCCAAGATTATCGGAATGCTTTACAAAAGTCCGCTTTCAACAACTCTTGGAAGTCAGAGCTTTGCGCTTTTTCAGTATGCACAGAATGCCTATTTCATCTTGTTGATGATTGCATCCTTTAGCATTCCGCAGGCGGTATCAAAGATCATGGCAGAAAAGATTGCTTTTAAACGTTATAGAGATGCACAGAAAGTATTTCACTGTGCGCTTCTTTATGCAGTGATCGCCGGAGGTATTGTTGCATTGTTCTGCGTATTCGGAGCATCCGTTATGGTTCCGGACAAAATGGCAGGAGCAAGGCTGGCTCTTCAGATGCTGGCACCTACGATTTTCCTTTCAGGAATTCTGGGAGTTTTTCGTGGATATTTTCAGGCATATAGAAATATGATGCCTACTTCTTTATCTCAGATCATTGAGCAGATTTTTGTTGCAACTTTTGCTCTTTTAATGTCTTCTCTTATGATCTCTCATTTTAGCGGAAAGGGAGAAGCTGTTGTACAGAGCTGGGCAGCAGCTGGTGCCACACTTGGTACAGGCGCCGGTGTTTTGGCGGCTCTTATCTTTATGTTCCTTGTATATGGGATCAATAGAAAGGCTATTCAAAGAAAAATAAAGAGAGACAGATTTTCTAAAAACGAAAGTACGGCATATGTTATGAAAACAATCGTACTTATTGTTATGCCTATTATTTTCAGTGCTTTTATTTATAATGTAAATGGATATATTAACAGTTATATGTATACGGATATTATGGGAAATAAAGGAATGGATGAGACTGCCCTTCAGACACTTTATGCAGAGTATGGGTATTTTATGACACTTATTAATATACCGTTAACATTGGCAAGTACAGCGCCTACTTCCATGATTCCGGAGGTTTCTGCTCATTATGCGAAAAGAGATAGAAAAGGAGCAAATGAAAAAATTGATCGTGCTACATGGATCAGTATGATCATTTCAATTCCTGCAGCCGTAGGTCTTGCTGTTTTATCAGGTCCTATTACCAGATTGATTTTTGGAAGAACAAACGGAGTAGCTGCAGAGCTTTTGATTCTTGGCGGGATTACCATTATTTTAAATGGAAATTCAAATATTTCAAATGGGGTGCTTCAGGGAATTGGAAAACCTAATATTCCTATGATTCATGCAGCCATTGCGCTGGGGGCGGATGTGATCGTTATGGCACTCCTTCTTTTGCTTACTGATCTTGGTATATATGCTATTGTGTTGTCTATGATCGTATATGCGGTTGTAATGTGTCTTTTAAATGAAAGAGCAATGAAGAAATACATGAAACATAAAAATCCATGGAAAAAGGCTTATTACTATCCACTTCTGGCATCTATTCCCATGGGGCTTGTAGCTGGAGGAGTTTATTACGGTCTGTATTTTCTGATTCATTCGAATATCTTAAGTCTTGGAGTTGCAGTTGTTTTTGCTGCCATTGTATATTTTGTAGTATACTTGATTGTGAGCAAACCTTCTAAGGAAGAGCTTTTTATGCTTCCTGGAGGAGGAATGATCTATAGAGCAGCACGAAAATTTAATTTAATTTGAGGCAAAAAAGTGCATGTCTAATGGGTACGCCCCATAAGGAAGTTTTTTTGAAAGATACGGTACCCTCCCGTTTTGGAGTTGTGCCGTATCTTCTTTATTATGCAATATAAAAAATGTATCGAGTATTATAGTGAGTGTGCTTTGTTTAGGGCGATTGAATGGCTGGGGATATAAAAATTGAAACCTGCCTGGAACTTTTATATTCAAGGGTACTATACCTGAAGAATGGCAGGATATTCCAGTGGATCAAATTACACAATGGAAAAATCATACTATATTGTATAATGCAGCAGAGAATGAAGAATTAGGTGGCGAGGGGTTACTAATTGATCGAAAGGGGATTGGGAAAACGGATATGGAAATCATTATTTATATACTAACGATATTGTTAGCAGTTGCAACATTCTTTATTATTAAGAATAAACGCTATAAAATTGTACCGCTTGTTAGTTGGGTTATTTTTATTTTTTTTATCGGATGCGTATTTATTTCGATAGTATCTTTACTTGTTCCCTATGGAGATATATTTGTATTACCTTTAGGATGTATTGTTTTGGGGTTGGTAGTTATCTTAGCTGCGTTTAACGATTTTTATTCTTTCATAAGATGTAAAGATAAGATAGAAGGTATATATCGTGGCTATAACACCTATTACGGAGGAAATGGAGTTTCTACCCAAGCACCTGTTTTTGAATATATGTATAATGGAACACGGTATCAAGAACAGACAACACAAAATATCTCATATAAGCTTTTAACGCAAAATATGAGGAATGGAGAAACTTACAGTATCTATGTTGATCCAAAACATCCGGCAGTGTTCATTCTTCAAAAAAAGATTAAAGTGAGTTCTATAATTACAGTTGTATTTGGAATTATGTTTTTTTCAGCTGGTATTATTACACTGTCTGAAATTTTTCCTATATTTGGAGTATTATAAAATAATTCAGTACAAATACCGTGTGAGATTTTTGAAAGGCTTAGAATCTTTACCTGTGGTTTTTTATTTTCACTATGAAAGGAGGTGCTATGCCCCAAAAGGCATACTGCAAGAGGAGTTGTTTAACCATACCACAGAGAAATGGTTCAAAGGTTTTCCGTGTGGAGAATACGGAAGTACAGCCGAACATCTAACTTCCCTGCAATATCCAAAGAAGATTATGCAGAAGGGAAAAAGAAAGAAGCGAGCTATCGAGCAGCCAGTGGTCCATGCAAAAAAGGCTGCTCTTTTTTATTTTGTATTGGTGATGAAACTGCCTGTTGAGCCGCGTTCTATAAGCTGGGCATGAAGAAGAATCGTACCTATAGGAACATGATTTAAAAGACTGGATATTGCGTAATATCCACATTTTCCGAGTTCTGTTCGATTTTGACGGATAGTAGTCAGAGGGGGGGATGTGTAAGAACACATCGGAAGGTCATCAAAACCGATGATGCTTAAATTTTTGGGCACATGGTATCCTAGCTGCTGGCATTGAATCATTGCTGCATTTGCAATAAGGTCATGGCTGCAGATAATTGCAGTCATTCCCATATTCAGGAGGCGCATTAAATGATTTTCCACGCATTGTGTAATATAGTAGGAGGAACCAGCCCAGTCTTTTTCCGGGGACAATCCATTTTGTACCATTGCGTGAAAAAATGCCTTGTATCGTACCTGCATTACATGAGATCCAAGATCACTGCTTAAATATCCTATTTTTTTGTGACCGAGTTTTTTTAAAAGAGAAACCGCAAGTCCCATTCCTTCATCATTATCAATTCCGATGGAAGAAATAAAAGGATTAGCAGGTATATAATTATCGAAAAGGACAGCCGGAGTATGGCTTTTTTCGAAATCCTTCATCCAGGGATCCGTGAGGGAGAAGCCGAGAACAAGAGCTCCAATATAATTATTTTGCAGCATAAAGACATCGTAAGGTGTCTTTTTTTGAAGAGTATCTGTTACTGGAATCACATCAACTTTAAATCCGGCGGGTTCTGCCATTTGTCGGAAGCCGATAATAAAATCATATCCAAATTGATGTGGTTCTTCATATTCCATATTTTTAATGATCACACAGAGTTTTGGGGCAGTGCCTTTTGAACGTCTCAGTTTTGTATATCCCATTTCTACTGCAGTATTAAGAATGTTTTTTCGTAATGTTTCGCTAATATCAGGAGCATTATTTATTGCTTTTGAGACAGTGCTTTTTGATACACCTAATTTATCTGCGATATCTTGTATGGTTGCCATAGTCATGCCTTTCTTTTTAAGAACAAAAATGATTAATTATTATATCAGATTCAGGCAAAAAAATCAATTGCATTATAAATACTAATCAATAAAATATAGAAAAATAGAAATGGAAGTATATAAAATGCACAAAAGGAAAATATAAAAATTGTAAAAAATAGAGAAAGTAGTATGGGAGGTTGACGTTTTTCTTTAAGTGATGTATATTACAGATAACGAAACAAAACGAAACAAAATTCCAACAAAGAAGCACGAGAATTTTTTGAGATAAGGAGTCAAAAATGGAAAAAATATTAGAAAATATATTACAGGAAAAATATGGAAAAAATATCAGAGAAGCATCAGATGAACAAATTTATACAGCACTTCTGATTCTTACAAAAGAGAAAATGCAGGGAATTAAAAGAAACGAAGGAAAGAAGAAACTGTATTATATTTCAGCGGAGTTTCTGATTGGTAAACTTTTATCCAATAATCTTATTAATCTTGGACTTTTTGAGGAAACAAAAGAAGTTTTAGAGAAAAACGGGCATGATATTACAGAAATTGAAGAAATAGAAATGGAACCTTCTCTTGGAAATGGAGGACTTGGACGTCTTGCAGCATGTTTTTTGGATTCCATTGCAACACTGGGGCTAAATGGAGATGGAGTAGGCCTTAATTATCACGATGGATTATTTCTTCAGACTTTTAAAGATAATAAGCAAAGGGAAGAAAAAAATCCATGGATTACAGATTTAAGCTGGTTGACAAAAACAGGAGTAAGTTTTTCTGTTCCTTTTAAAAATTTTACTCTTCAGTCTGTAATGTATGATATTGATGTGCCAGGATACAAAAAATGCTGCAATCGTCTTCATCTCTTTGATATAGAAACTATAGATGAGGGGATCATTAAAGAAGGGATCGATTTTGATAAAAAAAATATTGAAAAAAATCTGACTCTTTTTCTTTATCCGGATGACAGCGATGAGGCAGGTCAGCTCCTTCGTATTTATCAGCAGTATTTTATGGTCAGCAATGCGGCTCAGCTTATTTTAAAAGAGGCAGAAGAAAGAGGATGTGATCTGTACCATCTTTATGATTATGTGGCGGTACAGATTAATGACACGCATCCTACTATGGTGATCCCGGAACTTATCCGTCTTCTTATGGAGAAAGGTTTTAATATGGATACTGCTATAGATGTTGTACGGAAGACATGTGCATATACAAATCATACTATTTTGGCAGAAGCATTGGAAAAATGGCCGGTATCTTATTTGGAGCAGGTGGTTCCGCATTTACTTCCGATTATTCGTGAACTGGATGCGAGGGTAAGAAGAGATTATCATGATGAGAGAGTTTACATTATTGATAATATGGACAGAGTGCACATGGCTCATATTGATATCCATTTTGGCTACGCAGTAAATGGTGTGGCAGCTCTTCATACAGAAATTTTAAAAGAATCGGAATTAAAGCCATTTTATGATATTTATCCTGAAAAGTTTAATAATAAGACAAATGGTATTACCTTTAGAAGATGGCTTCTGCATTGTAATCAGGAATTAAGCGGTTATTTGGAACAATTAATTGGTTCCGGATTTAAAGATGATGCGCAGGAACTGGAAAAACTTCTTGCATATAAGAATGATAAGGTTGTTTTAGAGCGTCTTACAGAAATTAAACATCATGCAAAAGTACATTTGAAAGATTATCTGAAGACGACACAAAATATAGAGATAGATGAAAATTCTGTATTTGACATTCAGATCAAACGTTTGCATGAATATAAAAGACAGCAGATGAATGCACTTTATGCTATCTATAAGTATAAAGAAATTAAAAAGGGAAATCTGCCAAAACGTCCGATTACAATGATCTTTGGAGCGAAAGCTGCGCCTGCATATACAATTGCAAAAGATATTATTCATCTTCTGCTTTGTCTGCAGCAGCTTATTGACAGAGATCCTGTTGTAAGCAAATATATGAAACTTGTTATGGTAGAAAATTATAATGTGACAAAGGCAGAAAAACTCATTCCTGCATGTGATATTTCTGAACAGATTTCTCTTGCTTCAAAAGAAGCATCTGGAACAGGAAACATGAAGTTTATGTTAAACGGTGCTGTCACACTTGGTACGGAAGATGGAGCAAATGTGGAAATTCATGAGCTTGTAGGGGATGAAAATATTTATATTTTCGGAAAAAAATCAGAGGAGATTATTAAACTGTATGAAGATGGAACATACTGCTCAAAAGACCTCTATGAAAACGATCCTTTGATTCAGGAACTTGTGGATTTTATTATTAGCAAAGAACTGTTGCTTATTGGAGATCCGATAAATCTTGGAAGATTGTATAAAGAAATTGTATCAAAAGACTGGTTTATGGCGCTTCTTGATGTGAAAGAATATATTGAGAAAAAAGAAGCTGTTTTGAGCGATTATGAAGACCGTACGGTATGGGCACAAAAGGCACTCGTTAATATTGCAAAGGCAGGATATTTTTCAGCAGACAGAACAATTGCGGAATATAACAGTGATATCTGGAAACTTTCATAAAGAGGTAATTGTATGAGAAAAGCTGGAATTTTAATGCCGGTGTCTTCGCTTCCGTCAAGAACAGGGGTAGGAGAACTGGGAAACGAAACGTATGAATTTCTGGATTATTTAAAGGAGGCAGGAATAAAAATATGGCAGGTACTTCCTATGAATCCCATGGGATATGGAAACTCTCCGTATCAGCCATATTCTTCCTGTGCAGGAGATGAAATCTATATCAGCCTTGATCTTCTCTTTGAGGAGGGACTTTTAAAAGAACTGCCGCCGTCTTATTTGAACAATGAAGAGTATGTAGCGTACGAGCAGATGCGTATCTGGAAAGATGGTTATTTACGTGAAGCTTACGAAAATTTCAAAGAGACAAAGGAATATAGAGAATTTATTTTGCAAGACTGGGTTCGCCCGTATGGTTTATTTCGTGCATTGAAAAAGGAAAATGGAAATCGGTGTTGGAATGAATGGGAAAAACAAGAGGTAAATTCAGAGACGGAAAAAGAAGCTGCGTATCATATGTTTTTACAGTATATTTTTCTTTGTCAGTGGAAAAAAGTAAAAGAAAAAGCAAACAGAAATGGAATCCAGATTATGGGGGATGTTCCTTTTTATGTTGGGATTGATTCTGTTGACGTATGGTCAGGTAAAGAAAATTTTTTGCTTGGGGCAGATGGAAAACCTGCTTTTATTGCAGGAGTACCTCCGGATTATTTTAGTGCAGTGGGGCAGAGATGGGGAAATCCTATTTATGACTGGGAATATATGAAAAAAACAGGGTATGACTTCTGGGTGAAACGAATTGGATATAATAGTAAGCTTTTTGACATTATCAGAATCGATCATTTCCGGGCATTTGATACTTTTTGGAAAATCCCTTCCTCTTGTCCTACGGCTGTGGAGGGGGAATGGGTAGAAGCACCGGGTTATGAAGTTTTGGATACCTTAAAAAGAGAAGTTCCGGAAGCATGTCTTGTTGCAGAAGATTTAGGTGAATTGCGTCCGGAGGTTATAAAATTAAAAGATCATTACGGCTTAAAGGGGATGAAAATCCTGGAGTTTTCCATAGAGACCAAAGGAAAGTATGCAAGGGATTGTTATAAGGAAAAAGAAAATCTCATTATTTATACGGGAACACATGATAATGATACATTAATGGAATGGTATGAGAAAATGACATGTGCATCCAAAAGAAAGTTACGGAGATTTCTGAAAAAACAGGGAATGAAACAGGGTTCTGTACAGGACAGACTTTTGGCTTATACATGGAAAAGTATGGCGGAATATGCGATTGTTCCTATGTGGGATATTCTTGGCATGGGGAAAGAAGCCCATTTTAATACCCCTGGAACAGTGGGCAGTCCTAACTGGGAGTGGAGAATGCCGGACTTGTTAAAAATTAAAGAAGGACTGAATAAATATAAGAAACAGATAATAGGAATATAAGAAAAAACGGCGGAAAAACCAATTGGTTTTTCTGCCGTTTTTTATATTAATTATTGGGAGTGTGAAGATTTTTTTGTGCTGTGGACAGCATTAATTTAATTCTGTTAAGCTGGTTGACTTCGCTTGCGCCAGGGTCATAATCAATGGCAATAATATTTGCTTCCGGATGAGTACGGCGAATTTCTTTAATTACACCTTTTCCTACAATATGATTTGGAAGACATCCAAAAGGCTGAATACATACGATATTAGGTACACCACCATGAAGAAGCTCCATCATTTCTCCAGTCAGGAACCATCCTTCTCCCGTCTGATTTCCTTGAGAAACAATAGGAGAAGCCATTTTTGCCAATTCCTGTATATCTACAGATGGAGTAAAGTGACGGCTTTGGGAAAGGGCTTCATTGGCAGAGCTCCGCATCCATTCAATTGCTTTAATTCCCCAGTTTGCAACGGTTGCTTTTGATTTTTTAAATCCAAGATTTTCTACTTTGAAATTCTGATTATAGAAACAATAACATAAAAAGTCGATTAAATCAGGGACAACGGCTTCGGCACCTTCTTCTTCCAGAAGTTCTGCAAGATGATTATTGGCAGCAGGGAGGAATTTTACAAGGATCTCTCCCACAATGCCTACACGTGGCTTTTTCTCGTCGCTGATAGGAATCGTATCAAAATCGTGCACCATTTCCTGACATATTTTTTTAAACTGACTGTGACTGGTATTATTTCCTGTAAGGAATGCAATACATCTCTGTTCCCAGATTTTATATCGTCTGTTTACAATTCCTTTTTCCAGTTCATAAGGGCGCATTCTGTAAACACATTTCATAAGGATATCTCCAAATGTGCCGCCATAACAAATGCGTTTAATAAGTGGAAGGGTCAGTTTAAAGCCAGGATTTTTTTCCATACCACTTAAGTTAATGGAGATAACCGGTACTTGTTCCATTCCTGCTTTTTTTAGAGCACGGCGAATAAAGGCTATGTAGTTAGAGGCACGGCACCCTCCGCCTGTTTGGGACATAATAACAGCAGTTTTGTTTAAATCATATTTTCCGGATAAAAGAGCATCCATGATCTGTCCAACAACAATAAGGGAAGGGTAGCAGGCATCGTTATTTACATATTTCAGTCCTGTATTTACCGCTTCTTTATTATCGTTTGGAAGGACTTCGAAATGATATCCACATGTATTAAAAGCTGCCTGTATAAAGCTAAAATGAAACGGAGACATTTGCGGGCAAAGGATTGTGAAATCTTTACGCATCTCTTTTGTAAATGCCACTTTTTCAATCGCAGAGGATTGGATACAACGGGCTTTTTTTCGAGCTTCTTTTGCACGGAGAGCGGCAATAAGAGAGCGGACGCGAATCCTTGCCGCACCAAGGTTATTTACTTCATCAATCTTCAGGCAGGTGTATATTTTTTCGCTGCCTGAGAGAATTTCGGATACTTCATCTGTTGTAACGGCATCCAGACCACATCCAAAGGAGTTTAACTGAATTAAATCCAGGTTGTCTTTTGTTTTTACAAAATTTGCTGCTGCGTAAAGACGGGAGTGATACATCCACTGGTCATTTACGCGAAGCGGCCGCTCAATCTGGGCGAGATGTGATATGGAATCTTCAGTAAATACAGCAATTCCATAGCTGGTGATAAGATCCGGGATACCATGATGAATCTCAGGATCTATGTGATAGGGACGTCCGGCCAGAACAATACCCCGACGTCCTGTTTCATCAAGATAGCGGAGAGTTTCTTCGCCCTTTTTCTGTATGTCCTGTCGCACTGCAAAAAGTTCTTCCCATGCTTTGTGGGCTGCAAGGGTCACTTCCTCAGCAGGGATGTCTTTAAATACCTCAACAAGACGGTCTGTCAAGATTTTTTCAGAGGTAAAGGCCATAAAAGGATTTCGAAAATCTATGGAAGGATCGTTTAATTCATCTACATTATTTTTAATATTTTCTGCATAGGAAGTAACGATTGGACAGTTATAATGGTTAACTGCATCCGGGAATTCCGTTCTTTCATAAGGAATACATGGGTAAAAAATAAATTTTACACCCTTTTTTAAGAGCCATGTAATATGACCGTGTGCTAGTTTTGCAGGATAGCATTCCGATTCACTTGGAATGGATTCAATCCCCAATTCGTAAATTTTTCTTGTAGAAGTCGGGGAAAGGACAACCTCGTATTTTAGTTCTGTAAAGAATGTAAACCAAAACGGGTAATTTTCAAACATATTTAAAACGCGGGGAATACCTACTTTACCACGGATTGCTTTATCTGCTGTAAGGGGTTCGTAGGAAAAAAGCCGTTTATATTTATATTCATAAAGATTTGGAATATGATCTTTATTTTTTTCTTTTCCGATTCCACGTTCACAACGATTTCCGCTTACAAACTGACGACCTCCTGTAAACTTATTGATGGTAAGACGACAGTTGTTTGTACAGCCTTTACAGTTTGCAATGGAGGTACTGTATTTTAATTCATTGATCTTCTCAATGGACAGCATGGTAGTCTGCACATTTGATTCATGGCGTTCACGTGCAATTAAAGCGGCGCCGAAAGCACCCATGATACCTGCAATATCCGGTCGTATTGCTTCACAGTCTGCAATTTTTTCAAAACTTCGCAGAACAGCATCGTTATAAAACGTTCCGCCCTGAACTACGATATGTTTTCCAAGTTCTGAGGCATCGGATACTTTGATTACTTTATATAAAGCGTTTTTTATTACAGAGTAAGCAAGACCGGCAGAAATATCAGAAACCGTAGCGCCTTCCTTTTGTGCCTGCTTTACTTTTGAGTTCATAAATACAGTGCAGCGTGTTCCAAGATCAATAGGATTTTTAGCAAAGAGAGCTGCTTTTGCAAAATCTTGGACACTATAATTCAGAGATTTTGCGAATGTTTCAATGAAAGATCCACATCCGGAAGAGCAGGCTTCGTTTAATTGTACGCTGTCCACTGTCTGGTCTTTGATTTTAATACATTTCATGTCCTGGCCGCCAATATCCAGAATGCAGTCTACTTCTGGCGCAAAAAAGGCAGCTGCATAGTAATGGGAGACGGTTTCCACTTCACCTTCATCAAGGAGAAGAGCTGCCTTTATAAGGGCTTCCCCGTATCCGGTAGAACAGGAATAAGCAATTTTAGCGTCTTCTGGAAGAAGACTGTAAATTTCCTGAATAGAACGAATCGTTGTTTTTAGAGGATTTCCATTATTATTGCTGTAAAAAGAATATAAAAGAGATCCGTCTTCTCCTACAAGTGCTGTTTTTGTAGTTGTAGAACCTGCGTCAATTCCCAGGTAACAATTTCCTTTATAAGAAGATAAATCTCCTTTTGTGACTTTGTACTGGCTTTGACGCTTATGGAAGTTATCATAGTCTTCCTGAGTTGCGAAAAGAGGTTCCATACGTTCTACTTCAAAATCCAGATGGATGGTGTTATGGAGTCGGTTTTTTAAATCGGTAAGAGAGATTTCTATGTCTTCTTTTGCGTTTAAAGCAGAACCGATAGCTGCAAAAAGATGAGAGTTTTCAGGAACGATCGTGTGTTCTTCATCCAGTTTTAAGGTACGGATAAATGCGGCTTTTAGTTCTGAAAGAAAATGAAGGGGACCGCCAAGAAATGCAACATGTCCGCGAATTGGTTTTCCGCAGGCCAGACCAGAGATTGTCTGGTTTACAACTGCCTGGAAAATAGAAGCAGAGAGATCTTCTTTTGTGGCGCCATCATTAATTAAAGGTTGAATATCAGTTTTGGCAAAAACACCACAGCGTGCTGCGATTGGATAAAGTGCTTTATAATGTTTTGCATATTCGTTTAAACCGGTTGCATCGCTTTGCAGAAGGGATGCCATCTGGTCGATAAAAGAGCCGGTTCCCCCGGCACAGATTCCATTCATTCGCTGTTCAATATTACCGTTCTCGAAATAGATGATCTTGGCATCTTCTCCGCCCAGTTCTATGGCAACATCTGTTTGAGGAGCCAGAGTCTGAAGAGAAGTGGAAACAGCGATCACTTCCTGCACAAAGGGGATTTCCAGATGATTTGCAAGGGTCAGTCCGCCGGATCCGGTAATAACCGGACAAAGAGAAAGCTCCCCAAGCTTGTCGTAAGCTTTTTGGAGCAGGTTCGCCAAAGTTTCCTGGATATTTGCAAAATGCCGTTCATAATCAGCAAAAAGTAAAGAATTATTTTCATCAAGGATTGCAATTTTGACAGTGGTAGAACCAATGTCGATGCCTAAGGTATGCTTCTTCATAAATGTAGATTGCCTCCTTATATTGTATATTTCATCATTTATCACATTGTGTTTCTTTCTTATTTAAATCACTTCGCAAAAGATACATGCTATTATACGATAATGAGGAAAAAATGGCAATGTGAAAGTTTAACAAGGATTTATCAGGAAATGTAGACAAATCTGTATATACAAGAGATTAAAAAAAATATCAGGCTATTCTTGACATTCAGGAGAAACTTGGGTAGTTTATATATGGAAAATGAAATTTAAAAAGAAAAAGAGGAATACAAATGGCAGAATATAAAATATTAAAAACGGAAGGAAGAGCAAAACGCGCAGAGTTCCATACCGTTCATGGCACCATACAGACTCCAGTTTTTATGAATGTAGGAACAATAGGAGCAATCAAAGGTGCGGTTTCTACTATGGATCTTCATGAAATTGGGACACAGGTAGAGCTTTCCAATACGTATCATCTTCATGTGCGTCCGGGAGACAAGCTGATAAAACAGCTTGGCGGACTTCATAAATTTATGGTATGGGATAAACCTATTTTAACGGATTCTGGCGGATTTCAGGTATTTTCCCTGTCTGGACTTAGAAAAATCAAGGAAGAGGGAGTATATTTTCGTTCTCATATTGATGGACATAAAATTTTTATGGGACCTGAAGAAAGTATGCAAATCCAGTCTAATCTTGCATCTACGATTGCAATGGCATTTGATGAATGCCCAAGTTCAGTAGCAGACAGAGAGTATGTTCAGAAGTCTGTAGATCGTACAACAAGATGGCTTGCCAGATGTAAAGCCGAGATGGAGCGCTTGAATAGTTTGCCGGATACAATTAATAAAGAGCAGCTTTTATTTGGGATTAATCAGGGGGCTGTTTATGAAGATATCCGTATTGCTCATGCAGATGTTATTTCGGAAATGAATTTGGATGGATATGCGGTTGGTGGTTTGGCCGTAGGAGAATCTCATGCAGAAATGTATCGTATTCTGGATGAGGTAGTGCCGCATCTTCCGCAGAATAAGCCAACCTACTTAATGGGGGTAGGAACCCCCTCCAACATTTTGGAAGCAGTAGAGCGTGGAGTAGACTTTTTTGATTGCGTGTATCCAAGTCGAAACGGACGCCATGGTCATGTTTATACAAATCATGGAAAAATGAATCTGTTTAATGCAAAATACGAGATGGACACAAGACCAATCGAAGAGGGATGCCAATGTCCGGCCTGCCGTCATTACAGCAGAGCTTACATCCGTCATCTTTTAAAGGCAAAAGAAATGTTGGGAATGCGACTTTGTGTACTTCATAATCTGTATTTTTATAATCATATGATGGAAGAAATCAGAGAAGCACTTGACAATGGGAATTTTGCAGAATATAAAAAAATGCGTTTGGCAGGTTTTGAAGAGGGGAAAATCAACAGCAATCGATGAAAAAAATCTGCATGAAATGGTTTTGTAAAAAATACGAAAAGCACTTGAAGAAACATGAAATTTTGTGTATGATATGTTCTAGTGCTTTGCAAGATAAAAGCACGGAATTATTAAGTGCAAAGTAGGAGGAATTGAAATGGACGCACAGAGCGGAATGGGGCTTGGAGTAACGATCATCTGGATGGTGATTCTTTTCGGAATCATGTACTTTTTAATGATCCGTCCTCAGAAAAAAGAGCAGAAACGACTTGCAGCAATGTTAAATGCAATGGAAGTAGGAGACAGCGTTGTAACAACAAGTGGCTTTTATGGTGTTGTAATTGATATGACAGAAGAAGATGTAATCGTAGAATTCGGTAATAATAAAAACTGTCGTATTCCAATGAGAAAACAGGCAATCGCAGAAGTAGAAAAAGCGGAAGAAGCTTCCGCATAAAGTGAAAAAATATGTCGGCAGAAGAAATTCTGCCGGCATTTTTTATGGCATATAATATAAAAACCCGAAAATCTTTTACAAGACTTTCGGGTTTAAGCAGGGGATGAGAGAATCGAACTCCCACCAAAGGTTTTGGAGACCCCTATCATACCATTTGACCAATCCCCTATATATTGCTATTGGAATTATACAGGTATAGAAAATAATTGTCAATAGCGGATGATACCTTAAAAAACGGAGATAGAGAGATTTGAACTCTCGCACCGGTTGCCCGGCCTACCGCATTTCGAGTGCGGACCCTTCAGCCACTTGGGTATATCTCCATAAAAACAGTTCAAAAACAGAACTGATATTTATTATATAAGGATTGGACAAAAAGGTCAATTCTTTTTGCAAAATTCTTTAGAGGAACTTTATTGACGAAAAAAGGATCCTATAATATTATAGAATGATAAAATGATTACAGGAGGTTATTATGAGTGAAAAGAAGATAGCAATCCTGGAAGCAGTAAAAAGTTTAACAAAGAATTATTGTGATGAAGAACTTTTGCTTCCTCAGGAAAAAGGAAACCTTCCCAGTCGTTCGGTGATCATTGACCTTGTGAGGGAATTAAGATCTGTGCTTTTTCCGGGATATTTTGGAACGGATACAAGTGCTTCTATGTTTCCGGAACATTATGTTGGATTTCGATTGAATGATTTGTATGATCGTTTAAGGGAACAAATAGAAATTGCTTTGCTTTATCAGGGAGACCCGGGAGAAAAGGCAGAAGAAAAAGCGACAGAAATTACAGGACGTTTTATCAAAAGGCTGCCTGAAATACAGAAGATGCTTTTAAAAGATGTACAGGCGGGATTTGATGGCGATCCTGCAGCAAAAAGTAAGGAAGAAATTATCTTTTCCTATCCGGGATTCTATGCAATTTATATTTATAGAATGGCTCATGAATTGTATCTGGAAAAAGTACCGTTTATTCCAAGAATCATGTCAGAGTTTGCTCATGGAAAGACGGGGATTGATATTAATCCGGGGGCATGCATCGGAGAATATTTCTTTATTGATCATGGAACAGGGGTAGTAATTGGAGAAACAACAAAAATTGGAAGTAATGTAAAACTTTATCAGGGAGTAACTCTGGGAGCTCTTTCTACAAGGAAGGGGCAGCAGCTTGCGAATGTAAAACGCCATCCTACAATTGAAGATAATGTAACAATCTATTCAAATTCGACAGTTTTGGGTGGAGAGACTGTAATTGGTGAAAACACAATTATAGGCGGCAATACATTTATTACAGAATCCATTCCTGCAAATACAAAGGTAAGTGCAAAGAGTCCGGAGCTTGTTATTAAGAAACCACGGGCCCAGGTTTCTGTAACAAATGTATGGGATTATTAAACTGAGAAACGGAGAGTTTTTTTATCAGGGATTTTTCGTATGGTATAGCATATAAAAAACATGTACATGGGGACTTATGCATACGGAAAATACCCTGAAAAAATAAAAAATAAAAAAAATAAAAAAAGTTTTAAAAACCTATTGACAAAACAGAAAACATATTATATACTTATCATCGTTGCAGCGGTAAACAAAACGAAGCAAGAAAAAAACAAAAACAAAGCGATGTGCGGGTGTAGTTCAATGGTAGAACACCAGCCTTCCAAGCTGGATACGTGGGTTCGATTCCCATCACCCGCTTTGTGCGATAGTGGCGTAGTTGGTAACGCGCGACCTTGCCAAGGTCGAGACCGCGGGTTCGAGCCCCGTCTATCGCTCTAAGGATTCTGAGTAATCAGAATCCTTTTTTTTGTTATAAAAATTAAATCCTTTTTGGATATTCAGTTGTATATTAAGTATAAGACATTTTCCTGAAAGAGGTGGTGATAGACATCGAAGATTTTATATTGATTAAAAAGATTCAGTCGGGAGATACAGCTGCTGCTGCAGATGTTACACAAAATGTTTTTTTAAAATTGCTGGAACACATTCAAACAGTTCGATCAGTAGGGAAAATTCAGAATTATCTCCTTACAATTGCAGTTAATACTTGTAACAACTATTTCAAAAAAGCAACACCCATATATATAGATTTAGAAGAATTTGAGATGATAGATAAAAGTGGTGGTCCTTGTGAGAAAGCAGTACAAGCGGAAATAAAAGAGGAAATTAGACAAGCAATTAGCTCTTTACCGGATTATCAAAAAGATGTTATTATTTTGCGCTTTTATCATGACTTGAAGATACGGGAAATCGCACAGATTACAGGTGTCAGCATATCCACGGTAAAGTCGCGTCTTCAACAAGGTTTAAAAAAACTACAAGGATACTTAGCTGAGTTTGGAGGAGGTGCTTAGTATGCAGGATAACTACAAAAGGATTAAGAAGTGGCTACAAGACTATGATATACCACCTATACCAGAGGAAAGTATGGAAGAATTGGTTGGGATAGGTAAAGATTATATGGAAAGTTCAGTGGTGAATACAAGTTCATTCAGAAATGTTCTAAAAAGTCAGCTACAGTGCCTTACGCCGGCTTTTTGGACTATTCAGATAGTTTTAATGAGTGTGGCTATAGTAATGGTTTTACTAGGTGTAAGGGAGATTTCAAAAAGTAATATTTATGCTATGTGGGAGATTGAACAATCCAGTAGGTATCCATTAGTAAAAATCGTATCTTGTCGTATGCTGATTATTGGTTTATTTCATTTGTTTTTTATGACAGGTATCTTAACGGTAATGAGTTATTATTATCAACAATCTATGATTGGTATGATCCTGTATGGAATGGTTCCATTTAATTTGTCGTGTACATGTTATTTGTTTGTGACCAGCAAAAATGGAGAAGAAAACACTTCTTATTATTTAATTGTGTCTATGGTTTGTCTGATCGTTGTGTTTTTCTTTATTTCCAGGCAGCGGTTATTATTCCAGTCTTCTATGCTTTGGGGGTGGTGTATATTTTATTTATTGTCACTTATGTCTGTAGGGAAAGCTGTCAAAACATATTTAAAGTATGAAAAAATGATTGGAGAATGGGAATGGAACTTACAATAAAAGATGTTTCGAAGGAATATAGAAATAAAGAAGCGGTTTGCCATTTTCATGCTACATTAACAAATGGTGTTTATGGATTGGTAGGGGCGAATGGTGCTGGTAAAACAACGCTTATGCGTATGATCTGTGGCATACAGGCAGAAACAAAAGGATTAATTTTATTAAATGGAAAAAACATTCATGACCTGGGTGAGAAATATCGTAATATTCTGGGATATTTACCTCAACAGTTTGGATATTACCCTGGTTTTACAGCTTATAAATTTTTAATGTATATTGCAGCAATTAAAGGGTTACCACATAAAAAAGCGCATAACAGGTCACTGGAATTGTTGGCACAAGTAGATTTGCTGAATAAAAAAATGAAAAGGTCAAAAATTTGTCCGGGGGTATGAAGCAGAGATTAGGTATTGCACAAGCCCTCTTAAATGCCCCGAAGATTTTGATTTTAGATGAACCTACAGCAGGACTTGATCCGAAAGAAAGGGTTCATTTTAGAAATTTGATCAGTACACTTGCAGAGGATAAAATTGTAATTCTTTCTACTCATATTATATCTGATGTAGAGTACATTGCGAAAGAAATTCTTATTATGAAAGAAGGACAATTGATTCATAGAGGAGCACCGGAAGAAATTTTACAGTCAATTCAAAACTGTGTTTGGGAGTGTGAGATTTTAAAAGAGGAATCTGAAAAGCTGGAAAAAAACTATACGGTAGCCAATATTAAACATAATCATGGGAAAAATCATCTGCGTATTATATCAAAAACTTCCCCATGTGAAACTGCAAGGAATGTAGAACCAACTTTGGAAGATTTGTATTTGTATTATTTTACAGAGGAGTCTTGTCATGAGTGATATGATAAAAGCAGAACGAGAAAAGATTTTTTTACGGAAGTCAATGAAGATACTCCTTATTATGGGGATGTTTATCGTGGTTGGAAATTTTTTTCTGTTTCACTTCAAATATAACGAGGTTTTCTATAATTACAGCACAGGTAAAATGGAAGTAGAAAATGGTTTTGCTTCTGTTGAACATAGAAAGGAAACAGGCGCAGAGTTTCAAGGAGAATTGACTTCAGAAACACTTTAAAAATACAGGAAAAGATTAATGCGGTGAAAGAGGAGACCAGTGATAAAGATGAAAACTCAGCGTTTTCAGCTGTTCATGTTGCTGCATTGATTTGTTCCTTTTTTGTTTGTTTTTTGCCGGTGCTGTTTGATTTTACAGATCGCTTGCCATTTTTACAAAAAATGCAAGAATTATGTCCAATTTTTATGTTTCATACAAACGGTATATTTGCTACTGCGAAAACATATGCCAGGTTTTCCCAGCCAGTTGTGATGTGTATCTTTAATTTGGGTTTATCCAACAATCCATCTCAAAACCCTGTATTTGCAAGGGTTTTCGCTGTTTACAACTGCACATTTTATGTATTTTCCCTTGTTTTTGCCCTTACGAGCCGAAACAAGGGAAAATTTTTATTCTCCGCCAACTACTTTATCCAGCAATCTTGCGGAGCTGCGCTTCGCTTCCCTTGTAGCGTGAGCGTAGACATTCATGGTGGTACTGACATTGCTGTGTCCCAGAAGCTCCTGCACATCTTTGGGGGCTGCGCCGTTTGCCAGCAGGTTACTGGTGAAGGTGTGTCGGAGCATATGAAAGTGGAAGTTCTCAAGTCCCTCCACCTGCTTGTTTGCTCTGCGGCACACCATCCCAACCGTGCTGGGGCCTCATAAGCCCCGTCAGGCCGCAGGCACACAAAGGAGATTTCCTTGTAGTCTTCCGGCACTTCTTCGGTTTGGGGAAGGCTGTACGCCTCGTAGTAAGTACGGTCTTTCTCGGTCACTTCTTTGTAGTAGTTCAGCTGGTAAAGCGGGTCATAGCGCAGACGGTTTTTGAGCTGCTCAGACTTGGCTTTCTTCAGGATCGACGCCAGCGTGTCACAGAAGTCCACTGTGCGGATTTTCTTCCGCTTGGTGGGGCCAATCTCCGTGGTGTGCCTTGCAGCATTGTAGCGCATACTGCGTCTCACCGTGAGATACTGTTCTTCCAGATTGATGTCCTGCCAGCTGAGGGCGCAGACTTCACCGATCCGAAGTCCGGTGTAGTAGGCAATCTGGATGGGAAGCAATGCTGGGTTCTCCTTGCCTTTCAGGAAGTCCTGGAGTTTGCAGAACACCTCATAGCTGAGGGTCGGTGCAGTGCCGGTATCCCCATCCTCGCCGGAGAACAGATCGTATTCTTCCTTGTTGCCACGCCAGAGCACATACTGCATAGGGTTGAAGGACAGCAGCCTTTTCGGAAAGACCGCAAACCGGAACGCTCCGTTCAGGACTGCCGAGAAGAATCTCGTGTAGCCCTTTCCGTGGGGCTTTGCCGTTGTGCCGTCAGGGTTGACGCCGCCGAAGGTCAGATAGTCCATATACGCCTGCAAATGATCTGCGGTGACGGTTTTCAGCTTGCGCTGTGCAATCGGATGCTTTTTGATGCGATTGACCGTCCCCTGGTAGTTCATCACGGTGTTGTTGCTCAGATTGCCGGGTTTCAGTTCTTCCTCCACCCACAGATCTAGCAGCATTCCCACCGTGGTGTTTTCAGATTTGGCTACGAATTTCTTTTCCTCGTAGTCCTCCATTGCCTTGCGCAGTAGACCCTCCGTTTCGGATTTGCTTTCTGTTCCCGTAAACTCACGCTGTACCTGCTTGCCGCTTTCGTCTTCTACATAGAAGCGGTAGTACCACTTTTTGCCTTTTTTTCTTACAGAACCTTTTGCCATAGATAAAATCTCCTTTCTTATCCGTGGCAATCGGGCCTGTGACATATGATGTGTGCAAAGTTAAAATGTCACCGTGCCAGCTGCTTTACAGTCGGCATTTTTGTTGTCAAGGTGCCACGGAACCATTCTTTTCGGAGAGCTTTGCTTCAGCCTCCGCCACAATCCCGAACAGGTCGCTCATTGATACATTGGTGCGGCCTTCATCGTAGATATGTAAAATTCCATCCAGAAAGCGTTTCATATCCTCAATCGGCATTTCCATTTCGCTCTGGTAGACCCGTTCCTTAATGGCACCAGATTCTATGGCATATCTTCTGAGGGACTGTTTCAACCCTTCATCCTCTGCCACCCGGTCAAGCTCTGCTATAGCATCTGCCCAGTAGAAGCAGAGCACTGAGTATAGGTCGATCATCTTACCGAGGAAAGTCGTGAGCAGCTGCTGATGCGGCTCAGTCTTTACGGTAGAAGATAGGGTTTCCAGATATTTTTGAATGTGTTTGTCGATGTCCATCTGGCAAAGTGTCTTGCTGTCGTATTCCTTATCATCGGAAAGACCGGTCAGCCATTCGGGGGTGGTCAGCAGGAATTCAAGCGAAGCGGAGCCAAGGGAAAGTGCATTGAAGCACGGGAATTGATTATCGCTTTGCCGGAGGTTTACACCGAGTTTAATTCCGATACAGTTCTGAAAGATTTTACCGAAGCCTTTCACAGTCGGTATGGCATTGAGTGCGTTTCCGCTCTGCACCACAACAAACGCAAAACCAACTACCACATTCACCTGATCTTCAGTGAGCGCACTCTGCTTCCGGACCCGGAAGTGAAGATCGCCACCAGAAGCGTATTCTTTGACGAAACCGGAAAGAGAGTCCGCACCAAGAAAGAGGTCACCGGTGAAGACGGAAAGCTCCGGGCAGGCTGTACGGTATTCAAGAAGGGAGAGATTTACGAAAGCCATATGTTTTCCATCAAGGATGACCGCTACAAGAGTGAGCCATTCTTGCAGGAAGCCAAGGAAATCTACACCGATCTGATCAACAGCCGTCTGTCAGACCCCACCCAACACCTCAAGGTGTTCGACCCCAACGGCGTCTATCTTCCCACCAAGAAAATCGGAAAAAACAATCCCAAGGAAGCCGAAATCAAAGCCAACAATGCGGCATGGCAGATGTGGCGCTGGTCACTGGCATCTCCGAGGAGAAAATCATCGAGATCAAAGAAACGGAGATCTTGGACACCGTGAAAACCTCCATTGAGAAATGGGGCTGGCTGCCCGATCTGTTCCGCAGCATTGTGGGCAAGGCAAAGGACTTCCTGCAATCGCTGATCCGTGAGCAGGCCATGCCGCCCAAGCCTACACTGGATATTGATATGACCGAGTTCTGCACCATGCGGAATCTGATGATCCGGGTGCAGAACAAAGCCAAGGGAATCAAACACTTGCAGGACAAGGTACTGCCGGAACTGAAACAGCAGCTGGCAGATACCAAGGGAATGTTCAAGGGAAAGGAAAGAAAAGCACTTACTACTAAAATCGAAGAAACAGAACAATCACTCAAACAGCAGTTAGAGGAGTTCCTGGAGATTCTGAAAGCAGAAGGCTACCCCGATGTGCAGGCATTTATGAGAACCTTCCGTCAGATGGAAGCCGTTGTGGAGCAGTATCACCACGATCTGGCCCAGTGGGAGCGCCAGACCGGCAAGACCGGCAGCCCTCCTGAAAAGGAAAGTGTCAGAGAAAAACTCCGGCAGCTTCAGCAGCAGGGCAAACAAAAACACGCTCGGAAAAAGTCCTTTGACCAAGAGCGGTAACTTAGACAAAAAACCGCCGTGTACGGTACAAAACCATACACGACGGATTACATAGAATTGCTGTCTTAACGATGCTTAATCTGAAAAGAAACCAGAATAGAGAACACATTGAGCACCAGAACGGACAGGACCGATATTGCCGGAAGTAGGGAAATCATTTTCTCCGGAATAGAAGGAATCAAATCCATCATAACAGAACCTACTGCAGCAGAAATTCCAAAGAAAACAATAAAAACTATTCTGCCTTTCTGTGTGCCAAACTTAAAGGTTATAGGCATATTGATAGCAATGAGCAAAAGGCCACTCACAATTGCAAACATAACCACATAAAGACTTTCTCCTAAAGTTTTGTGCTGACTTACCGAAAGGATCATATTTACGGCCACAAACAGTACGGCAGTACCAGTCATGCAAAGATAACCGAGCACATACTTACTGAGTATAATATTTTTTCTCGAATAGGGCATCATTACGGCCAGGTCATCCCATTTTGACTGTTCGTCATAAGCCATTGCGGTCATAGGCAGCACTGCCCCTATCAAAATTGCAATGGATGCCATGGGAGCACCACCTGTGATGGCCATAACCGGAATCAAAATCAGAAATAATTTCATTTGTTTTGTTAGAACCAGAAAGTCCTTGAGCAGTAATCCGTTCATTTAACCATCCTCCTTTGCAAGAAACAGGATAATATCCTCCAGAGTGATTCGCTCCTGCTGAAATACGCTGCTTACTCGATCCTTGAGAATCAGAGCATCATATCCATAGACGACCTTTTTCTTTCGGATGACTGCATCTTCTGGAAGATTCTGAATTTCATCACCAGGAAGCTTTACAATGGCATAGTTGTCCAGAAGAACGTCCTTTTCTTCACAAAGTACCAATTTACCTTTGTGGAGAAAAGTAATGTAATCGCAGATTTTTTCAAGATCACTGATTATATGGGAAGACAGCAGAATGGAGTGGTTTTCATCCCGTGTAAAATCATTAAAAACATCCAGAATCTCATCCCGCACCATTGGATCAAGGCCGCTGGTAGCTTCGTCCAGAATCAGCAGCTTTGGATGATGGGATAATGCCACAGCAATGGCCAGCTTCATTTTCATTCCACGAGAATATTCCTTGATCTGCTTTTCTTCAGGAAGGTGAAACCTTTGGAGATAGCTTTCATAAACAGCCTGATCCCATTTTGAATAAGTTGCTTTCATGATCTTATTCAAATCTTTGGCATTCAAAACTTCGGGGAAATATGCCTCATCCAGGGCAATTCCAATGTCCTGCTTCATTTGGATGAATTCTTTGCCACTGTTTGATTTTCCAAACACCGATATGCTGCCGCTGTCAGGCTGAATTGCATCCATAATCAGCTTGATTGTGGTACTTTTACCAGCTCCATTTTCACCGACAAGTCCCATAATGGTACCTGTTGGCAGCGTAAAGCTAACATTATCCAGTGTGAAATCGGGATAAGCTTTCGTCACTCCGTTTACTTCAATTGCGTTCATACTACTTCTCCTCTGAGATGAGTTTTACCATTTCAATAATGTCATTGGTATTCAGATTGCATCCTGCCGCCAGCTGACAAATTGTTCTGATATGATCTTCAATTTCTCTTAAATTTGCTTCCCGGATGATTTCTGTGTTTTTTTCAGCCACATAGGAACCTTTTCCGGCTACAGAATAGGTATAACCGTCTTTTTCAAGTTCATCATAGGCCCGTTTTGTGGTGATTACGCTGATTCGCAAATCTTTTGCAAGGCTGCGAATAGAAGGAAGCAAGTCTCCTTGCTTTAGCTTTCCGGAAACGATCAGCGTTTTGATCTGAACATAGATTTGCTCATAAATAGGCTGATTGTTTGCATTGCTTATAATAATATCCATTGTCCATCTCCTAAGTATATACTGTTCATATGGAGCATATACAGTATATACTCCATATGAACAGTTGTCAAGTAGCGATTCCATTCAAAATGAAGGCGGCAGAGATTTAATCCCTGCCGCCTTAACTTATGCGTAAATGATTTCTTCGTTCACGATTTCCTTGGCACACGCCCGGATGTTATTCATTCTGCCGACCCACTCCATAGCGTTTTCAGCCTTGAGCTGTTCGGTGATCCCCTGGGCCTGCTTCATCTGCTCCACCAGGACTTCCATTCGCTCCTGTGCCGCTGCCCCCAAAGCCCAATCGGCTTACTTTCACTCTCCGGCAGGGTCAGGCAGGGGAAATAATAGTCTCCCTTCAGCTCGTACCACAGGCCGTTGCTCTCGTCGTATTTGTACTTGTCCATTCTAAAATCCTCCAGTATAATATATTCACACATATGCCACAGGCTACCGATTGCCACACTCTGTTATAACTTTTTATGGGATTTTCTTTCCCTTGCATTTGCCCTTATAAGCCTTCAAGGGAAGCATAAACAGGGGTGAAACCGTATAAAGGGAAAAGGTGAGCTGTTTGCGAAAAACCCTTTGTTATCAACGGTTTTGGAGGATTTTATTAAAGCCCTGCGGCATCTAATAATCGTAGATAAAATCGGGTAGTTCAAATTTCAATTTGTTTTTCTTTTTTTTCTTTATGATTAAATATACAGCCCAAAGGCACCAGGTAACGGGGTGAACTGACGATAGAAAATAGATTTTTATTCTTGTATTATTCAAATAGGCGAACTACAATATAGCTATTGGATATACAGGGAAAAATCGCAGGATGGTGACAAAAGTGAAGCAAATATTTTTAGTTGAAGATGATTTGAGTCTGATAAATGGACTTTCATTTACATTGAAAAAACAAGGTTATGGGATAGATGTTGCCCGTACAAGTATCGAAGCACAGCAGCTTTGGGAGAAGAAAAATTACGATTTGGTTGTGTTGGATGTGTCGCTCCCAGATGGATCCGGCTTTGATCTATGTCAGAAAATCCGGCAGACTTCAAAGGTTCCGATTATTTTTTTAACAGCGGCAGATGAGGAAACAGATATTATTATGGGGCTGGATATTGGTGGAGATGATTATATTACCAAGCCATTTAAGCTTTCTATTTTTCTTTCCAGGGTGAATGCATTGCTTCGCAGAAGCGAAAATTTTCAGAAAGAAAATACAGAGATAACATCTAACAATATTCGGGTTGATCTGTTAAAAAGAGAGGTTTATAAGAATGGTTTGCTATTAGGTTTGACAGCTGGTGAGTACAAGTTGCTGCTTTTATTTTTGAAAAATCCCAATATTGTGCTGTCAAGTGAGCAGATTTTATCCCAACTTTGGGATCGGGATGAAAACTATATTGACAGCAGTACTTTAACTGTTTATATCCGCAGACTTCGAACAAAAATGGAGGATGATCCTGCTAATCCCCAAAAAATTGTAACTGTACGTCGTATGGGATACAAATGGGTGGAAAGTAAGTGAGGCATAGAATGAGATTATTAATTGACCGGAAAATCAAGCATCTTTTTCAAGTAATCCTTGCACTGTTAGTGTGCCCTATGGCAGTTTTTACTTTACTGCGTGTCCTGCATATAAAAATGGATGCTGTGTACATACTGGCAGGGTGGATTTGTGCAGGTATTGGGATTCTTATGGCTTTATATAGATATTTCAGAGAGCAGCATGCGGTAATGGAAAAGGCGATTGATCAAATGCATGTTTACCTGGATGGAAACCATGAGATCCGCCTTGATTGTGAAGAAGAGGGGGAATTATATCGTTTATTTCATGAGATAAACTCGCTCGTTTCTATTTTAAATGCGCATGCTGAAAATGAAGGACGAGCGAAACATTTTATGAAAGATACCATTGCAGATATTTCCCATCAATTAAAAACGCCGCTAGCTGCCCTTAATATTTATAATGGAATTTTACAGGAAGATTCAGATCAACAGGAAACAGTCAGAGAGTTTACTGCACTGTCAGAACAGGAACTTGACCGAATCGATACTTTGGTTCAAAATCTGTTGAAGATAACAAAGTTAGATGCAGGGACAGTTGTATTAGATAAATCCATGGAAAATCTGTTTCAACTTATGACTCAAGTAGAACGGCACTTTGTTTTTCGGGCCATACAGGAAAATAAAAAGTTGATTTTAGGTGGAAGTGATACAGTAAACTTTTTATGCGATTCGTCGTGGCTGATGGAGGCTGTTGGTAATGTTGTAAAAAATGCTCTGGACCACACACAGTCTGGAGATACGATTCAGGTTCAGTGGAAAGAACTTCCATCCATGATTCAAATTGTTGTTACAGACAATGGTGCTGGAATTCATCCGGAAGACCTGCCCCATATTTTCAAGCGGTTTTACCGCAGCCGGTTCTCTAAGGATACACAAGGCATCGGTCTGGGGTTGCCCCTTGCTAAGATGATTGTAGAGGCACACAGCGGCACCATCGAAGTGGATAGTGAACGAGGCATCGGCACGACCTTTGTGATGAATTTCCTAATTCCTACAAAATTGTAGGCTGACTGTCATGTGGCAGTAGGATTTCCATGGTACTCTTTCATTATCAAGTGAGAAAGAGGTGTAAACCAAATGAATTTATTAGAGGTCAAACACATTTCAAAGACCTTCGGAACCGGCGAAGCTGCTGTACACGCCCTGCGGGATGTCACCTTTTCGGTTCCGAAGGGTGAATTTGTTGCAATCGTGGGAGAATCCGGCTCCGGTAAAAGTACCTTGCTCAATATGATCGGTGCATTGGATACCCCTAC
>JARIAR010000058.1 GCA_029257805.1 Blautia sp.
TTTATATCTTCAGAAACTAGCTGAATTAACACAAGATATTAGTAGAGAAGAAATGCATTTATTCATTATTCCTTCCTTTACTTCATTAGAAAATTGTGTAAAAAAAATTGATAGAAATTTTATTCAAATTGGAGCACAAAATATGTGCTGGGAAGATCAGGGACAATTTACCGGAGAGATTTCTCCGCTTATGCTTAAAGAATTGGGATTAAATCTCGTTATGATTGGACATTCTGAAAGAAGGCATATTTTTAGAGAAACCGATATCGAAGAAAACAAAAAAGTACAATTAGCTTTACGACACGGATTTGAAACGTTATTATGTGTTGGAGAGACCGAATCGGAAAAGGAATATGGAATCAGTAAAGAGGTTCTTCGTAAACAATTAATTGTAGGGTTACATGGTGTGAATCTGAAAGATATAAGAAAAATCATAATCGCCTATGAACCGGTATGGTCAATCGGGGTAAATGGAACTCCAACTTCAGAAAATTATGCAGAAGATATGCATAGAGCAATTAAAGAATGTTTATATGAAATATTTGGAGAAGCCTATAGGGAGATTCCCGTTCTGTATGGTGGAAGTGTCAATCCGGAAAATGCAAATAAACTGATAATAAAGCCTTCTATTGACGGACTTTTTGTAGGAAGAGCAGCATGGCAGGCAGAAAAATTTAATTTATTAATTCGGGATGCAATGAAAACTTATTATTCTGGTTGAGTATTATAAAAATAATAAAACAGTTGAATAAATAGGAAGCAAATGATATAATCCTCTTAAAATTTTATTTTAGGAGGATTATTTATTATGGACACGGACCCTGACGGGACACAGATTTTTATGCAGCTATTGATCTTGGTAATTCTTACGTTGGTAAATGCGTTTTTTGCAGGAGCAGAGATGGCAGTTGTTTCTGTAAACAAAAACAGAATTAATTTGCTTGCAGAGGAAGGAAATAAAAAAGCAATATTGATTCAATCATTATTTACAGATTCGACAAAATTCTTATCAACGATTCAGGTTGCTATAACCTGTGCCGGATTTTTTTCCAGTGCTTCTGCAGCAACGGGAATCACGCAGGTTTTAAGTGGTTGGATGGAAAAAATTCATATACCATATGCAGACACGATTTCTTTTTTTGGCGTTACGATTCTTTTGATGTATTTTAATCTTGTTTTTGGGGAACTTGTTCCTAAAAGGATTGCACTTCAAAAATCAGAGTTTTTCTGTTTTTTAACAGTGAGGCCAATATATTTTATTTCTAAAATTTTATCTCCATTTATTGCACTTCTTTCCATGAGTACAAATGGATTGCTTCGTCTGATGGGAATGAAAACAGAGTCAGATGAAGAGATGGTATCTGAAGAAGAAATAAAGGCAATGCTTGAAAAGGGAAGAATGGATGGTGTGATAGAAGAGCATGAGCGGGAAATGATCCGTTCCGTATTTTCTTTTGATGACAAAAGCGCACGGGAAATTATGGTGCCGCGAAAAGAGGTATATGCAATTAATATAGAGGAATCCGTTCATGATCAAATTATTGATATATTGAAATCAAGACATTCCAGAATTCCAATCTACGAGAGAGACATAGATAACATTATTGGTATTTTACATATTAATGATTATATTATAGCGATGCAGCAAAATCGGTTGAAGGATGAAGACATTCGTTCTATTCTTCAAAAACCGTTTTTTGTGCCTGACAGCAGGGACGCAGATGAACTATTCAGAGAAATGCAGCAAAGTCAAAAGAGAATGGCGATACTTATTGATGAATATGGTGGCTTTTCTGGAATCATTACAATTGAAGACCTGGTAGAGGAAATTGTAGGGGATATTAATGAGGAAAATGATGCACCTAATCCGGAATTTGAAAAAGTGGAAGAAAATAAGTTTTTGATTGATGGCAAAATGCTTATAGAAGATTTAAATGATAAGTTGAATTTAAAAATTCAGACAGAAAATTGTGACACGGTATCTGGATTTTTAATTGAAACATTGGGGTATATTCCGGATACTTCTTCAAAGAAAATGGTTACCATTGGAAAAATGCATTTCCAAATTGAAAAGATGAAAGACAAACGAATTGAAAAAGTAAAGTTAACGATAGAATCGGATGAATAAAAATATAAATCTAAAATTTTAGCAAATGGGGCGGGATCTATTTTTCAGATCAGCCCCTGTTTTTATTGAAATTTTGGAAAAAGAGTGTGATACTATGAGTAGAGAAAAATATGTGTTTTAAAATTGTTAGGAGAAAAGAAATGTCTAAATTTACGAAACAAAGAATTATAGATGCATTTTTATATCTGTTAAATAAAAAATCTTTAGATAAGTTAACGGTTAAAGATGTTATTGAAGTTGCAGAAGTAAATAGAAATACATTTTATTATTATTTTAAAGATATTTATGATCTATTATATAAAGTTTTTAAAATGAAATTTGATGATTTTTGTGATGAAACAAAAAAACAGACAGCTTTCTATGATGAATATGTCAGAGCAGCAGATTTTATTTTAAATAATAGGCAGGCTATGGAACATATATACCATTCAAAAGATAAAGAGCTGATTCAGACGTATATGGAGCAGGTTACGAAAGTATTTGTTAAACATTTTGTGGAGGAGGCTGCAGCCTCTTATCATGTATCGGAAGAGGGAATTGAATATCTTACAAGTTTTTACAGCAATGCAATAGTTGGAAATACAATGCACTGGGTCAGAGATGGCATGCCGCCATATCGTGAAAAATATTTGTTGCTTGTTTCAAAGTCATTTGAAGCAACTATTGATGATATGATTCAATCGTATTTAGAATTTAGTTAAATTTGGTTTTAGAGGGAGAGGTTTTATCTTCCTCTATTTTTTTCGAGATTATACAGACAAAACATAAAAAATGTACGAAAAGAATATAAAAAACACTTTTTGTCTGTATTTTATAATATTTTCCGGGTGTAGGATAGTGGTAGCAAAAGTACAAGGTTGGAGGAGTGATTTTTTGGGCTTTGGGATTATAAAAAGGATAGGCTGTTTTTCAAAAGATATATTCCAACTGGCTTTTCAACATGATCTGGCAATGGGGATTGTTTCTATGCTTATAGGAGCTATCATGTTGTTTTAAACGGAAAGTTTGGTTCGTCTGTTTATGTTGGTAGATGCATTACTTAAGTATTGGATTTATTATACTGGTAGATGGAATTCTTAATTTATGTGTTGTACAGAGTACGGTTACAAAAGAAAGGGAGACAGAAGTATGGGAATTGCAAATGAAATGAAAAAGGTAACATTGAAAACAGCATTAAATTATCTGGAAAAAAATCCGGAAAAAAACATCCATAAATTAATGGATCTGGTAGATAAGTTTGCAGGGGATGGACCGGATAGTTTTCCTGCACAAAGAGAAGCTTTTCGGAATGTTCTTTCAGATCCGGAAAATAATATGTATCAGCTGATCATGAGTATTATAAAAGATATTGATAAAGATGTATTGAAAGCTACTTTTGAAAACTTCTTTTTTAATGCAAATATCATTGGATGGCCAAAACAGGAAGAAAATAGAAAGAAATATGGTTGTAATATTCCGTGGGCAATTCTTTTGGATCCTACATCCGCTTGTAATTTGCATTGTACAGGATGCTGGGCGGCTGAATATGGAAATAAGTTAAATTTGTCTTTTGATGAAATAGATTCCATTATCTGTCAGGGAAAAGAGCTTGGAGTTTATATGTATATTTACACAGGTGGAGAACCTTTGGTACGCAAAAAAGATTTAATTGCCATATGTGAAAAACATAGTGATTGTCAGTTCCTTAGTTTTACAAATGCAACGTTGATTGATGAGAATTTTGCAGAAGAAATGCTTCGCGTAAAGAATTTTATTCCGGCCATTAGCGTGGAGGGATTTGAAGAAGCTACAGATGGACGTCGTGGAAGTGGAACATACCAAAAAGTTATTCGGGCAATGGAAATCTTAAAGAAGAAACATTTGCCTTTTGGTTTGTCCTGTTGCTATACAAGTCAAAATCTGGATTCCATTAGTTCTTTTGATTTTATTGATCAGATGGTAAAATGGGGTGCTAAATTTGTCTGGTATTTTCATTATATGCCTGTTGGAAATGATGCAGTTCCGGCATTGCTTCCAAATCCGGAGCAGAGAGAATTTATGTATCACAGAATTCGTGAAATTAGAAAAACAAAGCCAATTTTTGCCATGGATTTTCAAAATGATGGAGAATATGTTGGCGGATGTATAGCAGGGGGGAGAAGATATTTGCATATTAATGCCAATGGAGATGTAGATCCATGTGTGTTTATTCATTATTCTGATTCTAACATCCGAAACAAGACATTACTGGAATGTCTTCAGTCTCCTGTTTTTATGGAATATTATAAAGGTCAACCTTTTAATGAGAATCATTTGCGTCCATGTCCTATGTTGGAGAATCCGGAAAAGTTAAGAGCAATGATACATAATACGCAGGCAAATTCTACAGATTTGCAATCTCCGGAAACGGTAGACCATTTGTGTGATAAATGTGCAGATTATGCCTCTAATTGGGCGCCAACTGCAGAAAAACTGTGGACTTGCAGTCAAAATTGTAAAAAATAAATTAAGAATATTTCCAATGCCCTTGTGTTCCGGCTTTATGAGTTATGGAATCGCAAGGGCATTTTTTTATTTTTATCCATCCCCAATTTCTGTTTTGTACATTTACAATAAAAAACAAATAATTATAATGAATATATACAATAAATTTGCTAAAAGCAAGAAAGGGGAAGGTGAAAAAATGAAAAAAATGAATAAAGCAATCTCAGTAGGACTTGCATGTGTTGTTGGAGTTAGCCTGTTTTCGGGATATGGAGGTGCAGAAGTTGTAAGTGCAAAAACAAAAGATGAAAAGGTAACGATTAGCGCTATGGTTCAGCAGTCCAGATATTATGAAGGCCTGCAGGCTATGATAGAAAAACTGGAAAAAGAAGAGAATATTATTGTAGATGTACAGGTGGTTCCGGATGCGGAATCCCTCAATATGATCAAGATGAAGTTAAATTCCGGAGAAGCACCGGATATTATTGATTATAATATTCCGGCAGTTTATGACATTGTAGATCCTGCAAATAATTTTGCGGATTTAAGTGATGAAGAATGGGTAGATAAAC
The DNA here is from genome assembly GCA_029257805.1 of Blautia sp. Classification (GTDB taxonomy): domain Bacteria; phylum Bacillota; class Clostridia; order Lachnospirales; family Lachnospiraceae; genus Blautia_A. The sequence continues at coordinate 5,164 of JARIAR010000058.1, forward strand.
TTTTGATCCCGGATAATGTTACTTATAAAGAAGATGGAAAGATTTATGGTTTTCCATTTTTAAGTGTACCGGGTACGCATGGATTTACTTATAATGCGGATGTATTTGAAAAGGTTGGAATAACAGAAGTTCCGGAAAACTGGGAAGAATTTTTAGAAACATGTGAAAAAATTAAAGATGCAGGAATTACACCCATTTATGTGCCAAAAGACAGCTGGGTGCCACAGATTTTAATGACAGACAATTTTGCTAAGGTTTTAGGAGCGGATAAGGCACAGGAATATGCAGATAAACTTATGAATAACGAGATGAAGTGGACAGATATTCCGGAGTTTGCAGAGATTATTGATAAATATTTAGAATTATACAAAAAAGGCTATATAAATGAAAACTTTACATCTGCCACATATGATGATGCGATTGCAGCAGTTGCAGATGGAAGTGCTGCAATGCATTTTAATGGTGATTTTTTTGCAGCAAGTGTATTAGAAGCAAATCCGAAGGCAAATATTGGCATGTTTGCAATGTCTATGAAGGATGGAGTGGATGTTGTGACAGAAAATATGTCATCTGTTGGTTTTGTTGTATATAAAGACTCTAAAAATCTTGAAACAGTAAAAAAAGTATTTGACTGCTGGGCAACGCCGGAATACGCAAACTTATATTTTAAAGATCGTCCAGGATTCCCTGCATTTAAAGACGTTGATGGTGGTACACTTCCAGCATATTTACAGGATATTAATGAGAAATACATTTCTAAAGGAAAAGTTATTCCTGAATGGAATTTTTATGTAATGGATCTGAATGCTTTGTGCGAAAGCAGTTTATATGTTTACTATGTAGATGCACCTGCCAAAGGTGACAGAGATGGTGCTGGAATCATGGAACAGTTCCAGAAAGATTTTGAACAATACATGAAAGATAAAGGAGCAGAAGCATTTAATTAAAAAGAAACGGAATAAAATCGAAATCGAGATGCCATGCCTGTAAAATGGTATGGCATCTTTTGTTTATAGGAGAATGTATTATGAAAAATAATATAAAAAAGAAATTATATCCGGGATGGATGTGTATACCGGCAATAGGCATATATTCACTTTTTTATATCATGCCTATAATCATAGCCTTTTTATTTTCTTTTACAGATTGGAATATGGATCGGTTAAATACGCCTAAATTTTTAGGATTTCAAAATTTCATTAATTTATTTGGAGATGAAGTGTTTTTGCGATCTCTGGGAAATACCGTTCTTTTTGCAGTGATGACAACGGTTTTTAAAACAATTGTAGGACTTTGTCTTGCACTTCTTGTTGTACAGAAGTTTAAAGGAAATGGATTTTTTCGGACGTTGTTTTATTTGCCCTGCGTTTTGAGCTGTATGATTGTTGGACTTTTATTCACGGGAATCTTGAAATTGGATGGACTTTTAAATAATGGTTTAGCTGCCATGGGACTATCAAATTTGTCCAGTGACTGGCTGGGACAGTATGGAACGGCAATGTTTTGGATTATCTTTATTGAAGTATGGATGTGGGCTGGGTTTAATATGTTTTTATTTATTTCGGGATTACAGTCTGTGCCAAAAGAATTGTATGAAAGTGCAGAAATGGATGGAGCAACTGTGTGGCAGAAATTCAAAAAAATAACACTTCCGCTGCTGGCTCCGTCATTCACTGTAGTAATTACGTTAAATATCACAGGCGGACTTAAGGTATTTGATCTTGTATATGCGTTAACAGGAGGCGGTCCGGGATTTGATACACAGGTTCTTAGCACCTATACATACAGGGCTTTTGGATTGGGGCTTCTGGGAAAATCAAGCGCTAGTTCTGTAATATTATCCATAGGTGTCGCTGTTGTTGCGTTTATGTTGAATCGATTTTTAAGAGGTAAGGAGGTAGAATCATGATCCGATCAAAGCATAGAAGTAAAATACTTTCTTTTGTTTTATGTGTATTGATTGCGCCTGTCTTCTTGATTCCGATTGTTATGATGATTTTGGGTTCGTTTAAAACCCAGGGTGAGGCACTTCATATGGATTTATCCTTGCCTGAACATTTTATAATAGAAAATTATCAGCACGTTCTGGAAACGGGAAATATATTAAGAGGATATAAGAACAGTCTGATCATTACGATTATAGCGGTTGCACTTGTTATTATCTTTGGAAGTATGGCGGGAATTGTAATTTCAAGAAGAAATGATAAAAAAATGAATTTTGCATATTATTATTTCATATTTGGTCTGACTGCAACGATGCAATTAGTAACAACCTATTTTTTATTACTAAAGATAAATTTATTGGAAACTTATACCGGTGTTATTCTGGTGTTTGCCGCTGTAAACCTTCCGTTTGCGGTGATGACGTTTGCGAGTTTTGTGAAAGGAATTCCAAGAGAAATTGACGAGGCAGCATTAATAGATGGATGTAATACTATGCAGATGTTTTTTAAAGTGTTGGTTCCGATTATGAAACCGGCTGTAATTACAAACCTGATTATTGCGGTCATCAGCGTATGGAATAATTTCCAGATTCCTTTATATTTAATGAGCAGCTCAGAAAGGGCAACGATTCCTATGATGATATACAATTTTTATGGTTTGTATGCACGGGACTGGCAGTATGTATTTGCTGCAATTATGTTTACCATTTTACCGGTTGTTATATTGTATCTTTGTTTGCAAAAATATATCGTAGAAGGAATGACTGCCGGAGCTGTAAAAGGATAAAATTAAGAAGGTATGCTGTCTGTTGCAAAACTTGCCGGTATGGTACAATATAGAAGTAAGTTTTTGTATTTTATTGGGGGAAAGAAAAGAGATGTTTCAAAGATTTCAATTTAAAACCAAAATCATACTGGCTCAGAATTTAATTATTTTATTTGTGGTTATTACACTAGGGACGATTTATTACCAAAAAGTATCTTCCAATATGTCAGAAAGAATATTGGAGGATTTTGAAATTGTATCAGATAGTGTTGTCAATCAGCTGGATAATCATTTTTATGTTTTAGATAAAACAGCACTTCAGATTGCTGCAAATCCGGAAATCGTAAATAAGTTTAGGAAGTTGACGGGAAGTTCAGAAACAAATTATTTTCAGGAAGAACCTTTAGAAAATGCGGAAATAGTGGAATTGTTAAATTCCTATAATTTTAAAAAGGATGGAATCAAGAGAATCTGTCTGTATAATCAGTACCATGATTTTGTATATACTACAACAGATATCACTACCAATTCCGGAATAGATAAATGGTTTCAAAGTAAGGGATTCAGAAATGTAGAAAAGTATTTTGAAAAAGAAAACCATCACGTATATTATAACTGGTCTTCTAATGATATTCTCAATGATACGGGAATGGCGGAAAAATCATATTTCTCCGTTATACGTCAGATAAAAAATCATATTACAAATGAAAATGTCTGTGCATACGTGGAAGTCCAGGAGAATGTGAAATGGCTTAGTGATATTATTGATCATACAGATGAAGGTACATATGTAATGTTATTTCATAATGATGATCCTGTATATGTAAATTCCCTATTTGAACAGGATGAAAATAAAAAAGAATTAAACGATATCTGTATGAATCTTAAAGAGCGGGTTCAGGATAAAACAGCTGTGAATATTCATGGATATTCTGCATATATAAGAAATTTAGAGAATGCACCGTATCGAGCTGTTTTTATTAAAGAAAAAGATCCGGAACTTTCTTTTTTTAGTCATTACAATATGGTAATTTTGGTTTGTTTCATTTTAGTATTATTTATTGCTGTAATAACGGAAATGATTATTGCACGAAAACTATCAAAGCCATTGGAACAGCTGAATAAATCGGTAGAAAGTATGACGTTGGAAAATCCCCAGCTGGAAGTGGAGCAATGGAAAAATAATGATGAGTTTGTGAGAATCCAATATGCGTTTAATGCTATGATCCAGAGGATGAAAGAAGCTATAGAGCGAGAGTATGCCTCAGAAACGAATGAATTAAAAGCTCAGCTGTTCGCATTGCAATCACAAATGAATCCGCATTTCCTGTATAATATACTTGCCATTATATCTATTGAATCGCAGGAAGATGGAAACGATAAAATTCCCAACATGTGCATGAGATTAAGGCGGATGCTTGATTATGGATCCCACATGGGAGATGGATACAGCCGTATAAAAGATGAAATAGAGTATGCTTTGGACTATATGGAACTGATGAAGGTGCGGTATGAAGATTCTTTTCAATATAAAATAGATGGTGGTGAGCAGCTTTATAATAATAGAATTCCTAAATACATTATCCAGCCTATTTGTGAAAATAGTTTTAAGCATTCCTTTAAAAAAATAGAGCCAATATGGAAAATAAGGATATCTGTATACGAGAAAGATGAAAAATGGATGATAGAAATCCATGATAATGGAATTGGTTTTTCAGAAGAGTATCTGGAGGAGTTTTACAGAAAAGCAGAAGCGTTTTCTTTTAGCCAAATGCGGAATACCCTTGAGGATAGTACGGTAGAAGGAATGGGCATCTGGAATATTTATATGCGTATGATGATATGCTATGAGAATGATTTTGATTTTCGGCTGTATAATGATGAAGAAGGTGCTGTGGTGTTGATAGGAGGAATGCTGAAATGATCAAGGTCCTTGTTGCGGAAGATGAATTTCCTTTATTACGCGGAATTAGCAAAATGATTGAAAAGCTTGATCCGGAGTTTAAAGTTGTGATGATGGCAAAAACAGGAAAAGAAGCTCTGGATTATTTGGAGAAAAATTCTGTTGACATTGTTTTTACGGATATTAATATGCCGGTAATAGATGGGTTGCAGGTGCTGAAATATATAAATCAGAATAAGCCTTATATTATTCGTGTTGTAATAAGCGGTTATCAGGAATTTTCTTATGCTCAACAGGCAGTAAGATATGAGGCGAAACGCTATTTGATCAAACCGGTGGACAGGCAGGAGTTATATCTGCTGATGCAAGAACTGAAAGAACAGGTATTGTTGCAGAAAGGAACGGAGAAAGATACTTTTTTAAAGCAGCTTCTGTTTGGGAAAAAACAGTTTTTGCATGGAGAAAAAGAATTTTGCCAGAATAAAGAGAAAATAGATTTTGATGTAATATATCCTGTTTATTTCATTGCAAAATCATATTGTAACGGAGATATAGAAGAAGATATATTTGATAATGGGTTTTGGAATAAATTAGGTATTAAAGAATACATAGAGGAAAATCTGGCATGCATAAAAAAAATATATATGTATGGTGGGAAATATTCTAATGAAATGATTTTTTTGATAGAGACATCGGAGAAGGTGGATATAAGGGCATTATTGAAAAAGATGATGTGTGCAAAAGAAATAAAAATCCCATTAGCTGTTGCGGCAGGAGCGGCGCAGGAAGATATTTTAAATATAAATGAAGCAATCAGTCGACTTCGCAAGATGATTTGTATGAAATGGACATATGGAAAACAGGAAGTGGTCGATCAATCTGAAAAACAATCTTCTTTTTGTATGTCAAAAGCAACAGAAGAAACCCTGCAATATATGATTAAAAATGGTAAATTTAAAGGTTTTCAGACAGTATTAGAAGAAATACAGAAGCAAATGGAAGAAGAAAAAATCACACAATATGATTTAGAATTAACCCTGAATAAAATTATTTTATTTATTCAGGCGTATAGAACTGTGTTTTCAAATGATGAAGTTCAAAATACCATTGGAGATATTAATGATATGGTTATGCGGTCGCATGAATTAAAAGACATATTTGAAGAGTTTTCTGTTTGGTGTCATGATTTTATGTTTCCGGACACAGAAGAAAACACAGAAGCATTAGTTAGAAGATTGGATTCTTATATTCAGGAACATTACACAGAAAGAATTACAACAAAAATGTTAGCGCAGGAATTTGGACTTGTTCCTTCTTATCTTAGTAAATTGTTTCGAGAGTATAAAGGGGTAACCCCAAATCATTATATACAGGATATCCGAATCGAGAAATCAAAAGAGATTTTGGAAAAATGTCCGTCAATTATGACAAAAGATGTGGCTTTTATGGTTGGATATGTAGATTCCAGCTATTTTTCTAAAGTATTTAAGAAAAGTACAAATATGTATCCGTCAGAGTATAGAATGATGAAATCTTCATAAGTGTTTTGGTTTTAAAAGACAGAAAGCGAAAAAGGAGATAAGAGTATGGTAGAAAAAACAGTTTCTCTTACGGGAGATTGCAAATCAGATTTTGAAGAAGGGTTAAAGATTTTATCAGGAGTTCATAGTTATATATTGGTGGGGGAAACTCAAGATGCAGAGTTACAAATCAGATTGCAACATATCGAAGAAGAAAAATTGAAAATTGAAAGAAAAAAAGAAAAATGCACGATCTACTATAATCAAAAAGCACATTTTTTTAGAGGTGTTTCCCTTCTTCTTCAAAATAAAAACAAACCGCAGTTTAATTTGGAAGAGGAATCCAATTTTGAGTCAAATGGTATTATGATGGATTGTTCCAGAAATTGTGTACCTAGCGTAGAAACCATAAAAAATTATATTGTGAAACTTGCGGAGTTTGGAATGAATCGTCTGTATTTATATATGGAAGATACGCTGGAGATAGAAGGATATCCGTATTGGGGATATTTAAGGGGACGGTTTAAGAAAGAGGAAATGCAGGAGTGTGATCAATTTGCCAGACTTTTTGGTATAACAATCGTTCCTTGTATACAGACGCTTGCACATCTGCGAAGTGTATTAAAACAGCCTATGTTTGAAGAATATAAAGATATTGATGATATTCTTCTTTTAGAAAACGAAAAAACAGAAGATTTGCTTCGGGCATTATTAGAAACCGTTTCCCAATGTTTTTCGGGAGGCATTGTTCATTTGGGAATGGATGAGGCTGCTCATTTGGGAAGAGGAAAATATTTAGAGAAGAAGGGGTATTGTAATCCGGCCGGGGTTATGAAAAAGCATCTGGAGTGGCTTTGTAAAACGTGTGAGCGTATAGGGCTAAAACCTATTATATGGTCTGATATGTATCTGAAATTAAATTTTGGAGTAGAGGACTATTATAGTTTATCAGAAGATGCTCAGCCAAAGAACATAGAAAATTTATCAGATAAAATTTCTCTTTGTTATTGGGATTATTATAATGAAGGTGAGAAATTTTATGAAAAATATATACGTCTTCATCAAAAGCTGGGAAATCCGGTTGTTTTTGCAGGAGGAGCGTGGACATGGAATGGTATAGCACCGGGAGTTAGTAAAGCGCTAAAAACAACACATGATGCATTGCAGGCCTGTTATAAAACCGGAGTAAAAGATGTATTTTGTACAGTATGGATGGATAATGGAGCAGAAACACCTTTGGCCACCATGTTGCCGATTTTTGCTTTATATGGAGAATATGGTTTTTCTAAAGATTTATCTGAAGAGAATATAAGGAATCGATTCCGTTTTTGTTTTGGGAAAGAATGGGAGTCTTATTGTTTGCTGGATGCTTTCGATAACCCTGTTTATGAAGACGGACAACATAATCAATATTGTGAAAATCCATCTAAAACCATTCTGTATGAAGATAATTTAATGGGACTTTATATAAAAATGTTTGACGAAGAAAAACTTAAAATTCGCTATGAGAAATTAGCAGAGAAGTTAAATATTATTTTGAAAGAACAAAATAATATGGATGAAGAAGACAGGCGGATATTTGGATATTATAGCATTCTGGCAGAACTTTTGGCAAAAAAATCCGGAATAACCGCAAGGATAAAAGACGCTTATTGTGCCAAAGATATGGGGAAAATAAAAGGAATCATAAAAAATGAATTAAATGAGATTGAACAATTGGCAGAAAAACTGCGTATAAAGAGGCAATCCATATGGATGGAAGAATATAAACCTTTTGGCTATGAAATATTAGATATTCGACTGGCAGGAGTTTCTGTCAGGGCAAGATCGGCTGCTGACCGGCTGGCCTGTTTTATGAATGGAAAAATATCATGTATTCCGGAGGTGGAAGAAGAGATACTTCCTTATAAAACAGAAGAAATGTTAGAGAAAGAATTGCTGCATGGGTATTATATGTGGGACCGATTAATTTCTGCGGGAAATATAGATGGCGTGTGAAAGTAATTCTTAGTCCTTCGATAAAAAACATCTCATACAATTGACTTTTTGCCGAAATGATGTATAATAAAAGGAGTTTCAAATAGTGGTAAAAGACGATTAATATGGTGAGGTTGTAACTGATAGATCAGGCAACACTCAGATTAAGGGGATTTTCAGATCCTTTTAGTTTGAGTGTTTTTTGTTGCTTTAAAGACCATAAATCTAGGATGGATTAAAGGATTGAGATCATTGTATAAAGTAAAAAAAATATTTAATACTAATGTAGTATTAATAAATGATGAAAAAGGGCTTGAAAAGATTTTTGTTGGAAGAGGTATTTCGTTTGGGAAGAAAAAGGGAGATGTCATATCTGCAAGTAGAGCAGAAAAAATATTTATAATTGATTCTCCGGAAGTGAAAGAACGATTTATTCAGTTGACTCAGGAGGTGCCTCTTAATCACCTTGAACTGGTTACAAAGATTGTGAAAGAAGCTGAGAAAGAATTAAATTGCACATTTGATGATGCGTTATATCTTGGGCTGGCAGATCATATCAGTTATGCAGTTAATAGATACAGAAAGGGGGAAATTATAACAAACGCACTGCTTTTTGAAATACAAAAATTTTATCCAAAAGAATATGCAGCAGCTTTAAATTCTCTTAAAATTATTTTTTATGAGGAACAGATACAATTATCAAAAGATGAAGCTGGATTTATAGCATTACATTTTGTAAATGGGGAACAAAATAACTCTCAAAATAAATCAGATGCGATTATGACAGTTGATATTTTAAATAAAGTAAGTTTGATTGTTGAGGACTGTTTTGGTATACAGTTAGAAGAAAAATCTTTTAATTATATTCGATTTATTACACATTTAAAGTTTTTTATACAAAGGGTGAGCAATGATCAGATAGGAGAAAATATATTACCTGATTTATTTCAACAGGTAGTTGAGAGTTATCCTAAAGCTGCAAAATGCGCAGATGTAATTATAGAATATTTGAAAGAAAAATTACAGTGCGCGATATATCCGGAAGAAAGAGTATATCTTATCTTACATCTACAGAGATTAATTAAATGATGCAGGGTTGTAACTGATGATGCAGGCAACACCTAAGTGAGAGAAATCTGCGAAGAGTTCTTTTATTTAGTGTGTTGTTTTTTTGTTGAAGAAGAAAGGAAAGAAAAATGGGAAAATATGAGACGTTGGTTAATTTTATATTAAAAAACGTTGGTGGCAAAGAGAATGTTTTAAGCGTTACACATTGTATGACAAGGCTTAGATTTACGTTAAAAAATAATGAACTTGTTAATGAAAAGGAATTATTAAAATCGCCTGATATTATGACAGCGCAGTTTTCGGCAGGAAGATATCAGGTAGTGATAGGAACACATGTGGCAGATGTATTTACAGAGGTGCAAAATAACATTGGACAAAATAAGATATCCCAGGAAAAACAAGAGAAAAAAGGAACGGTAAATAGATTTATTGAGATTGTAACGAAAGTTATTACTCCTGTTTTAGGAATCCTTACAGCGGCAGGTCTTTTGCAGGGGGTACTTGCATTATTAACGGTTATGCATGTTTTAGATACAACCGATGGTGCATATATTATTTTTCATGCTATGGGGCAGGCGGCATTTTACTTTTTGCCAATTATTTTAGGATATACAAGTGCGAAGACGTTTAACCTGAATCCGTTTGTAGGTATGATATTAGGTGCAACTTTAGTGGTTCCAGAATTGTTAATGAATCTTTCCGGTGGAGAGGCTTTGTACACGCTCTTTGCAGGTACCATATTTGAAACACCGGTATATAATACTTTTTTTGGAATTCCGATTTTATTCCCGGAAAATGGATACCAGTATACAGTTATTCCTATTATTTTTATTACCTATATTGGATCGAAAGTAGAGCGTATTGTGAAAAGAATTGTTCCGGAATTACTGGCGCATAGTTTAAATAATTTCCTCACTATTTTTGTTACAGTTCCGTTATCCATTATGATTATTGGACCGGTTACAAATTTAATAAGTTCTTTGCTCGCTGCAGGAATATCTGGATTATATACGATTTCTCCGGCAATTACTTCTGTGATAGTCGCGCTGTTATATCAGCCATTGGTGATTTTTGGATTGCATTGGCCGATTTCAGCAATTGGAATTAATAATCTTGCACAGATGGGAAGTGACTATATTTTCCCGATGTCTTTTACGGCGAATTTCGCACAAACGGCAGTGGTGCTTGCCGTATTTTTGCGCACAAGGTCAAAGCAGCAGAAAGCTTTAGCTGTCCCGGCCATGGTTTCAGGAACTTTTTGTATTATTGAACCGGCAATTTATGGATTTAGTTTGCCGGTTAAAAAAAGGTTTGCATTTTCTATGTTGGGAGGAGCGGCAGGTTCTCTGATTATTGCATTGTTTTCGGCAAAAATGTATGCATTTTCTTTTGGAATACTGGGATTTGTATCATTCATTAATCCTGAGAATGGAAGTGTAAAAGGATTGGTTGTTGCTGTAATTGCAACGATTGTTACAATGTTGATCTCTTTTTTCCTTACTTATTTTACATATAAAAGGGAAGAGGATGTGGAAGAAGAATCGGAACAGGATTTAAAGCCTGCTGAAGAGAGATCTTTATTGCAATTTGAAGAAATTGTATCTCCGATGAATGGAAAAATGAAAGCGTTGGATACGTGTAAAGATCAGACGTTTGCGACAAAATCTTTAGGAGAAGGTGTTGTGATTATTCCAGAGGATGGAAAAGTGGTATCTCCTGTTTCGGGGAGAGTAGAAACGATTTTTCCAGATGGTCATGCAGTAGGGTTAATAAGTGATAGCGGTATTGAGATTTTGATTCATGTTGGAATTGATACAGTAGAAATGAAAAATAATTGTTTTTCCGTACATGTACAGCAGGGGCAAAAAATTAAGAAAAATGAATTGATCTTAGAAGCAGATTTGAAAAAGATTCATAAAGATGGATTTGATACAGAAACTGTTATGATTGTTACCAATACAGATGATTACTTAAATATTATCTCGGAAAAGGAAAAATCGGTACAAATGGGAGATAAGATTTTAACGGTGATTCCATTTGCAGGTAAGATTGAGTAAAAGTGAGGAAAAGAAAAATGAAGAGTAAAATCTGGGGTGTATTAGTGGGAACTGCAGTTGGCGATGCAATGGGAATGCCTACAGAATGCTGGTCTCAGTCTAAAATAGAGAATAAATTTCCGAATGGTATTGAGAAGTTATATCCTGCAGATAAAGAAGATATATTTGGAAGAGATTTTGCGGCAGGAAAAATTACAGATGATACGATTAATATGTTGATGATCCTAGATATGTTAAAAAAGAATCAGGGAAAAGTGTGTGTGGAAGATTATGTGAGTCAGCTAATAGAGTGGAATAATAATTCGGGAGTATCGGCATATGTTTCCGGACCATCTACCTTAAGAGCACTTGAAAAAATATCGAAGGGTGTGTCTATAGAGGAAACAGGAGTTGCAGGAACTACGAATGGCGCAGCTATGAAAATAGCACCAATTGGTATTGTAAGTGATTATAAAAATATAGAGCAGTTGGTAAAAAATGTGTACCAGATATGTCTCCCTACACATAATACAAAAATTGCAGTGGCAGGTGCAAGTGCGGCAGCCGCAGCTGTAAGCTATGTGGTACGTGGCGGGAACTCAATTGAGGAGATATGGAATATTGCATATGATGCTATTGAAGCAGCGAAAATATATGGATATGATTTTCCGTCAGCTTCCTTGCGTTTTAGAATGCAACAGGCTAGAAATATCCTTCAGCAGGAAAATAAAGAAGAAAAGAAAGTTTTAAAACGTTTATATGAAGAGATTGGTTCTGGGATGGAAACGATTGAAACAATTCCTTGTGTGTTTACAATTATAGAACTGGCAAATGGAAATCCGTGGAAAGCGGCAAAATTAAGTGCTGAAATTGGATGGGATACGGATACGATTGGGGCAATCTGTTGTGCTATTTGTGGAGGGATGAATCCTGATTTTCCAGATGAAGTGGTAAAAACTATAGAAAAAGAAAATGAAATAAATTTTAAATTACTCGCAGAAGAAGTTATGGAGTATTACAGAGAATAAAAAAAGGGCAGAATCTAATTTTTAGAGATTCTGCCCTTTAGAATTACATATGATAGTCTGCTTGTTTTTTATAAAGATTTCTCAATTTTTACAAGTCTGCTTGTTCCGAGTCTGGATGCTCCAAGAGCAATAAATTTTTCTCCATCTTCAAAAGAAGCGATGCCGCCAGCTGCTTTGATTTGAACATTTGGACCTACGTGAGCTGCAAAAAGAGCAATGTCATCAAATGTTGCGCCAGCAGTAGAAAATCCGGTGGAAGTCTTAATGAAATCTGCTTTGGTATTTGTGATGATCTCGCACATTTTAATTTTTTCATCTTCTGTCAGAAGGCAAGTTTCAATAATTACTTTTAAAACTTTATTCCCGCATATTTTCTTTATTTCTTCAATTTCGTGTTGTACATAACTATATTGTTTCTCTTTCAGTGCGCCGATGTTGATAACCATATCAATTTCATCTGCACCGTTTTCCAAAGCATTCTGAGTTTCAAAAATTTTTGTAGCGGTAGTGTGGTTTCCGTTAGGAAAACCAATTACTGTGCAGATTGGTAATTTGTCTTTCACGTATTCTTTTGCCTGTTTTACATAGCAGGGAGGGATGCATACGGAAGCAGCATGATAACGAATTCCGTCATCGCATATTTGACGTATTTCTTCCCAGGTTGCAGTTTGAGATAATAAAGTATGGTCCACTTTGTTTAAAATTTCATCATGAGTCATATTTTAATTCATTCCTTTCTGTTTAATAAATAGAAAACTTTCAGTTGGTTTTTATGTTTTTATTTTATAGGGTATGATTGAAACAGTCAAGAATGGGAAAGGTGAAAGAATATCCCCAAGCAAAAGATTAATACAAATGATTTTGTTTCCTCAATCATAATTGCTTTTTATTGTAACATTAATTATCATAATTTTACAAAATGGATATATGGATGTATAGTAAAGTCAAAAGTAAATATGATAAAGAAAAGGGGTAAAAGTGATGTACGATGTTATTATTATTGGAGCTGGTCCTGCTGGAATCAGCGCAGGGATTTATGCAGTAAGTCGCGGTCAGAAAACAGTAATCCTTGAGAAAAATGAGGTGGGCGGATTAATTGGAAAAGTGTCCACTGTTACACATTATGCATCTGTTTCCGAAGGGGAGAGTGGAAAAGAGTTTTCGGAAAAAATGAAAAAGCAGGCAGAAAGTGCAGGTGTGGAAATTGTAAATGCGCAGGTGAATTCTGTAGAGCTTGAAGGAGATGTAAAGCAGATTCATACAGATAAGGGGACTTACTGTGCACGTAAGGTAATTCTGGCGAATGGAACATCCCCAAGGAAGCTGGGTGTTATTGGGGAAGATGAACTTTACGGAAAAGGAATGGGAATGAATGCAGCGAGAGATGCTGTAAAGTATCAGGGAAAAAACGTATATGTCGTAGGTGGCGCTGACGGAGCAGTAAAAGAGGCGTTGTATCTGGCAAAATATGCGGCCAAAGTTACGATTATTCATTTTGAAGAACAATTGGGGTGTATTGCAGAGTTTAGAGAAAAAGTTAATCGTGCATCTAATATATCTCTGTGTCTGCATGCGAGACTTCATGGGGTGTATGGAAAAGATCAGGTAGATGTATTGGAAATACAGGATGAACATACTGGAGAAATAGAAAAGATTGAAGATCCCGGATGTGGAATTTTTGTATATGCTGGTACAGTGCCGAATACAGGATTATATACACAGTTAAAATTAGAAGAGGGATTTATTCCTGTTAATGAAAAAATGGAAACTGCTATTGCCGGAGTTTATGCAGCGGGAGATATTCGTGTAAAACAAATTCGTCAGATATCAACAGCTGTCTCGGATGGAACGATTGCAGCAGTTAATGCTGCGGCAATGTAAAATGACAAATCAAACAGATTAATTAATAATAAAAACACCCTGTGAATTCACAGGGTGTTTTTAAATAAAAAAATGCGGAAGATGGGACTTGAACCCACACGAGCGCATTGCTCACAAGATCCTTAGTCTTGCTCGTCTGCCAGTTCCGACACTTCCGCATATCGCATTTCAGTGGGATTTTTTATTCTCCCTCG
>JARIAR010000027.1 GCA_029257805.1 Blautia sp.
CCAACGGTAACCGGGTGTTCCTCCGCTTCATCCCATGCACTGTTTGCTGTATAATATCCTGCTTTTTCCAGTACCCGGTCTGCAATAAAATCTTTTCTTGTTCTGTTGGACTCTACAATGGCAGACATCATGTTCTGTGGAACATCTGCGTAATTTGCAAGAAGCTGCTTGGTATCTTTTGGAAGACAGTAACCGCCATATCCGAAGGACGGGTTATTGTAATGGCTTCCAATTCTTGGATCAAGACACACTCCATCAATAATATTCTGTGCATTTAATCCTTTCATTTCTGCATATGTATCAAGCTCATTAAAGTAGCTGACTCTTAATGCCAGATATGTATTTGCAAAAAGCTTCACTGCCTCTGCTTCTGTAAATCCCATAAACAAGGTATCAATTTCTTCTTTAATGGCCCCTTCCTGAAGCAGCTCTGCAAATTCATGGGCTGCTTTTACAAGCTTCTCGTCTTCCATATCGGTTCCTACAATAATACGGGATGGATACAGATTATCATACAAAGCCTTGGATTCTCTTAAAAATTCCGGACTGAAAATAATGTTTTTGCTTCCTGTTTTTTCTCTTACAGAAGATGTATATCCAACAGGAATGGTAGATTTAATTACCATAATCGCTTCCGGATTATACTCCATTACCAGTTTGATCACCGCTTCTACTGCAGAAGTGTCAAAGTAATTTTTCTTGCTGTCATAATTGGTAGGGGCTGCGATCACAACGAACTCTGCATCTTTATATGCTTCTTCTGCATTTAAGGTTGCAGTAAGATCCAGTTCTTTTTCTGCCAGATATTTTTCGATATATTCATCCTGGATCGGAGATTTTTTGTGATTAATAAGATCCACCTTTTCCGGAATAATATCCACTGCTGTTACACGGTTATGCTGTGCCAGTAATGTGGCAATTGACAATCCTACATATCCTGTACCTGCCACTGCTATTTTTCTGTTCATTTCAAATGCTCCTTTAAATAAATTGGATTTTCCTAGTTTTCCGTTTCTCTTGCAGCTGCTGCTTCCTGCATTAACTGCTCGTATACTTTACCTCTTTCTTCACTTCCATGAATGCCTGCAGGATGATAGGTTGTCACAATCTCTTCTACACGTTCCCGTATATCCGGACAGTTTGCATATGCGGCACCCATTATATCTTCCAGCTGAACAAGGAGCTTGTTTACATCAAATGGGATTGGGGAACCTATATGGATCAGTTCATTTGGTGTCTTCTTCAGTCCTTCTTCAGACATCAGCTTTTCTTCAAACAGTTTCTCTCCCGGACGAAGACCTGTATACTCGATCTTAATATCCACATCCGGTTTATATCCTGATAATTTAATCAGGTTTCTTGCAAGGGTATCTATTTTTACAGGAGAGCCCATGTCCAGAACAAAAATCTCTCCTCCTTTTGCATAAGTACCAGCCTGGAGAACAAGAGATACCGCTTCCGGGATAGTCATAAAATAACGGATAATATCCGGATGGGTAACCGTTACCGGTCCTCCTTCTGCAATCTGTTTCTTAAATAACGGGATCACCGATCCATTGCTTCCAAGAACATTTCCAAATCGCACTGCTACAAATTCTGTTTTCGCCTGTTTCACCTGGTTTAATACTTCCGGACTTGTAACAATTTCCTTCATCCGATGGGTAAACAGCTGAGGGATTTCTGTTGCTTTTCCCTCTTTTATCTTATGATCAAATGCCTGGATCACCATTTCACAGAGACGTTTGCTCGCCCCCATAATATTGGTAGGATTTACCGCCTTATCTGTACTAATGAGAACAAATCTTTCTGTTCCGTTTGCCATGGCTGCATAAGCCGTTTTATAGGTACCGATCACATTATTCTTAATTGCCTCACAAGGGCTGTCCTCCATAAGAGGAACGTGTTTATGTGCTGCTGCATGATATACCACATTTGGTTTATACATTTCAAATACCTGAAAGATTTTCCGGCTGTCACGTACAGAGCCAATGATGACTTCCAGATTTAAATCCGGATATTTTTTCTTCATTTCCTGCTGTATATCATATGCATTGTTTTCATATACATCAAAAATAATCAGCTGCTTTGGATTATTTTCTGCAATTTTTCTTACAAGTTCAGATCCAATGGATCCTCCTCCTCCTGTAACAAGAATGACTTTTCCCTGTAAATAGGCACAGATCTCATTCATATTTACCTTAATGGGATCGCGTCCAAGAAGATCTTCTACCTCCACATTTTTCAATGTGCTGACCTTTACTTCTCCTGTTACCAGCTGATAAAGTCCCGGAAGGTTTTTCAGTTCACATCCTGTCTCTTTACAGATATTCAGAATATCTCTCTTTTCTTCCGGGGTAGCGCTTGGAATTGCCATAATGATCTTATCAATCTTATATTTCTTCACACATTTAAAAATATCATCACGGCCGCCTTCTACCGGCACTTCCTCCACATATCTTCCCCACTTATTGGGGTTGTCATCTATAAAACAACAGACCACTTCTTTTAATTCTTTTGCACCTTTTATGTCACGCAAAACAGTTTTTCCGGCTCTTCCTGCTCCAATCAGAAGGACCTTTTTCGCGTGGGCATATTCCTCATCTGTTTTCCGGCGTCCATATTCCAGAAGAACAAACCGATATGCAAACCGCACGCCAAGGGTTAAAATAAACTGAATGATAATTCCAAAAATATAGTAAGACAATGGCATTCTTCTAAAAAATACCGTAATTCCTACACAGTGAAAGATAAAAGTAACTGCGGTAGCCACTGCCATCCTAAGCAGTTCACTGTAACTGGCAAAACGCCAGATACTGTTATACAGTCGCATTCTTCCAAATACTAAAACTGAAAAAATAATATAAACAGGAATAAACTTATAGTATGCGTCCAGATATAATTTCGGAATCATGGAAAACCGACAATCGAAGCGTAGCCACAAAGCCCCGAAAAATGCAGCTGCAATCACCAGTGCATCATACATGATTAATCCAATTGAAATAACCTGCCAATGTTTTAAATTCTTTTTCATATTTTTCCCCTTTAACCGTTTATTTCCTTATCCTTTTTTCATAAAAAAAGAGAAAGCATCACCAATTAATGTTTCTCTCCAGCTTTTAATATTCTTATGTCCTCCTTATTATCCAATACAATTTATTGTGACACGGTTCTTTTATATTATACCCTTTTCCCCTTAGCTTCGCAACTGCTTACTGGAAAATCTTTGTACTAAATCAAAACCATATTATTTTTTTATAGATTGTATGTTATAATTAAGCAACTTATTTTCTGTATCAGAATGTAAGTATAAATAAAATCACAAGTAAGGAGAACCATTATGACAAAACATGAATTTCAGAAACTGGCACAGAATATTCTTTTATTAGACGGCGCAACCGGTT
>JARIAR010000035.1 GCA_029257805.1 Blautia sp.
TCTGGAAAATCCTTACAGAAGTACTGTGTACTATATATTGGTGGAACCCTGTCTTTGCTTTTATGGAAAAACGTCTGTTTCAGATGATAGAGATAAAAAATGACAGGGAACTTACAAAGGAAATGAATACAAAAGAAAAGTCAGGCTATCTTGACTGTCTTATGAGTATTGTAAGAGATGCATGTGGGATAACACCAGTGGGAACTGTGGGATTTTCTAAAAATGACAGGAAAATGCTGATGCAGAGGGTAGAATTTATTGTTTCTCCGGGCAAACAGAAGAAAATGAGCCAGATTGCAACAGGGATTGTGGTGGCGGTGCTGCTGTTTTTATCCACTGCAGTTGTATTTGAGCCAACTTATCCGATACCAGATACTCCGGGAGATGGTTTGGAATTAACAGAAGACACAGGTTATCTTGTAGAAAATGGAGACGTGTATGACATATATCTTCTCGGAATCCATGTAGACACGACGAAAAAAGGAGAAGATATGCATCCGTATCGTGGATTAAACAGGTATAAAACCCTTGAGGAAGCGAAGGAAAAGGAGAAAGACAAATATGAGCATTATGAGGAATATGAAAGTAAGCTTTATGTTACTTCTGATTAGTGGAGAATGATCTGGTAAAATATATGTAAGGCGAGAGTATGGGAAAACACATTTTAAAGTATAAGTATAAGTTTGTATTAACAATATTTTTTAAAGTAGTTTCATCAGCATTATGGGTATATACTGCAATTGTAATTCAAAATCTTGTAGACACTGCAGTTGATGGTAAGTTAAATGAATTTTCAAGAGCTACAATGATAGCAATCGTGTATTTTTTGTCTTTTGTGGTTATTCTTTTTATAAGTGATTTTGCCAAGTCGTGTTATGTAAAGAGTACGGTACAGTATCTTAAAAGCCAGATTTTCAATGGCGTTATGCATAAAAATTTTAAGGATTTTAATTCAAAACCATCGGCTGATTATATTTCTGTTTTGACAAATGACATTAACTTGTTGGAGAAGAACTATATAGATCCCATAATAGAACTTACAGGAGAGATCGTTACTTTTATTGTAACGCTTTATATTCTTTTAAAAATCAGCGTACCGATTACAATGGTATTGATTTTTACAGGTCTTGTTATGTTTCTTGTTCCTTATTTATTTAATAACAGCATAAATACGAGGCAGACATGTCTTTCGGAGGATACTTCGTCCTTTACAGGTGTGCTAAAAGATTTGTTTGATGGATTTGAGATTATTAAATCTTATTCTATGGAAGATGCAAGTAATGATGAATTTAACAATTCTAATATAAAATTGGAGAAATCGAGACAGAAATTTAATATATTCATAGCTCTGACAGGGGCGCTTTCTTTGATGTTATCTCTTGTGTGTCAATTTTCAGGTGTTATTATGGCGGGCTATTTTGTACTGAAAGGGACATTGTCTATTGGTGTATTAACAGCAGTTATGCAGCTTGGGAATGGAATATTTGGTCCAATTCAGAAAATTGTGAAGTATCTTACTTTAATAAAGGGAAGCGCAAAGCTAAATAAAAAACTTTTAAATATGTTGTTGGAGAATAATAATATAGAAGTAAGCATAACAGAGTTTCATGATAGCACAGAACTAAGAGATGTTAGTTTTTCTTATACACAGGATGATGATCTTGCGCTGGAACATGTATCTTTAATAATTGAGAAAAATAAAAAGTATGCAGTTTTAGGAGAGAGTGGCTGTGGAAAATCAACGCTGGCTAAGATTTTAATGAATTACTATACAGATTATACAGGTGAGATTTATATAGATCATCATAAAATAAATCCTAAAAAGGATTGTAGTCTTATGACGTTATCCTCCATGATTCACCAAAATGTTTATATGTTTAATAAGAGCATAAAAGATAATATTGTTCTTGGAAATGTTTTTTCAGAGGAAATTCTCAAAAAGTCTATTTTAAACAGCGGGTTGTACAAGTTTCTTGATTTAAAAGATATCAATTATCAGGTTGGAGAAAATGGTTCTCGATTATCAGGAGGACAGAAACAAAGGATTGCTATTGCAAGAGCTCTTGTCCAGGAGAGACCAATATTGATACTGGATGAAGCAACTTCTGCGCTTGATATCAATACTTCTCTTGAAATAGAAAATACGATTCTGAATAATAAGAATATAACAGTTTTGACCATAACTCATAATATTAATAAGGAAATGCTTAGAAAATACGATGAAGTGATTATTATGGATAAAGGCAGAATTGTGAAACAAGGAAAATTTGATGAACTTAAACTCTATTTCACAGAAACAGAATAGGAATGAGATATAAGAGGGACTGTTGCATGAATTATTTAGTGCAACAGTTTCTTTTGTATGAAAAATAAGAAAAATTCACACATTAATTAAGAAGAAATAAATATATTAAAAATGTTGATATTACTAATAAGGTGTGATATTTTATAAATATAAAAAGAAAAATGGGAAAGGAATCTATTGTGAGGGAGGGAAGTTTATGAGGAGGATTCCGTATGTTTTAACGATTTGTTCTCTGGCAGGGATGGTTACATGGGGACAAACGATACCTTGTATGGCAGAAGAAATAAAAAGGGAAATCCCCTGTAAAGATGGGACTATGTTGATACAGGCAGAGGTGAAAGAAAATCTGGAAGACTGGAATAAAGGGACGGTAAGTCCTGTGACCCCTTCCCCGGAAAAGTTCTGGAAAATGTATGGAAATGAGGAGAAGTGGGAGAAAATAGAATTGGAAGATGACCCCTCTCAAAGTTGGAAGTATGGGGAAGAGCTGATTACTCTGGGAATTCAGGAAGGATATTTCCGTTTTGAAGACGAAACAGGGATTTCGGGCGCAGATGAGATACGGAGTTCTGAAACCGAAGGAAAATATAAGTTTTCTTCTGATGAAGAAGCAGTAGCAGCTGCACAGAACATTTTGGAAGAAGCAGACCTGCAGGGAAAAGCGCAGGGCATTGTGACAGGAGAAGGAAAAGAAGAAGGAGAAATTGAAGTACGGGTACAGGGGATGCTGGATGGAAAAGAAGTAGCTTATCTTGTAGAGGGAAATCCCACAGCAATCTCGAATATAGGAGGTGTTTCTTTTACAAATGGAAGACTTGCAGATATTTGGACACCGTATCAATGTGAAATAAAAGAAAAAGAAAAAATAGAGCTTCTTTCTCTGGAAGAAATATTGGAAAAGGTAGAATCTCTGGGAAAAAAGGGATGGATTGGACCTCCGGCAGATGGACAGCCCATTATTGAATTAAAACTTTCCTATTATTTGGAATGGAAAGGGGAAGAGGTAACATTTCGTCCTGTATGGGTTTTTCGTACAACACCAAATCATGATGATGGATTTTCTTCAACAGGAGTAGAAGATTTCTTCTATATAGATGCTGAGAATGGAAAGCTTTTAGAACAGGAGGAAAGAATGAGGTGGAGTTAAAAAGAGCTGTATGTAATCGGTATATGGTGTTGGGAATATTTATTTCCATTATTATATTGGGGCAGACTTTTTTTGAGTATGGAGTTGGAATGAAAACAACAGATGTTTTGTCCATTATTGTTTATCCTATGGCATTATCTGGTTTTACTCCATTTGCAGCTGTTTTTCCGGTTCTTCCATTTGCTTTGAGCTTTGCAGAGGAATATAACAGTGGATATATAAAATTTCAAATGATCCGTAAAAGCAGAAAACAGTATATTTTGGAGAAAATAGGAGTGGTGTCATTTTCCGGAGCTGTACTTATGGTGGCAGTGTTTGGATTTGTATTTCTGGCAGCTATTATATTAGGGACTCCCACCGTAAATGATAAATCCGGGTTTTATGAGGGAATGATCTGGAATCCTATGTTATCTGTTTGGGGAGGAAAACTGGTACTTCTTTTGAAACTCATATTGGCAGCAGTTTTTGGGGCTGTTTGGAGCAGTATTTGTCTCTTGATTTCCTCTGTTTTTCCAAATAGATACGTAGCATTTTTAGGGACGTTCATTCTTTATCAAGGATTATGGGAAGTTTTGCAGGGAAAATCATATAATCCTGTGTATCTCCTTCGAGGTGATACGGGGAATTATGTCAGTTTCTGGCATCCTTTATTGATTCAGATCAGTATACTTCTTATTGTATGGGGGCTTATTGCATTCTTTATGGGGAGGAAAATAAAAGATGTATAAAGGGGTTGGCACGCTGTTTTATATAAAATTCCGACAGGAATGGGAAAAAATAAGAGTGATTGCCGGGTATGCAGCAGGATTTTTATGTGCGTTTTTATATGCATATGCATTTCGGCGGTTTGCCGGAGGGGAATCGGTGCAGGGAGGAGAAGGCTTTCTTCTTCTTATGGGCAATTACTTTCAGATGTCATTTGTGCTTCTTGGATTTTTAGTAGTAGTATCAGATATTCCTTTGGTAGATTCTCTTACCCCTCTTGTTATATTAAGAAGCGGGAGAAAAAGTTGGATTTTATCCATGCTTTCCTATCTTTTTGGTCAAACTGTGCTTTATTATGGAATCGTATTTTTAGGAACTGCTGCCGCAAATGTGGGGAATTTACAGTTTACCAATGTATGGAGTGAAAGTATGGAAATGCTTCTTGGGCCGGCTCATTTGTTGGCAATGGAAGAATATGGGATTTCAGTTTTTGACTCGCAGGTTCTTTCGGCATGGAAGCCCTGGATGGCTTTTTTGCATAGCTTTTTACTGATATGCTGCTATAGTTTCTTTTTGGCACTGGTTATGTTTCTGGGAAATCTTGATTCCAGCCACCCGTGGGGAAGCATGACGGCGATAGGAATCCATTTTGTTGGCGTATTGTTTATAAAAACAGGGTACGGAGTAAAATATTCTTTTCTGGCAAATGCAGTGTTAGAATTTCATACAGAAGGCAAGATAATTCCTTCGGTTACTTTTAGTTATTTACTGTTTCTGTTATGCGGGGCATGTATTACGTATCTAATATTTGTTGTTTCTAAGAAAACAGATTATAAGTGTTCAAATGGAGATCGGATGTGGTAGAGTGAAGAAAACATGGATACGCATAATGGGATATGTTGTGGGAATTGGGCTTATTGAGTGGACACAAAAAAGAACACAATGTATTTTATATGGAGTTCCATTAGAACAGGAGAGTCTTCTGTTATATGGAAATTGGATCTTGCTTTTTTTACCTGTTTTTTTAGAACTGGGATATTACATAAAAGGTAAGACAGAGCAAAGCGTTATGACGCTGCCTCGTTATGGAAGTTACAGAAAATGGTGGAAAGAAATTTTCCTGTTTCAGATGTTGTTGTGCGCTGCTTATACCATGGGACTTGTTCTTGTATTTATAATTTCAGAAGGAAAACTTTCTTACAGATTGTGTCTCGCAGGATTGTTGTTTTTTGTGCATGTACTGTTCTTGAAAGATATATTTTTAATGATTTTTCAGAAAACAAAAGATATGATTTTGGCAGTTTTGTGTACTCTTTTAGGAGAGTGTGTTCCTATTTTCTTCCCGTTTGTAAGGGGAAAATTATTTCCCTGGTACTGGGGAATGTGGTGTTATTCTGATAGAGGGATGCAAAATGGATTTTATGTATCCATTGTTCTTGTGGTGCAGCTTATTGTAAGTATGAGTATATTTTTCTATTTTATAAGAAACAGGAAATCTTAATTTAAGAGAGGAAAAAATATGGGGGAAGAAGCGATTGTATTAAAAAATGTTTCCAAATCTTTTGGGAATGAAGCTGTTTTAAAATCAGTGAATTTGTCTTGCCAAAAAGGAGAAATTTATGGTGTCTGTGGGAGAAACGGATCTGGAAAGACCGTTCTTTTAAAGATAATCTGCGGGCTTATGAAACCGGATGAGGGAGAAGTAAACGTATGTGGGAAGCAGATTGGAAAAGACTGTGATTTTCCTCAAAGTATCGGGGTTGTCATTGAACATCCCGGATTTTTAAAAGGAAAAAGCGGATTTGAGAATTTAAAATATCTGGCGAAAATAAAGAAAAAAATCACAGACCGGGAAATTTGTGAAGCAATGACAAAAGTGGGGCTTGACGGGACAGATAAGAAGAAGGTGGGAAAATATTCCATGGGAATGCGTCAGCGACTTGGGATTGCACAGGCAATCATGGAAGATCCGGAAGTGCTTCTTTTGGATGAGCCAATTAATGGATTGGATGCACAATGTACAGAAAAGGTGCGGGAACTTTTGCTGGAATTAAAAGAAAAAGGAAAAGTGATCATACTGGTAAGCCACAATAAGGAGGATATTTCTATTCTTTGTGACAAGGTGTATGAGATTCATGACGGGGAATTGCGCATGATGTAAAAAGAAGCTGTCGCTCAGGCGATGGCTTCTTTTTCTTATTGTAGTCTGTAAATTTGGCAGGGTACGATACTATCATTCTTTTCGGGATTATGGTGCCGATCATGGAAAATGTCCTTCCAAAAAGGAAGCGTATTTTGGTTACAAGGTTTATGCCATGATTACATTAGAAGTATATATACCATTTTTGAAATTACGCCAGCATCCACAGATGACTGGGAAGATCTGAGGGATATCGTTGAGGGACAATCAGGTCTTATAATCCTTGATGACAAAGGTCATGTCGGAGAGTCCCTTACAAGGGAAATGGAAATCAGGGGATCTGCCTTATGGTACTCAAACGGCAGTTAAACGCAGAAAGAGTGTTGGTAAAAAGTTTTCAGGGTTTGTGTACCCGATTAACCAACAAAATTTTGGAATATAACCTGTGTCTGGCAATAAACAGTATCTTTCATGAAACCCGTGAACTCGGAAAAATAAAACAGCTTATTTTTTGAACACCAAAAACCAAGTCCTTTCATTTCAGGGGAATACTTTGTCCTCTCACAGGTTTTCAATAAATTCAAATTGAACCAACAAAACAGATTATTTTAATATTTAGAGATTAAAAATCGGTATTAACCGACAATCTCTTTTTCAATATAAAAAACTAAAACATGAAAAAAATTAGAATAAACAGTTTGTTTTGAGAAAAAATTGTGATAAATATAGTATATAGCGGGGGATTTTTTCGTTGTAATAGATTTTATAAACATAAAAACAAAATAACAATATAAATATCGATATTTATAAAGAAAGATGATATTATTTAAATATAAAATAAAGAGTTCGGAAAGGAGGAGAGTCCAATGAATATGAAATGGTTCGCGAAAATCTATGGAGTGAAAGATGAATTTTCTAGTACATCATCTTTAACAAGTATATTAGTAGGGATTCTAGCAGGTGCGACAGCCGGTAGGCAGTCCTTTCGATATAAAAAGACGGAACATTATTATTCTGTGGAAAAAGAGGTAAGCGTATATGAAAAAAGAATGTGTTTATCGGGCAATATGTGGGGTAATAGCAGTTCTTCCTGTGGTGATAGTAGGAAACGTTAATATGTATATTTCATCATGGATGGAGGCACAGGGCATAAATAATTATCTACGTGAGAATATGCAGAAAGCACAGATATTTATTACTACGCTGTTATTATTAGAGCATACCATCCTTTTATATATGTTGAGTCAGTCAAAACTATACAAATACTCTATAAGTGAAAAGGAAAAGAGTATGGGTATTGGTACTCATGTAATTGTTATTCTTACAATTATTTTTTATGTGCTAGTATATTGGAGCATTTTGAAATAATATTATAAATTCTATAAAAGTTAATAATATCTTCTTTTGCAATCTTGATAACTTTAACGGGCTGCCTGATATGTATGAGGCAGAAATGGATCGTGTAAAATCCAGTTGTTCCGGAGGGCTTTAATCAGGATGCCCTTATGAAAACGACTGTCAGAAGAGGTGTGGAGGAAATGTGGAAGATTTTTCTGAAACTAAAAGAAAAAGGAAAAGTGATCATACTGGTAAGTCACAATAAGGAGGATATTTCCATTCTTTGTGACAAGGTGTATGAGATTCATGACGGGGAATTGCGCATGATGTAAAAAGAAGCTGTCGCCCAGGCGATGGCTTCTTTTTCTTGACAAATACTGTCTCCGTTGATATGGTATATTGGGTAAAAAAGTCCGTGAAACAAGTAAGAGGAGACATAAAAATTATGGATATTATTCAGGTGATCACACAGGAACTTCATGTGGAAAAATGGCAGGTAGAGGCTGCAGTCAAACTTATTGACGAAGGAAATACCATTCCATTTATTTCCCGATATAGAAAAGAGGCAACAGGAGCGCTTAATGATGAACAGCTTCGTATGCTTCATGAACGTCTTACTTATCTTCGAAACCTGGAAGATAAGAAGACACAGGTAATGAACAGCATTGAGGAACAGGGAAAACTTACAGAGGAACTGAAAAGACAGATTCAGGAAGCACAGACGCTTGTTGTTGTGGAAGATTTGTATCGTCCTTATCGTCCGAAGCGTCGTACGCGTGCTACCATTGCAAAGGAAAAAGGACTGGAGCCTCTGGCAAATATCTTTTCTCTTCAGATGACAGATAAGTCTCCGGAAGAAGAAGCAAAGGCGTTTCTTTCAGAAGAAAAAGGTGTAAATACTGCAGAGGAAGCCATTAATGGTGCAATGGATATTCTTGCAGAGCGTATTTCCGATGAAGCAGATTATCGTATTTATATTCGTAATCTTACTGCAAAAAAAGGAACGGTTGTTTCTGCTGCAAAAGATAAAGAAGCACAGTCTGTATATGAAATGTATTATGAGTTTGAGGAGCCTGTAAAGAAACTTGCAGGACATCGTATTCTTGCTCTTAACAGAGGGGAAAAAGAAAAATTCCTTACGGTAAAGATTTCCGCTCCTGAAGAAGAAATTCTCCGTTATCTGGAGCATCAGGTGATCGTTCGTGATAATGCAAATACAGCAGCTGTTTTAAAAGCAGTTGTGGAAGATAGTTATAAACGTCTCATTGCACCTGCCATTGAGAGAGAAATCAGAAATGAGCTTACAGAAAAGGCAGAGGATGGAGCAATCAGTGTATTTGGTAAAAATCTGGAACAGCTTCTTATGCAGCCTCCAATTTCCGGACAGGTAGTGCTTGGCTGGGACCCGGCTTTCCGTACAGGCTGCAAGCTGGCTGTTGTAGATGCAACAGGAAAAGTGCTTGATACAACGGTTATTTATCCAACAGCACCTACAACAGATGCAAAGATCAAAGCTGCAAAAGAGACATTGAAGAAACTTATTGAAAAATATCACATTACACTTTTCTCTGTTGGAAACGGAACTGCCTCAAGAGAGTCCGAGCAGGTGATTGTGGAACTCTTTAAGGAGATTCCGGAAAAAGTGCAGTACGTGATCACAAATGAAGCAGGGGCTTCCGTATATTCTGCAAGTAAGCTGGCAACAGAAGAATTCCCTAATTTTGATGTAGGGCAGAGAAGTGCGGCTTCTATTGCAAGACGTCTTCAGGATCCTCTTGCAGAGCTTGTAAAAATTGATCCGAAATCTATCGGTGTAGGTCAGTATCAGCATGATATGAACCAGAAGAAACTGGGAGGAGCCTTAAGCGGAGTCGTAGAAGACTGTGTAAATAAAGTTGGTGTTGATTTAAATACAGCATCCGCCTCTCTTTTGGAATATATTTCCGGTATTTCAAAGGCGATTGCCAAGAATATTGTGGCTTACCGTGAGGAAAACGGAAGATTTACAAGCAGAAAAGAGCTTTTAAAAGTAGCAAAGCTTGGACCGAAAGCATTTGAGCAGTGCGCTGGTTTTATGCGCATTACAGGTGGGAAAAACCCTCTTGATGCTACAAGTGTTCATCCGGAAAGTTATGAAGCTGCTCTGGCGGTTCTGGAGAGACTTGGTTATACCACAGAAGATATTGAAGGTGGAAAGCTTTCCGGACTTTCCCGTAAAATCACAGATTATAAAAAAATGGCAGAGGAACTTGGGGTAGGTGAGATCACGCTTCAGGATATAGTAAAAGAATTGGAAAAACCGGCTCGTGATCCACGTGATGAAATGCCGAAACCGATTCTTCGTACAGATGTCCTTGATATGAAGGATTTAAAAGAAGGAATGATCTTAAAAGGAACTGTCCGTAATGTCATTGATTTTGGTGCATTTGTAGATATTGGCGTTCATCAGGACGGTCTTGTTCATATTTCTGAAATGAGTGAGAAGTTTATTAAACATCCTCTGGAAGCTGTGAGTGTTGGGGATGTTGTAGATGTTCGTGTTATTGGTGTAGATATGAATAAAAAGAGAATCAGTCTTTCCATGAAGGGAACAGGAAAGTAAAAATGAAAACGTTGGCGTATTATCTTCTTGCAGTCAGTGTTTTGGCTTTTGTTCTTTTTGGTATAGATAAGAGGCGCGCAAAGAGAAACCTGTGGCGGATACCTGAAAAAACTTTGCTTTTCACAGCTGTTTTAGGAGGTTCGCCCGGGGGACTTGCAGGGATGTATTTTTTTCATCATAAAACAAGAAAGCCGAAATTTTATATAGGGATTCCTTTGATTCTTGCAGTACAGATCATATTGATATTACTGATATTTCAAAGAGGAATGCTTTTATAAAGGAGGAACAAATGGAAAATCAGGTTCAGGAGCTTGGTACAGAATTGAATCAGGTACAACAGTATTTAACAGATAAACTTCCTGCCATTACCGGATTTTGTATCCGTATTGTGATCGCACTTTTTGTATTCTGGATTGGCGGAAAGGTGATACGATGGCTGTTGAAAGTTATGCGTCGTTCTCTTGGAAAAGCCAATATTGATGAAGGTGCCGTGCAATTTGTCTGCTCTTTGTCAAAGTGCATATTGTATATTATTCTGATCTTTAATATTGCCACGTATTTTGGCGTAAAAGAGTCTTCTGTTGCAGCTTTGCTGGGAACTGCAGGTGTTACCATTGGTCTTGCCCTTCAGGGTGGTCTTGCTAATATAGCAGGTGGAATGATGATTCTTTTGTTTAAGCCTTTTCAGGTTGGGGATTATATTGTGCAAAGCGGTCAGATGGGATGTGAGGGAACCGTTATAAAAATTGAAATATGTTATACCACCCTTTTATCCATTGACAATAAACATGTGGTGATTCCCAACGGTACTTTGTCTAACAGTATTATTACAAATGTAACAGCACGGGATCAGAGAAAACTTGAAATAAAAGTAGGAATTTCTTATCAGTCGGATATGCATAAGGCAAAGGAAATCCTGGAAAAACTTTTAAAAGAAGATCCTGATACAAGAGAAGATGAAGGCATGGTGGTATTTGTGGACAGTCTTGGGGACAGTGCTGTAATGATGGGATTTCGTGTATGGGTTCCAACAGACAGTTACTGGCCTGTAAGATGGAGACTGAATGAGCGTATTAAAGAAGAGTTTGATGCCAACGGAATTGAAATTCCTTATAATCAGTTGGATGTTCATGTACATCAGAAGTAAAAGTATATTAGGAAAATAGTTGCAATTCTATAAACAAATGTTATAATAAGCATGTAAAAAGAAAATTTCTTCGGGGTTGGGTGACCGCTGTATCCGCAGCAGAATTCCCTACCGGCGGTATAGTCCGCGACCCGCGCAAGCGGCTGATTTGGTGAAATTCCAAAACCGACAGTAAAGTCTGGATGAGAGAAGAACACGATTTTTTGTAAATGTGCTCAGTGCCCCTGGAAGAGATTCCAGGGGCTTTTTGTATCTTAAGAAAGTGTTCCACTTTGTTTTTAAGATGAAATTTTCTTTTTCCGGCATGACTGATTCATGCCAAGAAGAAATATTTCGAAAAGGAGAAACAGATTATGAGCGAACAGGTATTAAAAAGAGGAAATGCAATGGAACGGAGTCGTACAAGGACCATTGCTCAGGTGGCAATGCTGGGAGCAGTAGCAGGAGTTCTTATGAATTTTGAATTTCCTATCCCATTTCTTGCGCCTGCATTTTATCAGCTGGATTTTTCTGAAATTCCGGTTTTGGTAGGTTCTTTTGCAATGGGTCCGGTAGCCGGCATTCTTGTTGAACTGGTGAAGATCCTCGTGCATCTTGTAACGAAAGGAACCATCACGGCAGGCGTTGGAGATATAGCAAATTTCCTTATGGGATGTGCGTTTGTGGTTCCTGCCGGGCTGATTTACCGGATGCATTTTATAAAAAGCAGGAAGCATGCTGTGATGGGCATGGCAGCAGGAACTTTGCTGACAACGGTTCTGGCATGTGTCCTGAATGCGTATGTACTTCTTCCGGCTTATGGAAAAGCATTTGGAATGCCAATGGAAACATTCATTGAAATGGGAAGTGCTGTGCATAGCTCCGTGAATGGACTTTTAGGTTTTGTTATAATGATCATCGTACCATTTAATCTTGTAAAATATACGTTAACATCCGCAATCGTATTTTTTATTTATAAAAAGATCAGAGTAATCTTAAAAGCGGATTGATAGAAAACAGTTGAATTCGGGAGGACAGGAAGTTATGGGAAAAATACATAGTGTAGAAAAACTTACAGACTGCAAATACATTAATTTATATGGAGTAAAAGCGACAAGCGCGCGTAATACGCCGGTTTCTTATTATGTAGCGTCCAGAGCAGAAAAAGTAGAAGAGCTGAAGTTAAATACGAAAAAAAATACACCGGATGGAGTGATCATTTACAGTCTTTATGGAGAAAAGAAAGACAAAGTGGTTCTGGTCCGTCAGTATCGTTATACCCTGGATGATTATATTTATGAATTTCCCGCAGGGCTTGTAGAGAAGGACGAAGATTTTCATGAGGCAGCGGCTCGGGAACTGTATGAAGAAACAGGACTTACTCTGCATCCTGTATCCGTTCCGGAAATGTATGAAAAGCCATTTTTTACAACAATAGGCATGACAGATGAATCCTGTGCGACTGTATATGGATATGCAGATGGTGAAATCAGCAAGGATGCACAGGAAGATTCAGAAGAAATAGAGATTGTACTTGCAGACAGGGAAGAGGTAAAGAGAATTCTGAAAGAGGAAAAGGTTGCCATTATGTGTGCGTATATGCTTATGCATTTTTTAAAGGATGAAAAACCATTTGGATTTCTTGGTGAGGAGAAAAAATGATTGCCACACTGACATTAAATCCCTGTATTGACCGGACGGTAACAGTAGAAAATTTTCGATATGGAGAAACGAACAGGGTAACAGCAGTACGCAGTGATATATGCGGAAAGGGAATTAATGTAAGCGCAGCTTTGAAAAATCTGGGATCAGAAACTGTGTGTCTTGGATTTTCCTATAAAGAGGATGAACGCAGAATAAAAGCGTTTTTAAATCGTCTTGCTATTTTCCATGATTTTGTGGAAGTAGAGGGGAGTTTGCGTACAAACATCAAAATTTTTGATTCTCTGACAAAAACATTAACAGAAATAAATGAGAAAGGAATTCCGGTAACAGAAGCGGCTGTTTCTGTTATAGTGGAAAAAACAGAAAAGATACTTGATGGAATATCGGTGCTGGTTTTAAATGGAAGTGTTCCTCCGGGAGTTCCGGAAGATATTTATCGCATCTTAATTGAAAAAGCCCGAAAAAAAGGAGTTTTTACAGTGTTGGATACTTCCGGCAGCCTTCTACAGGAAGGAATCAAAGGGAAACCTTATGTGATAAAGCCGAATAAGGAAGAACTGGAAGAACTTTTTGGGAAAGGATTTACAGATGAAAAAGAAATCATTGCTGCAGCAGAGCAGATTCTGGCACAGGGTGTAACATATGTTTGCATATCTCTTGGCGAAAAGGGGGCATTTCTTGTAAGTAAAGAAAAAGCGTTATTTGCACCGGCGCTTTCGTTGGAAGTAAAAGGAATACAGGGTGCGGGAGATTCTCTTGTGGCGGGAATGTGTATGGCGCTGGAGCAAAGAAAAGACATGGAAACCATGTTGAAATATGCAGTGGCAGCAGCAGGCGGCTCTCTTTTAAGAGAAGGCACACAATTATGCAGAAAGGCAGATTTTGAGGAACTTTTAAAAGAAGTAAAAATTTTTTCCAAATAAAATGGAAAAAAATACAAAGTTCTTACATATGTAAATAGAAAGGAAAAACAAACGGAGTCTTTATGCAGGAACAGAAGCTGGATAATCTTTTAAATCTTGCAATGGATGCAACCCTTCAGGAAAGGGAAAAATCCGGGAGTTTGAATGTTGGGTATCAGGAGGAACTGCGTCTTTGGGATGTAATTGTGAAATACAACCAGGAAATAGGAGAATTGGAAGAAGAAGGGATTTCGGTTGTTCCGCTTTTAGGCGGTTATGCAGTTGTTACCATTCCGGAGAAAAATCTGGATGCTTTTTCCAGGAAAAAACAGGTGGAATTTGTGGAAAAGCCAAAGCGTTTGTATTTTGCAGTTTCGGAAGGAAAAACAGCCAGTTGTATTTCTTCTCTTCAAATGGAGAGAGAAGGGCTAAGCGGTCAGGGAATCCTGATTGGTATGGCAGATTCCGGTGTGGATTATTTTCACCCGGATTTTCGAAAGGAAGATGGAACTACAAGGATTCTTCGTTTGTGGGATCAGACGATTCCTGGAAATCCTCCACAGGGATATAAAATTGGAACAGAATATACAGAAGAAGAGATTAATCAGGCGCTGTCGCTTTCAGAAACGGAAGGGCGGCGCCTTGTTCCAAGTACAGATACAAGCGGTCATGGAACGGCAGTTCTTGGAATTGCAGCGGGAAATGGAAGGGCATCCAGAGGAAGAAACAGGGGGATCGCTTATGAAAGTGGAATCGTTGTGGTAAAACTTGGGATTCCCAGAAAAGATTCCTTTCCAAGGACAACAGAACTTATCCAGGCTGTGGATTATCTTGTGCGCCAGTCTCAAAGTATGGGGATTCCTATGGCAATCAACCTCAGTTTTGGGAATAATTATGGCTCTCACCGGGGGGACTCTCTTTTGGAGACGTATCTGGATGGGGTGGCAAATATGGGGCGCCTTTGCATCTGTACAGGAACCGGGAATAATGGGAATCTGCCGTTACATACAGGAGGACGTCTTCTTCAGAGTGAAATTCAGGAAATAGAACTGGGAGTAGGCCCTTATGAGCCAACGTTAAATGTACAGCTTTGGAAACACTACGAAGATCAGATGGAAATATATCTGGAAAGTCCGTCAGGTATGCGCCTGGGACCTTTTTCGGAGATTCTAGGCCCTCAGAGATACAGAGCGGGGAATACAGAACTTTTAATTTATTATGGAAAACCCGGACCGTATTTTGTAACTCAGGAAATTTATATAGATTTTATTCCAAGGGAAACATATGTGGATAGCGGTGTGTGGAAGATTATCCTGCAGGGAAAAAATATAAAAGACGGGGAATATTTTCTATGGCTTCCGGGAGGAAAGGTACTGAATCCTCTGACTGCTTTTTATTTCCCAAGGGCAACGGGAACTCTTACGATTCCCTCTACTGCATCAAGACTGATTGCAGTGGGAGCCTATGATTCCCGAAGAGATGCATATGCGGATTTTTCAGGGCGTGGGAGTTCTTTTCTGCCTTATGGAAAGCCGGATCTTGCAGCTCCAGGTGTTAATATTATTACATCAAAAGCAGGGGGCGGATATGAAGCGGTAACAGGAACTTCCTTTGCCACACCTTTTGTAAGCGGCGCCTGTGCCCTTCTTATGGAGTGGGGGATGGTAAAAGGAAATGATCCTTTTCTTTATGGAGAGAAAGTAAAGGCATACCTGCGCAGGGGAGCCAGAAGGATTCCGGGGTATGAACGATATCCCAATGAAGAAGTTGGATGGGGGGCTTTATGTGTAAAGGAAAGCCTTCCAGGTCACATATAAAAATCGTAAATTGACAAAACGGAAGGAAATGTATAAAATATCAGATATGCGCTGCGCAGGTTTCAGATAATCAGACGCAGCAGAAAAAAATCGCAGGAGGTACTATGGAGGCACTGGTAGAATGGTTTTCTCATAATCTGGCACAGTTTATTTCACCGGAAGGGGCAGTTTTTATTATTTCCATGATTCCGATTTTGGAGTTGCGAGGTGGTCTGCTTGCGGCATCTCTTTTGAAGATTAATGAACTTCAGGCAATTCCCATTTGTATTATCGGAAATATTATTCCAATTCCCTTCATTTTACTTTTTATCCGTCAGATTTTTAAGATGTTGAAAAAGACAAAGACATTTCACGGACTGATCGAGAAACTGGAAACAAGGGCAATGGGCAAAAGCGATAAGATTAAACGATATGAATTTTGGGGATTGTTATTGTTTGTAGGAATTCCTCTCCCTGGTACAGGAGCATGGACCGGAGCTTTAATCGCATCTCTTTTGGATATAGATATTAAAAAGTCTTCTTTTGCAATTCTTTGTGGTATTTTTATGGCATCTGCAATTATGTATGTAATTTCCTATGTGCTTGTGGGAAATATTGTAAGCTAATATATTTCAGGAGCGGTATCTGGCGGATTTTTCAGATACCGCTTCTTTTTTTGTCGATAAGTTTTGCGCATTGAAGCTCCTGAGGATTATGGACATGCAGAAAAAAATATGCTAAAATAAAAAAAGAATCTCGTATAAATAATATTTAAGCATTCTGATTTTAGATGTTCATGTCATTTCAGACATCACTCCAAGTACGTTTTATTTTTAGTAGTCATTATTATTCACAATAACAAAGAAACAGGTAGCATGTATCAGGTAGAGGATTATAAAAGATGATGAGAGAAAAGTATGAATCTCTGTCGCTTGCCACATTAAAAGATTTGGCAAAAGCGAGAGGACTGAAGGGAATTTCTACGTTGAGAAAACCAGATTTAATTGAGAAAATGTTAGAAGAAGATGAAAAAGGAACCGAGAAGGAAACGCCTGTACAGCAGAATAATACATCTGCAGACGGGGTGCAGCAGCTTGACAGTGGAGAGAAGGCAAATGGAATCCTGGAAGTTCTTCCGGATGGATATGGATTTATCCGTTGTGAAAATTATCTTCCGGGAGAAAATGATGTATATGTGTCTCCGTCTCAGATTCGACGTTTTAATTTGAAAACCGGGGATATTATACAGGGGAACATACGTATAAAAACACAGGGAGAAAAATTTAGCGCTCTTTTATACGTAACATCTATTAACGGGTTCCATCCAAGTGAAGGACAGAGAAGGTATAATTTTGAAGAAATGACACCGGTTTTCCCAAATGAGCGTCTGATCATGGAACGTCCGGGGGGAACAACTGCCATGCGTATCGTGGATCTTTTAAGCCCAATTGGAAAAGGGCAGAGAGGCATGATCGTATCTCCGCCAAAAGCAGGTAAAACAACCCTTTTGAAAGACGTTGCGAAATCTATTTTAAGAAATAATAAAAACATGTATCTGATTATTCTTCTGATTGATGAACGTCCGGAAGAAGTTACGGATATACGCGAGGCAATTCAGGGACCAAATGTAGAAGTGATCTATTCTACATTTGATGAACTTCCGGAACATCATAAACGTGTATCGGAAATGGTGATTGAGCGTGCACGCCGTCTTGTGGAACATAAAAAAGATGTAACGATTCTTCTTGATTCCATTACAAGGCTTGCCAGAGCATATAATCTTGTAATTCCTCCAAGTGGAAGAACTCTTTCCGGTGGTCTTGATCCGGCAGCTCTTCATATGCCAAAGAGATTTTTTGGCGCTGCCCGTAATATGAGAGAGGGAGGAAGTCTTACAATTCTGGCTACTGCTCTTGTAGATACCGGAAGCAAGATGGACGATGTTATTTACGAGGAATTTAAAGGTACAGGAAATATGGAACTTGTACTTGATAGAAAACTTCAGGAAAAAAGAGTATTTCCGGCCATTGATATTCAGAAGTCCGGAACCAGGAGAGAAGATCTTCTTCTTTCAGAGGATGAGCAGGAAGCGGTTTATAATATGCGAAAGGCTCTGAACGGAATGAAGGCGGAAGATGCGGTGGAACAGATCCTGAATATGTTTGCACGTACAAAGAATAATGAAGAGTTTGTGCAGATGGTAAAAAAACAGAAATTTTTATAAAATTGTTGCATTTCCAGCATTCATATGTTATAATCAAAAAGCTGTTTAATAGAGAATTCGTCAATGAATACGAATAAATAGAAGATATATAGAGAGGTGAAAATCATGAGAGAAGGAATCCATCCGAACTATCATCAGGCAACTGTAACCTGCAACTGTGGAAACACATTTACAACAGGTTCTACAAAAGAAGATATCCATGTAGAAATCTGCTCTAAATGCCATCCATTCTACACAGGTCAGCAGAAGGCAGCTCAGGCTCGTGGACGTATCGATAAGTTCAACAGAAAATACGGCCTGAACAAATAATTAAAGAATATCAGGGTTGAGAAGGTTGAGGTTGGGAAATCTCAACCTTTCTTTGCTATTAGGAGAAAAATATGAAGTCATCAAATATTGGCGGACAGGCAGTTATGGAAGGGATCATGATGCGCCATAAAGATAAATACTCCATAGCAGTGCGGCGTCCGGACAAGGAAATTGAATTAAAGGTGGAAGATTATAAATGCACCTTTGGAAATGCCGGGATTTGGAAAAAGCCTATTATCCGGGGCGTAGTCAGTTTTGTAGATTCCCTTGTTGTGGGAACAAAGTGTCTGATGTATTCTGCTGAAGTTGCAGGTGACGAAGAGGACGAAGAAGAGGCGAAGAAGAATGCTCATCTTTCTGAGGAAGAACGGGCAGCTAAAAAAGCAAAAGATGACAGAATGTTTAAGTTTCTTTTGTATGTGACAGTTGCCATATCTATTGTTGTTTCCATCGCTGCATTTATGCTTCTTCCTTATGCGCTGGCAAGCCTGTTGCGGAAAGTGGGAGCAACGGAAGTTTTAGTTACCGTGGCAGAGGCCTTTGTGAAACTGGCATTGTTTATGGGATATATGCTTTTAATCTCCAGAATGAAAGATATACAGAGGACATTCATGTATCATGGAGCAGAGCATAAATGTATTAATTGTGTGGAACATGGAATGCCTCTTACAGTGGAAAATGTAATGAAAAGTTCCAGACAGCATAAGCGTTGCGGAACAAGCTTTCTGTTTCTTGTGATGATCGTAAGTATCTTCCTGCATTTTATTTTTGTGCTGGTACCGTTTTACTGGGTGCGGCTTTTTGGAAGACTGCTTATGGTTCCTGTGGTAGCCGGGATTTCTTTTGAAATCATTCAGTGGGCAGGAAGAACAGACAGTAAACTTGCAAGCGCTCTTAGTAAACCAGGCCTTGCTATGCAGAAACTTACCACAAAAGAGCCAACAGCAGATATGGCGGAAGTTGCAATTAAGGCAGTGGAAGCAGTTTTCGACTGGAGAGCCTATCTGAAAGAAGAATTTGATATGGATGTACCGGCAGAAGAGGTAGAAACAGAATGAGTGGAACAACATGGAGCTCTCTTTTAAAAGAAGGCACAAAAATTCTGGAAACTGCCGGGATTGAGGAAGCCAGGCTGGATGCCTGGCTCCTTCTGGAACATGAGAGCGGGAAGAATCGGGCATATTATTTTGCACATGCAGAAGAAGCAGCTGATGAATCTGTAGAAGAAGGTTATCTTGAGCTGATTGAAAGAAGGGCGAAGCATATTCCTTTGCAGCATCTGACTCATAAAGGTTATTTTATGGGATATGAGTTTTATGTGAACGAGCATGTTCTCATACCAAGACAGGATACGGAAACTCTTGTAGAAGAAACACTTTCTGTAATAGAGAAAAAAGAATCTCCTAGGATTCTTGATATGTGTACAGGTTCCGGCTGTATTTTAATAAGTCTTCTTTTGGAAAAGGAAGATGCAAAGGGTACAGGAGCGGATTTGTCTTTGGATGCTCTTTCCGTAGCAGAAAAGAATGCGAAAAAGCTTGAAGTTTTAAATAAGGCGGTATTTGTAGAAAGTAATCTTTTTTCCGGAGAATACTTCCAGGAAAAAGAAAATCAGATATTTGATGTGATTGTTTCAAATCCTCCGTATATTCCCACGGAAGAGATTGAAACGCTTATGGATGAAGTACGTTTTCATGATCCGTACATGGCACTTGACGGAAAAGAAGACGGTCTTTATTTTTATCGGATCATTACGAAAGAGGCACAGAAATATTTATGTCCGGGAGGCTGGCTGCTTTACGAGATCGGATGCAGCCAGGGAGATGCCGTTAGCCGGCTGATGAAGGATGCGGGATTTGTGGATATTGAGATCCGGCAGGATCTTGCAGGGCTGGATCGCGTAGTCCGGGGAAGAAAACCGGAATAAAAATGCCTTTAGCAGAATGTAGGAGAAAAAACCGGGAGGAAAATCATGTTTGATAAATTAGACGATTTGCTAATCCGATTTGAGGAAATTTTAAATGAACTGGGAGAACCTGGTGTTACAGATAATCAGGAGCATTTCCAGCGACTTATGAAAGAGCAGAGCGATCTGCAGCCTATCGTGGAAGCGTATAGAGAATATAAAAAAAGTAAGGAAGTTATTCAGGACAGTCTTTTTATGCTGGAAGAAGAAAAAGATGAAGAAATGCGTGAAATGCTGAAAGAAGAACTTTCTGATGCAAAAAAAAGAGTGGAAGAGCTGGAACATGAATTGAAAATCCTTCTTCTGCCAAAAGACCCTAATGATAATAAAAACGTAATTGTGGAAATTCGTGGCGGTGCAGGGGGCGATGAAGCCGCTCTTTTTGCTGCAGAAATATATCGTATGTATGTAAAGTATGCAGAGTCACGGCGTTGGAAAACAGAAATGCTTAGTGTAAATGAAAATGGAATCGGAGGATTCAAAGAAGTTACCTTTATGATCACAGGAGCAGGCGCTTATTCCCGCTTGAAATATGAAAGTGGTGTTCATCGTGTACAGCGTGTTCCGGAAACAGAATCAGGAGGACGTATCCATACCTCTACATGTACAGTTGCAATTATGCCGGAAGCAGAGGAAATTGATTTTCATCTTGATTTAAATGAATGTAAATTTGATGTATTCCGTGCATCCGGAAATGGTGGTCAGTGTGTCAATACAACAGACTCCGCAGTACGCTTGACTCATATCCCCACAGGTATTGTAATTTCCTGTCAGGATGAAAAATCCCAGCTGAAGAATAAGGATAAAGCGTTGAAGGTGCTTCGTTCCCGTCTTTATGAGATGGAATTGGCAAAGCAGCACGATGCAGAAGCAGAAGCAAGAAGAAGCCAGATCGGGACAGGGGATCGTTCTGAAAAGATTCGTACTTACAATTTTCCGCAGGGACGTGTAACAGACCATAGAATTAAACTTACGCTTCACCGTCTGGAAAATATTTTAAACGGAGATCTGGATGAAGTGATCGATAGTCTGATTGCTGCAGACCAGGCAGTAAAATTAAGTAATTTACAGGAAGAGTAAGTCAGATTGATAAGGGAAGAAAATGAACTGTCGTGGGAACGATAGTTCTAAACAGGGGCAGGTGCGACGGGCAGGAGTTGTATCTGCCCCTGAATGAATATAGAGAAAGAGAGGAAAAGAAGATGAATGAGTTGTATGAAATGATAGAGAAAAAAATTAAAGATTCCGGTTATCCAGGAGAAATTTCCGGAAGAGATGTTTATGAAGATATCTGTGATCAAATTGATGACAAAGAAAATGGCGGATATTTGCTGTTGTCTAAGTTTGAGGAAAATGTAACTTTCGAGTATCAGATTACCGTTATGGATGAGGAATTTAATCTTGTATCTCTTACAATAAGAACACCTGAGGAAGAATATCACGTGGATTTCGATAATTAAAAGGATAGTTTTAAAATATATGGCATATGTCAAAAATGTTATTGACATATGCCATTATTAGTATATAATAATATTAAATGATAGATGCCGTTGTGAAAGAGCATGATAAAATAAGGAGGAAGACAGATGAAAGTAATTATGCCGGTAGATGATGATAAAAATATTCTGTGTGTGACATTTGGAAGAGCACCCTATTTTCTTATTTACGATATGGAAAGTGGAACAAGTGAGATAAAAAGGAACCCGGCTGCACAGGCACAGGGCGGAGCAGGACTTAAGGCAGCACAGTTTGTAGTGGACTGCAAAGCGGATGTACTTATTACTCCAAGATGTGGCAAAAATTCAGCAGAAGTCCTTCAGGCAGCGGAAATTAAAATTTATAAATCAGAAGGTCCCGGGGTAAATCAGAACATTACAGCATTTAAAGAAGAAAAACTTTCTGTGATGGATCACTTTCATGGAGGCTATCAGGGAATACGATGAAAATTGCGGTTCTGAGTGGAAAAGGTGGAGCAGGAAAAACATTTGTTTCAGTGAATCTGGCAGCAGCTGCCAAAAAAGCAGTTTACATTGACTGCGATGTGGAAGAACCAAATGGCCGTTTGTTTTTTAAACCGGATGATATAGAAGAAACAGATGTGACAACCGGGCTTCCGGAATTTGATGCAGAAAAATGCACCGGATGCAGAGCTTGTGTTGATTTTTGCAGATTCCATGCCCTGGTTTATATAAAAGATAAGCCGAAGGTGTTTTCGGAAGTCTGTCATGCCTGTGGCGGCTGTTCTTTAGTCTGTCCCAATGATGCGGTGAAAGAGAAACAACGGGTGATTGGAAAAATTGAAAAAGGACATTCCGGACAGGTGGAAGTAGTTACAGGAGTTTTGAATTTAGGAGAAGCATCCGGAGTGCCGGTAATCCAGACTGCATTAAAAGAAGGGAGTCAGGAGAACAGTACGATAATTGTGGATTGTCCTCCGGGAAGTGCCTGTTCTGTTGTGGAAAGTATATCGGATGTAGATTACTGTCTGCTGGTGGCAGAACCTACTGCCTTTGGATTCCATAATTTCTGCATGGTTCATGAGTTGGCTTCTCTCCTGGAGAAGCCATGCGGGGTAGTGATCAATAAATATGATAATGAATATCCGCCCCTGGAAGAATATTGTATACAACATAAGTTGCCGGTCCTTATGCGGATTCCATATGAGAAAGATATTGCTGTGAACGTTTCTGCAGGAAATATCCTTTCCCTAAAGTCACCGGAATATATGGCTGAATTTCAGAAATTGCTGAGTCATATAGGAGGAAGATCATTATGAAGCGATTATTAGTACTCAGTGGAAAAGGCGGAACAGGAAAGACGACAGTCTCATCTTCGTTTATTGATTTTTCAAAGGCAAAGGCAGTTGCAGACTGTGATGTAGATGCACCCAACCTTCATTTGATCACAAAAACAGAAGGAGAGCCACAAAATTCTGATTTTACAGGTGCAGAAAAAGCGGTAATCGATCCTGAAAAATGTGTAAGCTGTGGAGCTTGTGTAAAAAACTGCAGATTTGATGCAATTAAAAAATGTGGAGATACCTATCAGGTTTCTGCGTATGCCTGTGAAGGCTGCGGGGTTTGTGCATATGTATGTCCGGAAGCGGCCGTTTCCATGGAAGAAGATGTTGCAGGAACGCTTACCTTGTATAAAGGGCAATCCGTGTTTTCTACAGCAATGCTTAAAATGGGACGAGGAAATTCCGGGAAACTTGTGACAGCTGTGAAGTTTGCTATGTTAAAAGAAGCCAGGGAAGATACTGATTTGGCAGTGGTAGACGGATCTCCTGGAATTGGCTGTCCTGTGATAGCATCAATGAGTGGAATGGATCTAGTCTTGATAGTTGCAGAGCCGTCTGTTTCCGGAAAAAGTGATCTTATGAGACTGGTAGATACTGCAGGTGCTTTTGAAATGAA
Source organism: Blautia sp. (assembly GCA_029257805.1). GTDB lineage: Bacteria > Bacillota > Clostridia > Lachnospirales > Lachnospiraceae > Blautia_A. Next base: position 23,642 of record JARIAR010000035.1, read on the forward strand.
ACTTGCAGTGTGTGTGAATAAATGGGATACAAACCCGGAAAAAACAGCAGAAATAGAAGCGTATTGCAAAGAACAGGGAATTTCTTTTGCAGGAAAGATCCCGTACGATAAAGCAGTATCAGCAGCAGTTAATTCCGGAGTAAGCGTTGCGCAGACAGATTGTGAGGCACGGGATGCACTGATGCAGATATATAAAAATGTTAGAAATGAATTAAATATATAATGAATAAAAGGAGAAATGAATTATGAAAATTGTAGTTGCTGCTATGGGAAAAGAAGTTGCCGGTCATTTTGGACATTGTGAGAATTTTATTTTCTTTGATACAGAAGATAAAAAAGTTGTAGGAGAGAACAGTGTAGCGAACCCAGGACATCGTCCGGGATTTTTGCCAAACTTTCTTGCAGATAAGGGCGCAGAAGTGATTATTTCCGGTGGAATGGGCGGCGGAGCCGTGGATATTTTTAATGAGCGCGGTGTAGAAGTTGTAGTAGGTGCGCAGGGAGATGCAAGGGCAGCTGTGGAAGCTTATTTAAAAGGAGAGTTGATCTCTACAGGCTCTATCTGCCATGAGCATGAACATGCAGATGAATGCGGAGAATAAAATAGTGAAATAAAAAAGAAATTTCTCACAGAATATCAGATATAAAATCCTGATGTCTGTGAGAGATTTTTTTTAAAATAAAATATAGACAAAAGATTATCGCTTTTTCTCCGGGATATAGAACATAAAGATCAGAGAACTGATTAATAGCATATATGGATAATATAGATTTGGCATAATATCAAAAGCAGAAACTTCACATCCCAGTTCAGTTGCAGCAGAAATGGCTACGAGCATTTGTGCACCGTAAGGAATGACGCCCTGGAAAATACAGGAAAAAGTATCCAGGATCGAAGCTGTATTTTGCGGGGAAATGTGATAATCTTCCGCCATTTCCTTTGCAATGGGGTTTGCCATGACAATAGCTACTGTATTGTTTGCAGTTGCAATGTCCATGGCGCCAACCAGCAGTCCCATACCAAGTTTTCCACCTTTTTTATTTTTGAAGACTTTTCGAATAAAACATAAAAGTGCGGTAAAACCATCATATTCCTGGATCAGTGCGCAGATAGCGGAAACAAGAATGGCAACCATGGTAGTTTCATACATACCGGCAGCACCGGAACCCATATTGGAGAGAAGATCGGTTGCCTGGGTTGCCCCTGTTGCCAGCATAATGATGGAGCCTGATAAGATTCCGATTAAAAGAACAATAAATACGTTAATGCCAATAATCCCTCCGATTAAAACAAGCAAATATGGAATGATCTGGATCAGGTCATAATCTTTCACGATGGCAGCTGCAGCTTCGTTTCCGGAAGTGCGGAAAAAGATGATCCCTAATGTGACAAGTGCGGCAGGAAGTGCAATTCCGAAATTTGCATGAAATTTATCTTTCATGGCACATCCCTGTCCATTGCATGCAGCAATAGTGGTATCGGATATAAAAGAAAGATTATCTCCAAACATGGCACCACTCATAACTGCACCGATACATAAGGGGGCGCTGAATCCGGATCCGTTTGAAACGGCAATGGCAATGGGGGTGATCAGGGTAATCGTACCAACAGAGGTACCCATTGCAAGAGATACAAAGCAGCTTACAAGAAAAAGAACAATGACGGCAAAACGCGCAGGGATAATAGACAAAAGAAAATATGCTACGCTTTCTGCACTGCCTCTTCCTACAACACCAACAAAAATTCCGGCAGCCATGAAAATTAAGATCATAGTAATGATGTTTTTGTTTCCAACACCTTTTGCCATGATTTCCAGTTTATCGTCAAATTTTAATTTGGGGTTTTGCAGACAGGCAACGATCAGAGCTGTGAGAAAGGATACAACAATTGGTATATTGTAAAATCCCATAGGGATATGCAACCCGTACTCAAATAAAATTCCAAGTCCCAGATACATGATCAGGAACACACCGATTGGAAGCAAGGCCTTCCAATTTCCTTTTTTCATATGTTTTTCCTCCATAAATATATTTTATACTTATTGTAACATTAAATCTGCAGTGACTCCATATAAAATTTCCACAAGGTTCTTTTATTTTTAAAGTGGATTTCTTTTCCGGGACAATTTATAATAAAAACAGAAAAAATATTTGCGCTATAGGGAAGGCAGGGAAGATAGGGATGTTAGCATATACGTATGTAGAAAAAGGAAAATTTGCGTTGCAAAATAAACCGAAGCCAGTGCTCCGGAATGAGAAAGATGCGATTGTAAAAGTGACGCTGGCCAGTATCTGTACAAGTGATCTTCATATTAAGCACGGATCGGTACCAAAAGCGGTGCTTGGCATTACGGTAGGTCACGAAATGGTGGGGATTGTGGAACAGACAGGGAAAGAAGTAAAAAATGTAAAACCAGGTGATCGAGTTACTATAAATGTGGAAACTTTTTGTGGAAAATGTTTCTTTTGTGAGCATGGATATGTGAACAACTGTACAGATGAAAATGGAGGATGGGCTCTGGGATGCCGAATTGACGGAGGGCAGGCGGAGTATGTCCGTGTACCGTATGCAGATCAGGGATTAAATGTGATCCCGGACAATGTAACAGATGAACAGGCATTGTTTGTGGGGGATATTTTGGCTACAGGATTTTGGGCAGCCAGAATTTCAGAAATTAAGAAGGAAGATACGGTTCTGATCCTTGGAGCTGGACCTACAGGGGTATGTACGCTTTTGTGTACGATGTTAAAACATCCTAAAAGGATCATTCTTTGTGAAAAAGAGGAGAGCAGGAGAGAATTTATAAAAAATCTTTATCCGGAAATTCTCCTTACCAATCCGGAAAATCTGCAGGAGTTTGTACAGAAAAACAGTGATCATGGAGGTGCAGATGTTGTTTTGGAAGTGGCTGGTACACCGGAAAGTTTTCGTATGGCATGGGAATGTGCACGACCGAATGGGATTGTGACGATTGTAGCGTTGTATGAAGATGCGCAGATTCTTCCGCTGCCGGAGATGTATGGGAAAAATCTTACTTTTAAAACAGGTGGTGTAGATGGGTGTGACTGTGAGGAAATTTTAAAGCTGATAGGAGAGGGGAAAATAGATACGACGCCTCTTATTACTCATACGTATCCTCTTTCCCGCATTGAAGAAGCCTATGAACTATTTGAAAATCGCAGGGACCATGTGATAAAAATTGCCATTAAGTAAGAAATAAAGTTAAAGTGTGAGAGTTTATAATAAATAAGAAAAGTTTTTGATTTTTCTTCCTGCACACGTTATAATAAAGATAATCGGATCCTTCTGTGGATAGGGGATTCGCCCAAACATATCAAAAACAAAGGAGAAGTTTACCATGAAACAGGACATGATTGTAATTCTGGATCTGGGAAGTACAGAGAATACTGTAGTTGCCAGAGAAATACGTGCGCTTGGTGTATACAGTGAAATCCATCCGCATGATATTACAGTAGAAGAACTGAAACGTTTGGACAATGTAAAAGGTATTATTTTAAATGGTGGAGAAAACCGTGTTGTAGATGGAAAAGAAGTGGAGATCCGCTCAGAACTGTATGATCTGGGATATCCTATGATGTCTATTGATTATCCATCCTCCAAATGTGAAAAACAGTTAGCAGAACTTCCGGATCAGGAAACATTGAAAAATTTTGTATTCCAGGAATGTAAAGCAGAAGCAAACTGGAATATGAAAAATTTCATTGCAGATCAGGTAGAACTGATCCGTAATCAGGTGGGCGATAAAAAAGTCCTTCTGGCTCTTTCCGGCGGTGTAGATTCTTCCGTTGTAGCTGCGATGCTGATTAAAGCCATAGGGCAGCAGCTTGTATGCGTACATGTTAATCATGGCCTTATGCGTAAAAATGAATCAGAAAGTGTTGTGAAGGTATTTCGTGATGAGCTTCATGCAAATCTCGTTTATGTAGATGCTTCAGAGCGTTTTCTTGGAAAACTGGAAAATGTTGCAGATCCGGAAGAAAAGAGAAAAATTATCGGCGGAGAATTTATCCGTGTATTTGAAGAGGAAGCAAGAAAACTGGAAGGAATTGATTTCCTTGGACAGGGAACCATTTATCCGGACATTATTGAAAGTGGAACAAAAACAGCCAAAATGGTAAAATCTCATCATAATGTAGGCGGACTGCCGGAAGATCTTCAATTTGAACTGGTAGAGCCATTAAAACAGCTGTTTAAAGATGAAGTTCGTGCATGTGGAGTAGAACTGGGACTCCCTCATGATATGGTTTATCGTCAGCCGTTCCCAGGTCCGGGATTAGGTGTGCGCTGCCTTGGTGCCATCACAAGAGACAGATTAGAAGCTGTAAGAGAGTCTGATGCAATTCTGAGAGAAGAATTTGCAAAAGCAGGACTTGATAAAAAAGTTTGGCAGTATTTTACCGTTGTTCCGGATTTCAAAAGCGTTGGTATGAAAAACCATGAAAGATGTTTCGAATATACGGTTATCATCCGTGCCATCAATACAATTGATGCCATGACTGCAAGTATTGAACGTATAGACTGGGACGTACTGGAAGTAATTACAAATCGTATTCTGGCAGAAGTAGAAAATGTCAACAGAGTTTGCTATGATATGAGCCCGAAACCGCCGGCAACGATTGAATT
>JARIAR010000054.1 GCA_029257805.1 Blautia sp.
GAACGACCTGAGCATATCCGCCGCCTGCTGCACCGCCTTTTACCCCAAATACCGGTCCTAAAGACGGCTCACGAAGAGCTACCATAACATTTTTCCCAAGTTTCTGCATACCGTCTGCAAGACCTACTGTTGTTGTTGTTTTTCCTTCTCCTGCAGGAGTTGGGTTAATGGCAGTTACAAGGATCAGTTTGCCATCTTTTTTATCGCTTTCTTTTAAAAGATTATAATCAATTTTTGCTTTGTATTTTCCGTACTGCTCCAGATATTTGTCATCGATCCCCGCTTTTGCTGCAACTTCTGTGATCAGAAGAGGGGTATTCTCCTGTGCAATTTCAATATCACTTTTAAATCCCATAAAAATTCCCTCCTAAATTTCTATTAAGAATTTTATTATTTTAAAATCAAATACATTTCCCAAACGCTTTTAAAGAGCCGATAATTACATCTCCCATTACGGCCATATCTTCCGCAGAAAAAGAAACCGGAAAATTATCTGAAAAAAGAATTTGAGCGGATGGTGGAAACTCATCGTCTCCTTCCCATAAAATCATCTGTATTCTATATCCCGGATAAATTTCCACTTCATAGGACGCATCCCCAAAAGAAAGCTTTTTGGAATGAATATACTCCATGATCTTACAAAAATCATCCATACGCATTCCATATGTAAATGCAAGACGTTTTATACATCTTCCATCAAATTGGCGCAAATAAACTTCTCCCCATGGCATTTCTCTATATGTTTTATATTTCCCTGTACCTTTAGAAACAAGTCCATAAAGGAGAAAGCGCACTGCCAGAATTTTAGCGTATATCATTTCTTCCAAAGGATAATAACCCATTCCGTCTTCACTATGGTTTACGTCAAAATCCGGATAGGAAATCTGATACTCTGTTCCCAAAAAAGAAAGTGTAAAAATCTTTTTTTCCTCATCATACGGAATAGAAAGCCTGTCTGCAATTTCTTTTGGATCAGCAGCCTTGTACTCTGCCATATAATGTTCCCACGGCATACGTTCTTTGCTATCTTTTTCATAATTTAAATCATTTATGTTAAACGCCATATTATACCTCTTACCTATTTTGCATCTCTTCTGTTACGGAAGGAAACATAGTTGTATCTGTGTGAGGAATAAAGCAGGCACCTACAAATTCATCCATATAAGTAGGGACTGTAGAAAGTTCCATATATGTCATATTCGATGCCAGATCGTATGTCTTCTTCTCTGCTGCTGTAGAAAGAAGCATTAAATACGCACCTGTCAGAGAGGAATTTCCGATATAGTGAAATTTCTCCATAGGGATATCTGGAAACATCCCTATATTTACAGCATTTTTCATATTAATACCACTTCCAATTCCTCCGGCTACATATACATCATCTATCATAGATACATCAAAATCAAGAGAAGTCAGCATTGTACGAATGGCAGAAAAAATAGCGCCTTTTGCACGAATAAAATTATCAATGTCTACCTCTGTAATTTCCACATCTTTTACAGAACCGGCCTCTTCCTCAAAAGCAATTACATAGCTTCCCATACCATACTGATCATGTCTGATACGTTTTCCTTCCCGGACAAATTTTCCTTTTGGATTAATGATTCCGCATACAAATAATTCACTGATCACATCGATGATACCAGATCCACACAAACCGATTGGCTTTGTTCCCGGTTCTCCTACAACCACATAGGAAGGTTCCATTGTTTCTTTGTCAATGGTACACGCTTCAATGGCTCCGTCTGTGGCACGCATACCACAACTTATATCTCCACCCTCAAATGCAGGGCCTGCCGAACAGGCACAGCTCATCATGAAATCAGAATTTCCAAATACAAGTTCTCCATTTGTTCCCAAATCAATAAACAAAGAAAATTCCGGTCGATTCCACACCATACTTACCAAAGTTCCGGCTGTAATATCACCACCTACATAGCTTCCGATATTCGGTGCAACAATAATATGCGCATCTCTGTTTATATCAATTTCCAAATCAGATGCAAACAGCGCATTCGTTTTAAAAAATGCAGGAATGTAAGGCTCCATGCGAAGAGGATCTGCATTGATTCCTGCAAATAAATGATTCATTGTTGTATTCGCAGCTACACACATTCTGTAAATCTGGTTTTTAGGAAATCCGGCATTTTTACACATTTCATGAATGATCGGATTGATTGTTTCTTTTATTACTGCATCCTGAAGTTTTTTCCATCCACCTGGTTTTCTGGATTCAATAATTCGATTAATTACATCTGCTCCATAACGAATCTGACCGTTTCCGGCAGACCCTTTCGCCAGAATTTCTCCTGTTTCCATGTTCATAAGCACTGCTGAAACCGTTGTTGTACCAATATCTATGGCAACACCACCAACTATAACTTCTTCTTCCATTCCGAAAACATCATATACAAACATATCATCCGGTGTTGTCCGAATCACACACTTCACCTTAAAATGATTATCACGAAGTACATCTGGAAGCTTTCGCAGAACTGTATATGGTATTCTTACTTTTTTCAGATTCATATACTTTTTGAGTGCTCTGCTAAGACGCTCATTGTCCGGCATCGTATCATCCAATGTAGGTTCCTCCATAACAACCTCTACTACATCCAAGCTGTTTCGCAACTCAATTCCTGTCAACGCAACTTCTTTTTTCGCTTTTTCAAAAATAGCAATTTCCTCTTTCGAACTCAGATCCGCAACCTTCATTCGACTTTTATAAGCAGAGGAAATGTCCGGCACCATGACCTCTACATCTGCACTAATCTTACTTACACACGCCAGCCGCCATCCTTGTTGAAATTCTTCCTGTGATATATGAAGCGTTTTCTTCGAATCCAGTTCTCCGCGCTTTAACTGCACCCGGCATTTTCCGCAAGAAGCATTTCCCGAACAAGGAGCGTCTATCGCTACATTAGCTCCTCTCGCAACTTCCAGCAAATTATCGCCCTGATTGGCAAATGCTTCTACTGCACTGCCATCTTCAAATGCAAATGTTACCTTAAACATCCGGCAACCACCTTTCTTGTAGTTTTTAAGGAATATGTAAAAAGAGCCGGAGGCCGAAGCCTCCAGCCCCTCAGGTACAAGTCATATTCTTATTAATTTGATTCTTAGATCTCCAGATAAGAATCTGCATACAGAGTATTGTTTTTAAATACATCACAGGATTTGATTGTTTCCATCAGACGTAAATCGTTAGGATTTACGATTGCGGAAGTCAGACCCTGCATCATAGCCATTGCTACAAGAGCAGAATCCATGATTGGGCGAATATTTTTCGGCATACCATTGCTGTTATTAGAAAGACCACCTGTGGAATTCAGACCCATATCAGAGAACATTTTAATTGCCTCCAAAACTTCCATCTGTTTTTCCTGCATACCTTTTACAACAAGGAATAACGGATCAAACCACATATCCTGAGGATCCATTCCAAGTGTCATACCTCTTTCCAGCATGTTCTGGCAATGCATCATACGTTCATCATTGTCAGAAGCAACCATACCAGAAGAGCAAAGTGCGATAACAATCGCATCATTTGCTGCTGCAAGATCGATATTTGCAATTCTGTCACCTGCATCTGCAGAGTTTACGATTGGTTTTCCTTTTGCTCTGTTATATACAGAAATACCAGCTTCAATAGCTTTCATATTTGTAGTATCTAACGCTAAAGGTACGTTATCAAATTCAGACTGAAGCAGCTGAACTGCCCATTTCATCAGATCTTCTCCATCGTTCTCTGCTGGTCCGATGTTTACGTCAAGATAAGTAGCACCAGCATCCAGCTGCTGTTTTGCTCTTTTGATAATTGGCTCCGGATCTCTTTCTGTAAACGCTTTGTTTACTGCCGGTGCTGTTGTTGAAAGTCTTTCCCCGATTGTTACAAATTTTGCCATACTTGTATTCTCCTTTATTTTTTATACGTAAATTTTATCAACCCTGCATATCTTTTAAGAATTTTACAAGCTGTACCGCTTCTCTTGGTCCCACAATGATTTCCCATCCTGGAAGTTTTGCCTCAAGGTCTCCCTTCAGAACTGCAACTTTACCTGGGATTACCAGTTTTCTGCATTTTACTTTCGGTTCTACCTGTTCCTGAATGAATTTTGCAATACTGTTTCCGGAGAACTTACCTGCTGCCCAGGATGTCAGTACGGAAAGTCCGCCTGCATCATTAATAACCAGGTTCAGCGGAACACCGGAACGTTCCAATTCACCAGATACTACGAAATATGTAAGAGCAAAGTCAACTGTTGTTACAACAAGAGAATTTTCATCTGCGCCATTTAATGCATAGATGCCTGGTTCAACCTTCATTGGTTTCTGAGGATCTGTATATACGTTCTGTCTAAGTCCGTATAACGGAAGTGCCTCTGCATATGTAATCTGCTCCATAACAATGATAGAACCGTACTTCATAGTAAATACTGCTGCAAGAGTTGCCTGAAGATGTGCATCACCTTTTGCAACTTTTACTGTATTTACAATAGATGGATAACCAAATGTTCTATCCTGATCTTTTAATGCAGCACGACGTACCTGAACTGCATTTGCAAAAGTTTCTTTAATATCAGCGCCTGTTACGTCAAGTACAAGATTTTTATTGCCAAGTTTTTCAATTGCTGCTGTTGTATCATATAATTCATTTAAATCTTTTCCAGATACACCAAGAACAACACCTGCTTCTACTGCAACTGCGTTCATTGCTTCATAGTTGGAAGCGTTTGCGCCGTTTAATACAGGTTTGCTTTCTTTACATACTTCCAATGCTGCTTTTGCAATTTCCGGATCTGTACATCCAAGAACCAGAGTTCTTCCAAGAGCTGCTGCTTTCTTTACAAGTTCTGTATATTTTGCAGCATCTGCATTTTCACCACAATTTACATATACAAGCTCTGCATACATTCTTTCACCGATACGGTCATAATCAACCTTCGGGATTTCTGCAAGTTTAGCTTCTACAGCAGCATCATCCATATCTGTACAAAGTGAAACTGCATATCTAGGTTTGCTTACAAATGTTTTTTCATGTCTGAATAATACAGTCTCGCCGCCCAGTGTAAACTCTTCATTGCCTGCACCGATTTTAATTGTTTTCATAGGCGGTGCAGTCGCTTCTGAAAGAGAAGCCAGTGCTTCATCAGACATATGCGGACAAGCAGAAATATCCATAGCGCCCTGTGCAACTTTCATAGAGAAAGCCATACATGTCGGGCATCCACATTCCTTACAGTTTTTCTTTGGTGTTAATTTAAAAATCTGAATACCATTCAGTGCCATTTCTTCTTCCTCCTATTCAATTACGCAAGTGCTTTGATCATTTTGGAAATTGTTGCTACAGACTGAGGATGTCTCAGAATTACTGCATCCGAACCAGCCGCAAGATCTGCTGCTGCTGTCATAATTTCCATATCAATTCCACGCTCATCCTGTGAACCCCATTCAGGCATATCAGCTTCAGAAGCCATTGCTTCTTTTACGCCCCATGTCTCAGCGGAAACAGGTGTAATAATAGGCATCTGCAGCATATTATCATTCTGGGATAATGCTGCTCCTTTAATACGGTCCATAGTAGATACAACATATTCGTATCCATATCCCACTGCCGCACTACCAATATTCATAACGATTTTTTCTGGATTTACACCTAACTGTGTAGTTACAACATTTAACTGTTTTGCAAGGTTAATGTCTACTGCGGACTCTGCTCCCACAATCTGGTCATATGCAAGGCCAGCTGCTGCACCAATTGCTTTGTAGTTTTCTTCTTTTTCAGAAAGGATCAGAACATTTCTTCCCTGAAGAACTTCTGCTACCTTCGGAAGAAGTTCTGCATCTTTTTCAACATTCTTACATCCTTCTACTACTAACGGGCAATCAACTGCATCCGCAACTTCTTTCACCACTGCGATTAATTCGTCAATTGATTTGTTTACACCATTTGGATCTCCGCCTTCCAGAATCAGTGCAACAAAATCAGCTCCTTCCATAGCTGCTGCTTTTTTTGCAATTTCAGCCATAGTAGACGCACCTTCATAATAAGCTTTAATTCCATCGGATACTCCTTCAAGTCCCATATCAGAAATTTCCACACCTATTTTTGGTGTATTTTCTGATGGAGCATCAAATGAATAAAATGGGAATGTGCTGTCTCCGCCAATTGTAACGGTCTTATCTCCGCTTCCGATTGTGACTGTATTAATCTTGGCATTAAATTTTTGTGGTTTCTGATTAAACGGCATTTCGCGTTAGCCTCCTTTAAAATTTTATTACGTAGGCATACCACGCCTGATATGCCTACATTATTCAATAATATTATACTACATCACAGAGATCATTGACAAGATATGTTCCCCTTTTCCTCCTGCAAACACAGTGAAAAATCACACATCAAATCCATTCTCTCCATCAGATTACATCATCGGCTCAAGACCAAGTGCAGGATGGTTCTTTTCTGTCAGGAATGCAACCAGTGTTTCCGGATCCTGTGCAACTGTTTCATCACCGATCATATCTGTAAAGTTGTCAATTCCATAAAGTTCTTTTGCTGTTTTATTAAGACGTTCTGCAATAAACTCTTTCAGTTCTTTAGGCATCCATACAATACGTTCAATACCGCCTTCTGCCTTCATAAATTTCTTGGAAGCAATGAAATGTTTTCCATGTCCCATAAATCCTGGTGTCTGCACACCACCACCTGTCATAGATGCCATTTCCGGGAATGTCATTCCAAGTGGTGTCATGCCAGCGTACTCACGGTTTGCAATAACAACACCATTGGAGAACGGCTCAATACCACAGATACATTCAAAGCATCCACAGGAAGTCATCGGATCCTGCATAATAGAATACAGAGTTACATGTTCAAGAGCACCCTGAGAGAACTTCTGAACCGCTTCATCAACATCCTCATAAGAACCAAGATTTTCATCGATTGGACGTTCTTTTGTAATTACCTGACACGGTCCATTAGGATCAAGTTCATTTGTTGCTTTTGCATCCAGCCATGAAACCGCACCACAAAGTCCAAGTCTCTCCGGTGTTACTACACATACATGAGATGGAGAGAATGCCTGGCAAAGAATACAGCTATAATATACATCTACAGATTCATCTGTAAGATTTGCAAGACGATCATCACGTTTTTCAAAAATCGGGATTGCAACTTCATGACGGATCCTTGTACATTCAGCCGGATCTGTATAAATTACTACTTCACATTTATCTACAACTGCATCAAATTCATTTTTAACCTGGCTATAAAGAACTTCTCCAAGATGTTTAATCTTAAATCCTTCATTAAATGCAGAAATACTAATACGAATACGCTGCATATCTCTCTGTCCGGTATGATATACACCTTCAATGCAGTTAATATAGTTATGGAATTTACGCTCAATAACCGGTTCAAAATCAGACTGCATGTTCTTGCCGGCAACTTTTACAATATATGCAATACTGTTTTTGCTTCCAAGCTCCATTTCGTCCACTTCCGGACCAATAACTGTAATCTTGTGATCTTCCACCTCAGAAGCATCACATGTCTGTACAAGCTCTGCACAGTCCACACGAGAACCATCAAATTCTACCTGCATGTCTTTACGACGAATGATTTCACCTTCGAATGCAGATGCGAAAGCAACTGGAATATCAATATTTGTAATTTTAATTTTAATATCACGTGCCTCAAGAGATGTTGCATTAAATTTGCTTACATCTTCCTGAACGATCAGGCTCTTTGGTACACGGAAAATATTTTCTGTTTCATTTGTAATAACAGGGAAGCCAAGTGCAATAGCTCCAGCTCCGCATGCAACTACCACATCATTTAAAGGTGCAAATGCATTTACAAATGCAGGTACACGCTTAAATGTGTATTCCATCAATGTAGCAGCGTCACCCGGTTTTACATTACCAAAGATCAGTGCTGCTCTTAAAGCAACAGATACTACATGGATTACAGCTGTTACATCTTTTCCAAGAGGAATAACTCGTACGTTTGCGCCTGTTGTCATACCAGCTTCTGCAACCTGATCACAAATATCGCCAACAAGTGTAACTAAAATACCCTGTGACTGATAAGACTTCACAAGTGCCACTGCCTCTTCCTTAGATGGAGCTGCATTTAAAAGAACAGCAACACCAGGAATATCACCTGTTACAAGCGGAACACCAAGCTCACGAATAACTGCATCCGGAAGATGTCCATATAATGGCTGATCATACGGAGTTGCTCCATCAATATATTTTAAAACTTCAATAAATTCTGCACAAAGAGCTGTGGCAACGCCGGACATAAACGCATCGTTAAGACGTGGCGCTCTTGTCATCAGAGTTTTTACAACACCAAGTGCTTCTTTTAATTCTTTTAAAGTTGTTACCTTAACACCTGTCACAGCATAATAACAAGGTAAGCCGTATGCAGTATCCGGGAAGCTTACTGCTTTGTCTTCGCCATACTGCGCGATTGCTGCATCAATTGCCTGCTCTGTAAGGCCATATACAGCATCATTACCATTAAATACTCTCTCAAATAATGTCAATGCTATTTCCTCCTATTTATCGCACTCATCAATTTTGTCAATGGTTTCTTTAATTTTACGAATTTCTTCTGTCGCAGACTTACTGTAGTCATATGGAGATGACCCTTGCCGGTCTGCATCCATAATCTCCGTATTATAGTGGATAAAGCCCAGCAGATCTTCCGCCGGAATATGACTTCTCACAAATTCTTCATCTTTTTCATCACGAACTTTGTTTGCCACCACATGAACCTGCTTTACGCCCAGATCTTTTGCTAGACGCTTCACATTTTTATACGTCTGCACACTTCTGGCACCAGGCTCAATCACTACGATAAACTGATCCATTCCTTCTGTGGTTCCTCTTCCCATGTGTTCAAGACCTGCTTCCATGTCCAGAACGACTACATCTCCACGATGAAGAACAAGATTGTTAATAATTCTTCGAAGCATTACATGCTCCGGACATACACAACCTGCGCCCCCTGTTTCCACTGTCCCCAACACAAGAAGTTTTACTCCATTACATACTTTTCCATATACATCAGGAATATCATCCACTTTAGGATTAATCTTATAATATTGATTATCCGGGCCTGCACCCGTACGCTCTTCTATCAGTTTACGCATCTTACTGATAGGGACGATGCTGTCCAGCTCTTGTTCTGAAAATCCAAGTGCCAATCCCAGATTCGCATCTGGATCCACATCAGCCGCCAACACGTGACGTCCTTCCTCTGCATAAAGTCTGGCAAGTGTTGCAGCAAATGTTGTCTTTCCTACGCCGCCCTTACCTGTAATTGCTATCTTCATATTTCTTCATCCACCTTACTTCTCATTATGAATCTATTAGATTCCCAATGCTGCTCTCTTCTCTTCGATTCTTTCGATCATCAGATCAACTAATTTTTCGATATCTGTTTCTACTGTAAAAGCGGCACCTGTCCATTTTCTTGTTCCCTCTGTTAAAATCTGAGCCATCTGATCAGAACCGGAAACATATGGATCTACACCAAGGAATGTATCGATACCTGTACCAATTACATAGTTACCGATAGATACTGCTTTTTCAGACATCCATTCAGGAGCGCATCCAACAACCGGAAGCTGATGAATCTGAAGTCCTGCATCTTTCGCAAGTTCAGCAGCCAGGATCATCATACGAGAGATATCTACACAAGAGCCCATATGAAGTACTGGTGGAATATCAGCCAGTTCACATACACGTTTTAATCCTGCACCACAAAGATCTTTTGCAGATTTGTCCATCAGTCCGGCTTTTGCTGCAGCCTGTGCTGAACATCCAGATGCAATGATAATAATATCGTTTGCAATACATTTCTTCATCAGTTCGATATGTGCGTAGTCAGGACGGATTTTTGGATTGTTACATCCAACCATAGCCACTGCACCACGGATAACACCGGAAGTAATACATTCCAGTAACGGTTTTGTGGTACCGGTAACGTCTACCTGAGAGTTTGTAACACTATCAAGAACTTTTACAATTGCTTCTACAGAGTATCCAACGGTTGCTTTCTGTTTTAACTGTGGAATATGTACAAGTTCTGGTTTTCTGTTTTTAAAGTTTTCAATTGCCATCTTTACGATTGCTTTTGCGTTTTCTCCTGCTGTTTCCGCGCTGAAACGAATAAATTCAGAATCCGGCATCTGTGCGATTGGAGAAGTTGTCACAAATTTTGTGTGGAAACATTTACTTAATGGTCCTAATGCAGGGAAAATACACTGAACATCTACAACGATTGCTTCACATGCACCAGTAAGAACTACATTTTCCTGCTGCAGGAAGTTACCTGCCATCGGAATACCACGACGCATTGCTACTTCATTAGAAGTACAGCATACACCGGATACCGTAATTCCTTTTGCTCCCATTTCTTTTGCATATGCGATCATTTCCGGATCATCTGCATATTCACAAATCATCTCTGAAAGACTTGGATCATGTCCATGAACAACAATATTTACGTTCTCTTCTACCATAACACCAAGATTGGCTTCTGTATCAATTGGCTTTGGAGTACCAAACAGCACATCTGAAAACTCTGTTCCCATCATGGAACCGCCCCATCCATCTGCAAGACCGCAACGGATAGATTGTTTTACAAGTGCTTCCGGAAGAGAAGAACATCCCATATGTGTCATATGTAAAGAAGAAGAAACTTCACGGTCAATTGCACGTGGTGCAATTTCATCTTCAATAAGTTTTTCTTTCTGTCCTTCCGGCATTCTGTCCAAGAATCTCTGGTATCCAAATGGTTTACCATATTCCATAAGACCGGTCTCTGCTACTTCATGTGCCAGTGCGTAAATATCTTTTCCTTCTGTTTCAATTCCCCATTCTTTTGCAATGCGGATCAGTTTTTCAGGATCTTTTACTTTGTAATTTCCGTCTTCTGCTGCACAATGCAGAGTATGACAGATTTCACGACCATGATCAGAATGCGCAGAAGCTCCGCCAGCTGTAAATTTCAGATAGTTACGTCCTACAATACCGTGTGCGTCACATCCGCAAATTCCTCTTGGAGCTTTTGGAGTAATACGACATGGTCCCATGGAACAGATACGGCAACAGATACCCTGCTCACCAAATTTACAGTGCGGAGTCTGATTCTTCACACGCATCTGCCAGGAATCAGCACCAACTTTGGCACCTGTCTCCAACAGTCTGTTAGTGGCAGCTTCAAATTCTTCCACTGTAGTTAATTTGAATTCACTCATTATAGACCTCCTTTAAATTGTACATCCCATATGTACTTTGTCTTTCATGAAATTTTATAATAAGCCCACAGACAGGAACCCATCCCCACCCATGGGTTATTTTTTAGAAAAAAAACAAAGAGTTTATCCCTCTTTCTTCTTTTAAACGATGATTTTTTCTCTTTCGCATAAACACCCCTTGCCGCAAACGCAACAAGGGCTGTTTTTTATTTCTTCAAGTCAGATATTTTACAAGTCAAGTTTTTCCGCAATAGCACGAAGTGCCACCTTAACAGGATTATCTTCCGGAAGAGATGCTGTAGGACGTCCCTCGCAGTCATACTCATATACTGTATCATCCTGAGGCACTACACCCAGAAGATTCAGTTTCTGATTTTCAATCTCCTCTCGAATACCATCATTTAATTCACCTTTCGGTGCTCTGTTGATAATCAGACCTACTGTCTTAGGATGCATATCACATTCCTCAATCAACTTTGCGATTCTGCCAACTGCCTGTACACCTCTTCTGGAACAGTCGCTTACCAGTATCGCTGTCTGCATGCTGGGAAGTACACCTCTGCTGATATGCTCCATCCCAGCTTCATTATCCACTACAAAGTAAGGATAATTATTCTGATATTTCGCAAGCTGTGACTGAAGAAGTCCATTTACAAAACAATAACATCCTTTTCCCTGCGTACGTCCCATAACCAATAAATCAAAATCGTCATCCTCAATAAGAGCATCCTCAAATCTCATTTCTGCATAATCCGCTTTAGATACACCAGCAGGAATCGGATTCTCTTTGCTCATTTCTGCACGAGCGATTTCTTCACGTACATCACCAAGGGTTGTATCGACCTCTACGCCCAGTACTTCATTCAAATTGGAATTGGCATCTGCATCTACTGCAAGAACAGGACCTTTTCCTTTTTCACAAAGATACTGAATCAGCATTCCACATAAAGTCGTCTTTCCTACGCCGCCTTTTCCAGCGACAGCAATCACATGTGCCATAAAACTTAATGCCTCCTAAATCTTGTAATGGTCTGTGCAAATCTCTGATCTCACAACATTCACGAATTTTATACTAAAGTACGCATTCCGCTTCTGTCGATGATTTCGGATACATCTTTCCATTTATTTAATGCATACAGATGAATACCATTTACACCTAAAGCACGATATTCATCAATCTGTCTGATTGTATATTCAATACCTTCTTCTTTAAATCTTGCTTTCTTTCCTTCCACATCTGCGTCAAATGGTTCTTTATCAAATGGGTTAGGGAAAATCCAGTTTCGGGAAATAATTTCGCAAAGTTCACGAGGCATTACACATGCATTACGTGACAATGCCATATTAATCGTTGCTGCCTGATCCAGAATTGGCATAATTCCCACATCTACCGGCATGGTAACACCTGCCTCACGAATTGCATCCAGCCAATATTTGAACTGTTCCATATCCCAGCAAAGCTGTGTCATAATGTAGTCCGCACCATTATCCTGTTTCTGTTTCAGAACTGCAATATCAGATTCCAGACTTCTGCAGGAAATATGTCCTTCCGGAGAACCTGCAACTGCAATTTCAATTTTATCACCAAACTCTTTACGAACATATGCTACCAGATCTGTTGCATATGAAAAATCGCCGCCTGTCCCAGTCCATCCAAAAGGAAGATCACCACGCAGTGCCAGCATATGATCCACACCATTGTCAAGATAATTCTGCAACTGGTCTTTAATTCCCTCTGCTGTATTTCCAATACATGTAAAATGTGTTACCGGAACAGTGCCTGCACCTTTGATCATCTTACATACATCCATGTTTTTTCCAACATTTGTTCCGCCTGCTCCGTATGTACATGAAATGTACTCTGGTTTATACTTGCACAAATGTTCAATTGTTCCCGGCAGATTTTCCATACCTTTTTCTGTTTTTGGTGGGAACAGCTCAAAGGAAAGGAGCATTTTCTCTTTCATCGCTTCTGATAATTTCATAGTTACGTACCTCCACGTCTTTTTATTGATCCAAAGGAATAAACCTTTCAGATTTCAGTTTTCTGTACAGTATTATTCACAGGAAAGTTTTACAATACTGTTTGCCAGATCTACCATAAGAATGCTTCCCTCTACCACTCTCTCGTCTCCCATAATATCTTTGAGAATGACATTTTTTCCATCCACATCAATACGGCTTACATTCTTAAAAATCACAGAGTCATCGCTTTGTTTATAAACTGTTGCCAAACACATTACTATCGCCTCCTTATAAACATCCGCTTCTCCCTATTCCGCAGATTATATTTCATTTTTTCTATTTCATTTCTTCCTTTACAAGTGTAAGGGCAAGGCCAAGACGCATATTGCCTTTCTGGAAATCAGAAACACTTTCTTTAATTGTTTTCGCAGCTGCTTCCATTCCCATCTTCTGCAAATTGTCTGCCATCTGATCCAACTCTGCTGCATGGTGTTCATTGTGCTGCAGCATATAAGTTAAAAGCGCAACTGTTTCATTTTTACAATCCCCGCCTTCACAGGTGCCACAATGTCCATGATCGCAATTATCTTCATGTACATGTGTATGTTCATGTCCCTCTCCCTCTTCATGGCTGTGTGTATGTGTATGTACTACACCATTTTCATGTGTATGTTCATGGCTATGTTCATGTCCATGATGAATCAAATTGCCATTTTCATCTTTAATCAAATGCATAAAATGCTCCTTTCCTTTATATCAAAGCCTTATTTTTTCCAAAAAACGGCATAGCTCTGACAAGAATTTATCAATTATAATCATTATACATCTTTCTTCTTTGTTTATCAAGGAATTTATCCTAAATATTTATCAATAATAACGCTTTTTTCATAAAAATAGTTATACTTTTTTCATAAAACTTTGTCTTTTTTTTAACCTGTTTGTTTTCTTTTTAACAATAATTCTTGTAGTAAATTTGTAATATAAATGATGTGATTCTTTCACATTTTTATGTTATACTTTACTAAACATGAATTACATAGCTATTTTTCGAGGAGGAATGA
The DNA here is from genome assembly GCA_029257805.1 of Blautia sp. Classification (GTDB taxonomy): domain Bacteria; phylum Bacillota; class Clostridia; order Lachnospirales; family Lachnospiraceae; genus Blautia_A. The sequence goes on from JARIAR010000054.1 coordinate 14,300, forward strand.
ATCGTGAGACAGACTGTTTTTCTGAACACAAACAGAGAAATGCCTCTCTTAGGATTGGGAGTGTATAAATTAACTGATCATACAGAAGCCGAAAACGCAATCCTGTCTGCTATAAACTGCGGATACCGTTTGATTGACACAGCTTCTGCTTATAAAAATGAAGAAAGCGTAGGAAATGCAATTTCCAAATCCCGCCTTCCCCGCCGTGATTTATTCGTCACTACCAAAATCTGGAATACTGCCCAGCGTCTTGGAGATATCGAAGGTTCTCTTGCACGCAGCCTTGAACGTCTGAAAACAGATTACGTTGATTTATATCTGATCCACTGGCCGGTTCCCGGATGCTATCCCGGAACATGGAAAGAAATGGAAAAGATTCTGGAAAGCGGACGAGCTCTTTCTATTGGTGTCAGCAATTTTGAAATTCGACATCTGGAAGAATTGAAGAAAATTTCCGGCATTGTTCCTGCCGTAAATCAAATTGAATGTCACCCTCTCCGGTATCCAAAAGATCTCATTGAATATTGTCAGGCAAACAACATACAGGTTCAAGCTTATGCACCTCTTGCCAGAGGCGCATATCTGGATAATGATATTATGTGTATTTTAGCTACAAAATACGTCAAAACTCCTGCACAAATCGGGCTTAGATGGGCAATCCAAAAAGGAATTTCCGTCATCCCAAAATCGTCAAATCCCCAGCGCATCCAATCAAACAGTGAGATTTTTGATTTTACCATTGAAGAAGAAGATATGAAGATCATCGACAGTCTGAACCAGGATTTTCGAAGCGCCAGCATTCCGGATGATCTCAAGGATATTCCCTTTTAAGAATCCACACTTTCAATGCCAATCAGGTAGAAGGCAGATAATATTTTATCTACCCGCCACCCCACCAACGTGCGTACGCAAAAAAACACACTCACAAAAGGCAGCGGCTACAAAATAAGCCGCTGCCTTTTTTCACTACATTCTTATTCCCACGGAAGCATAGGAGTTTCTACTTTTTTATCTCGAAGCATCAGATCCTTTACTGCTTCGGATGCTTCTTTCCCTTCAAAAAGAACTTTATTTACTTCTGTTATGATAGGCATTTCCACATCATATTTCTCAGCAAGACCTTTTGCCGCTTTCGCTGAATAAACTCCTTCTACAACCATCTTTACTTCTTCCATGGCTTCTTTCATTGTACGTCCCTGTCCAATCAGATATCCAGCCTTTCGATTTCGGCTATGAACACTGGCACATGTCACAATCAAATCTCCGATTCCAGATAAACCATAAAAAGTCTCTGCCTTCGCTCCCATTTTTACGCCAAGGCGCGCAATCTCTGCAATTCCCCTTGTAATAAGTGCCGCTTTTGTATTATCTCCATACCCAAGACCATCTGCTGTTCCTGCAGCAAGGGCAATGACATTTTTTAAAGCGCCTCCCAACTCAACACCAAGAAGATCCGGTGTAGTATATACGCGAAATACGGAACTCATAAAAATCCCCTGCAGATATTCTGCCGTTTCTCTCGTTCTGGAACTGATAACACAAGTTGTAGGAAGTCCCTTTCCCACTTCTTCTGCATGGCTTGGTCCAGAAAGAACGCACACATCGCCATTTGGAATTTCTTCCTCTATAATCTCACTTAAAGTCATAAGAGAATTTTCTTCCACACCTTTTGCTACATTAACTATTTTCTGTTTGTCGCGAACAAACGGAGCCATCTGCTTTGCTGTGCTTCTTGTAAATGGTGACGGAACTGCCAGAACCACTACATCCGGCTCTTTTAGACTTCCTTCCAAATCTGTAGTAATTTTTATATCTCCCGGAAGGATTACCCCCGGAAGTTTTGAAACATGTTCTCTTTTTTCCTGTAACATGTTCACTTCCTGCTCAAGTGCCGACCACAAAGTCACCTGATGCCCATTATTGTACAAAAGAAGGGAAAGTGCAGTTCCCCAGCTTCCCGCACCTAATACACTGATTTTCGCCATATTTTTTACCCTCTGCCTTTCTTTCCGGTTTTACCCAAAAAAATTTTATTTTCTGTTCCTGCAACCAGACGAGCTATATTTGCCCTGTGACGATAAAAAGTCAAAATCGTCAGAGCCGCCATAACCCCGTACAGCTCCAGCGTATGCGCCCGATCCATACCATAACTTCCCATTTCCCCAAAAATAATCATACAGATCAAAGCTGCTGTATATGCGCTGATAGAACATAAAGATACATAATGTGAAGTAAAAAACAATCCAAAAAACACAATTACACACACAAGAAAAATTCTCCAGTCAAATGCAAGAATCAATCCTACGGAAGCCGCAACTCCTTTTCCACCTTTGAACTTTAAATAGAAAGGAAAATTATGTCCCAATACGCATCCCGCCGCCGCATAAAGACTTAACAGAGGCAAGATATCCCCATAGGTCTTGCAAAACAACATTTTCACTATAAAAATCGCAGCCACACATTTCAGACAGTCGCATAAAAGCGTAATTGCTCCGGCTTTTTTCCCAAATGTCCGCAGAGCATTTGTAGTTCCTGCATTACCGCTTCCATGTTCCCTTATATCCGTTTTATAACACCTTCCAATAATATAAGAAGTCTGAAAAAGACCGCACACATAACCAATAGCCAAACAAACCAAGCGTTCCATATCTTTTATTCCTTTTCTCCACGTTCCCGGATAATAAATTTCAAAGATGTTCCACGGAACCCGAAAGCATCTCTTACTTTATTTTCAATATATCTGGTATAGGAAAAGTGCATCAGTTCCTTATCATTTACAAATATTACAAATGTAGGCGGTTTTACTCCAACCTGTGTCATATAGAAAATCTTCAAACGTTTTCCTTTATCAGAAGGCGGCTGCTGCATGGCAATAGCCTCTGAAAGAATTTCATTCAATACACCGGTCTGAACACGAAGTGTCTGATTTTCAATAACGGTATCAATTGTTTCAAACAACTTGGGAATTCTCTGCCCTGTCTTTGCAGAAATAAAAAGAATCTCCGCATACGGCATATACGCCAGAACTTCCCGTATACGGTTTGTATGTTTGTAGATTGTCTTATCATTTTTTTCAATCGCATCCCATTTATTTACTGCAATGATAACACCTTTTCCTCTTTCATGTGCAATACCCGCAATTTTGGCATCCTGTTCTGTAACGCCCTCTGTAGCATCTATCATAAGAACAACAATACTTGCTCTCTCAACAGCTGTAACTGTACGGATAACACTGTATCGTTCAATTTCCTCTTTCACCTTGCCTTTACGCCGGAGACCTGCCGTATCAATAAAAATATAATCGCGGCCTTTCCATTTTACTTTTGTGTCCACAGCATCTCTGGTTGTACCGGCAATATCAGAAACAATAACTCGCTCTTCTCCCAGAAGTTTATTGACAAGAGAGGATTTTCCTACATTTGGCTTTCCTACAATTGCAATTTTAGGAATATCTTCATCTTCCTCTTCTCCTGCCCCTTCCGGAAAATGTTTCACAACTTCATCCAGCATATCGCCGATTCCCATACGATTTGCCGCTGAAACAGCAACCGGCTCACCAATTCCCAGGTTATAAAATTCGTATACATCCATCATATATTTCTGCATACTGTCTACTTTATTTACAACAAGCACAACAGGTTTTCCGCTTCTTCTAAGCATATCTGCGACTTTTGCATCAGAATCTACAAGCCCCTGATGTACATCTGTAATAAATACGATTACATCTGCTGTATCTATAGCAATCTGTGCCTGTTCTCTCATTTGAGAAAGAATAATGTCACTGCTGTCCGGCTCAATTCCACCTGTATCAATAAGTGTGAAATTTTTATCCAGCCAGTTTACGTCTGCATATATTCTATCTCTTGTCACTCCAGGTGTATCTTTTACAATCGAAATTTTCTCACCTGCCAGCGCATTAAACAATGTGGATTTACCCACATTCGGTCTGCCCACAATTGCAACTACTGGTTTGTTCATACATTTGTCTCCTTTTTCGTTCCTTATGTTCAGGCGGCTGAACAACCGACATAACAAGGTCGTCACCACCGCTGTCTACTACTACAATTTCTACTCCAAGTTCCTCAGCCAGTTCTTTTGCTGTAATATCATCCAGAAATACATCTTCTCCATCGCGCAGCATACTGCAAGGAAGAAGCAGTTTTTCTCCAATTTCACATTCCTTTAGCTGTTCCCTTAAATCCGTTCCGGTAATCAAACCGGAAACTGTAATATTTTCTCCAAAGAAATGATTGATCACAGGTTTTACGTTTATGTGTACATTAGGGAATTTTTCCTGGATACGTGCCATGTATTTTTCCAGAAACGGCGCAGCAAGAAGTCCTGTTGCCATTGTACCTCTTACAACCCTGTCATCACCCGTCATTTTCCGAAGGGTTTCTTCTACCTCTGTTTCCAAAAGCCGAAGCATTCCAACACCATTTTCCAGCTGAAGATATCCATCATAATTCTCTTCTTCCGGAAGTTCCCTACCGGCAAGAATATACCATTCATCTGAAGCATGTATGAAATGAATTCCATGTTTTTCCATCATTTTTTTCTGCCAGCGATGAATGATTTCCAACACTTCACATGCGTCTTCTTTCTCAAATGGCTCAAGAGGATAAAGACCCTCACGGAATTTTGTAAGTCCTACCGGAACCACAGATACACTTTGCAAAACCGGCGCATATTCAGAAAGTTTTTCCAAACTGTATTCCAATTCCGCACCGTCATTCACACCTTTGCACAAAACAATCTGTCCATTCATAGTGATTCCCGCTTCATACAAAGTATCCACTTTTTTCAACGCCTTTCCGGCAAAACGATTATGAAGCATTTTACAGCGGAGCTCCGGGTTCATCGTTTGAAAAGAAACATTAATCGGCTCCAAATGATACCGAATAATTCTTTCTATATCGTGATCGCTCATATTTGTCAGCGTCACATAATTCCCCTGTAAAAAAGAAAGTCTGGAATCATCATCTTTAAAATAAAGCGTATCTCGCATACCTGGTGGCATTTGATCGATAAAACAAAATATACACTTGTTACAGCAGGATCGATATTCATCCATAAGTCCGTTTTCAAACTCGACTCCCAGGTCTTCTTCATACTCCTTTTCGACTTCCAGCTCCCAGACCTCTCCGTTTGCTTTTTCTACAAGAAGTTCTACATATTCCTCATTCATCAGATACCGATAATCGAAAACATCCTCAACAGGCTGTCCGTTAACAGCCAACAGTGAATCTCCCTTCTCCAGTTCCAGTTCTTCGCCAATACTGCCCGGCAACACACTGGAAATGATATGTTTTTTTTCTTTTTTCATTCTTTACCTCAATTCGAATCTTTTACTATAGCCAGCTTTATCAAAAAGGGCATTCGCACCCATGATTTATCATTATCTTCATTATCATACCAATTTTCCAAGTAAAAATCAATAAATTCCTTGACGATATTTAGGGCAAATGTTATAAATAGAGAAGAGGATTTATTTTTTAGAATATTTTACTTTCAACACTTAGGAGGATACTATGCCAAACATAGAATTATTGGAGAAATCCATGCCTGTTGCCCCGATTCGAATTGCCGCACTGGCAGGATGCCGCGAGCTCGCAGAAGAAGTAGACAGGAATCTGGTAAAATTTCGTGATGAACTTGTTGCCAGAAAACAACTTAATGTCATTCCTCAGGGATACAGCGAAAAGACATTTCTCGTAGACTGCGAGTGCCCACGTTTCGGAACCGGTGAAGGAAAAGGCTACATCAAAGAATCTGTTCGTGGCGCTGACCTTTATATCATGGTGGATGTTACCAACTACAGTCTCACGTATTCTGTTTGCGGACATGAAAACCACATGTCACCTGACAATCACTACCAGGACCTTAAAAGAATCATTTCCGCAGCCACAGGCAAAGCCCACAGAATCAATGTCATTATGCCATTTCTTTATGAAGGCCGTCAGCACAGACGTTCCAAAAGAGAATCTCTGGACTGTGCATTAGCACTGAAAGAATTAAGTGACATGGGTGTTTCCAACATCATCACTTTTGACGCACATGATCCACGTGTACAGAATTCTATTCCCCTTAACGGATTTGATAACTTTTTCCCAACATATCAGTTTTTAAAAGCACTTCTCCGCAGCGTACCGGATTTCAAGCTGGACAATGATCACCTTATGATCATCAGCCCGGATGAAGGAGCCATGTCAAGAGCTGTATATTTCTCCAACATTCTTGGAGTTGATATGGGTATGTTCTACAAACGACGCGATTATTCTACCATCGTAAACGGAAAGAACCCAATTGTTGCCCATGAATTCCTGGGTGATTCTGTAGAAGGAAAAGACGTTGTCATTATTGATGATATGATCTCCTCCGGCGAAAGTATGCTGGATGTAGCCAAACAGATCAAAGAACGTCATGCCAACAGAGTATTTATCTGTACCACTTATGGTCTCTTTACAGATGGTCTTGCTAAATTTGACGAATATTACGAAAAAGGATGGCTTGACAAAGTTATTACTACAAACCTGAATTATCGTATCCCGGAACTTCTCGAAAAGCCATATTATGTAGAAGCCAATATGAGCAAATATCTGGCAAGTATTATGGATATCATTAACCATGATCTGTCTGTAGAAAAAGTTCGTTCCAGCAACGAAAAGATTATGGATCTCATCAAACGTATTAACAGTTAATTCTGTTCCTAAAATAAAACGGTTATCTTCCATTGCACAAATATCACGCAAAGGAGATAACCGTTTTGTTTATTTACGTATTCCAAGAAACGCCCCAAGATTTCCTCGTCGTCCCTTTGAGGCTCTATGGGAAAAGAGAAATTGGGGATTACAGCATGTACAAATATTCGGCATGGAAATATGTTCCGCTTTTATGCCTGCATCCAACATGATTCTGCGATTTGCCTCCCATAAATTCAATTGATATTTTCCATTCTCTTTTTTATAGAAAAGAGAATCCCAATATTTCTTATCAAACGCATCCTGAAACGCTTCTATCACATCTTCACTAACTTCATAACATTTCTGACAAATAGAGGGACCAATTGCTCCATAAATTTCTTCTGGAAAACTTCCATAAGTTTCTCTCATTTTTTCTATTGTCACAGAACCAATTTTCCCTACTGTCCCTCTCCATCCCGAATGAGAAAGTCCCACTGCCTTATGAACAGGATCCACGAAAAAAAGAGGAACACAATCCGCATAAAACGTAGCAAGCACCACTCCCGGAACATTTGTTATCATGCCATCCACATCTTTATATGTCCGCGGTTTCGTAATCCCGCTTCCACGATCTTCTTCCCCCACCACCCTGACATTTGCAGTATGCGTCTGATCTGATGTCACAAGATCCTCCGGTTCGAAACCGATCGCCAGAGAGAGGCGGCGATAATTTTCCCGCACATCCTCTTCCTTATCGCCTCTTGCAAAACTCAAATTCATAAATGCATACTCTCCTTTACTCACACCGCCAAGGCGTGTGCTAAAGCCATGTATCACTTGGGAAAACGCATCAAAAGAAGGATATGTAAGATATGTTACATCGTTTTTCTTTTTTATATTCATTTTTTCTTTCTGTTCATTATTCCAGATAATTTCCATACAATCCTCTCCTCTATTTACAGAAGTCAAACGCATTTTTCATCCACGAAATGTGAATACCATTGATTCCCACAACATCAAAGCGACAAGATATATCCATATCTCCCACATAACAGGCAAGATAATATTCCGCAACACGACTGAGGGTTTTCTGTTTTCTTTTTGTCACCGCTTCCAAAGCATCTCCCCGCATTCCGGAACTTCTGTATTTCACCTCTACAAATACCAGATATTCTCCATCCAAAGCAATCAGATCAATCTCTCCCTGACGGCACCGGAAATTCCTCTCTTTTATATAAAGTCCTTTTTCTTCCAGATATTTTGCCGCAATTTCTTCGTAATGTGTCCCTGTATCTCTCTTGTTGCTTTTCAGATTTATCCTCTCTTTTCTATTTATGATGTTGGTATCATTGGCATTTCTTATTCCAAAAAATTTTTAATAAATGTCTGTCTATGTATAGGAGTTGCCCCATATTTTTTAAGGGCTTCAATATGAACCGCTGCCCCGTATCCTTTATTAGATGCAAAACCATACTGAGGCATTATTTTATCATATTCAACCATCATACGATCCCTTGTTACTTTTGCCACAATGCTTGCAGCTGCAATAGAAACGCTTTTTGCATCCCCTTTTATAATGGGAACCTGTGCAATCTCTACACCCGGAATTGTCACAGCATCATTCAAAAGAATCTGCGGAGCAACCGAAAGTTTGCCTACCGCCTCACGCATTGCTTCATAAGTAGCCTGCAGAATATTAATTTCATCAATTCTTGCCGGTCCTCTCATTCCAATTCCAACGGCTATTGCTTCCTGCATAATAATATCATAAAGCTCTTCCCTTTTTTTAGCCGTAAGCTTTTTGGAATCGTTTAAGTACAGAATCTGACAATCTTTTGGAAGGATTACTGCACAGGCCACCACAGGACCAGCAAGCGGTCCCCGGCCCACCTCATCTATTCCGCATACATACCCAAGATGCTCATATTTTTTTTCATATTGTTTCATCTGTTCCGTTCTTTTAATTTCTTCCAGATACAATTGTTCTTTTTTTCGGTATTTCTCAATAAGCTTCTGTACGCTGCTCCTTCCATCCGCCGCATATTTTTCATAAAGGCGGCCATAATCTTTTCTTAACGCAGCCTCAAATTCCGCCGTTATTTCTTTAACCGTATTCATTTAATTCAATCCCTCTGCCCATTCAAGGGTAATGCGTCCTATTTTTCCACTGCGAAATTCTTCAAAAAGAATCCCTGTTGCCTTTGTGTAATCCAGTTCCTCTCCTTTTCTTAAACAACCTCGTACCTTTGCAATAGCACTAAGGATTTCTACCGGTTCTCCTTCTTCTAAAATACCATAACGTTTCTCCAATACTCCCGGATATTTTTTGCAAAGATAAGAAATCAATTCCAGGGCAAGTTCTTCCATATTTAAAATATCATCTTTTACAGAACCTATAAATGCCAGACGTTTCCCAACTTCCTGATCTTCAAATTTGGGCCATAAAATACCGGGGGTATCAAGAAGTTCTACATTCTTATTTAAACGAATCCACTGTTTTCCTTTTGTAACTCCTGGTTTATTTCCGGTTTTTGCACATGCCTTCCCGGCAAATGTATTAATAAATGTAGATTTTCCCACATTAGGAATACCTGCAACCATAGCACGGATTGGACGGTTTTTGATACCCCTCTTTCTATCCCGTTCCGTCTTTTCTTTGCATGCTTCCTGTATAACATTTTGAATCGCTTTCATTCCGGATCCATTCCTGGAATCTACTTTCACTACAAAGAAACCTTTATTTTGAAAATAAGACTTCCACGCTTCATTTTGATGCTCATCTGCCAAATCCGCTTTATTCAGAAGAATCAGCCGTGCTTTGTTTTTTCCAATTTCATCTATATCCGGATTTCTGCTGGAAAGAGGCACACGCGCATCCACCAGCTCTATAATCAAATCAATCAGTTTCACATCTTCCTGCATCTGACGTTTTGCTTTTGTCATATGCCCGGGATACCACTGTACATTCACTTTACTTTACCTAACCTTTCAACATTCCTATTTTCTTCACAGGAAAAATTCTAAACCATATCTTCCCTGCAATATATTTTTTCTTTACAACCCCCATATCTCCATGTCGGCTGTCTTCGCTGTTATTTCTGTTATCTCCAAGTACAAAATACTCTCCTGCTTCCAGCGTTACCGGTTGTTCTGCCATTCCCGGATTTGTAATAGCCGGAAAATCTTTTCCCTCTCTGTATGTTTCTCCGTTTATAAGAATACGACCATCTATAATCTGAATCGTTTCTCCCGGAAGACCGATTACACGACGTATATGTAATGCCGCTTCATCACTTGCATTTGTTTTAAAAGCAATGATATCTCCCCGTTTCGGAGAAGAAATTCGATAGCTAACCCTGTTCATAAAAAAACGATCCCCAACAGATAACGTAGGTTCCATGGAGCTTTCCTGTATTGTTACAGACTGAAATACAGAAATTGACACAAGAACTGCAAAGATCAATGTTACCAGAATTTCAAATGTCCATTTCAATGCATTTCGAACTTTTCCGTCTTCAAGCTTTTCTTTCGCCTGTAACACAGCTTTACTCTCTTTCCATTTTCCCTCTTTCCATCTATGTTCTTTCATATATATCACCTGCCTCAAATAAAAATATTCTTTCTTGTATGGAAAAAGAGGGACAATAGCTAAATGTTATTGTCCCTGCTTCAAACTATGCGATTATTTTATTATCTTACGCGCTCTTTTACTTTTGCAGCTTTACCTACACGATCTCTTAAGTAGTTCAGTTTTGCACGACGTACTTTACCCTGACGGATAACTTCTACTTTTACAACATGTGGAGAATGCAGCGGCCATGTTTTTTCAACACCAATACCGTTGGAATTCTTTCTTACTGTAAATGTTTCTCTTGTGCTTCCGCCCTGTCTTTTCAGTACAGTACCTTCGAAAACCTGGATTCTCTCACGGTTACCTTCTTTGATCAGCGCATGTACTCTTACAGTATCGCCAACTTTAAACTGCGGAACTTCTGCTTTTAACTGAGCAGCTTCAATGTTTCTAATAATCTCGTTCATGTTTTTTCTCCTTATTCTACTGGATGTTCTTAATGCTCTTAGCAACAGAGGACCATCTTTTTTTCACAACATAAATGATTATACAATAGAATTTGACAGGTTGCAAGCAATTTTTTCAATTTTTTCGTTTCTTACCAGCAAAGGACCTCACATCCCTGCTCTGTCACAAGAACCGTAACCTCGCACTGAGCTGACGGCATTCCGTCTTCCGTGCGCACTGTCCAGTCATCTTCCTCATCTGTATAAATCTCATCTGTCCCCATATTTACCATTGGTTCTATAGTAAAGATCATCCCTGGCACCATAAGCACTCCACTGTTTTCTTCCGATGTATAACTTACCCATGGATCTTCATGAAATTCCAGTCCCACACCATGGCCTCCAATTTCCCGCACAACGGTATAACCATTTTCTAATGCATGGTTATGTACCGCATGCCCCATATTTCCAATAGGTGTCCACGGTTTCACTTGAGAAATCCCAATTTCCACACATTCTTTTACTGTCTTTACAAGTTTTGCTTTTTCTTCACTTACCTCTCCAATACAGAACATACGGGAGGAATCAGAATAATATCCATTATAAATCGTAGATACATCTACATTTATAATATCCCCTTCTTTTAAAATAATCTCCTCAGAAGGAATCCCGTGGCAAACCACCTCATCAATGGATGTGCATACACTTTTGGGAAAACCCTGATAACCTAAAGGTGCGGGAATCCCTCCTCTTTTTATGGTTTCACTGTGCACCCAGTCATCAATCTCCTGCGTGGTTATTCCTGCTTTAATATGTTCTTCTACATAATCTAATACCGCAATGTTAATTTTGCAGCTTTCCTTGATTTTTTCAATCTGCTCCGGTGTTTTGATCAAATCGTGTTCCACCATAGGAACTCCTTTTTGACAAAATAATTCGTATTTCTCATCAAATGCTTCATGGCATTTTTTATATTTTTTCCCACTTCCGCACCAGCACGGATCGTTTCTTCCAATTTTTAATGACATCTCATCCATCCCCTTTTCTTTTTTATCCAAACACAATGTCCAGGACCATCATCAGCACAAACCCAACCGCAAAGGAAATCGTCCCTATATCACTGCGTTTTCCTTCACTGGCCTCCGGAATTAATTCTTCCACTACTACATAAATCATTGCACCAGCTGCAAATGCTAAAAGATATGGCAAAAGTATGGTTACATATTGTGCCAGAAGAAGTGTCGCTGCTCCCGCAACCGGCTCTACTGCACCGGAAAGAACCCCATACCAGAAAGCCTTCCATCTTCCCATGCCTACTCCTCGAAGTGGCATAGATATAATCGCTCCTTCCGGAAAATTTTGTATGGCAATCCCAACTGAAAGTGCATATGCCGCCGCCATGGTAACCGCCTGGTTACCAGACATTACCCCTGCAAATGCAGCACCTGCCGACAACCCTTCCGGAATATTATGAAGGGTTACCGCAAAAACCAGCATAGTGGTTTTTTTTAACTGACATTTTGGTCCTTCTACAACTTTGTCCCCCACATGCAGATGAGGAATTACTTTATCCATAATCCAAAGAAAACCTATTCCTACTGAAAATCCAATCACAGCCGGAACAAAAGCAAACTTTTTCATCTCCTGACTCATTTCTATTGCAGGAATGAGGAGCGACCACACTGATGCCGCCACCATTACACCGGAAGCAAACCCCAAAAATCCCTTCTGCACAAGAGGTTTTAATTCCCTTTTCATAAAAAACACACAAGCCGCTCCCAGAGAAGTTCCAATAAAAGGAATCATAAGACCCAAGAAGATTATCATTTCATCTTTTCCCCCTTCTATTTTTGTTCTCTTTTGTTTGCTTTTCCCTTATCATAACATATTTGTCAAAGAAATAACACTGTTATTCTTATCTTATGCAGACAAAAAGAAAACGTGAATCCCCCACTCTTTTTCTTGCTCTTAAATCTGCTCTATGGTATACTAATAAATTGAGCCAAGGGAGCTTGCGAAGCAGGCTGAGAGGAAGCGGGGCTTCGACCTTTTAACTTGATTTGGATAATGCCAACGTAAGGAGGAAAAGAAAATGTTTCAATTATTCGTAACCGCTGACGGCGGTCTTACTACAGCAGGCTATATTGCTTCTGCTATTGCAATTCTATTACTTGCAGCTGTTGTTGTATTTCTTTGTTCAAAAAACAGTTCCACAAAAAAAATGACAACACAGCAGCTTGTCACATGTGCTGTTGCATTGGCACTTGCCTATGTAACATCTTATATCAAAATCTTCAAACTGCCTTTTGGCGGTTCTGTCACTTTCTTCAGTATGCTTTTTATCGCCCTGATCGGATACTGGTATGGATTTAAAGTCGGAATCCTTACAGGTCTTGTTTATGGGATCTTCCAGTTCCTGCAGGAGCCATATGTTCTGTCTCTTTTCCAGGTATGCTGTGATTATATCCTAGCTTTTGGTGCCATGGGAGTTGCCGGATTCTTTTCCAAATCAAAGAAACACGGACTGATCAAAGCCTATATTGCCGCTATCCTTGCAAGAGGTGTTTTCCATGCACTGGGCGGATACTTATACTGGATGGATTACATGCCGGACAACTTCCCAAAATCCCTGAGTGCTCTGTATCCTATCATTTATAACTATAGTTATATTCTTCTGGAAGGTGTATTAACAATTATTGTCATCTCCATTCCTGCAGTTTCAAAAGCACTGAATCAGATACGAACTGCAACGACACCTGTCGGCATGCCAGGCGCAACGGATTCCAACAGATAACTTTACATACAAATTTTAACAGGTTGCAAACCACCCTACCTCTAAAAAAGACTGGCCGTTTAAAGCCAGTCTTTTTCATTCCTATTCCTTTTTGGAATCTGCCATAATCTTATTTAATTCATCAATCATCTCATCATCCTTCAAACGAAATTTCACCTCTACACGACGTGATGCATCTTTGTCAACTTTTCCATCCTTATCCAAAATAGGATTGGACATAGAATGACCGTTTACGGTAAGATAATCCTGAAGATCCAGAGATTCACTGTCATTTAAAAAATCATGCTGGATATCCAAAAGATATTGTGCCACTGCAAGAGAACGCTGCTGGGACAATTCCAGATTATATGCATAATCACCATCTGTATCTGTATATCCGTCAATAATAATTTCTGCCAGATACGGCTTATGAGCTTCCTCTAACAATACTTTACAATAGATTGGAAGAATATTCCCCAACGCTTGCTTCCCTTCTTCTGTTAGTTCTGCCTCATCATAAGCAAACATAACATTGGCATCAAGAGTAAGAGCTCCTGTTTTTGAATCAATATCTACATTTACATTGTTTTTTGAAAATTCTTTTTTTAAGGATTCTACAACCTCCGCCTTTACACCAATTATATTATCGATTTTCTGCTGCTGTTCTTCCAAAAGTGCTGTCTTTTCATCCAAAGAAGACTGCTGCTTATTTAATGTCGCCTTTTGTTTTTTTAATTTTTCCGCAAGATCAGCCAGGAGTTTCTTTTGTTCTGCCAACTGCTCATCCTGACTTTTTAACTGTTTATCCTGATCTTTCAGAATTCCTTCTTTTTCATCCAGTGCATTCTGCTGTGCCAGAATTTCCGCTGTATATTCTTCCTGAAGAGCAATCTTTTCATCTCGTTCTTTAATGCTTTCGTTGTAACTTTTCTGTGCCTGAAAAAGCGTAACACACATGATCAGTACAAAAAGAAGCAGCACACCAGCCATCATATCGGAATACGAACGCCAGACATTAAACCCATTGTCTTCTTTTTTTCTTTTTTTGCGCATGTATCTCTCCCCTTATTTAAACAAGCTGAATTTTCCTTTTTGAGCCGCCTTAGAAAGTTCCCGGATATTTTTCGAAATCTCTTCCAAAAGTTCCCTCTGACTTTCTCCCTGCTCCTCTATGATCTTTTGAATTTTATCAATGGATACTCTCTGAGATGCAGCATCTATGCGGCCTGCATGAAGTTGCATTTCACTTCCATTTCCAGAAAGAGACACATCTGAAAGCAGCCGCCTTACCTGTTCCATCGTCTGATAGGAAAGCTTCTGATACTCAGAAAATTCTTGCATTTTTGCATCAAAATCCCGAATCATCTGCTGATTCATTTTCAGCACCTCTGTTCCAGCACGATTAAATTCATTAACATTTTCCATACCGGACGAAGCAGCTTCTACATAACGTTTCATAGTCTGATTGCAGGCCACCCAGAATTTCGCTGCAGACTGCTCTGCTTCTTTTAAATACTCTGTCACATGCTGATAATCCTGTTGCTGCATCTTCTGAATATTTTGATTATCTTGCACAATGCGGTTTGCAGTTGTTAAATACCGATTCTGAAGGTTGCCAAGTTCTCCCATAGCATCTTTCATGGCACGTTCCTGTTTCAGATAATTATCACTCAGTTGCATGCTCATTGTCTGGTAAAGAGTTGCTGTATAATCTGCATTTTCCTTCTGTGCTTTTTTCATTTGCTGCAGTGCTTCATTAAAATCCTCAAACTGTATTTGAAAAGATCCCCGCATCTCTTTCATAAATACATCAAGAATATCTTTCACTGCATCCTGCTGACAGCGGGTTACAGATGTCACCAGCATATCAAGAGAATCGTTCATCTTCCGGAAGGTCGGTGTGATAACCTTTTCAAAACTGTCTGCCATTTGCACCGAAAACTGTTGTGCCATTTTATTCATTGTTTCTGTCTGGATCTTCTGACTGGATACAAGAAGATTTCTTGATTCGTTTTCTGCTGTCGGCATTACATAGGCATGAAAACGATCTAAAAATCCCTGGATTCGTTCCGTAAGCATACTGTACTCACTTTTCATACCGTAGGAATAAACAATGGATAAGGCAATCCCATATATAGAAGTTAAAAAGGCAACTTTGATTCCTTCTACAAGAGATGCAACCGAATTTGTCATTGCTTCATAATTATTAGGATCAAAATTTTTCAATCCCCACACAAGACCTACAAATGTACCCAAGATTCCGAGACTTGTAAGGATATCCGGAACCATCTCCAAAAGTCGTTTATGTATATGAAGATCTACTTCTTCTTCATTAATATAATCTTCAACATCCCCGATCCCTTCCTGACTTTTGTTGATACTTCCTCGAAAATCATCCATTTTCTTATCAAGATAGGAATTTCCAAAAATCCCGTCCAAAACAGAAAGATCCTCTGCTTTTGCTTTTCCAGGAGCTTTAAATATAGATGTCAGTTCTTCTGCTGCATGATGAAGAGCATCTGAAAGGCTGTTCATTTTAAACATTCCGCCAATCATACCTGCAAGGTAAATCACAGCCATCACGCCAAGAAATACAAAATTATATACCATTACACCTGCTGTTCCTTTTCCGGTATAAACGGTCATTCCTACGGCCGCTGCAATAACCATAAGAAATAATCCTACATTTACGACCTTTTTCCCCATAGTGCGCCTCCTCTTTTGCTGTTTTTTGTTAAATTAATAGAAAATTTCTTGTTTTTATTATAATATCACAACACAATATCCTATACAAGGCAAAAATACCGCAAAAATGGATCGAACAAATCTGTCCGACCCATTTTTTATCCTTGTTAAAACTCTATAAAATGCCATGCAAACTCAATAAAATACCTTGTCTTCTTCCAGAAACCAAGCTTTCCCATTTTCCACTTCTACAATGTTCACACTACAATTTGGCGGAACACTTCCATGCCAAAAATCGGCTTTATTCTGATATACATTTTGCAAAAGAGCACGGACGGCACATCCATGAGAAGAAACCAGAATAGTTTTATCCAAAAGCTCTGGATCTCTTATCTTTTCCTGCCAAAAGTCCTTCGTTCTTTCTAAAATGTCATCTATATTTTCTCCATCTTTCGGGCGTTCAAATTCCAGGGGGTGATGAAAAAATAATTCCATTTCAGGGCTTGATATTTTCCCGGAATCATCCTTAAAACGGGTTCCTTCCAAAGCACCAAAATCAATTTCCTGAATCCGTTTGTCCAGGATCACCGGAACGTCTCTGCCTTCAAGGATATATCCCGCTGTCTGTCTGGCCCGCTGAAGAGGGCTGGAAAAACAAATATCAAAGGGTACCTCTTTCAATGCTTCTCCTGTTTTCTTTGCGAGGTAAACACCTTCTTCTGCAAGAGGAATATCAGCTGCCCCCTGCACTTTTTTCAAACGGTTCCACTCTGTTACTCCATGACGCACCACGTATATTTTCATTAGCTTCTCAACTCGATTCCAAGACCTGTAAGACCGTTTAAGATTTTCTTCATAACTCCGTTGATTTCGCTTTCTTCCAATGTTTTATCATGATCACGGAATACAACGGAATAAGCCATAGATTTATACCCTTCTTTAATCTGACTTCCTTCATAAATATCAAAAAGTTCGTAGCTTTCCAGAATCTTTCCGCCCCTCTGTTCCAAAATTCCTTCAATCTGTCCTGCAAGAACTTCTTTTGGAACTACAAGACTCAGATCACGTGTCACAGCCGGATATTTTGCGATTCCTGTAAATTTATGATTAAATCCGGCAAATTCCAAAACAGACAGAATATCAATTACTGCAATGTATGCTTTCTCACCAATTCCATACATATCTGCTACAAGAGGATGCACTTCTCCAAGATATCCCACCACTTTTCCTCCGTAACACATATCCGCCTGTCTTCCCGGATGGAGATACGGTTTCTTATTTTCAGGATCGTATACTACCCGGTCTTTCATTCCAATCTTTTCAAAGAATTCTTCACATACGCCCTTCATATCAAAGAAGTCTCCTGCCCCATACATACCTAATGTAAAGTGCATACGTTCTTCCGGAAGTTCTGTAAGAGGAAGTGATTTTGGAAGATATACATTTCCTAATTCGTAAAGGCGAACATCTTTATTTCTTCTATTATAATTTGTAGCAAGGGAATTCAGCATTCCATTTAAAGTAGAGGTACGCATAATGCTGTAATCTTCACCCAGAGGATTGTTAATAACAATTGCTTTTCTAAGAACATCATTTTCCGGAATCAGAAGTTTATCAAATACCTTTGGACTTTCAAAAGAGTATGTCATCCCTTCTGAAAAGCCACAATACTCTGCCATATCTCTTGCAATCTGCTCAATACGCAATTTAAAAGGAAGTTTTCCTGTTGTTGCTTCTCCTGTCGGAAGAGTTGTTGGAATTTTGTCATATCCGTAAAATCTTACTACTTCTTCAGCTACATCCGCCATACAATGAATATCCTGACGGAAGGTAGGGGCTACAATTTCGTTTGTTTTTTCATCATACTCCAGTTCAACTCTGGAAAGATATTCTAACATTTCCTCTTTTGTAAGCTTCGTTCCCAGAAGCGCATTAATTCTTTCCGGTTCAAAAGGTACACGGGATGGTTCTCTTGTTTCACTGCTTACATCCACCATGCCTCCAACAACTTCTCCTGCCCCCAGTTCTTCCATAAGCTGGCAGGCTCTGTCAATTGCAGCCTGTGCATTATTTGGATCAAGCCCTTTTTCAAATTTGCCGGAAGCATCTGTACGAAGTCCGATGCGTTTTGAAGAAAGACGGATGTTTGTACCATTAAAGCACGCAGCCTCAAAAAGAACCGTATGCACATCATCTGTAATCATGGAATTTTCTCCACCCATGATTCCGGCAATTCCAACCGGTTTCTTACCATCACAGATCATCAGAACCGAATCATCCATTTCTCTTTCCTGTCCGTCAAGCGTTACGAATTTTTCACCCTGAGATGCACGACGTACAATAATTTCATTTCCCTCAATGAGATCCAGATCATATGCATGCATTGGCTGTCCATATTCTTCCATAACATAATTTGTAATATCTACAAGATTGTTAATTGGACGAATTCCATTTTTTGCAAGAAATCTCTGCATCCATTTCGGAGACGGACCAATCTTTACATTTTTCACAACTCTTGCACAGTAGCGTGTACAAAGTTCCGGATCCTCTACGGTAACTTTTATATAATCCGATGTTTTTTCATCATTTCCTTTTACCGTTACCTGAGGAGGATAAAATTTCTTATTAAAAGTCGCTGCTGCTTCTCTTGCGATTCCAAGAACCCCATAACAATCTACACGATTTGAAGTAATTTCATACTCAACCACTACATCATCAAGACCAAGAGCTTTAACAGCACTTTCCCCTACAACTGCATCTTCCGGAAAAATATAAATTCCATATTCCGGTGCTTCCGGATACATTTCTCTTGTGCTTCCTAATTCCTCAATGGAACACATCATACCGAAAGATTCCACCCCACGAAGCTTTCCACTTTTAATTTTCACACCGCCAGGTGTTCTTTTTCCATCATGGCCTCCAGCCACACGTCCGCCATCCAGTACCACCGGAACTTTATCCCCTTCTTTAACATTAGGAGCGCCTGTTACGATCTGTACTGTTTCTGTTCCTACATTTACCTGACAAATAATCAGTTTATCAGCATCCGGGTGCTTTTCAATCTTTTCGATCTGACCAATTACGATTTTTTCAAGATCTGCATCCAGCTCTTCATATCCCTCTACTTTTGTTCCGGATAATGTCATTGCATCTGTGTATTCCTGTGCGGTCACCTCAAGCTCCGGTACATATTTTTTTATCCATGATAATGAAGTATTCATTTTCTTAATCCCTTCTATCTTTTATTTCGGCAATTTGCAAGTTATTAAAACTGTTTTAAAAATCTGATATCATTTTCATAAAGAAGTCTCATATCATCAATTTCATATTTTAAAAGCGCAATACGCTCAAGCCCTACACCAAACGCAAATCCTGTATATTCTTCCGGATCGATTCCGCACATGCGCAGTACATTCGGATGAACCATACCGCATCCAAGAATTTCAATCCAACCGGATCCTTTACAGAAACGACATCCTTTCCCTCCACATTTAAAGCAGGACACATCCACTTCTGCACTCGGCTCTGTAAACGGAAAATGATGTGGTCTGAATTTTGTTTTTGTTTCCGGTCCGAATAATTCCTGGGCAAATTCCTGAAGTGTTCCTTTTAAGTCTGCAAAAGTAACATTTTTATCAATCACAAGCCCTTCTATCTGATGGAAAGAAGGAGAATGTGTTGCATCTACTTCATCTGAACGGAATACCCTGCCCGGAGCAATCATACGAATAGGAAGATTTCCTTTTTCCATAGTACGTGCCTGTACAGGGGAAGTCTGAGAACGAAGCAGAATAGAATCATTAATAAAAAATGTATCCTGTTCATCACGGGCCGGATGATCTTCTGGAATATTTAACTTTGTAAAATTATAGTCCGCATATTCTACTTCCGGACCTTCTATTACTTCATAGCCCATGCCAATAAAAATACGCTCAACTTCTTCCAACGCAATTGTGTTTGGATGACGATGTCCAATTTTAGATTTTTTTGCCGGAAGCGTTACATCGATCACTTCTGCCTTCATTTTTTCTTCTCTCATGGCTTCTTCCAGTTTTTTTCTGGAATCTTCCAGAAGAGATTCTATTTTTGCTCTTGTTTCATTCACAAGTTGTCCTACCTTCGGACGATCCTCTGCCGCCACATCTTTCATTCCCTTTAAAATTGCTGTCAGCTCACCTTTTTTTCCAAGATATGCAACACGCACATCATTCAGACAGTCCAGACTTTGAGAATCTTCAATTCTTTTTCTGGCATTTTCTGCTAACTCCTGCAGTTTTTCTTTCATATCCATGATTGTCTTTCTCCTTTTTATCCGTTTCTTTTTATAGAAAAATAAAAAAGCTCCGTCCCCAAAAGGGACGAAGCATAATTCCGTGGTACCACCCTGATTTCTGCTAAAAGCAGACACTCTGCCTGTTTAACGCACAGTAACGTCATTTCCTACTATCATTTCAAAAATGCAGCTCCGGTGGGAAACTTAGAAATTATCTGAACTTAAAGAAGCTTTCAGCCGGTGGCTTCCTCTCTCTGATAGAAAATAATTTCCTATAACACCTTCTAAGCTTTTCGTTTATAAATCATTCATCAACATCAACTATGCCACAACTCTCATTTACTGTCAAGTTTTTTTTGCTCTTCTTTCATCCTTTCTCGATTAAGCATATCTCTTACCGATTCCTGAGCTTTCCGAAATTCCAACTCAAAATACGCATTTACCTCTGCCCCATACAGCATGAGATTCATACATATATACATCCACAGCATTACAAGGATCAAAGCCGTCACATTCCCATAAGTATTGCTGAACCCTGGAAAAATTTCAAAATACAAAGAAAAGAAATAAGAAAAAATCGACCAGGCTACCGCTGTAAGAAGTGCTCCCGGAACCTGACTTTTAAAAGTTGCTTTTCTATTTGGAAGAACACGATAAAGCACCAGAAACACAAGAAATAATACAGTAAACACCAGTAGTGTCCTTGCTCCTATGATCTTCGCAATGATCCTCCCTAAAAACGGTACATATTTTGCCGCAACTGCCTGAATTCTTTTCCCGAGGACAAGAAGAATCAGGCTGATAATAAGAGCGATCACAAACAACAGTGTATAAACCACTGCATATATTCTGGTAATCAACCAGTTACGGGTTTCTTTTACATGATAAATCGTATTCAACCCGTTCGTCATAGACTGAAGTCCTTTTCCGGCTGACCAGAGGGCGATCACTGCCGAAATAGGTACGATCGCCGAGCTTCTCTTATAAACATCCACCACAATATCAAGTACAAACCGCTGAAGATTCTGCGGAACAAAACTTATAATTGCATCACGCATGGTATTATATGTAAGCGGTGTATAACGGATCAATGTGGTAAGAAAAAGAACGAAAGGGATAAACGACATAATTAGAAAGTATGCCGCCTGAGCCGCATATGCTCCTATATGATCCCTTTTTACTCTATCAACAAATCCCAATAATCTTTGTATAAGACTATGTTTTCCTTTTTTCTCTCTCATTCCCATCTCCTGCATCGCGCATTCAAGGATTCTCCCCTTTCTGTATCATACCATGATTCCTCTGCTCTGACAAGTTCTTCCATCACCCCCGACAAATTTCAACATTTTTAAAGAAATACTGTAAAATTTCTTCCCATGTATATCCATCCTCTGCCATTGCCCTGGCAGCTGTCTGACTCATTCCCACACCATGTCCATATCCGCCTCCCGTTACAATAAAACGCTCCCCTTCTTTTGTTTCCAGAGAAAAATATGCACTCGGGAGCAACTTCCCTCCATCTGTTGGTTTTTCCTCTTTTCCCATTAATACACCCTGATCCGGTGCAAGAAACTCTCTTATAGCATATTCATTGGAAATCTCTGTTTCTCCGGATTCTGTATATACACGAAGACCAATAACAGCTCCGCTCTCATTTTTTTTCACAATTTCAACCCCACCTAGACTTCCAGCACATCCTTCCAGCTGTTGCGCCCTTTTTTCTATAGTATCCCAGGAAATTTCTGTTTTCCATACTCTCCACGGCTCATCTGAATCGAATGTGCATTTAACACTTTTCAAATAAGGAGCCGCCGTTTCAGCTCCCCATATCTCATCTGTGCTTGTTGCTCCTGAAGAAGTAGAAAAATAATATGCTTCTATTGGCGCTCCATTTTGACATAAAATTTTCCCTGCTGTTTCCTGTACTGCTTTCGAAGAACTATCCTGCCTTTCAATATTATTATATACCTGATAATTGACACTATCATCTACATCTGCACCATATTTTTCTAACGATTTCTCCTGCATCTGCTTCCAGGCATATGTCCTAGCGCAAACCGCCTGTGCTTTTAAAGCTTCCTCCGGATAAGAAGACGGCATTTCACTTGGCACAACCCCTTCCAGATACTCTTCCAGCGGCACCGTATTAATAAGGAGAAATCCCTGTGGTTTTTTCACAATTTTAAGATTTCCGGTATACACAGGATTTCCCTGGGACCGTTCAATAGAAGTCACTTTAATACCCTGTGCCCCTCCTTCAAATACACAGCACAGATCCTCCTCTGTTCCATTTTCCGCATCAAAAACGTATTCCTGTCCCTCCCACCAAAGAGTTACTTTTGGGTGATAATATGACTGATATTGAGAATCCATAAGCAATACGCGAACAGACTCCTTCTGTATCTCTTGTTTTCTTTCTTTTGGGATCTGCGCTTTCTGCTCCGCACATGTTTCTGCGATCTTTTTTTCCTCCCCTGTCACACTTTCTTTTTCCACGTTCGTGGTATATGCGAAATTTAGAAGCGCAATCCAAACCAACATCACAAACAGCATTTTCCCATAAAAAAATCTGGTTTTCCTCATATAATACTATATGAAAAAAACCAGAAAATATTTATTCTTTTATATAAAACCGATAAGAAGTTACCGAACTATAACGTTCTCCCGCTTCCAAAATAGGAGAATGAAATCTTTCTTCATTCACAGCATTGGGCTCCACCTGTGTTTCCAAACAGAAACCACTGCGTTTTTCATATACATGTCCATTTTTTCCATGCTCGCCTTCTACAAAATTACCTGCATAAAATTGCACGCCCGGACAATCAGAAGATACCTCCATCAGAATACCACTTTCCTGACAATAAGCTTCTGCTATCAAACGCACATTTCCAGGCGCATAATTATCTGTAACAAAATTATGATCATACCCGCCTGTGTACTGAAGTTGGGAAAAGTCAGCCTCTATCTCCTGTCCTATAGGCTTCATTTTCAGGAAATCCATTGGTGTTCCTTCTACGGCTTCATTTTCACCCGTTGGGATTGAATGGCTGTCGCAAACAGGATTGTAGTAATGCGCCCGAATACTCAGATACTGATTCAAAACATCTCCGCTTCCTTCTCCTGCCAGATTAAAATAAGAATGATTAGTCATATTTGCAATCGTATCTTTATCCGAAACACCACTATAGAAAATCTTAAGTTCATTTTCTTCTGTGAATTCATACTTTACCGATACACGAAATTCTCCCGGAAATCCATTTTCTCCATCCGGACTAATACGAGAAAAAGTGACACTGTTTTTATCTTGTGCTATTTCCGAAACAGACCATACTTTTTTTTCAAACCCGTTGGGGCCACTGTGAAGATTATTATCATTTTCATTTTTAGAAAGCAGTACCTCTTTTCCTAAAATTGAAAATTTCGCCCCTGCAATACGATTTCCACTTCTTCCAATGGTTGCACCAAAAAAACACCCATTTGTTTCATAAGAAGAAGGATCCTCATATCCCAATACAACATCTGTTAATTTTCCATAACGATCCGGCACACACAGTTTTACCAGAATTGCCCCGAATTGAGTAACCTCCGCATATGCTCCTTTGTTATTTTCCAAACGATAAATACAAACTTCTTCTCCTGTAGAAAGTTCCCCGAATTTTCTTTCCGAAACACTCATCGTTTTTCCTCCTGTATCTCCTTTTTGTATTCTTTGCTTCCCTATAAAAAGAAAAGAGCCTAATGGCCCTGATATTTTAATTCTTCCCGGAATGCCGTTCCCTTCCTTTTGACGCCTAGCCTAAGCTAGGTGGGTATCCTCAACATACTTTCTGCCTTCCACGACAAGAGGCCTGACATCCAGCCTGCGATATTGGATTCCCTTCATGTCAATGTAGGTTCAAAAATAAAAGGGTGCTCGCACATTCCAGGATTTCTTTATTCTTTCTTTTAATTATTATACTCTAGTATATGTTGTTTTTCAACATAAAATGTAGATTTCTTTATATTTTTTTATAAAAATAGCACTGCCCGAAGGCAGTGCTCAAAATAACATATGATTATTTTAATTCCTCTACAACCTTTTTAACTGCTTCAAGAGCTTCGTCCGGAAGTTTGTCATAGCCGTCTTTTGCTACAGCAAATTTTTCAACAGCATCTACACGATTTTCCATAGCACCCTTTAATGCAGCTTTGTAGTCTGCATCGTTAAGATCCGGAGTAAATCCTTCCCAATCCATTAACTCGATGTCAGTAAAGTTACCCCATTTATGGAACTCAGCTTTTCCTTCTACGATTGCTTCAAGAATTCCAAGAGTATCTTTTGGCTGAACCTTTTTACCCATGAAATCACCAGTATTAATAATGTAGCAATCTACATCTTTTTCTTCTACCAGTTTTTTGAATTTTTCATAGTCATTTACAAGCGGATATGTTCTGAATGGGTTTGCATATGGTACGATACGCAGTGCATTTAAGTCTGTACCAGCTTTAACACGTTCAGCAGTAGAAGTCTTAGTTGCCAGAGTAGCACCCATAACAGATGCAAGTGCAGCACCTTTTACTTTTACTACTGGCGGGATTGTTGGGTCTTTCATGATCCAGAAGATTGCATTTACAGGTGCATCAATTCTGTCTACACGGTTTGGAGACCACAGTTTGGACTTCAGTGCACGACCGTTTCCGTTACGGATATCCTCTGTTACAAGCTGAACTTTTCCATCTTCATCTAATGTAGCGGAGCAGTTCTGTGCAGATAACAGATACTGGTTATCCGGGCAGCCTGTTGGATAATCTGCTGTTTTATCAAAATAAGTAGGTTCAAGAGCGATGGAAGCACAAGTATCTGTATTGATAATAAATGCATCATCATGAAGAACCTTGATTTCATATTTGCCATTATGTTTTGCATGAGTAAGAGTAGATTTACCGGATCCGGATAAACCATATACAGATGCAACATATTTTCTTCCATCTTCAAGTAAATATTCTTTCTGTCCACCGTGGCAGGAAGCATATCCATTACGGTTTGCAATTGCCCATGCCATTGTAAGAGTACCTTTTTTATGCTCACCAAAGTATCTCATACCAAGAATACAAGCGCAGTTTTCGTCTGTATCAAAGTAGCACAGAGTCAGAGGATCGCTCAGGCAGCTGTAATCAACGTCTGGACGTTCTCTCGGAATCCACTGTGGATCAGAGAAAATGTAAATATCTGGTTCTTTTCCATCGCCAACTGCTTTGGATTCTTTATACATTTTCACATATTCATCAGACATATACTGGAAATTCAGCATCCAGTTGTACATGATATTTTCTTCTCCTTCCGGAATAAGAAGGTGAGCTTTTACCATGAATTCTGGATCAAGTCCTACGAATACTTCTGCATGATACATTTTTTTCCAACGTGTTTCATAAACAGCGTCCATTGCTACCTTGTCCAGTTTTACACTGTCTACACCTGGCTCACCTTTGATTCGGCGAGCTGCTGCGTAACGTCCGGTAACAGCACCGTCATTAAAAAGAAGAACCTTTGCATCTTTATCAAGACCAAATTCCTCTCCTCTGTAAACCGGCATATCTGTTACGATAGTTCCCGGAGAATTTTTAGCCAGTTCATAAGCCTGCTTTAAAGTATTTACTTTGACAACGTTGTTGCCATAAAAAGCTGCTTCAATAATGGAGCGGGTTTTGGAAAATCCGACTTTGCCTTTTCCAATTTCATTAATTGGATAGTATGCTTTTGTTGACATATAGTTTCCTCCTTTAAATTATCAAAAATCATTGTTATTATCGCATTTTTCTTTATAAATGTCAATACTTTCACAAGCATATTGTACTGACATTTATACATGCTCATATTTCAATACTAAAACATCTTTTACCTAATTCCCAAAATATGCAAAACAGTTTCCGGCATATCTGAAACATTTACCACACAATCATGAAGAACCGGAGCTGTACGAATATCCTGTACCGCTTTTGGAACCGGTACACCGGAAATCTCAGACAAACGATCTGCCAGAACGAAATCATCCGGCTCCTCCACTGTTTCCAAAATTCCTTTCATAACGCTTCTTGAAAATTTGTATGGACTTGCTGTGGAAGCAATCACAACAGGATGCGTATCACCTGTCGATTTTTCATATTTATCGTAAACCCCCGCAGCAACAGCTGTATGGGTATCCAATACATATCCACTTTGTTTGTACACTTTTGCAATTGTAGCTGCCGTCTCCTCTTCCGTACAGTAATTTCCATAAAAATCCGAAAGTTTCTCTTTCATTTCTTCTGTAATGGTATAAGCTCCTCCCTGATTTAGCCCATTCATTAACTCTGAACATATAGAAGCTTCCTGTCCTGAAATATAATAGATCAAACGTTCCAGATTACTGGAAATTAAAATATCCATAGATGGAGAATTTGTCAAAATGAATTCTCTTCTTCTGTCATACGTCCCAGTAGAAAAGAAATCATACAACACTTTATTTTCATTGGATGCACAAATAAGTTTATTTATAGGCAATCCCATCTGTTTCGCATAAAAAGCAGCCAGAATATTCCCAAAATTCCCGGTAGGAACCACAACATTTATTTCCTGCCCTTCTTTTATGCAGCCCTTTCTAATAAGAGAAGCATAAGCATAAACATAATATACAATCTGCGGTACAAGCCTTCCAATATTAATGGAATTGGCAGACGAAAACTGAAAGCCTTCTCGGTCAAGCAAAGATGCCATCTCTTTGTCATTAAACATTTCTTTTACAGCCGTCTGTGCATCATCAAAATTCCCGTGAATCCCCACTACATATGTATTATTTCCCTTCTGCGTTACCATCTGTTTTTCCTGCACCGGACTTACACCATTCTTAGGATAAAAAACAATAATCTTTGTTCCCGGCACATCTGAAAAACCTGCCATGGCAGCTTTTCCGGTATCTCCTGATGTAGCAGTCAAAATTACAATTTCTTTTTTTATCTGGTTTTTCTTTGCTGCCGTTACCATAAGATGCGGCAAAATGGATAACGCCATATCTTTAAATGCAATTGTGGCCCCATGAAATAATTCCAGATAATACCGTCCTCCTGCCTCTTTAAGCGGAGCAATTTCTTCTGTGTCAAATTTGGAATCATAGGCTTTTCGAATACAATCTTTTAATTCCTCTTCTGTAAAATCCGTTAAAAAGCAACGCATCACCTCAAAGGCAACTTCCTGGTATGACATTTTAGATAATTTCTCCAGGGAAATATTCAGCTTTGGAATTTCTGTTGGCACATAAAGTCCTCCGTCCTCCGAAAGCCCTTTTAAAATTGCTTCAGAAGCTGTAATTGCCGCCTGTTTTCCTCGTGTACTCTTATATAAAACTTCCATGATGATCCCGCCTTTCTTTTCCCATATCCATATAACAATAAATCCTGTTAAGTGTTTCTCATTATATCATGGTCTTTCACAAAATACCACACTAAATTGTAACAAAGAAAAAAACAGACAGCTATAAACGCTATCTGTTTCTGCTATCTTTATTGCACCAATGCACTCATTGGGCTTTTTTCGGAATTTTTCTCTCCGGATTCTTCCGGATAAGTATAAAATTCGTGAACACCATATTTAAATAAACGCTTCAGATCTTTTTCAAACCAGGAAACATTATGTTTTTCTGCTGCTGATTTCTGAATAAAGAACAAAGCTCCCTCTGAATAATCTTTTCCTTCCAGAGCCTGCTTTACAGCCTCTCTTGTTTCCTCTGTAACTGTGACCTCATTAATACGTCCATCGTAAACCGGAGAAAATTGCGGCACACCATCTACATAATCCCATACAACTTCTGTAACGGTATTCGGGAAGCCTTCATGTTTTACTCTGTTCATGATAACATTTGCCACAAGGGTTCTTCCCTTTATATCTTCTGTTCCAGCTTCTGCTTCCACAATACGAAGCAGTGTATCATAGTCTGCATCTGACATTATCTTTGGAGTTGCTGCTAAACTGCTGATCCGTGAATCCAGATCATTGATCGTCGTTTCCATCGAAGAACTTACGTTAAATTCAGCAACCTCTTTTTCGACATGTTTTACCCTCTGACCTACCATGACCTCTTCACAGGATGTTCCAATTCTGTTAATTTTGCTTCCCGGAGCTGGTGTCTCCCGGACACCTGAGATAACTCCTGCAATTCCAGAAGGAACTTTCTCTACTTTGTTCCATGTTTCATCCGGCACAACTTCCTTATCCCCATTTTCAGAATCTGAAGCAGCGTATACCGGGCTTCGCCCCACTACTACAATCTGAGGACCAACAGAAAGCACAACCGCCAGAAATGCGCAGGCTGTAAGCAATACAAAACTCCGCACAGAATCTTCTTTGGATTTTTGTTGCACTCCTCTTCCTGTAAGACCTATGTTTTCTTTTTTTGCTTTCATACTTTTCATTCCTTGCATTTTTATTATGTTTCTTTTTCAACTTTTCTATATTTTGTAACATTTTCGTAATGTATGAGAAAATTATATTTAATAAGCGTGGATATGTCAAGTAATTTTTATTGTTTTGTGGCATATTTTACCTATTTTCCGGAAAAATATAACAGATTGAGATAAAAAAAGACAAAAAAAGGACACACTTACGCTCTTTTCTAAAAGGTATCTTCCCGTTCCTCTTAAAAACAAATATCCTGTGTGTCCTTTTTCTTTTTCTTTTCTGTTTCCTTTATTATAATCTTCGTTTAGAATCCCGTCAAGAATATTCGTACCCACTTTTATGACAAGGAATTTTAAAAAAAGACATTATCTTTCCTTATTTATTATTAATAGCTGCCACCAGCGCATCTATAGACGCATGAATGATATCTGCATGAATACCAGCCCCCCAGGCCAAGGTCCCGTCTGCTTTTCGAATTCCTACATATGCAACTGCTCTGGAACTTGAACTCTGTTCCAAAGCATGTTCCTGATAAACTTCCAGCTGATACTGCAGGTTATACGCTTTTTTCAAAGCATTACTCACCGCATCTAACCGGCCATTTCCAAACGCCTCTGTTACCATTGTCTTTCCAGCAAAACCTGAGGTGACCTGTGTAAGAATTCCCCCTTCTTTTTGCTGAAAATGTACTTCCTTCACAGAATAAGGCTCTTTTATATTCTCAAAACGCTCTTTAAATAATTCGAAAATTTCATCTGCCTGAAGTTCTTTATGCTTCTGATCCGAAACATCCTTTACTGCATATCCAATGCTCTCTTTCATTTTTGCAGGAAGATTTAAGCCATATTTTCTCTCAAGAATATATCCTACACCGCCTTTTCCCGACTGGCTGTTAATACGAATCACATCTCCATCATAATCTCTTCCAACATCTTTGGGATCTATCGGAAGATAAGGAACATTCCAGTGCTCCTGCCTTCTTTTTTCTCTCCAGTCCATCCCTTTTGCAATAGCATCCTGGTGAGATCCGGAAAATGCTGCGAATACAAGTGCTCCACTATAAGGGCTTCTCTCATCTATTTTCATGCCGGTACAACTTTCATATACTTCACAAATTTCAGGCATGTTAGAAAAATCAAGACACGGATCAATTCCCTGTGAATACATATTCATCCCTAAGGTCACTATATCTACATTTCCTGTCCGTTCTCCATTTCCAAAAAGAGTTCCTTCAATTCGATCTGCTCCTGCCAAAAGTCCCATTTCCGCATCTGCCACACCACATCCCCTGTCATTATGAGGATGAAGCGAAACAATTACATTTTCTCTGTACTTCATATGATCGCACATGTATTCCACCTGACTGGCATACACATGAGGCATAGAATGCTGCACAGTAACCGGAAGATTAATAATACATTTTTTCTCTGGTACAGGCTGCCACACATCCAGCACTGCGTTGCAAACTTCCAAAGCATATTCCGGCTCTGTACCTGTGAAACTTTCCGGACTATATTCAAACTGAAAATTCCCCTCAGTCTCTTCGGCCAGTTTTTTTAAAAGTGCTGCACCATCTACTGCAATTTTTAAAATCTCTTCTTTTGATTTTTTAAATACTTGCTCTCTCTGTGATACAGAAGTAGAATTGTAAACATGTACAATTGCTCTCGGGGCACCTTTTATCGCCTCAAAAGTTTTTCGAATAATATGTTCTCTGGCCTGTGTCAAAACCTGAATTGTCACGTCATTGGGAATCATGTTTTCTTCGATCAATGTACGCACAAACTCATACTCTGTCTCAGAGGCTGCAGGAAATCCCACTTCAATTTCTTTAAAACCAATTTTTACAAGCTGTTTAAAAAATCGGATTTTCTGATTCAGATCCATTGGAACAACAAGAGCCTGATTTCCATCCCGCAAATCTACTGAACACCATACAGGTGCTTTTTCTATCCATTCTTTTTCCATCCACTTTACAGATTTCACTGGCGGCATATAGTACTGCTTTATATATTTTCCTGCATTCATCACACTTTTTCCTCCATTCTTTTAAAACAATACCTTTTTTAACAAAAAAACTTCCGCCTCTGCAACAATATGCAAGAGACGGAAGACCATTTTGTCTTACGCGGTACCACTCTTATTTTATGAATAATCATACACTTATCAGATACGGAATGCACACACATCCTTATATCTTTTTCCGGATAACGGCGGATACCGTCTGCGCCTACTCTCTCTTATAAAATTTCAGGCAGATGCTCTGAGGTGAGTTCTATATCTTCCTTCCGCTGCTTCTCAGCACCAGCAGCTCTCTGTGCTCCAGTCCATATATACTATTCCTCTTCTTTGCATTTCTCTTATTTACTTTTTTAATTTACCACTTCAACGCGTATTTGTCAACAAAATAAAAAACAAAAAAACTGTTGAATTCCATTCCAAAAATTGGTATAATAAATGTCGTTGCGGGGTATGGCGTAGCTTGGTAGCGCGCACGGCTGGGGGCCGTGAGGTCGCAGGTTCAAATCCTGTTGCCCCGATTTTTATTAAAAGCAGAAATTTCCAAATTCCCGGAATTTTTTGCTTTTATTTTTTTGTCTCCTGCACTTTATGCGACGCTAAGATCCCTTCATTAATATAATTTACCAAACCCTCCGCTTTTATAATCCTCTGCATAAATTCCGGAAAAGCCTGTCCCTTAAATTCAGTTCCTTTTGTTCTGTTATATATCACACCCGAATCAAAATCTACCTCTACTTCATCTCCTTGTTCAATTCCGTTTCCCGCCGCTTCACATTCAATAATCGGAAGGCCAATATTAATGGCATTTCTATAAAATATTCTTGCAAATGTTTTTGCAATCACACAACTGATCCCTGCTGCTTTTATGGCAATGGGAGCATGTTCTCTGGAAGATCCACAGCCAAAATTTTTCCCGGCGACCATAATGTCGCCTTTTTTCACTTTATTTATAAACTCTTGATCTACATCCTCCATACAGTGCAATGACAATTCAGCCGGATCCGATGAATTCAGATAACGAGCCGGAATAATAACATCTGTATCTATATTATCTCCATATTTAAATACTTTTCCTTTTGCCTTCATAATACCTCCTTATAATCCCAGCTCTTCCGGAAGAGAAATTTTACCGGTTACGGCACTTGCTGCTGCAACGGCCGGACTGGCCAGATAAATTTCCGATTCTACATGTCCCATACGTCCCACAAAATTGCGATTTGTCGTAGAAACACAACGTTCTCCTGCCGCCAGAATCCCCATATATCCTCCAAGACATGGTCCACATGTAGGAGTACTGATCACAGCTCCTGCCTCAATAAAAGTTTTCAACAGACCTTCTTCCATAGCCTGAAGATAAATCCCCTGTGTTGCAGGAATTACAATACAGCGAAGCCCTTTCTTGACTTTATGTCCTTTCAAAATTTCTGCTGCAGTACGAAGATCATGAATTCTCCCATTTGTACAGGAACCAATCACCACTTGATCCACTATGACTTCTTCTTTTATTTCCGGAACCGTTTTTGTATTTTCCGGAAGATGTGGAAAAGCAACCGTAGGCTCAAGTTTATCTAATTCAATCACATACTCTTCATCATAAATTGCATCTTCATCTGCTTCATATATTTTATAGGCTCTATTAGAATGTTTCTTCATATATGCTTCCGCAATTTCATCCACAGGAAAAATCCCATTTTTTCCACCTGCCTCAATTGCCATATTTGCAATTGTAAATCGATCATCCATAGACAGATTTTTAATTCCTTCTCCTGTAAATTCCATTGATTTATACCGTGCTCCATCTACACCAATCATTCCGATAATATGCAAAATAATATCTTTTCCACTTACCCATTTTGAAGGTTTGCCCACAAGCTGAAAACGAATAGCTGACGGAACTTTGAACCATGCTTTTCCTGTCGCCATTCCTGCTGCCATATCTGTACTTCCCATTCCTGTGGAAAACGCACCTAAAGCACCATATGTACATGTATGAGAATCAGCTCCAATAATAACATCTCCAGCAACTGTTAATCCCTTTTCCGGAAGAAGCGCATGTTCAATTCCCATTTCTCCTACGTCAAAATAATTCGATATTTCATGCCTGCACGCAAATTCCCGTACACATTTACAGTGTTCCGCAGATTTTATATCCTTATTCGGTATAAAATGATCCATAACAAGGGCGATTTTATCTTTATCAAACACAGTATTTACTTTCATTTTATCCATTTCATGAATAGCTACCGGAGAAGTAATATCATTTCCAAGAACCAGATCCAGATCTGCTTCAATTAACTGTCCTGCTTCCACACATTCCAAACCTGTATGTGCAGCCAGGATTTTTTGTGTCATTGTCATACCCATTGCTGCATCCTCCCGTTTCCTTTTAATCTTCTATTTACATTCTATCATAACATTTGATATAATAATAATACATATTAATCATATTTATTATAACTTATAGTTATGGAGGATTTTTATGAAAGAAAACCTTTCTTCCTATTATATTTTTTATATGGTTGGAAAAACCGGAAATATTTCCAAGGCAGCCAGAGAGTTATACATCAGCCAGCCAGCTATTAGTCGGGCAATACAAAAACTAGAAGAAAACCTTGACATTGTTCTTTTTAAGAGAACATCCCGCGGTGTCACTCTTACCCCTGAAGGACAATTGCTTTTTCAAAAAACATGTGATGCTTTTTCCATTTTATCAGAAGGAGAAAATGCTATCCTTCATAACAATACAAGAAGTTTTCCTAAAATTCGTCTTGGAGCCAGTTCCACTTTAATAAAATATGCCCTGCTCCCTCATTTAAAGCTTTATATTTCTTCCCATCCGCATGTAAGAGTATACCTTTCCTGCCAGTCTACTTACCAAACGCTTCATCTTCTGGAAGAAGAAAAAATAGATATTGGACTTATCGGAAAACCTTCCGGTATTTCACATTTTTCCTTTTATCCGCTTCTTCAAATACATGATATATTTGTTTCCACTCCCCAGTATCTTGAAAATTTAAAAACGCTTCATCCCAAAGAACCACTTGCAGATGCTGCAACCTTCATGCTATTGGATGAAGGCAACATTACACGGCAATATGTAGACGCACAGCTAAAGAAATCCGATTTTGAATTTAACCATATTTTGGAAGTAAATACTATGGATCTGCTTATCCAATTTGCTCAAACAGGCCTTGGAATCGCATGTGTCATTAAAGAATTTGTACAAGAAGAACTAAACAACGGACAACTTGTGGAAGTTCCCTTAAATCTCCTCTTACCTCCCAGGGAAATCGGATTTGCCTGCAAGAAAAAAGGAGAGGACAATCCTCTCCTTAAACCTTTCTTACAAAACAATATTCTCCATTTCCAAAATCCCTAAAAAAGAAACAGTCGAAAAATTCGACTGTTCCTTTTTTTAATTATTGATCAGCTTATCTTCGCCATTCCAACTATACAGTTTACGGATTTCTTCTCCTACAATTTCAGAAGGATGTTCCGCAGCCAGTTTTCTCATTGCTTTAAAATGAACCTGACTTCCTGCAGAAGACATATCCAAAAGGAAATCTTTCGCAAAAGTTCCATCCTGAATATCGGAAAGAATTTTCTTCATTGTTTTCTTTGTTTCTTCTGTAATAATCTTCGGACCTGTAATATAATCACCATATTCTGCTGTATTTGAAATAGAATATCTCATTCCGGCAAATCCGGACTGATAAATCAGATCTACGATCAACTTCATTTCGTGGATGCACTCGAAATATGCATTTCTAGGATCATAACCAGCTTCTACCAATGTCTCAAATCCCGCCTGCATCAAAGCACATACTCCTCCACAAAGAACTGCCTGCTCGCCAAACAAATCTGTTTCTGTCTCTGTACGGAATGTAGTTTCCAGAACACCGGCACGCGCACCGCCAATAGCAAGGGCATAAGCAAGAGCAAGATCCAGAGCTTTTCCTGTTGCATCCTGTTCTACTGCAACAAGACATGGAACACCTTTTCCAGCCTGATATTCACTTCTAACTGTATGTCCCGGTCCTTTTGGCGCAATCATAGTTACATCCACATTTTTAGGAGGCACAATACACCCAAAATGAATATTAAATCCATGCGCAAACATCAACATATTACCTTCTTCGAGATTCGGTTCAATGTCTTCTTTATAAAGAGCAGCCTGTTTTTCATCATTAATAAGGATCATAATGATATCTGCTCTTTTTGCAGCTTCCGCGGCTGTATATACTTCAAATCCCTGTTCCTGTGCTTTTTTCCAGGATCTGCTTCCTTCATAAAGCCCAATGATCACATTACATCCCGACTCTTTTGCATTCAGGGCGTGTGCATGACCCTGACTGCCGTATCCGATTACAGCAATGGTCTTGCCTTCTAATAAGCTTAAATTACAATCTTCCTGGTAATAAATTTTGTTTGCCATTTTCATTTCCTCCTACTATAATCCCTGTTTTTTCATAATCGTTTATTATGGGAAATCTTCCCCAGCAACTGTGTTTTCTGCATCTGATTTCTTTACAAAAAGCGTACGTCCTGCGCACCTCTGGAAAGCCCTGTCACTCCTGTCCTTGCCAGTTCCAGAATTTCATATGCTCCCATTAAATCGATAAACGCTTCCAATTTACTTTTTGTTCCTGTCATTTCTACTACAAGAGAATCTTTGCTTACATCTACAACCTTTGCACGAAAAATATCTGCAATAGAAATAATTCCCTGACGCTGTTCTGCTCTGGCAGCAACCTTTACCAGAACCAGCTCTCTGCTTACACTTTCTTCCGGCTCCAATACTTTAATATCTCTCACATCTACAAGCTTTGCCAGCTGCTTTGTAATTTGCTCAAGAATCATCTCGTCACCACTGCATACAACGGTCATTCTGGAAAAACGCTCATCTGCTGTAACTCCAACTGTCAAGCTGTCAATATTATACCCTCGACGGCTAAACAAACCGGAAATACGGCTCAAAACACCTGCTGTGTTATCTACTAACAGAGATAAAATCCTCTTCTGCATAACTCACCTGCTTTCAATACTTTAAACTAATAAACTTTTATATGTTTAACATTATAGCAAGTTGAATGATTTTGTCAATGTAAAATTCTATTTTTTAAAAGGTAATACACCTTTGAGCAACTTGTTTCAACAAAGGCGCACTATGCGAAACAACAAGCATGCCAATTTCTCTTTCTTCCACTTCTTTTAAAAGAAAATTCCAGATTTGACTTTGAGTGATCAAATCCAACATTGTACTTATTTCATCTGCTATTAAAAATTTTGTTTCTTTCCCCAAAGCCCGGGCAATACAAAAACGCTGCAGTTCCCCACCTGAAAGTTCCTGGGGATAACGATTCATCCAATCTTTTTCTATTCCTAATTCATAAATGATCCGTTCCTCAATATTCTGTCCATCTGCAAGGGTATCCTTTAATTTAAGACGTGGATTTACAGCTCTTTCCGGATGCTGCCAGATCATTTGCACAGGACAGTAGCCTCTCATTGGAAGAGGTTCTCCATCAAGAAGAACCTCCCCTTTTATAGGTTTTAAATATCCTGCTAAAACTTTACACAATGTTGTTTTCCCGGCTCCACTTGTACCAAGAATGGCCACACGTTCATGGCTGTCCACCTTAATATTGATATCGGAAAAAATGTTATCTCTTTTTTTATCATATGAAAATGTCAGATTTTTCCCTTCCAAAATCATGTTGTTCCTCCTGTTTTACCATGATGATGCTGTTCCACTGCCAAGGGCTCTCCACGAAACCGCACACAACGCACGGTGCCACATCCGACCCTCTTCATGGGAATCTCTCCCTGACACGCCTCTGTATAAAAATGACACCTTGGACCAAAAGGACATCCTTCCGGCATATCTTTCACGTATGGCTGTACCCCAGGAAGAGGCTGAAAACCATTTTGAGGAAGTGCTCTCCAAAGTGCCTTTGTATAAGGATGCCGCAAAGTTTCTTCTGATTCAAAATCAGATACAAGTGCTTCCTCCACAGTTGTTCCTGCATAAAAAACAGCAATTCTGTCTGCAACTTCAAGTGCCAGTTCAATATCATGAGTAATTAAAAGTACTCCTTTTCCTTCATCTGCAAATTTACGAAAATCTTCCATGGATTTCTTCGCCAATGCAAGATCCATTCCTGGAGTTGGCTCATCCGCAATGATCAATTCCGGATCTCCCATTAATGCAGAAGTAAGAAGAACACGCCTTGCCATTCCCCCGGAACATTCAAATGGATATTTCTTATCTACATCCTCTCCCAGTCCATATCTTTGAAAAAGACGCCTCTGCTTTTTTCTCTTATCTTCTTCTTTTCCGCCCCTTACCTGTTTTCCTACTGACATAAGCGGATCCAAATATGTGGTACTTTGAGGAACAAAGGCAATTTTATTCCCCCTAAGCGCACATATTTTTTCATATGTAAGCTCTTCTCCATCATAATACATTTTTCCTGTAACCTTTGCATTGTATGGCAATAGCCCTAAAATGGCATGTGCAAGAAGACTTTTTCCAGAACCGCTTGAACCCACTACTGCCACAATTTCTCCTTCGTGAACAGATACGGAAAGTTTGGATATTACAGGAAGATCTATCTGATGGCTGCTTTTTTCACTTTCGTACTGCGAAAAGGAAAGGGAAAATTCATCAATTTCCAATATATGTCTTTTATCTGTACAACTCATAAATTTCTCCTTATTTATGGGCACTATTTGGATCCAAAATCTGGCGAAGTGCCGTTCCTCCTCTGTCAAAAAGTACAACTGTCAAAACAAGCATGATCCCTGGAAAAAGCGCCAGCCACCATTTTCCTGTAATAAGATACTTCATGCTTTCTGACAAGATCACACCTATTGCGGGCTGTTCTGCCGAAAGACCAAATCCCAAAAAGGTTACGCTTGATTCATGCAAAATCGCATGAGGAAATAAAAGAACAAGACCTACAAAAAATTGCGGAAGAAGATGCGGGAGCATGTGTTTTCTTGCAACTGCAAGACGACTATGCCCTAATTTCTGCGCAATCAAAATATACTCGCTTTCTCTCAGCTGAAGTACTTCTCCACGGATCAGTCTTGCAAGAGAAGGCCAATGTGTAAGCGCAACTCCTATAACAACCCCTTTTATACCTTTTCCTACTGCAAACGAAATTAAAATCAATAGGAGGATATGAGGAATTCCCATAACCATATCAATTAAAAAAGAGATTACGGAATCTGCTTTTTTTCCAAGTGTCGCTGCTGCAATTCCCAGAATAAGCGACATAACTGCACTGACCCCCGCAGCACTAACCCCAATGAGAATACTGGTAGACAGTCCGGAAAGTGTCCGATAAAACATATTCCTTCCCAGCCAGTCTGTTCCAAAAGGATATGCCAGACATGGAGCTATATTTTTTCTTGAAAAATCCGTTACCATGGCAGCCTCTTTACAATAAACACCGGCAATTGCAATTCCCACTAAAAAAAGCACGGAAAAAATCAGAAAAATTTTTGTCTTCTGCCTTTGGTTAATCAATTTTTTCTTACTCACCGCGCACCACCTTTCCGGATACGCGGATCCACGATTCCATAAAGAAGATTTGCTATAAAATTGCCCAGGAACACAATCCCTGCAGTGATAAGGGTAATTGCCATTAAAAGCGGCACATCACTTCCTGTTCCTGCCGAAACTGTAGCCTGTCCAAGTCCCGGATAAGAAAACACCTGTTCCACAAGAACAGAGCCCCCTATAATTTCACTGATAAATGCAAACTGAAGTGTCATGGCAGGTAAAAGTACATTACGAAGCCCATGTCTTCTCACAATACGGGAGACACTTTCTCCTCTTGCTTTTGCAAAAAGCACATAATCACTTTGCATGATATCGATCATTTTTTCTCTTGTATGAAGCGTAATATTGGAAATTCCTGTAATACTTAGTGTCAATGCCGGAAGAATCGCATGACGGATACGATCCAAGAATGTCACACCACTGGCTTCTACTCCAATTGGAACACTTAAACCGATCGGCAGTACACGAAGCCATACTCCAAATATAATTAAAAGAAGCAAAGCCAGCCAAAATGCAGGGGTGCTGGCAATAATAAGGGAATAACTTTTAATCGCCTTATCTATAAAACTATCTTTAAATACACCTGCAATCACTCCCAGAACAAAGCCCAAAAGCCCGGATATAATCCAGGCTAATCCCATGAGAAAAAGGGAATTCGAAAGTTTAACCGCAATCACTTTGGCAACAGGTTGCCGGTACACAAGAGAAATCCCCATATCTCCTTTTATAAAATCTTTTGCCCAATTAAGATATCGTTCCACAGGCGGTGTATCCACCCCCCAATAAGAACGAAGTTTATCTTTTTGAGCTTCGCTCATGCTGCCCAAAGCAGCCTGCCCCACATTGGCCTGTAAAGGGTCAATGGGGGAGGCTGAAACAAGGGCAAATGTAACAATACTTACTGCGAATAGGAGCAATATCATTCTAACAAAGTTTCTTATCACAAATGTTACATTTCTTTTTATCAAATCTTTACTCCCATTCCCATTCATCTATATTATTTACAATAGACCATCCATGTCCATGTGGATGAATCTTCTGTTCTGCAACTGTAAGACCATCGCGGACAAAATAAAGATGATCAATATTGCATAACCAAATCCATGGAATATCTCCTTCCTGTGTAACACCGGTTGTTCCATCCCACTGTGCTTTTTTCCAAAGTTCGTAGGAATCTTCCAGGCTATCACTTTCCAGAGCTTCGTCCATATATTTATCTACCGTTTCATTTGCATATGGTGAATATTCAGCAAGACCACTGTCTTTCATAGTATGATAAATGTTATAAAGTTCCATCGGAGTATGGGCTCCCCATCCCCAGATAAGAGACTCTGACTGTGCACGGTCATATGCAACATCCCAGCCTACACCTTCCGTTTTTACAGAAATCCCCAGGTCTCTAAGCTGGTTTGCTGTATCTTCTGCAAGAGCCTGACGAACAGAATCACCATTGCCAAACATAATGGTTAATTCTGCTTTTTCTCCGTCTTTTTCACGGATACCATCTGTACCCTCTTTCCATCCGGCTTTATCCATTAACTCTTTTGCTGCCTCAAGATCATATTCTGTAACCGCCTCTTCGTTATACCATGGCATTTTGTCACATACGCTGTAAGCCACGGTTCCATATCCATTTAACACATTATCGATCATTTCTTCTCGATTAATTGCAAGGTTAATGGCACGACGTACATTTACATCAGAAGTAAGTTTATTTCCATATACAACACCGTCTTTTTCTTCCGGTTCGATAACAGGAAGGTTAAATCCGCGGTTATCTACTGTTTTTACGTTCATTAAATGATAGCCGTCAACTTCCTGATCACTATAGGAAGCTGCTGTATGCGCAACATCCACTTCTCCAGCCATTGCCGCAGCAAGTGCTGCATCTTCTTCCATAAATAGAACTGTCAGTTTTTTAATTTTCGGCTCTTCTCCGTAATAATCCGGATTTGCCTCAAAAATAACCTGCTGACCTTTATCCCACTGTTTCATAATATATCGTCCGGAGCCAATCGGATTCTGTCCATAATCTTTGTCATATGCATGCTCCGGAACAATTCCTACAATTGCCATTGTATATGGCCAGATCGCATACGGTTCATTCATATGAAACTCTACTGTTGTATCATCTACTGCAACAGCTTCTTTCAACATTGTAAAATCATTTACTGTGCTTTCATCACGGCACTTATTGTATGTAAATGCAACATCTTTAGCTGTAAGTGGCTCCCCGTCTGTAAATTTTACATCATCGCGGATTTTCACTGTCCAGGTAAGCTTATCATCACTGATACTGTACTCTGTTGCCAAATCATTTTCGATTTCCAGATTTTTTGTTGTCTTTACCAAAGTACTCTGGATCAATGGTTCGTGTACGTGCTCTCCTGCTCCCCATCCATATGCCGGATCAAATCCAGATTCCGGTTCTGATGTCGTAGGCATTGTTACTACAACAGATGCATCTTCCGCCTGTGCATTTACCTGAGAAACCGGGGCAACAATTAAAGATGCCGCCATAACAAAACTCCCAAGCAAACCTATGGTTTTTTTCAACTTCATTTGCAAAGTTCCTCCTTTTCATCACTCTTCTTCATTATAAAAACAAAATATCCCCTCCACAAGCCTGTGGGGGGGATATTTTATAAGAATTCTGCATTTTAGAGCAGATATTTTTCTTTCAGGGCATCCTGTGTTTTTGGAGTAAGATAAAGTCCCTTTTTTAAAAAACCTTCTACAGAACCATAATTTTTTTCCAGTGCAGTAAAACTTCTGTTAAGCCAATTTTCTTCTACCCGAAACAGCACGTCTGTATTTTCCATCTTTTGTTCTGATAGATCCGAACAGCTTTCCAAAAAACGGCACATATACTGTTTTTCTTTTTCCAGATAAAGATTTGTCTTTTTATAGTCTTCCCGTATAATCTCACAAGAAACTCCAAGAGCACCAAGTAAAAGAGCGGTGGCAATGCCTGTTCGATCTTTTCCTTTACCGCCATGCCAGAGCACTGCTCCGTTTTCATGGTGAAGAAGTACATCTATAAATCGAGCATATTGCTTTACGGAATATTCATCATTAAGAATATTTTCATATATTCTTTCCATGAATTCACAGGGATTTTTCTGCTCCTTTAAAAATTTCCAATCCATTTCAGATGTATGGGTAATCCCTATCTTATCTTCATCCAATATCGGGATATGATAATATTCCACCCCTGCCAAAACTGTATCCGGACGTTCTTTTATCTCTGCATTGGTTCGAAAATCAATTACTTTTTTTAAACGATACTCATCCCGGAGAATCCTTTGGTCAGCAAGAGAAAGATGATACAAATCTCCACTCCTTAAAAGTTTTCTTGGCAGAATATGGCGTCCGTCCATTGTCATCACCGCGCCTAAATCCCTTGTATTTACAAGACTTTGAAGAGGCAAACGGCCGCCTTTTGGGAATCCCACTGCCATATCCGGGTTAAGCACTTTTAAAAGCCGGATACAATCCTGAACTTCCCGTTCTGTCATATCAAATTTATAGCGTTTCCTTCTCCTCGTTACAACAACAAGATAATTCGAACTCAGCTGACGTTCTTGTACACCATCCATTCCCTCTCGCCTCATATAAGCCCAAAGTATGTCTTTGCACGGAAGGTTGTTCACCATCATGTGTTTTGTAAATATCAGGTATCCGTCTTCAATCCGTATTTTTCCATATCTCATATGGCTTCCTCCTGCTTGTAAATACTTGCTGTTCCTGCAATTTTATAATGATGGAATGGATTTTCTTTTTTGCACATTTTTTATTATGCAAACAGTTCCTGGAATGTCTTTTTTGCCTCTACTGCCTCTGTAACTTTTGCCATTTTAGAGGTATCACCAATAAGAATAACTCCGCAAAGCCGATTGTTAGCAAAATAATATTTTTCATATTGATTTCTTGCTGCATCTTTAAATTCTACTGTACGATATTTTTTATTTGCATCTTTTCCATTATCACCAATCGCATAAAGTGATGTATTCATTCCATGCAGGGAAAGTCCTGCAGAAACTGTGGTATATTCCACTTTTTCGCCTGCTGCATTTGCACCCGCTGCTTTCCCCTGTTCTAATGCCTGAGGCCAGATTGCATAGTTGATTCCCTCATACTCTGCACAATCTCCGCAGGCATAAATGCCATCCACATTTGTTTCCATATTTGCATTTACAAGAATACCTCTGTTAACCTCTACTCCTGCTGCCTGTGCCAGAGCTGTATTAGCCCTTACTCCCGCAGAAACAATTACCAGTTCCGCAGGAAATACAGTTCCATCAGAAAGAACTACTCCTGCCGCCTCTTTTTCACCGGTAATCTCTGAAATCTGTACACCTGTATGAATAGATATTCCATTATTTTCACTTATCTGCATCAGCATTTCACTTGCCGGCATATCCAGCTGACGTCCCATGATCTGAGGTGCAAGCTCCAGAACCGTCACTTCTTTATGAAGTTTCTTTAATTCCCAAGCAGCTTCAAGTCCAAGAACACCGCCTCCAATTACAACAACATGTTCCACACGATCCATTCGCTTTTCTATTTTTTCAATATCAGACATACGGCGGATTGCAATGACTCCTTCTTTTTCCCAACCTGGAATAGGCGGTACAAAGCACTCTGAGCCAAGCGCATAAATTAATTTTGTATATTGCAGTTTTGTTCCATCAGAAAGCTCTACTTCTTTTTCTGCATTGTGGATTGCGGTTACCTCTCGTCCAAGAAGCTGATAAATCTTATTTTCTTCATACCAGGAGGCATTTTCTACTGCTATTTCATCTGCCCGAAGACCGGCTGCCAGAGATTTTGTCAACATTGGACGATTATAAGTAATATATGGTTCATTTGAAACCATTACAATAGAACCTGTAAGATCCCGTTCTCGAATTGCTTTTGCAGCGCTTAATCCTGCCGCTCCATTTCCAAGGATAACATAAAACTCTTTTGAATCTTTGCGGAAAGAAGTTGCCTCTTCTTCATAAGGAACAAAATTCTCCCTTCCAACTCCGCATACCGGACATATATCCAGAGAGGAATCAAAGATTTCTCCGCATACAAGACATTTTACAAGTGTGCGAGGCCCTTTTGCTTTTTTCGGATTTTCTTTTTCCTGCAGAATGCATCCAAAATTATATCCATATTCATATGCATCCAGAAGCTGTACTTCACTTGGTTTAAAACGTACTTTAAATCCGTCCACCACTTTCATTTTAAGCTGTTTCAAGCGTTCCAGAATATGCGGCACTCCTTCTCCGCTCCATCCGTAACTTCCAAAAGCACTTGCAAGCTTTCCTCCATGTGTCCCCGCAAAAATAGAGGTAGTCAAATCCCAGATTGGACGCAATGCCTCCCCGACAATCGTTGGAGTTCCAAAAAGAATTCCGTCTGCAAACCCAATCTCTTCCAGTACTTTTCCCTGATCTGCTTCCACCATATCGTAACAGCGAACGTCTACTTCTCCGCTATCCTCTATCCCTTTTGCAATCTTTTCTGCAAGCTGTGCTGTGTATCCATATGCACTTACATAAGGAATGATAACCGTTTTTCTTGGATTTGGATTTACAACAGTGCACCACTCTTCATAAATATCATACATCTCACGAATCTTTTCATCCAATACAGGTCCATGGCCTGGACAGATCATAGAAACATCTAAATCCCGTACACGTGCCAGAGCTTTTTTCATATACGGTTTAAACGGTCCGATAATACAATCAAAATAATATTTCGTAGCTTTCATATAATCTTCCCGATTTGTTACTTTACTTACTAAAACATCAGGAAAAGCATAATGAGAACCAAAAGAATCACAAGTCACAAGAACTTTTTCTTCTTCTATATACGTATACATGGTATCCGGCCAATGAAGATTTGGTACGATCATGAAACGAAGAGTTTTCCCTCCGATTTCCATTTCCTGATTATCCTTTACCGCAATGGCACAGAAATCTCTATTCACAATCTCTTTTAAGAATCCAATGGCACAACCTGTTGCAATTACTTTCATCTGCGGACTGTAATCTAAAAGCATTTCAATGCTTCCGGCATGATCCGGCTCCGTGTGACTTACTACAAGATAGTCAATACTTGTTACATCTATGATTTCTTTTAATTTATCAAGATATTCCTCAAAACATCTTCCTTTTGCCGTCTCAAAAAGTACAGTCTTATCTCCGGCTTTCCATACATATGAATTGTATGTTGTACCGAACTCTGTATACATTATAATATCAAAAACTCTAAGGGTATCATCTACGATTCCCGCCCAGTAAAAACCATCTTTTAATTCCAGTGTTTTCATTGTTTTCCCTCACTTTCTACCGGAACTTCTGTTGTGATCATTCCGTTTTCTCTCTTTTATTTATATACCAAGTTTCTCTTTCCATAATTCTTCCT
This sequence comes from Blautia sp., assembly GCA_029257805.1. Taxonomy (GTDB): domain Bacteria; phylum Bacillota; class Clostridia; order Lachnospirales; family Lachnospiraceae; genus Blautia_A. The sequence goes on from JARIAR010000054.1 coordinate 59,153, forward strand.
TAAATCCCGGAAGAGCAAAATCCTCTCCTATCAGAAGGGGTCTTTTTACTAACATCCCATCTGTTGCAAGAAGGGCTGTTTTTTCCTCATCTGTCATATCTGCCAGCTTATCTTTTAAACCAAGTTCTTTATACTTCATTCCACTCGTATTAAAAAACCGTTTCATAGGAAGTCCGCTTTTTTTAATCCATACATTCAGTTCTTCCTGTGTAGGATTATCTTCCACAATATGGCGATCCTGAAACTCAACTCCGTTATCCACAAGCCATTTTTTGGCTTTCTGGCAAGTTGTGCATTTCGGATATTCTATAAACAGTACCATAAACAATTCCTCCTTCTATTCAAAAAATACTTGCGCGGCTTTTATAAGCGCGTCGGTGTCTTTTACACCAGATGTTTCAAAACTAGAGTGCATTGCAAACTGAGCAAGTCCGATATCAACTGCTCTTACAGAAACCTGTGTACCGGAAATATTCCCCAAAGTAGAACCTCCCGCCATATCAGAACGATTTACAAACGTCTGATACGAAACTTCTGATTTTCTGCATATTTCTTTAAATTGTGCAGCTGAAACTGCATCCGTACAATACTTTTGATTGGCATTGTATTTTATTACGATTCCTCCATTTACAACAGGTCTGTTCACGGGATCTGTTGTATCTGTAAAATTCGGATGAAGTCCATGAGCATTGTCCGCAGAAATCATAAAACTATCTGCCAACGTCATTAAATACTCTTCATAATCTCTTCCGAGACCCATATTGATTCGAAGAAGAGTATCTTTTAAGAAAGAGGCAGCCGCACCCTGACGAGTGGTACTTCCCACTTCTTCATTATCCAGAACGCAATGAACTGCTATGGAATTTTTTCGTGTTCCATTTAAAAAGCCCTTCATGGAACAAAAAGCACACTGCAGATCATCAAGCCGCGGAGCAGAAACAAACTCCTCTTCCTCTCCCCATATACTGCCCGGCATTCTGTTATATAAAAACAGATCATGACTTAAAATATCTTCTTTGGATACCCCTGCCTCTTTTGCCATCATTTCCATAAAATCTGCATCTTTTCCGCCATAAAGAGGAAGCATATCCTTCTGAGCATTATATTTGTATCCATCGTTGATTTCTCTGTTCATATGAATGGCAAGGTTCGGAATCAAAAGCGTATCCCTGTCAATACAAACAAGTTTTTCTTTAATTGTTCCATCTTCTCGTACCATCATACGTCCTGCAACAGACAATGGTCTGTCCAGCCAGGAAGACATGATCATTCCGCCATATTTTTCTACATTTAATTTTACATACGCATTTTCCGTATGTATTTCCGGATTTTCCTTTATTTTAAAAGAAGGAGAATCGCTATGACTAGCCATAATATGAAATTTCCATACATCTTCCTGCGGAATAGAAAACGCGATTAAAGCAGAATGGTTTCTCATAACAAAATAATTTCCACCCTTTTTTAAATCCCATTTTTTATCCTCATAAAGTTCCGTAAAACCATGCTGTTGAAAAATGCAACGCATCTCTTCTGCTGCCTGAAAAGCAGTCGGGCTTTTCTTTATAAATTCCACTAATTCTTTTGCTGTATCTGTACTCATATTATACCATACCAATTCCTTTCTTTCTATTATTATCTATAAAAAAGGGAAGCTTGATAAATATCCAGCCTCCCCCATTCATCAATCAAGAATAATAAGCGCCATAAAAATCAGATCTGTTGATCCTGTATTTGCAAGGCCATGCCCTTTCCCATCAGGAGTAAATGTGATGTCCCCTGCCTGTACAGGACGATATTCTCCATTGTCATTGTATTCCCCTTGGCCGGAAATAATATAATATGTCTCGCTTTCTCCATGGTGTTCATGATATCCCAGTGAACATCCCGGTTCCAAAGTAACCTCTGCGTAAAGTCCGCATTTCCCATTTAACTGCGGTGCTTCCAGGATTTCTTTAATGATAACATGGCCATTTCCTTCACACATATGCTCAATTCTGCTAATCTTCATAAATATATCCTCTTTTCTGAAATATTTCCGGATACCCGTCTGTTTTGCAATTCTATCTTTTCATAGTTTTCTCATTCTGTCAATAAAATCCATAAAATTTTCAAAAAATAAAAGACAAATATTTCCGCATGCACTTATACGCTTTAAGTGCATGACTTTCGCAGAAATATCTGTCTTTTTTATGCTACTGCAAATTTTTTAAGTGTCTGGTCAAACTCTTTATCTTCACCATGGCAATGCACTGTAAGTATGCGTGTTAAATCCATGCTGAAAATCCCTAAAATTGATTTTGCATCAACTAATACTCTATTATAAGAAATATCAATATCAAAATCACATTTACTGGCCGCTTTTACAAACTCTTTCACATCCTCGGGTGCGTTTAATTTAATTTTCTGAGACATATATACTCATCCTTTCTATTATACACTTTCCTTGGATTCTTTCTATTATGTCTCATATTGCTATATTTGTCAACAAAATTCTTATTTTTTCTTTTTCAATCCTTTTCTTGTTTTTTTTAACTAAAAGGTCATTCTGTTTCTTCCATTTGCAATTTCGGCAAATTCCAACGGTAATGAGCAGCAAGATAACGAATAACGATCACTACAGCAGAAGCTACGATCATTGCCTGTACTGCTCCAAATAACCGATGCATATAAACACAGACCAGCGCACCTACAATAGATGCACACGCATAAATATGCCGTACAAAAATATACGGAGGAACACCTGCCATCATATCTCTTAAAAGACCGCCCCCCACTCCTGTGATCGTCCCCAGAAATACAAGAAGAAATGTATGATCAATATATCCCTGCTTTATTCCTGTATTTACGCCTACTACGGTAAAAATGCCAAGTCCCACGGAATCCATTACCAGCATAATCTTATCATAGTGCGCACGAAATTCTCCCTGGAGCAGTCCCTTTTTACAATGCAGTACCAAAAACACAATACAGGAAGTGATGGTTGCCACAATGGCATAAATCGCATGTTGAAATACACTGGGAGGAATAATTCCCAACACAATATCCCGGATCATCCCCCCGCCAACAGAAGTCACTACACCCAGAACACTAATCCCAAATATATCCATTTTTCTTCCCACTCCAACCATTGCTCCTGACGCAGCAAACGCCACTGTTCCTACCATTTCCATAGCAAAAGTAATTACGCTTTGATAGTCCATCTCCCAGTCTCCTTAAAGCCTCTTTTTGTTTTTATTATTATAACAAAAAACAATGTATTTGAAAATGTTTTTTCCATTGAATCCCTTAAGTGAATCTGGTATAGTGTATGACGGCAACGGACACTTTTTTAGGGAGGAAATGAAAATGAAAACAACTGCCGACTTAGGAAGAGACTCTGTTTCTTCTCTTGTTTTGCGCCTGGCCATTCCGGCTATGGTAGCTCAGTTTGTAAATGTCCTGTACAGTATCATAGACCGTATGTACATTGGGCATATCCCTGTTTCAGGGGCGCATGCCCTGGCAGGTGTAGGAGTTTGCGGCCCTATTGTCACACTCCTAACTTCTTTTGGTACACTTGTAGGTCTGGGCGGATCCATTCTAATGGGAATCCGTATGGGAGAAAAAAATTATAAGAAAGCAAAGCAAATTTTATCCAATTCTTTCTTACTTTTATGTATATTCTCTTTGCTTCTTACAATTACCTTTCTTCTCTGTAAGGACAAACTTCTCATGTGGTTTGGCGCCAGTTCCCTCACCTTTCCTTATGCCAACACCTACATGACAATTTATACAGCCGGAACTTTTTTTGCACTTATGGCGGCAGGACTAAATTACTTTATCAATTGTCAGGGATTCCCTGTAATCGGAATGGCAACTGTGTTGATTGGAGCCATTTCTAATATCCTGCTTGATCCTTTATTTATATTCGTATTCCATATGGGCGTATCCGGTGCAGCTATTGCAACTGTCATTTCCCAGTTTGCATCCTGTACATTTGCTCTCTGGTTTTTATTAAGCAAAAAAATACACGTAAAGATTTCTTTCGGATCTTATGATCTCCGTGTTATGGCGCGCATCCTATATCTAGGTTTTTCACCATTCATTATTTTGGCAACAGACAGTGTTATCCTCATTGCCATGAATACCGTTCTTCAAAAATACGGCGGACCTTCTCAGGGAGATATGCTCATCACCTGTGCTACGATCGCGCAAAGCTATCTTCTTATGATCACCTCACCCATGATAGGCATCAGCGGAGGCACACAGGCAATTTTAAGCTACAATTATGGAGCCAAACAAACAGCCCGGGTAAAAAAAGCAGAAAAGAATATTTTAGCCCTTATGCTGGCATTCACAACCATTATGTTCCTTCTGTCTCAATTTATTCCTCAGTATTTTGTACGACTTTTTACAGCGGAACCTGCATATATGGAATGTTCCGTATGGGCAATCCGCATCTATACCATGATGATCATCCCACTGAGCTTCCAATATGTTTTCGTAGATGGTCTGACTGCAATGGAACGTACAAAAACGGCACTTTCCCTTTCTGTTTTCCGAAAAGGACTTTACGTTCTTTGTACCTTCCTTCTTCCTGTTTTTTTCTCTGCAAAAGCCGCCTTTTATGCAGAGCCGCTTGCAGATATTGCCAGTTCCATTCTTTCTACTATTATTTTTCTTCTTATCATTAACAAACATCTGGAACGACGGGAACAGGTCATTATATAAATATTGCAAAGAGGAGATGCTTCCATTATGAAACATCTCCTCTTTATTGCTTCTATTCAAGAGTATCTATTTCTCTTCTGTATACATATCGCAAAAACAGGAAGCTGACTGTCCCCGAAAAAATTTCAGAAATCGGAAAACACCACCATATTGCAGAAAGCCCCCACAATTTTGCCAGGATAAACGCAGCCGGAAGAATAACGATCAGCTGACGCAGTACAGAAACCATTAGACTAAGCATCCCATGTCCAAGAGCCTGAAAAACCGAAGAACATACAATCCCAAAACCGGCAAGCAGAAAACAAATGCTGATAATACGAAGGGCCGGAACTCCAATTTCCAACATAGCATCAGAAGCATTAAATATTTTCAAAAGTCCGGAACTAAAAAACTGAAAAATCAGCAAACCAAGAAACATAATACTTTCTGCATACATAATGCTGAGACGAATTGTTTTTTTAATCCTTCCGGGCTTTCTTGCTCCATAGTTATATGCCACAATCGGAACCATTCCATTATTTAATCCAAACACAGGCATAAAAATAAAACTCTGAAGTTTAAAATATACCCCGAAAACTGCCGTTGCAGTAGAAGTAAAGGCCATAAGAATCTTATTCATTCCAAATGTCATAACAGATCCAATAGATGCCATGATAATAGATGGAATTCCAACACTATAGATCTGTCCTACCACAACTCCGGAAAGACGATACTTGATAATGGAAAGATGCAGTTCTTTGTTCTTCTTTCGATTAAACCAAAATGCCAGAGAAGCAGCCACTATCTGTCCTATAACCGTCGCAATTGCAGCACCTGCCACTTCAAGCCTGGGAAATCCAAACAAACCAAATATCAAAATCGGGTCAAGAATAATATTGATCACGGCGCCCAGGGACTGCGTGATCATTGTATAGATTGTCTTTCCTGTAGACTGCAGAAGTCTTTCAAAAACGAACTGAAAGAAAATACCAAATGACATCATTCCTACAATACGCACGTACCCAGATCCATATGCTACAATCTCCGCATTATCTGTCTGTATTTCAAAAAACAGCTTACCAAAAATACCCGTTAAAACAGCAAATGCCAGAAAGCTAAAAATCGCAAGATATATTCCATTATTTGCTGCTTTATTGGCATGTTCCGTATTCTTTTCGCCCAGAGACCTGGATACCAAAGCATTCATACCAACTCCCGTACCGGTTCCCACCGCAATCATAAGGTTTTGTACAGGAAAGGCCAGAGATACTGCCGTAAGTGCATTTTCATTAATCTGTGCCACGAACATACTATCTACAATATTATACAACGCCTGTACAAGCATAGAAATCATAATTGGTACAGACATTGTGATCAATAATTTCCCTATTGGCATAATACCCATTTTATTTTCTGCTATCTTTGAATCCTGTTCCACTTAAATCCTCCTCTTCTCTTTCGTTCTTTTCATTTTATCATCTTCAAATTTAAAACACAATCTCTATCTTAACATAAAAACCCGGTAACAGTTTTACAAAACTGTACCGGGCTTTTCCTTATTATTTTAAATTTTTAACAGAAGAAACTCGAGTAGGATCTTCCTGGTAAACCTGTTTTATCATTCCGATCATTCCTAAAAAGGCAAAAACAAGTCCCAGAACAAGATTTTCAAAAAATATTTTAAGATATTCTACATCTCCAAATAAAACCATCATTAAACTTGGGATATCTGAAAATGTGGCTCCGTAAAGTTCTCCGTTTTGAATCATCATTACAATGGAACCTATATCACTGAAAAGATTTCCAAATACAACACCTATAATAGAGGTAAGCACAATGATGAAAATCTTTCCTTTTCCATTTTTTCCATGAAAAAGTTCATATCCTTTCCTAGACAGAAAACTGATCAACAATCCCATAACCGATGCCAGGTATCCCATATAAAGCACAACTGCCCAGGGAATTGCCCCTGCCAGAGCACCTAACAGCGCACCTGCAAACCCTGCTCCATAATTTCCCGTATCTTCGCTTTTAACGCGGTCTGCTTCTGCTTTTACTGTATTTTCACGAGATGCCATACATCTGTTATGAACATGCATTGCTATATCATCTAGTTTCCAGGAGGAATCACTGTCCAACAGCTGACCACAGAGCGGACAATAATGACAATCCAAAAAGCCCCATGCTTTTAATCTTGGAAAAAACCATTCTACAAAATCACGATATCTTTTCATGGTACCAGGGTTATCATAAAATGCAATCCGTATTCCATTTTGCATAATGCTTACATCTATAATTTTATATTTTTTATTAAGCTCCTCTTTATCCATCTCTGCGCAAAATCTATTCATTTGTTCTTCTGTACATTTTGTAGAAATCCCAAGAAACTTATATCCTGCTCCCTCTGACAGAGTAACTGCATATCCCATATACTCTCCATACGCAACCCCTTTATCTAATTTAAGTCCGGTTTCTTTAGCCATCTTTTTCAGACCAAAGCCAATCATACCTCTTTCCTCCTTATGTACAAATACTACTCTTTTTTATAGAGCAATTGTACCATTTCTCTTATATTTTCTCAAGAATGATATTCCAAAAAACACTGGACAGCACCTATAAGATTTGCATCATTTTGGAATTTACAACTTACAATTTCTGCTTGTGGAATAAAATAAGGGCACTCTGCATACAGCACTTTTAAATTTCTTTTTATGTATTCAATAAATACCGGTTGTGCACTGATTCCTCCACCTATCGCAAATCGTTCCGGATCCAGGATTGTCTGTATATTGAAAATTTGAACGGCAATTTCCCTTGTAAATTCCTGGAGACATTCCAAAGCTTCCGGATCTCCCTGATTCACTCTTTCAAAAACTTTCATCCCATCTACATCTTCCGGCTGCAGATTCTTTTTTTCTGCGTACAATGCACAAAGTCTGGGAGTTCCACAGCGATTGCCCCACACAGCTTCCTTTTCCCCAAAACGCTCTTTTTCCGTATTAATGTAAGAGACTTCTCCTGCTGAAAAATGTTTCCCTCGATGAAGCACATGATTTTTGATAAACGCTCCGCCTATCATGGTTCCAAAAATCAGAACAAAGCCATCCTCCACATCTGAGAGGCTCCCTATGGCCGCCTCTGCCATAGCAGCACATTTTGCATCATTTTCTATATAAATCTTCACAGGACAACGCTGATAAAGGCGATTTCGGAAATAAAAATCATCATTATAGCGCAAGGCTCCTCCCATAACACAATATCCGTTTTCGGAATCAATAATGCCCGGCATGGAAACTGCAATGCCTTCTATATCCAAAAAACTATCATAAATTTCACCAATCGTTTCCACCAGTTCCTCTCTGGTTCCCGGAGTCCTTACCTTCCCTTTCGATAACATTGTACAATTTTCCTTCATAAAGGCATACTTTATAAAAGTTCCCCCAATATCTACAGCCAGTATTTTCATCGTTTTCCCCATTCTCTTCCCAAGTATTTTCCTATAATGTCTGTTCGGTTCTCCCAATAATATCATCCTGTGTTTTTTTCGAAAGCACATTAAAGAATGCACTATATCCAGCAACACGAACAATTAAATCTTTATGATTTTCCGGATGTTTCTGCGCGTCTAAAAGTGTTTCTTTCGAAACAATATTATATTGCACATGATATCCGTGAAGTCTGTTAAAAAATGCCCGGATCAACATTTCCAGTTTTTGTTTATTTTCTTCTGTGGAAAGCATCTGCGGCGTCATTTTTTGATTCAGAAGTACTCCGCCTGTGATTTTTTCCGTAGGAAGCTTGGAAACTGTTTTAAACACGGCTGTTGGACCATTCTTATCTGTATTATGCGCAGGGCTGCAGCCTTCTGCCAAAGGTTCACACGCATTCCTTCCATCCGGTGTCGCCATAGTGCCCATTCCCTGCCCAACATTGGCACTTATGGAAGAAGTTCCGCCATATCGAATTCCCCCAATTGGTCCTCTCTGAAAACGTGTATTTGGATATTTTTTAATTTCATCCAAATAAGAATCATACGCTTCTACTACCAATTGATCTACATAGTCATCATCATTTCCATATTTCGGTGCATCATTTATGAGCATTTCCTGAATTTTTTTATTTTTCGGTGATTGAAAATCATCAAGCAATGCATTCCACAATTCTTCTCTGGTGATTTTCTTTTCCTCATATACCAGTTTTCGAATAGCTGCAAGGGAATCTGCCATATTCGCTATTCCAACCTGAAGTCCGGAGATAAAATCGTAAACAGCTCCCCCTTCTTTAATCGTCTTTCCCCTTCCAATACAATCATCTGTAAGCGCAGAACAAAGAATATCCGGCACATCTCTTTCCGAAGCCTTATCTATGACATTTTCTACAATCACACTGTAACGAGTCATTTCACGCACCGTCTGATCCCACGCTTCAAGTAACTCTTCATATGACTCCATTTCTGTAAAATATCCATATCCTTTTGTAAATCTTTTTCCACTTGTAAGATCAACTCCATTATTCATGGCACATAGCAAGACACGTGGAAAATTAATATATGACATTCCGGTACACCGATATCCCCATTTGCCTGGAACTGCAGTTTCCACACAGCCAATGGCACTGTAATTATATGCATCTTTTTCCTTAACACCCCAATTTATAAAGGAAGGAATAATCACTTCATCATTATTAAGAGCCGGCATTCCAAATCCAAGCTTCATAACCTCGATGCATTCATCAAAAAATTTCTTATTTATATTGGCATGATAGCGAACTGTCAGATTTGGCTGAGTCAGCCTTGTTTGAGCCACAGATTTTAATACAGCAAAACTCAGTTCATTGACAGCATCTTTTTTATCAGGTGTCTGCCCGCCAATTGTAACATTCTGATACATAGGGGAGCCCGCAGAACTTAATGTGTGGGCCTGAGAGCGCACCTTATTTATCGTCAATGTTTTGATCCATAAACATGTCAAAAGTTCCAGTGCATCTTCTTCTGTTATTTTTCCTTCCTGAATATCTTTTATATAATATGGATACATGTACTGATCGAATCTTCCGTAACTTAACGAATGTCCATTTGACTCAATCTGTAAAACCAGCTGTATAAACCACACCGCCTGTACTGCCTCACGAAAAGAAGCCGCCGGCTCGTATGGAACTTTTTCACAAATACGACTTATCTCCAAAAGTTCTGTCTTCCTTGCAGGATTCTGTTCCGCTTCTGATAACTCCTTTGCCAGTTTGCTATAACGCAACGCAAAATCATGAACTGCTTCTATTACCATCAGTACGGCTTTATAAAAAATATTTTTATCAATATTCTCCGGTTTCGTAAAATCAAGTGCGGACTGAAGAGCCCTTGTTTTTTGCTCATATCCTTTCAGTCCTTCTGACAAAACTTTTTCATAATTCACTGCCAAATGGGCATCTCCTGCATTAAGTTTTCCTTCCATACCAAAAACACCCGTCTCCATAAATACCTGGACTTCATCTGGAAGGAGAGCTTCTCCCCTGGCTCTGAGATTATTATTATCCCAAAATGGAGCAATCTCACGAAGCTGTTTTTTTGTAGTTTCCGTAATATAAAACACATCGCCATCTCTTTTTTCAAAAAGATCAAGTTCATTTAAAATAAATTCCATGGTATATTCCGGAAAAACAGGTGCATTGCGATTTTTTGTTGCCTGATTTCCTGCCAGAATTGATTTCTCTTCAATATAAATCGTCATTTCTTCCAGGATTTTTTTCAACATACAGGCTCTCACCATCACACGGGGCTGATTCTTATTTTCTTTGTAGGCCTGCGTTGCCAATACCGCTCTTTCCCCGTCAATATATGGCTTTTCATCTAAAACTTCCTCACGGAAACTTTGCATACGATCTGTTAATACCCCAAAATGCGCTTTATTCTCCATAATTTTCTCCTTATATTTCATTCGTAATATCATCCGTTTTATTTGTAATTAAAATCTATCATTTTTTATAAAACATGTCAATATATTTTATTAGAAATCAATTATACTTTCATTTGTAAGTATATGTTTAATTTTTTCTTTTTTTATGTTATAATAATACCATTCCATATAGAAAGGCATTCCATAACTATGAAAAAAGCAGATCGCACAAAAAGTGGTATAATATTTAATATACAAAAATTCAGTGTTAATGATGGACCAGGTATACGTACTGTTGTATTTTTCAAGGGTTGTCCCCTTCGTTGCCGCTGGTGTTCCAATCCCGAAAGCCAGCTTTCTGTTCCACAGATATTATGGAACGAAAAGCAATGTACACATTGTCTCCACTGTACAGAAACATGTCCCGAACATGCCGTCTTACTCCAGCAGGGTCGCATCCATATAAATGCAGGTATTTGCAGCAACTGTTTGCAATGTGTAAACGAATGTCCCGGAAAAGCACTAAAATCCGAAGGCGAAAATAAAACTGTTGAGGAAATTTTAAATACCGTTCTTCAGGATCAGGTTTTTTACGAAGAAAGCGGCGGCGGAATCACACTTTCCGGCGGAGAATTTTTATCCCAGCCATCCTTTGCAGAGGAACTGCTTCTTGCTTCAAAAGAAGAAGGACTTCATACATGCTGTGAAACAACGGGCTATGCACAACCAGAAATATTTCAACGCATCATCCGGCATGTAGACTATATTTTATTCGATATGAAACACTGGGACGAAAAAAAACATATAGAAGGAACAGGCGGCTCCAATAAACTTCCACTTTCCAATATGGCCTATGCCATTCAAACCAAAAAAACCGTACTGCCAAGAATTCCTGTTATTCCCGGATTTAACGATTCTCCTAAAGACGCTACCCAGTTTTCAAAGAAACTTCTCGAACTTGGAATTAAAAAATGCCAGCTTCTTCCTTTTCATCAGTTTGGTGAAAACAAATATGATTTATTAAACAAGGAATATGATTATAGAAATATTCTTTCCTTGCATCGAGAGGATTTAGAAGATTATTTGAAAATTTTTCACGCAAACAATATTGAGGCTTTTTTTTAACCAGAAAGGATTTCATATGAAAGACAGATCAAATAAAATACTAGAACTTCTTATACAGGAAAATAAAGCAGAGGTTTCCTTTCTTTCGGAGAAACTGGGCGTATCTCAGGTAACCATTCGAAAAGATCTGGACTCCCTGGAACAACGCGGGATCATTAAACGGGAACATGGCTTTGCTCTTCTTCGCAGTACAGATGATATTAACGGAAGAATCGCTTATCACTATGAAGAAAAACGAGAAATCGCCCAAAAAGCTGCTGCCCTCGTTTCGAATGGAGACACCATCCTGATTGAAAGCGGAAGCTGCTGCGCCCTTTTAGCAGATGCTCTTGCAAATTCAAAAAAAGATTTAACCATTATTACTAACAGCGCGTTTATTGCCGGATATATCCGCGAAAAATCAAACTTTCAAATTATTCTTCTCGGTGGAATCTACCAGCAGGATTCTCAGGTAATGGTAGGCCCCATGATTCTCCAATGTGTAGAAAATTTTCTTGTAGATTTCTTTTTTATTGGTACCGACGGATACGACAAACGGGCCGGCTTTACAAATCGGGATCAAATGCGAGCCCAAGCAGTCCGCGATATGGCACGACAAGCAAACCATATTGTGGTTTTAACAGAAAGCGATAAATTTTCCAAACATGGAGTTGTCCCTCTCAATTTAAAAAACAAAGTAAAGACGGTTATCACAGACAATCATCTTTCTGCAGAAACAAAAGCGGATCTGGAGAGCAAAGGAATTCGTATTATTATATAATCTTTACCACAAAAAGGCATAAGAAAACCGTCTGGTTTTTACCAGACGGTCATTCTCATGCTTGTTTTATATATTCTAATATCCTTTCTCTATTTCGCTGTTTCTGAGTCTTTCTCTTTATTTCTGCACTTATTATCATCCCTGCACACAAATCCCATAACTCCGTAACACCAAAATAGATACTCCCATGTTTTCTACTTCTTCCAAACATCCCCTACAAGATATTCTATAGCCTTCCACATTAACTTTTCTAAAAGAGAAATAATATAAATTCCAACAAGGTACCCAGGAATGAACAACGGCATATTGCTCCATGCAATACCTGGCGCACATATTATAAAAAATACAATTGCCAAAGCTAATGTTACTGGACGATATTTTATCCATTGCAATATCTTTTTACTCATATATGTCCTCCCTGTTCCTTTTCTTCCCCTGATTCTGCCTGCATTCCCTCTTCATTTTTCTTTATAGACCATCTTGATTTCCAGATAGCCGGAAGCCTGTAAGCTTGTTTTCAAACTCCGACATATCCTGATATTTATCCTGTATCTTTTCCAATACCAACATATCACACTTGATTGGATACGCTTTACCTGACAAAACAACTTTTGCTGTATTTCTTTTAAACATTTTTCTCTCCTTATGAAACCTTATTACGACTTTCAGTCGTATTAAATATATAAGCTATTTTATCAAAAAGGAGGATATGTATCATGTTTTTCTTTTCCGAAGAAGAAATATCTAGAAGCACTTCCAATTCCTCAAATATTAATTCTAGTTATACCGAAACAATTTTTGAATCTATAAAACATATCAATGAATATGAGCAAGAATTTGGGTATGCCAGAGAATTGCAAACTGTTTTAAAGTATACCAAATGACGAAATTTTCACAAGGTAATTGAACGTGCAAAAGAAGCTTGTTCCAATAGTAATAACCCCATTTCCGATCATTTTTTTGAGGTCAACAAAACGATACGAATGCCCCAAAATGCAACAAAAAAAGTTGTTGATTATAAATTGCCTCGTTATGCTTGCTACCTCATCGTTCAAAATAGTGACTCCAGAAAAAAAGTTATTGCTCTTGGTCAAACATATTTTTCTGTAAAAACCAGACAACAGGAATTAATAGAAAATTATGATTCTCTTGATGAAGCAGCACAAATGACCGGCATTAAAAATCCTATAGATTATGCTATTTTTCAAAACCAGGGTTACCAGGGCTTGTACGGTGGACTTGGAGTAAAAGAAATACATAAACACAAGGTTCTAAAAAAGAATCAAAAAATGCTGGATCACATGGGCAGTACTGAATTAGCTGCTAATCAAACACATTATGAAGTCAGGAAAAAGTCCGTCAAACAATTGCGGAACTTCCTAGAAAATAAAATAAAAACCGCCCTATGCTACCAATACAGAGACGGCTTGTATACCCGAAGATATACTCTTATAACAAAAATATTGTATCATCTTCGGAGCAGCCTTGCAACCGTAACGTATTTTCGGAGGCTGTTATTTTTATACCCAAAATTGAAGCGGAGGATGATATTATGGCATTGATTAAATGTCCGGAATGTGAATTAACGGTAAGTGATAAAAGATTTACCGTTGAATCCATATCACCGTCCTCATGATCCAAGAATGACTTTTATTACTGCAGATAAAAAAGCGGGAATTGCTGATGGCGTAATCAAAAAGATGGCCGGACATAAAATTACAGACATCACAGAATCTGCTTATACAGATCGTGATATTGAATGGCTTCGAAAAGACATAGAGAAATTATATAAAATTGAGGGCGTATAACACGCCCTCGATAAATTTTAGTATACACTTTTACCATTTTCAACGGTTTTTCTTGATTTTTAACAATCCTTTAAACCCTTGATTTTACTGGATTTATTAGAATTTACCTTCTTTTGCAGCTTCTTCAATGGAAACTGCAACAGCAACAGTCATACCAACCATCGGGTTGTTACCTGCACCGATCAGACCCATCATTTCTACGTGAGCCGGTACGGAAGAGGAACCTGCAAACTGTGCGTCAGAATGCATACGACCTAATGTATCAGTCATACCATAGGAAGCAGGACCTGCTGCCATGTTGTCTGGATGAAGTGTACGTCCTGTACCACCGCCAGATGCAACAGAGAAGTATTTTTTGCCTTTTTCAAGACATTCTTTTTTGTATGTACCTGCTACCGGATGCTGGAAACGTGTTGGGTTTGTAGAGTTACCTGTAATGGAAACATCAACGCCCTCTTTCCACATGATTGCAACACCTTCCGGAACGCTGTTTGCTCCGTAGCAGTTTACTTTTGCGCGAAGACCTTCAGAGTAGGATTTACGGAATACTTCTTTAACTTCATTTGTATATGGATCGTATTCTGTTTCTACATATGTAAAGCCGTTAATTCTTGCGATAATCTGAGCAGCATCTTTTCCAAGACCGTTCAGGATAACACGAAGTGGTTTCTGACGAACTTTGTTTGCTTTCTCAGCAATACCAATTGCACCTTCTGCTGCTGCGAAAGATTCATGACCAGCAAGGAATGCGAAACATTCTGTCTCTTCTTCCAGAAGCATTTTTCCAAGGTTACCATGTCCCAGACCTACTTTACGTGTGTCTGCTACAGAGCCAGGAATACAGAAAGCCTGAAGACCTTCACCAATCGCTGCTGCTGCATCTGCAGCTCTCTTACAGCCTTTTTTGATTGCAATTGCTGCACCTACAATGTAAGCCCAACATGCATTTTCAAAACAGATTGGCTGAATGCCTTTAATCTGATCGTATACGTTCAGACCTGCATCTTTTGTGATTTTTTCTGCTTCTTCAAGAGAAGCAATGCCATAACTATTTAAAACAGAATTGATTTTCTCAATTCGTCTCTCGTATGATTCAAATAAAGCCATTTCTCGTTACCTCCTCATCAAATTATTCTTTTCTTGGGTCAATAATCTTAACAGCATCAGCTACACGGCCATACTGACCTTTTGCTTTTTCCCATGCAGTATTCGGGTCATCGCCTTTTTTGATGAAGTCAGTCATTTTTCCAAGGCTTACAAACTGATAACCAATGATTTCATCATCTGCATCAAGTGCAATACCTGTTACATAGCCTTCTGCCATTTCCAGATAACGAGGGCCTTTTTTAAGAGTTCCATACATTGTACCAACCTGAGAACGAAGTCCTTTTCCAAGATCTTCAAGACCAGCACCTACTGGAAGTCCGTCTTCAGAGAAAGCAGACTGTGTACGTCCATAAACGATCTGAAGGAACAGTTCTCTCATTGCTGTATTAATTGCATCACAAACAAGGTCTGTGTTCAGTGCCTCCATTACAGTCAGTCCCGGAAGAATTTCAGAAGCCATAGCTGCAGAATGAGTCATACCAGAACATCCGATTGTCTCAACCAGTGCTTCCTGGATAATACCCTCTTTTACATTCAGAGTCAGCTTACATGCACCCTGCTGTGGTGCACACCAGCCAACGCCGTGTGTAAGACCGGAAATGTCTTTGACTTCTTTTGCCTGTACCCATTTCGCTTCTTCTGGAATTGGAGCAGCGCCATGATGAACGCCCTGTGCAACTGGGCACATTTCTTCTACTTCGCGTGAATAAATCATTTTAAAACTCCTTTCAAGTATAGATTGACTTATAATGTTGTTAAAATGAACCTAACAACCTATGATTATTTTCTCACAAAATTCGCCATTCGTCCAGTCATATTTTGTAAAAACTCCTCTTTTTTCTGTTTCCTTTGCTTTTTTCTGTCTGAAAACGCCTGTACGAAAGCATATGATTAAAAAAATAACAAAAAAGCATTGGTACTTTATATGATGCCAATGCTCTCTTATTTATTTGGTCACAACCTTCTCCTTATAACATAGGTGCAAAAAGCCGAAGTACACTTTGCATTGCCCGCACCGGAACAGGGCGCTCTCTGCAAAAGGAAAGGCTGATAGGATTACAGTAATCCAATGTCTCTATAAAATCTTTTTTTATGTCATCGATCACTTCGTTTTTATATAGCCATACACCATCTTCAAAATGAAGATATAAACTTCGGTAATCAAGATTAATCGTACCCACAACTCCCACTTCATCATCACATACAAAAGATTTTGCATGAAGAAATCCGGGCTGATATTCGTAAATCTTAACGCCAGCTTCCAAAAGCTGCTCATAATATGATTGCGTAAGAAGAAAAACCATTTTTTTATCAGGGATTCCAGGAGTCATGATCCGAACATCCACTCCGCTTTTTGCCGCCAGGCAAAGTGCTGTCATCATTTCATTGTCAATAATAAGATACGGCGTACAAATATATACGTATCTTTTCGCTCTGTTTATAATATTCAGATACACATTTTCACCTACGATTTCATGATCCAAAGGTGTATCACAAAACGGCTGTACATATCCGCTTCCCTCAAAAGGATCCGGATGATAATTATGAGGAAAATATGCATCATAAGGACATTTTTCACGAGTCCTGTTCACCACCTGCCACATATGGAGAAACATGGCCGTCATATTCCAAACCGCTTCTCCCTTCAGCATGATCGCCGTATCTTTCCAGTGTCCAAAACGTTTTCTCTGATTGATGTACTCATCTGCCAGATTGATTCCCCCTGTAAAGCCGGTATGTCCGTCAATAATACAAAGTTTACGATGGTCACGATTATTCTGTATAATATTTAAAAGAGGGCGAAATGGATTAAACACAACACATTTAATGCCTTTTTTACGAAGTTCTTCGTAATATTTATTTGGAAGCGTTGTAAGACATCCAAACCCGTCATACATTAAACGAACATCCACTCCCTGAGCAGCCTTTCTTTCCAGTATCTTCAGAATAGTTTGCCACATCACTCCATCGTTAATAATAAAATATTCAATAAAGATATAGTGTTCTGCCTGTTCCAGCTCCTTTACAAGAACCGGAAACATATCGTCTCCTACCTGAAAATATTCTGCCGCTGTGTTTTTTCCCAATGGATAACCGGAATAATCCCGGATATATGCAGACTGGTTTGCAGCCGAAGGATTTTCTTCCTCCAGACTTTTC
Source organism: Blautia sp. (assembly GCA_029257805.1). GTDB lineage: Bacteria > Bacillota > Clostridia > Lachnospirales > Lachnospiraceae > Blautia_A. The sequence continues at coordinate 76,693 of JARIAR010000054.1, forward strand.
CTTGTTTCTTCATTTTCTGCAAGATACTCACGGCTCTCTTCAAATATTTTCTCAAAATTCTCTTCCATCACTGCCGCGATTCTGGATTGTCCAAACAAAAGATACAGAAGAAGGCCAAATACCGGAATACATAAAATCACCATAGTCCATGCCAGCTTATACGATGGATTGATTTTCTTATTTACGATCCACAAAACTACCAAAATGGTCCCAACTTCCATTGCCATGGAAATATAACGGGAATATCCTACAAATTTTGCTGCCATGAGAAAAATCCAAACCAGCTGAACGAAAAGCGCCAAACCAACATAAAAAATACGATTAAAACAAATTTTGATTACTTTACTTAAAAACTGCATGAGAATGCTTTGTTTCTTTTTTATTCCCTCGTTCTTCTCTTTGTAAATCATTCCACACCTCAAAAAAGTATACTGTGCTGTGATATTAAAAATCCCTGACTAAACAGCCAGGGATTTTTGCGCACAATTAATTATATTTACGTTTTCTTGCGGCTTCAGATTTTTTCTTACGACGAACGCTTGGTTTCTCGTAATGTTCTCTCTTGCGGATTTCCTGCTGAATACCTGCTTTAGCACAGCTTCTCTTAAATCTGCGAAGAGCGCTATCTAAAGTCTCGTTCTCTTTTACGATTACATTTGACATAGACTCACACCTAACCTCCCTCCAGTTGTAGATTGTGCTTAAATACAACTGTCTGGGTATTTTTCTTGCACGATTAGTATTATATATCATTGCCTTGAGGTTCGTCAACATATTTTGGTTAATTTTGCAAAAAAATTATTTACACAGCTGTTCCTCAAGAATCTTTGCTGCTGATGCAATTGCTTCATCTGCTTTTTCAGGATTTTTTCCTCCTGCCTGAGCCATATTCGGACGACCACCACCGCCGCCGCCAACAATTGCTGCTGCCGCTTTCACAAGATTTCCTGCATGGGCGCCTGCTTTCTGCGCACTGTCTGTTACCATTGCAAGAAGGTTTACTTTATCGCCGTTTACAGCTGCCAAAAGCACAACGCCTTCTCCAAGTTTTTCCTTAAGGCTGTCCCCAAGATCACGAAGTCCATTCATATCCACGCCTTCTACTTTTGCAGCCAAGAGTTTCACACCATTTACCTCTGTTACTTTATCCATAACATTTCCAAGAGATCCCTGTGCCATCTTGCTCTTTAAGGATTCATTTTCACTTTGAAGAGTTTTTACCTCATCCTGTAAATGTGAAACTTTCTCAAGAATTTCTGCAGGATTTGTTTTTAATGCCTTTGCGGCTTCATTTAAAAGTGCTTCCTGCTTTTTATAATATTCCAGGACAGCATTTCCTGTGAGTGCCTCAATACGACGTACCCCGGCTGCAATACCAGATTCGGAAAGAATTTTAAACAGCATAATAGAACTTGTATTAGAAACATGTGTACCACCACAAAGTTCTCTGGAAAATTCTCCCATAGACACTACACGTACTTTCTGATCATATTTCTCTCCGAAAAGAGCCATTGCTCCAGACTTTTTAGCATCTTCAATATCCATGATATCTGTTTTTACAGAAAGCCCTGCCTGAATCTGCTGATTTACAAGTGCTTCTGTCTGCTGGATTTCTTCCGGTGTCATAGCCTGGAAATGAGCAAAGTCAAAACGGAGTCTGTCCGGTGTTACAAGGGAACCTTTCTGCTCTACATGAGAACCAAGAACAGTTTTTAATGCTTTCTGAAGGAGATGAGTCGCACTATGGTTCTTCTCTGTATCTCTTCTTGCAGATGCGTTCACTTTCAAAGATACTTCTTCTCCAACAGAGAGCATCCCGGATTCCATATGTCCTACATGGCCAAATTTTCCTCCACGAAGCTTAATGGTATCTTCTACTACAAATTTTCCATTTTCCGTTTCAATTACTCCTGTGTCACCTTCCTGTCCACCCATAGTAGCATAGAACGGTGTTTTCTCTACAAAGATCGTTCCCTTCTGACCTTCCATAAGAGAATTCACAAGATCATTTTCTGTTGTAAGAATTGTAATGTTCGAATCAAAAGAAAGATGATCATAACCTACAAATTCTGTTGTAACAGAAACATCAATCTTATCGTAAACAGTGGCATCTGCACCCATATAGTTTGTGACTTCACGGGCAACACGTGCTTTCACACGCTGTTCTTCCATTGCTTTCTGGAAGCCATCCTCATCAATTCCGTATCCTTTTTCCTCAAGAATTTCTTTTGTAAGGTCAAGAGGGAATCCATAAGTATCATATAATTTGAAAGCATTTTCTCCGGAAAGTGTTTTTTCTCCGTTTGCCTTCATTTCTTCTTCCATATCAGCAAGAATTCTCAGACCCTGATCGATTGTTTTATTAAACTGATTTTCTTCATTTGTAAGAACTTTGAAAATAAAATCTTTCTTTTCTTCCAGCTCCGGATACCCATCTTTTGATCCATTAATCACTTCTGCACTTAATTTTGCAAGGAAATCACCCTGAATTCCCAAAAGGCGTCCATGACGTGCAGCACGACGAATCAAACGGCGAAGAACATAGCCTCTTCCCTCATTTGTAGGCATGATTCCATCAGAAATCATAAATGTAGCAGAACGGATATGGTCCGTGATCAAACGAATGGAAACATCATCATTATAAACTTTTCCATACTCTTTTCCTGCTATTTCACATACAAGATTTCTCAGAGAACAGATCGTATCTACATCAAAAATAGAATCTACATCCTGCACAACTACCGCAAGACGTTCCAGTCCCATTCCTGTATCAATATTTTTCTGTTTCAGCTCTGTATAATTTCCATTTCCATCATTTTCAAACTGTGTGAATACATTGTTCCACACTTCCATATAACGGTCGCACTCACAGCCTACTGTACAGCCTTCTTCCCCGCATCCGTATTTTTCTCCACGGTCATAATATATTTCAGAACATGGACCACAAGGACCTGCGCCATGCTCCCAGAAATTATCCTCTTTTCCAAAACGGAAAATACGATTTTCCGGAATTCCAATCTCTTTATTCCAGATTTCAAAGGCTTCATCATCTTCTAAATACACTGACGGATACAGACGATCTGGATCCAGACCTACAACCTCTGTTAAAAATTCCCATGACCAGTGAAGTGCTTCTTTCTTAAAATAATCTCCAAACGAGAAATTTCCCAACATTTCAAAAAATGTACCATGGCGGGCTGTTTTTCCCACATTTTCAATATCTCCTGTACGAATACATTTCTGACATGTTGAAACCCTTGTTCTTGGCGGAATCTCTGCTCCTGTAAAATATGGTTTCAACGGCGCCATACCTGCATTAATAAGCAGAAGACTCTTATCTCCCTGTGGTACCAGAGAAAAACTTTTCATCACAAGATGTCCTTTACTCTCCATAAAATCAAGAAACATCTTACGAAGTTCATTTACTCCGTATTTTTTCATTATTTTTTCCTCCTCAGACTTTCTTATTTCACAATAACTTTATTAAATTTCTTTTTGCCTCGTTTTAAAACAATTCCTTCTCCCTGGAGTGCATCTTTTGAAACCACATGTTTAATGTCGGCAACCTTTTCTCCATCAATAGATACACCACCCTGTTCAATGGCACGGCGTCCCTCGGAACGGCTTGGAACAAGCCCACATTTTACCAGCATAGAAATCACGTCGATCGTTCCATCTTCAGAAAAGTCTTCCTCTCCAAGTTCTGTTGTTGGCATATTTGCTGTGTTTGCTCCACCAGCAAAAAGAGCTCTTGCTCCTTCCTGGGCTTTTTTTGCTTCTTCCTCTCCGTGAACAAGATTGGTAAGTTCGTATGCAAGTACTTCTTTTGCTTTATTTAACTGGCTGCCTTCCCATTTCGCCATTTCCTCAATTTCTTCCAACGGGAGGAATGTAAGAAGACGCATGCACTTAATTACATCTGCATCATCCACATTTCTCCAGTACTGATAAAAATCAAATGGGGAAGTTTTATTTGGATCAAGCCATACAGCTCCTGACTGTGTTTTACCCATTTTTTTGCCTTCAGAGTTTAAAAGAAGGGTGATTGTCATAGCATAAGCATCTTTTCCAAGTTTACGGCGAATCAGTTCGGTTCCGCCTAACATATTACTCCACTGATCATCTCCGCCAAACTGCATATTACATCCGTATTTCTGGTACAGCATGTAGAAGTCATAACTCTGCATGATCATGTAATTAAATTCCAGGAAACTTAAGCCTTTTTCCATACGCTGTTTATAACATTCTGCGGTAAGCATACGATTGACGGAAAAATGGGGACCAACTTCACGAAGAAGTTCTACATAATTTAAATCCAAAAGCCAGTCTGCATTATTTACCATCATGGCCTTTCCTTCTGAAAAATCAATAAAACGTTCCATCTGTTTTTTAAAGCAATCAATATTATGCTGAATGGTTTCTTTTGTCATCATCTGACGCATATCTGTACGTCCGGACGGATCTCCGATCATTCCCGTTCCGCCGCCCAAAAGAGCAATCGGACGGTTTCCAGCCATCTGAAGACGCTTCATTAAGCACAGCGCCATAAAATGCCCTACATGAAGACTGTCAGCAGTCGGATCAAAACCAATATAAAAAGTTGCTTTTCCCGCATTTACCATTTCTTTAATTTCTTCCTCATCTGTTACCTGTGCAATAAGACCACGGGCTTTTAATTCTTCCCAAACTGTCATTATTATAATCCTCCTGTATTTCTTTTATAAATAAAAAAATGCCCGGTTCCTGTCCTTTTTAGGACGAGAACCGGGTCCCGCGTTACCACCTAAATTCGCAGAAAACTCGCATTCTCTGCCTCCGTAAGTGACAATAAATCACTCCAGCACAATAACGGGTGCCATTCCGTCGCAGCCTACTTTCCGTTCAGTGCGAAACTCCGGGAGGTATTCGCATACATTCCACAAGTGCCTCTCACCATCCGGCTACTCTCTGTCTGCTTTCTGTATGTTACTCTTTCCCATCACAGCTTTTTCTTATACTATTAGCAAGTATACAAATACCCGTTTTATTTGTCAAGGAATTTTCCTTTCTTTTTAACAACTTAAAGTGTCATTCTAACAAAGAGTCCTCTTCTGTTACTCTTCCATCAGTCCTGTATCCGCAATCAGATCATTTCCATCTGCAGCTGTTGTTGCCAATGTGTCACATCTTTCATTTTCCGGATGTCCATCATGCCCTTTTACCCAATGAAAGGTTACACGGTGAGGTTCTTTTGCAAGCAGTAAACGTTTCCACAGATCAACATTTTTTACCGGTTCATTTTTTCCGCGTTTCCATCCCTTTTTTAACCAGGAATCAATCCAATGCTGATTAAACGCATCTACCAGATATTTGGAATCTGAATAAAGTTCTACCTCACATGGACGTGTAAGAGCCTCTAAACCTGCTATGGCAGCCATAAGTTCCATCCTGTTGTTTGTTGTTTTTATATATCCTTGAGAAAATTCTCTCGTATGAAGCTGACCTTTTGCATCTGTATAATGTAAAACTGTCCCGTATCCTCCCGGACCATGGGGATTTCCCCGGGCTGCGCCATCTGTGTAAACCTTTACAAGCATCTTTGCTTCTCCTTTTCTTTTATTTCTATTTTTTCCATATCCCTGTCCGCTCAAACTCTTCTGCTTTTTCTTCTGCACTTTCTACAATCTTCTTCTCATATCCCAGCATATTTAAAAGGCGTATGGCATTCCTTGTAGATGCCCTTCCCTGTTTTAAAATATAATGAAAGATTACCTGGTTATCCTGTATTTCTTCTTCAAAATGATAATTCTTGTACTGATCTTCCAGGATATAGGAAAGTTCTATGTCATGCGTTGCCGCAAAAGGCAACATCCATTTTTTTGAAAGAGTGTTTAAAATAACAGAGGATGCTGCGATTCGTTCTATTGTATTTGTTCCCCGCAGAACTTCGTCAATCACACAAAGCAAAGGTTCTTCTTTCCTGCTTTCATCAAGAATCCGTTTTAAGGATTTGATTTCCACAATAAAATAACTTTCTCCTTTTACGAGATCATCCCGCAGGGCCATAGAAGTCATAACCTTTAAAAAAGGAGCCTTATAAAAACTGCAGGTACATGTATAAAGAGTTTGGGCCAAAATACTATTTATTGCTATGTTTTTTAAAAATGTGGATTTTCCGGAGGCATTGGACCCTGTAACAAGCGTTCCCTTTGCTGCAGTAATACTGTTGGCCACTGCTTCCCTTATTAAGGGATGATACAGATCATCCACTTCCATCTGCACTTGTTTTCCCTCATACCGGGTAAATTCCGGCTTACATTTTAACACAAGCAATTGCCGGAAGGAAGCAATAGAAATTGCCGCATCCAATTCTCCCATACTTTGAATAAGGCGCATGATTACTGCTTCTTTATTTTTCACCTCTTTTAAGATGCTATTATATGCCAGAAAATCCACATGAAAAATCATGCGAATATAATCTAAAATAACATCTATCAAATTATCAACACCTCTTCCAGATCCTGTAAGAAAAATCATTTTCCTGCGCAATCTAAAAAAAGTTTTTCTTGCCTCTTGTATGTCCTCCATTTGCTGCTGCACTTCTTTCCAGGATATGGACTTCATTTCATCTGCTACTTTTAACATACCAAGAAAACCGGAAAAACAATCAATATATATATCTGTTATTTTCCGCGTCTTCCCTGCATAATAAGCAAAAGTATTTATGATACTTAAAAACAAAAACAAGACCATTCCATAAAAAGGTGTCAGCGGCACCATAACAAAAAGTACCAGCAAAAGAGAAACCAGCATTATGACATGGATCCCTATCGAAATTTCCGGAGCATCTTTCAAAGTAAGAACTGTATCTGCCAAAGAGCCTTTTCTTGTTTTCCCCACCCGAAAAAGACACATTTGCATTTTTATCCGTTCTTCTTCATGTGTTGCAAAAAATTCTATAAGTTCGTCCCGTTTCTTCAGTTCTTTTTCAGAGAAAAGAGGTCGCCGCATTATATCATAAAGAACATCTTCTCCAGGAGACGAAACTGTCTGATTGATCAGCATATAAGCTCTGTCCATATCCAGATCATTCCAGGTAATATCATCAATAACAAAACCTTCTTTTTCTCTTCTATGAAAATAATGAGAAATCCTCTCTATATCACCCGATTCATACTCCTGTTCAGGAACTTTTCCATATACACGCTGTACTTTTTTTCTAATTGTGCTTTTTTGTTTGCGGTTCTCACGTAAAACCAAAAGTGCAAACAGCAGGACAAAGCCTGCTGCGCACAAAATTGCAATTATATTTGGATGCATAATATCCTTTCCGGCATTTTGCCATATATCATTTTATGAAATCCAATCCACAAAAAACATATGATCCTTATAAAGGAACTTATCTACTTTAGCAAAATTCAATGATTGCTTCCAAAATACATCTTCCATCATAAAATACATAAAATTAAAGTCTTTTCGATCAAAGCCCTTTAACGTTCTTGGTTTTTTATATTTCACATAATTATCAAAAATCTTCATAGCTTCATCCGCCGCTTTATATGCCAGGGTTTTATTATAAAAGTTTCCTTGCAGTCTCCTTAAAAGCGCACCGTCTCTTACCGGCGAATACTGCGGGTAAGAATAAAGTTTTGGATCGCCCTGCTCATAAAGCACATATCGAAATTCTGATGGAAATTCTCTGTCCGGCTTGATCGTACGATTTAAAAGACAAAGGGCAACTGCTTCCATCCCGATCAGTCCCTGATCTCCTGCTTCTGCCTCACATATGGCGGCCAAAAGGTCTCTATCTGTTTTCTCACCATTTGCAACTCCCGGATGAGTAGCAAATTCTCTTGCCAGATAATAGTATCTTCCATTTTTCGGATCATACGCTTTCACATAACCGCCATTTTCACTATGTACCGTATATTGATATTTTCCTCCTGAACCAGATCCATTGGCTTCTGTTACAACACCATCCCCATCTGCTTCGTATTTTTTGCCTCCCATATAAAAGGTCTTGTCAACGTACATAACACCTTGCTTATCAAAGTAATATTTTTTTCCTTCCAGATTTAACCATCCAACATGTGCATGTCCATCTTTTGGATTAAAATAATATCGCTTACTTCCAAGAGTTTTAAAGCCAGATTCACAACGCTCGCCAGAACTTCCCATGAAATAGTAATAATATTTTCCTACTTTTCGTACGCCCTTATACATTTGTCCTTTAGAATCAAAATAATAAGATTTCCCATCTTTTGTCAGCCACCCAACCGCTGCTCTTCCATCCTGAGGACTAAAATAATATTTTTTATCTCCTAATGTGGTAAATCCTTTTTTACATCGGTACCCGGATTTTTCCGGATCCGAATGTCCCATAAAGTAATAATAATATTTATCTACTTTTCTTATCCCTCTGTACATGATTCCGTTTTTTCTGTCAAAAAAACGATGATTTCCCTTATCGTATGACCATCCCTTTGTCATCAAACCATTGTCAGGTTTAAAAAATCGAACATTTCCTTTTCCATCTTTCCAAAAGCCTGTAGCCATATACCCTTTTGGCCCATACTGTCTTGAAAAATAGCGAAGATAATTCCCCCACTGGTCTTTCTGCCAGCCGATTACCTGCTCTCCTGTCTTGAAATCAAAAAGATATTTCTTTCCACCTATATTTTTCCAACCTTTATATTTAGATCCATCTTTTTTTATGTAATAACCTTTTCCATTCATCATCTTGAATCCTTCTGTCGCCGCTTGCACTTCCTGCGACTCAGATATAAAGATCAGAGAAGCTGTCATAAGCAAAAAAGCAAGAAAAATCCCACGAAATCCAGTCTTCCAGACTTTTTTCTTTAAACTACAGCTCTTCCCTAAATTTTCCACTGTTTCTTCTCCTTTTTTTAATTTATTTATTACAAAATTGTTACAGTTATTATACTAAATTCTTATACAGGTGTCAATGAAATTTCTTTCCCCTCATTCCAGTCACATATTATCGTTTCCTTCATAGAATAAAGTGTATATCAATTCTGGAGGCTTTCAATATGAGTGATTTAGCTGCTACAAACTGTGGATGCGGAGAAGAAAGATCAAGCTGCGGATGTGGTTGTGACAACAATTGCGGGTGTGGATGCGACAACAATTGTAATTGCAATAATGGATATGGCAACCGTTTCTTTGGCTTTGGAAACAATTCCTGCAACTGTGTTCTCTGGGTCATTCTCCTCTCCTGCCTGTGCGGAAATGGCGGATGCAACAATGGATATGGAAATAACGGAGGATACAACTGCGGATGCAACAATGGATGTGATTCCTGCTGGATTCTTATTATTCTCCTGCTTTTATGCGGAAACAACGGTTGCTGCTAACTGATTACGATCTCAAGAAAGGGCAGGGGACTATTTCCTCTGCCTTTTTTTCTTGCCTGTCTGATTCAAAGATCCCTCTTTCTTCTTTTGACGCTCCATACAATCTATATCCAGCTCGTAAAAAGCATTTCCATCTACAATAAGCTTTTCTGTCTTTCTTTTTTCTCCTCTTTTCATTTTCTCTTCTCCCGTCTCCTTTTTATTATCATATGATTTATAATTTTCCAATGTCATATTCTCTTTTTTCTGTTCATAGGATGAAGGAAAAAGGACTTTTTATGGAACAGCATTTTCTTTCCCAGACAGCATTGGATCAAATGGCAGGAAGCGATACTACACAACTTTTAAAAGCTTCTGTACCCTATCTTCCTCCAAAAGCACAACAACTTTTTGCAGTTTATGCCAAAACCCAGGAACTCTCCAATACTCTCCGGCTTTTTTCCAGTGTAAATAAAGAGCAGCAAATGTGTGCAGCATCCACTCCCTGCAACGATCCTCTGGAAGCACTTGATGATATTCGAAGCTTTTGCTATGGAGAAAGCAAAAACTGCCTGGACCAAATTATCAACACCTTGGCTCTTTTTCAAATATTGAAGCTTATGAATTAAAATTGCGCAGTATAACAAAACAGGAGGTTTATTGTATGAATGAAGATTGGAAAAATAACCCTCGATTATCCGGCATTGATCCAGAAAAACTCTCCATGCTTCAGGGACTGGCTCAACAGGGAACCGGGAAAAGTCCCTCTGACCTGCTTCCATTTCTTATGCAAGCAGCCAGTCAGGGGAAAAACACGGGTCTTCGCTTTAATGATCAGGAAATCTCCGCAATCCTTGAAGTTATAAAAGCAGGAAAATCTCCGGCTGAAGCAGCAAAGATCGATCGTATTGTCAGTATGATGAAAATGATAAAATAACAAACAGCCGCATGGACGCCCATGCGGCTGTTTGTTATTTTAATCCTTTTTATAAATGCCTTCCATAATACATTCTCTTAACATTACAAGAGCATGCGCAGATGCCTGTTCACGGATTTTTCTTCTATTTCCGGTAAAATGAAATTCTCTTGTTTCTACCTTTCCATTGTAACAGCACCCCATAAACACAGTTCCTACAGGAGTTTCCTTTGTTCCTCCATCCGGTCCTGCCAGACCTGTAATAGAAAGAGAAATATCCGTCCCAGAAACAACACATCCGCCCTTAGCCATCTCTTTTGCACATTTTGCAGAAACAGCTCCTTCCATCTTCAATGTAGATTTCTTTACACCAATACATCTCCGCTTTGCCCGATTGCTATAGGTAACATATCCATGGGTAAATACCTGGGAAGCACCTGGAACATTTACGATCCTTGCGGCCACCGCTCCTCCTGTACAGGATTCTACAAGGGAAAGTTTTAATCCCTGGTCTTTAAGCATATCTACAACTGCTTCCTCTAACGTCTTATCTTCTTCTGTAGCAAAAATATTTTTTCCAAAGCGATTTTTCAATTCCCGCACAACTGGTTTGATCATCTTTTTGCATTCTTTTTCACTTTCACCTTTTGCTGTGATCCGCAGATGAACCTCTCCTGTTTTCGCGTAAGGTGCAATGGTTGGATTTGTCTGGTTTTCTATCAGATCCTGAATTTCTTCTGCAACCTGACTTTCACCAATCCCACAGATTTTTATCATCTGGGAATAAATGATCTCCGGCTGCTTTTTACGAAGAAACGGATAAACCTCTTCCTCAAACATCGGTTTCATTTCATTGGGTGGTCCCGGCAATAGAATTGCAGTTTTCCCATTTTTCTCAATGATCAGCCCAGGTGCAGTACCGTTCTGATTATCTAAAACAAGCGCTCCTTCCGGAACAAGGGCCTGTTTATAGTTATTAGATGTAATACGGCGCTTTTTATCGTTTTTTTCATACTGCTTCATGTATGTTTCAATGCGCTTTCTGGAATGTTCGTCCTCTGCCATTGAAAGCCCCATAACATCTGCTACTACCTCTTTTGTCATATCATCTTCTGTGGGCCCCAGTCCTCCTGTAAAAATCACAACGTCAGAACGATCTAAAGCTGTACGAACCGTTTCTTTCATACGCGCTTCATTGTCTCCCACAACCGTCTGATAATAAACTGACAATCCAAGAAGTGCACACTTTTCGGAAAGATATGCGCTATTGGTATTCACGATGTTTCCCAATAAAATTTCAGTTCCTACTGATACTAATTCTGCAATCATTGGTACTCCTTTCTGCCAGGAATTATTCCTGCATAGATAAAACCTTTCTGTTCTGTACGATATACGTTACAAGAGAAATTTCTGTAAGGATTACGGAAAGCCATATAAATATATCCGCCAGCACTTTCCAGATTCCTCCAAAATTAAGGATGAGCAAAATAATCATAATCATCTGAGATGCTGTTTTAAACTTACCCCAGTAATTCGCTGCAATTACAACTCCATTTTCGGCCGCAATAAGACGAAAACCACTTATAATAAATTCACGGGCAATAATAAGAAGTACCACCCATGCCTTTAACCTGCCAAGCTCTATCAGACAGATCAAAGCAGAACATACAAGAAGTTTATCTGCCAGCGGATCCATAAATTTTCCAAAATTTGTTACTAAATTATTTTTTCTTGCCAAATATCCGTCAAACCAGTCCGTAATACTGGCAATTGCAAAAAGAGCGAAGCAAATATAATCATTTTTATCTCCACCCCAGCCTGTCAGCATAAAGACTACAAGAAAAGGAACCATGATAACTCTAACAATTGTCAATTTATTCGGTGTATTCATCCAACAGCTCTCCTATCAAATCATATTCCATAGCCCCTGTTACCCGGACTTTTGCAAAATCACCAGTCATTAAAAGCTCCCCTGTCTGCACGAAAATATATCCATCCACTTTCGGAGCATCCGCATAGGTTCTTCCAATATACGCACTCTCTCCAGATACTTTTCCTTCGATCATCACCAGCAGTTCCTGACCAACTCTCTGTCCGCCTTTATCATAGGATATCTCCTGCTGAAGTTCCATAACTTCGTCTCTTCGCTCCTCTTTCACATCTTCCGGAATCTGATTTTCCATAGATGCAGCCGGTGTATCTTCCTCTGCAGAATACGTAAATACACCAAGACGCTCAAACTCCATCTCATCTACAAATTCCATTAACGCCTCATGATCCTCCTGGGTTTCTCCAGGAAAACCGGTTATTAATGTTGTACGAAGGGTAATATCCGGAATCTCTGTCCGCAGTTTCGTAATTATATCTATAAGTTCCTGACGTGTAGTCCGCCTTCCCATGCGCCTTAAAACAGAGTCACTTGCATGCTGAATAGGAAGATCCAGATAATGACAGATCTTTGGTTCTTCTTTTATAGTCTGAATCAGTTCATCATAAATTTCTTCCGGATAACAGTATAAAACACGGATCCATCGGATCCCTTTGATTTTACAAAGTTCTTTCAGAAGACGATGAAGTGATTTTTCTCCGTAAAGATCTTTTCCATAAAGAGTTGTTTCCTGTGCCACAAGGATTAATTCTTTTACCCCCTGCTCCGCCATATCTTCCGCCTGTTTTACAAGCACTTCCATCGGAACGCTTCGGAACTTTCCTCTTAATTTCGGAATAATACAATAGGTACAGTGCTTATCACAGCCTTCCGCAATTTTCAAATAGGCAAAATGTCCACCGGTTGTAAGCAAACGTTTTCCCTGAAACGGTACAAGATAGTCAATATCTTTATATTCCTGGAAATGCCGTCCTGCCTGAGCTTCCTCTACTGCTTTCAAAATTTCGCCATAAGAAGTCGTACCCAAAACAGCATCTACTTCCGGAATTTCCTGTATGATTTCCTGTTTGTATCTCTGTGCCATACATCCTGTCACAATAAGAATTTTACAGCTTCCTGCCTTTTTGTACTCCGCCATTTCCAAAATAGTCTCTACGCTTTCTTCTTTGGCATCATTAATAAAACAACAGGTATTAATAATAATTACATCTGCTTCTTTCTCATCATCCACAATTTCATGGCCATTTCCTGTAAGAAGTCCCAGCATTTCTTCTGAATCTACCAGGTTCTTATCACAGCCTAATGATATAAATAATAATTTCATAAAATCTCCTAATGTACGTAAAGGCTGCATAAAGCAGCCTTTGCATTCTTATGCCTCCTGTGTTTCCGTCTCTGATGCCATATCTTCTGCCATCATTTCCTCTTCGGATCCTGTTGCTGTTTCCTCCTCAGCATTTTCTTCCTCATGGATATCCTCCAGGATTTTTACCTTACCCTGATACAATTCATCAATTGCAACGGAAAGTGGTTTTTTACCTGCTGCATCGTCCACCATAGGCTCGGAACCTGCAATAATCTGACGTGCGCGCTTGCTTGTTGCAAGTACCAGAGAATAACGGCTGTTTACCAGCATTGTGTTATCATCGTCCTCCGTATTTGCATTGATTGCTTCGATTAATTCTGAATAAGATGGATGTATCATATATTTTCTCCTTTCATAAAATTGTCTTTTTATCTATTTGAATTGTCTGGATTCCTTTTTAATCGTTTCAATAAACTCCGTATTTCGCAGAGAACGGGCATGCTCACTTTGTATAATCCTGTGCAAATGATCCACACACTCATCCAGTACATCATTTACAAGAAGATAGTCATAAGAATCCATTCCTTCTGCTTCTTCACTTGCTCTTGCAAGACGTTCTGCAATTACTTCCTGTGTTTCAGTACCTCGGTTCGTAAGGCGTCTTTTTAATTCCTCAACAGTCGGTGGCGTTACAAAAACAAGAACTGCTTCCGGATTTTTTTCCTTCACTTTCATTGCACCCTGAATCTCAATCTCCAAAATGACATCTTTACCGGACTGAAGCTGTTCTTCTACATAAAAACGCGGTGTACCGTAATAATTCTCCACATACTGCGCATATTCAATCAATTCATCCTCTTGGATCAACTGCTGAAATTCTTCTTTTGTACGGAAAAAATATTCTCTTCCATCTACTTCTCCCGGACGAGGCTGTCTTGTTGTTACAGAAATAGATAAGGCATAGTTATCATATTTTTCCATCAGACGTTTCATAACTGTTCCTTTTCCCGCTCCGGAAAACCCGGATACTACAACTAAAATCCCTTTACTCATGAACCTCTCCCTTTTCTTCATAATCATATATTTCTGCAAATCTTCTGGCTATGGTTTCCGGCTGCAATGCCGAAAGAACAAGATAATCATCAGACGTCACAATGACGGCTTTTGTTTTTCTCCCTTGAGTTGCATCAATGAGATTCCTGCTTCCCTTTACACTCTGCACCATGCGTTTTACCGGCGCTGCATCCGGGCTTACAACAGCCACGATCTTCTGAGAATTCACTACATTGCCGAAACCTATGTTTATCAGTTTTGCCACCTGTACTCAACCTCTTTTATTCAATATTCTGAATCTGTTCCCTGATCTTCTCAATTTCCGTTTTTAGATCAATTGCCAGATTGGAAACGATCAGATCATTGGATTTTGACAAGATCGTATTTGCTTCCCGGTTCATTTCCTGTGCCATAAAATCAAGTTTTCGTCCAACGCCGTCTTTTTCTTCCAACATTTTTTTCATTCCCTGGATATGACTGCGCAACCGGACCGTTTCCTCATCATTACAGATTTTATCAGAAAACAACACTACTTCTGCTGCAATACGGGATTCGTCTATTTGACTGTCCTGCAGAAGTTCTCTTACTTTTCCTTCCAGTTTTTCACGGTATGCCTGCACAACTTCCGGCGAACGTTCCTGAACAAGAATCACTTTTTCATCCAGCCAGTTTAGTTTGTCCTGAAGATCGTGTTTCAGGTTTTCTCCTTCCCGAAGCCTTGTCTTCACAAATTTCTCACATGCTTCCCGAAGAGGCGGTTCTAGAAAATTCCATAACGCATCCTCATCTACAGACTGCTCTTCCATTGTGAATACTTCCGGATAATGCGAAAGAGCCGAAGCCGAAATATCATTTTTTATTCCAAATTCCGTCTCCATTTTCCGAAGATATTCCAGATATTCTCCCGCAAGTTCTTTATTATACTTCAAAACTACTTTATTTAGGGTATAATCTTCATAAGTGATAAATACATCTACTTTTCCCCTATGGATATAAGTTTTCATCAGGTTGCGGATTTCCCCTTCAAAAAAACTCAACTTTTTTGGCATCTTAATATTCATGTCCAGATACCTGTGATTTACGGATTTTATTTCAATTGTAATTTTCCGTTCACTGCTTATTGCTTCCGCACGGCCAAAGCCTGTCATACTTCTAATCATGGTCTGCCTCCTTGGCAACTTTACATACAGATTTATTATAATTCATTATAAAACCCTAGTCAAATCCTTTTTTTCTTTGTCTATATAATCCTTTGCGCGTTTTCCTCTTGTATGTTATACTAAAAAGCAATAATTTTTAAAAGTGCCAATGAAAGGAGTATTGCCATGGCTTTTGACGGAATCACCATTGCTGCAATGGTTCAGGAATTAAATAAAAATCTTGCAGGAGGACGTATCAATAAAATTGCCCAGCCTGAAGCTGATGAGCTTATGATCACTGCAAAAGGAGCAAATGGGCAGAAACGTCTGCTTCTTTCTGCAAGTGCTTCTCTTCCTCTCATCTATTTTACAGAAAAAAATAAAACAAGTCCTCTCACAGCACCCAACTTTTGCATGCTTCTTAGAAAGCATATTGGAAGTGCTCGCATTTCTGATATCCGCCAGCCCGGTTTGGAACGTGTTGTAGAATTTGATCTGGAACATCGAAATGAACTTGGAGACCTCTGCAACAAGACACTGATTTTGGAACTTATGGGAAAACACAGCAATCTGATTTTCTGCGATGACAAAAATATGATTCTTGACAGTATTAAGCATGTATCTTCCCATATGAGTTCTGTGCGGGAAGTCCTTCCCGGAAGAGAATATTTTATTACACAAACACAGGATAAATACAATCCTCTTACAATTTCACAAGAAGATTTTCAGGAAAAAGTATGCAAAAAACCGCATCCTATTTCTAAAGCCCTCTACTCAAGTCTTACCGGATTAAGTCCGGTCATGGCAGAAGAAATCTGTTTTCGCGCTTCCATTGACGGAAGCAGCGCTGCTCTTTCTCTGGATGAAACAGCTTGCACGCATCTTTATCATACATTTCATCGCCTGATGGAACAAATCAAAGAAGGAGATTTTTCTCCTAATATTATTTATCGCGGAGAAGAACCTGTGGAATATGGTGTTTTTCCACTTCAGCAATATGGCCCTGAATATCATTCCGTAACCTTCCATAGCGTATCCTCCATGCTGGAAACCTATTACGCATCTAAAAATATCTTAACCCGTATTCGCCAAAAATCGGCAGATCTTCGAAAGATAGTGCAAACAGCTCTTGAGCGAAATCGAAAAAAATATGCGCTTCAACAAAAGCAAATGAAAGACACCGCAAAAAAAGATAAATACAAAGTTTACGGAGAACTGATCCATACATATGGATACGGACTTCCCGACGGAAGTAAATCTTTTCAGGCATTTAATTACTATACAAATGAAGAGATTACCGTTCCCCTGGATCCTACTTTAACACCTGCACAAAATTCAAAAAAATACTTTGACAAATACACAAAATTAAAAAGAACAGAAGAAGCCCTTACCACCCAGCTGACTGATACTGAAAGCGAAATTGAACATCTGGAATCCATATCCAACGCGCTGGATATTGCACGTTCAGAAAATGATCTCGCCCAGATAAAAGAAGAATTAACCCAATACGGATATATCAAACGCCATTTTTCCGGAAAAAAAGGGGCTAAAA
The DNA here is from genome assembly GCA_029257805.1 of Blautia sp. Classification (GTDB taxonomy): domain Bacteria; phylum Bacillota; class Clostridia; order Lachnospirales; family Lachnospiraceae; genus Blautia_A. The sequence continues at coordinate 93,879 of JARIAR010000054.1, forward strand.
TGCAGGCAAAATCAAAACCGTTTCACTATATATCCAGCGATGGATATGACATTTACGTTGGAAAAAATAATTTCCAAAATGATGAACTGACATTTAAGTTTGCAACAGGGAACGACTGGTGGTTTCATGCAAAAAAAATGGCCGGTTCCCACGTGATCGTAAAAACAAAAGACGGAGAACTTCCTGACCGCACTTTTGAAGAAGCCGGTCGTCTTGCTGCCTACTATTCAAAAGGCCGCACTGCTCCAAAAGTAGAAATTGATTATATTCAAAAAAAACATGTAAAAAAACCAGGGGGAGCCAAACCGGGATTTGTAGTATATTACACCAATTATTCTCTTATGGCGGAACCGGATATTACAGAATTAAAAGAAACAACGGAGGACTGAAATTTATGAGCATTTTAAATGTAGAACATCTGACACACGGGTTCGGTGACCGTGCGATCTTTAATGACGTTTCTTTTCGCCTTTTAAAAGGTGAACACATTGGACTTGTCGGTGCAAACGGAGAAGGAAAATCTACTTTTTTTAATATTGTCACAAACAAATTAATGCCTGATGAAGGAAAAATCGAATGGGCCAAAAATGTCCGTATCGGATATCTGGATCAGCACACAGTTCTCACAAAAGGAATGTCTATCCGTGATGTTTTAAAATCCGCGTTTTCCTGGCTTTTTCAACAGGAAGTCCGAATGAATGAAATCTGTGACGCTCTTGGCGATGCCTCTCCGGAAGAAATGGACCATATGATGGAAGAACTTGGAACCATCCAGGACACTCTTACTATGCACGATTTTTATGTCATTGATGCGAAAGTCGAAGAAGTAGCCCGCGCTCTCGGGCTCCTTGACATAGGACTGGAACGTGATGTTACAGATCTCAGTGGAGGACAAAGAACAAAGGTTCTTCTTGGAAAACTTCTTCTGGAAAAACCGGATATTCTTCTTCTTGACGAGCCAACTAACTATCTGGACGAAGAGCATATCGCCTGGCTGAAACGTTATCTTCAAGACTATGAAAATGCTTTTATTCTTATTTCGCATGATATCCCATTTTTAAATGAAGTGATCAACCTTGTATATCACATGGAAAATCAGGAATTAAACCGTTACGTTGGAAACTACGACCATTTCCAGGAAGTTTACGCTGTAAAAAAAGCACAATTAGAGGCAGCTTACCGACGTCAGCAACAGGAAATCAGCGAACTCAAAGATTTTGTTGCCCGCAACAAAGCCCGTGTATCTACAAGAAATATGGCTATGTCACGTCAGAAGAAACTGGATAAAATGGATGTCATTGAACTTGCCGCAGAAAAACCAAAACCAGAATTTCACTTTAAACCCGGACGCACTCCTGGAAAATATATTTTCGAAACAAAAGATCTTGTGATCGGTTATCAGGAACCCCTTTCCAAACCTTTAACTCTGTCTATGGAACGAGGACAGAAAATTGCTTTAGTTGGTGCAAATGGTATTGGAAAAACCACTCTTTTAAAAAGCATTCTTGGACTTATCCCCTCCTTAAAAGGATCCTGTGAACTGGGAGAAAATCTTCAGATCGGTTATTTTGAACAGGAAGTAAAAGGCGACAACAAAACAACCTGTATTGATGAAATCTGGGCGGAATTTCCTTCCTATACTCAATATGAAGTCCGTTCCGCTCTTGCAAAATGCGGACTCACTACCAAACATATTGAAAGTCAGGTCCGTGTTTTAAGCGGTGGAGAACAGGCAAAAGTCCGTCTTTGTAAACTTGTAAACAAAGAAACCAATATTCTTCTCCTTGACGAACCTACCAATCATCTTGATGTAGATGCAAAAGAAGCCTTAAAACAGGCTCTTACAGAATATAAAGGCAGTGTCCTTCTAATCTGCCACGAACCGGAATTTTATCAGGATGTTGTTTCTCAGGTGTGGGACTGCAGTAAATGGACTACTAAAATACTTTAAGAAAAACCTCACGACAGCACGGATTTGTTTCCAGAAAGCTGTCGTGAGGTTTTTTACATCAGTTGGATACGAAGCAGACCTAATACAAGAAGATGCACCGGATAAAAAAGGTAGAAAAACCATTTCGAAAAGGTCTTTCCTTTTTCCGCTCGTTTTCCATTATAACAAAATAAAATACAGATACCCGCAAGAAAAATCCCACACATGCTCATACCTGCATATATCATATTTTTCCCAAAGGGAATTCTTCCCCATTCTCCCATAAAATTTATTACGCCAAAAAGCAGCGCTGCTTTTAAAAAAGACTTTTTCATATGCTCCTTATCTTTTTTTCCGTGCAAAAAAATCAAAGTAAATACAGGTGCAAAAATTGCCCAATCACAAAACGTGCTTAATAAAATAATACCTGTAATAAAAAGAACCCGGTTCCTTTTGTTCTCCATTTCTTTTTCGATCCATATGATTCCAAAACACAAACAAAGTGTAAATAACATATTAAGCCCTTCAAACTCTATACCTTGCCCCTGTGAAAAAGCCATGCAAAAAGGAATTTCAGATATCAGCCCGAATATAAACAACCTTTTCAAATACGCTTTTTTAGAATGTGTATAATCGTATCCCTCTATTAAAAAATAAATCATACTCGGAGCTGTAAAATATCCCAGAGCAACAAAAATTTCTCTTATCCAGGAACCCGGAACCATAAATATTGTTGCAATATGATTTAAAAGCATGGTAAACATTGCTATATATTTAATCACATCCCGATTCAGACATCTATATTTCTTCTCTGCTCTTTCCATACTGTTCCTTTCTTTTCCAGTCATTGTTTTTTATATCATAAACTGATATAATCGTAAAATCAAGTTATATCTTAGGAGGATCTAATATGTCCAAAGTAATTGAAAGATTTTTAAGATATGTTTCCATTGATACAGAGTCCATGGAAGACCAGGAACAAGTCCCCAGCACTTCAAAACAACAGGTTTTGGCATCTCTCCTGGCTGAAGAATTAAAACAAATGGGGGCAGAAAATGTACGCATTTCCCCTCACAGTTATGTTTATGCCTCTATTCCGGCCACAATCCAAGCAAAAGTCCCTTCCTTAGGATTTATTTCCCATATGGACACTGCCCCTTCCTTTTCCGGAAAAAACATCCATCCACAGATTATTAAAAACTACGATGGAAAAGATATCTGTCTAAATAAAGAGCATAACATTTATATGAATGTTTCACAGTTTCCGGATCTGGTAAAATATACCGGAAAAACTTTGATCACAACAGATGGAACAACCCTTCTTGGTGCTGACGATAAAGCCGGTGTAGCCGAAATCATGTCCATGGCAGAGTATTTTCTTTCCAATCCCCATATCCCTCACGGAGAAATCCATATTGGCTTTACCCCTGATGAAGAGGTCGGCCGAGGTTCTGATTTCTTTGATGTAGAAGGCTTTGGCGCAGATTTTGCGTATACGGTAGACGGCGGCGAACTTGGAGAACTGGAATATGAAAACTTCAACGCAGCAAATGTCAAAGTATACATAAATGGTACAAATATACACCCTGGAAATGCAAAAAACAAAATGAAAAACTCTATTTTAATCGCATATGAATTCCATGATCTTCTTCCGGTATTTGATAATCCTATGTATACAGAAGAATACGAGGGATTCTTCCATTTAGATGGAATTTCCGGGGATGTGGAACACACGGAAATGATCTATATTATCCGGGATCATGATATGAAAAAATTCCAGTCAAAAAAAGAATTCATGAAGACTGCTGCAGATTTTATCAATAAAAAATATGGTGAAGATACCATTATTCTTGACATTAAAGACTCCTACTATAATATGAAAGAGAAAATTGAGCCTCATATGGAATTGATCGATCTGGCAAAAGAAACGATGACAGAACTGGGAATACAACCTAAAATAACGCCAATCCGAGGCGGCACAGACGGCGCACGGCTTTCCTATATGGGGCTCCCCTGCCCCAACCTCTGTACTGGCGGTCATAATTTCCATGGAAAATATGAATTTATTTGCGTGGAATCCATGGAAAAAATCACAGAACTTTTAATCAGGCTGGCACAAAAATTTCTTTGAATAAAGATTATCTTGATTATAAACAGAATCCAGAAGAACATGACTGAAATCTGTCTTATAATGCAGACGGGGACAGAGCCAAAAAACAGGCCCTGTCCCTAGTAACTATCTCTTGTTCCTTGTCTCACTACATTTCTCTTAATTTTTTAGAAACTATGAAATTACAAAGAAATGCTACCGTTACAATAATGAAGCAAATGATTATACACCATACTGGTACCCTCATATCTAACTGCACTCGTAGTAAAATCGTGATTGCTAAAAACACAGCTCCCACAATTTGTATAAAGTCTAATATCTTTTTTTGAAGTGTCTGTAAATGCTTTTTATCTTTTATTCTTTCAGAATTCCATATTCCATAACTTACTTGAATGTCGTTTACATCTTCATCTGATATAAGTTCGTCCATACTTACATCTAATTCTAATGCCAATTTTTTTGCCGTAATCAAATCTGGACATCTTGAACCATTTTCCCAACGACAAACTGTTTGCCTTGAAACATATAACTTATCTGCAAGTTGTTGCTGAGTGAGATTTTTTTCTTCTCTGAATTTTTTGATGTTATTATTTAATGCCATACTCCATACCTCTCTTTCATTCACATCATATAACGATAGAACCCAAAATAAAAGTACCAGTATGTATTTCCTTTGTTTCCATTTTGGTAACATCTGTCTATTCCAAGTTTTCTACACCATTGATTTCAAAAATACTAAAAACTGCCGATACTAAACACTTCTTTCTTATCTTCTGTATTAAGCCTAAAAATCACATATGCCGCGAATTTTGTATCATTCCTTCACTACTCAAAGTTCAAGGTTTAAACCTTAATTACAAAAAACTTTCGTACGCTTCCCAAAACCAAGAGTAATGAGCGAATCGTTCACTTACCAGATTTTCTGGTCAACAAAATAAAAGAGTATACATCTCATTTATATAAACCTATGCCAGAAACGCGACTTTTCGAAAAAAGTCTCAATACATCCGTTCTATTCTGTATAATGAGCTAACAAAGCAGCTTAAAAAGGATACGTGTCCATGATCTCAGATATTTTCATGCATAAAATATTAGTATCATTTCAATATCATATTAAAAGAAAAGAAGCTCTTGCCCCACTATTTACAGGGTTTGAGCTTCTTTTTATCTTTATTTCATTACAATATTAATAATCTTCTTCGGAACATAAATTTCTTTTATTACATTTCCTGTAAGCTTATCGGCAATTGCCTCTTTTCCCTGTGCAATCGCTTCTTCTTTTGAAATATCCGCAGAAATACTAATAACTGCTTTTGTTTTTCCATTAATCTGTACCGGAACTTCGATCTCATCGTCTTTCATAGCTTCTTTATCCGGAGTCGGCCACTGTGCATGGAATACAGAATCTGTATGTCCCAGTTTTTCCCAAAGTTCCTCTGCTATATGAGGAACAAATGGAGCAAGAAGAAGAACAACTGTCTCTATTGTTTCTTTATCTACCGCACCATCTGTTTTCTTCGCCAGATCAATAAGTTTATTATTGTATTCCATAAATCCGGAAACAACGGTATTCAGGCTAAAGCTTTCCAGACGCTGTGTAATTTCATACACCATTTTATGGCGGAGTTTGATCATTTCTTTTGATGCCGGAACATCCTTTTCAATACTATCAAGGGCAAGTCCCCAGAAACGTTTCAAGAATCTGGATACGCCATCAATTCCTCTGTCATCCCATTCTGCATCTAATTCCGGTGGGCCTACAAAAAGCTCATACATTCTTAAAGCGTCACAGCCATAATCATTTACTAGATCATCTGGAGAAACTACATTTCCCTTTGATTTACTCATCTTGATTCCATTCTTTCCAGTGATCATACCCTGGTTAAACAGCTTTTTAAACGGTTCATCAAAATCAATTGCACCAATATCATAAAGGAACTTTGTATAAAAACGTGAGTAAAGGAGATGCAGAACCGCATGTTCTACTCCACCAATGTACATATCTACCGGAAGATATTTGTCTGCTTTTTCTTTAGAGACAAGCTCGTTATTGTTTTTACTGTCTACATAACGCAGGAAATACCAGGAAGAACCTGCCCACTGAGGCATTGTATTTGTTTCACGTTTTGCCGGAGCTCCACAGCATGGACACGTTGTATTTACCCATTCGTCAATTGCAGCAAGAGGAGACTCTCCTGTTCCTGTTGGCTGATAGCTTTCCACTTCCGGAAGTGTAAGCGGAAGCTGATCTTCCGGAACCGGAACCGCCCCACATTTTGGACAATGTACAATCGGAATAGGCTCTCCCCAATATCTCTGACGTGAAAATACCCAGTCACGCAGTTTATAATTTACAGTTTTACGTCCAATTCCCATTTTTTCAATCATAACAGGAGCTTCTTTTTTCAGGACAGCGGATTCCATTCCATTCCATTCACCGGAATTGATCATAACACCACTTGCCTCTGTATATGCCTCTGTCATATTTTCAATTTCTTTTCCATTTTTGGAAATAACCTGAATAATCGGGATATTGAATTTTTTCGCAAACTCAAAGTCACGATCATCATGAGCCGGAACACACATAATCGCACCTGTTCCATAGTCTGCAAGAACATAATCGGAAAGCCAGATCGGAACTTTTGCACCATTTAACGGGTTTACAGCATAACTTCCTGTAAATACGCCAGTCTTCTCTTTATCCTGAAGACGATCTACATTTGATTTCATAGAAGCATCAAAAATGTATTTTTCTACTGCTTCTTTTGTTTCCTCTGTTGCCAGAGATTTCGCCATTGCATGTTCAGGCGCAAGTACCATAAAAGTAGCACCATGAAGAGTATCCGGTCTTGTTGTATAAACTGTGATTTTTTCTTCTCTTCCTTCAACCGGAAATTCAACTTCTGCTCCGTAAGATTTTCCAATCCAGTCGCTCTGCATCTTTTTCACTTTTTCCGGCCAGTCAAGCTTATCAAGATCATCTAACAGACGATCTGCATATTTTGTAATACGAAGCATCCACTGACGAAGATTTTTCTTTGTAACAGTAGAACCGCATCGTTCACAGCATCCATTTACTACTTCCTCATTTGCAAGACCTGTCTTACAGGACGGACACCAGTTAATTGGAAATTCTTTCTCATAAGCCAGACCTTCTTTAAACATTTTTACAAAAATCCACTGTGTCCACTTATAGAAATTCGGATCTGTCGTATTAACTTCCATATCCCAGTCATAAATTGCAGAGATATCGTTAATCTGACGCTTGATATTTTTTACATTTTCTGCTGTAGAAATCGATGGATGTACTCCCATTTTAATGGCATAATTTTCTGCCGGAAGACCAAAAGCATCCCATCCCATAGGATGGATCAGATAATAGCCATTCAGCATCTTATATCGACTCCATACATCAGAAATAACATAACCTCTCCAATGTCCTACATGAAGTCCGTTTCCGGATGGATACGGGAACATATCCAGACAATAGTATTTTGGTTTTTTTCCATCATCCACGTTTACCGGTTTTTTTTCCCAGTTTGTACGCCACTTTGCTTCAATAGCCTTATGATTATAAGGTGCAGCCATATTTCTTCCTCCTTAAATTAAATAAAGCCTCTCATCTCTATTAAGAGACGAAAGGCTTAAACATTCCGTGGTACCACTCTCATTCGTAAAATATCGCTATTTCACGCACTTAATATCCTGTAACGGGGATCTCCGTCCGAACTTACTTTGCTTCTGTCCGGCAGCTCCAAGGCGAGTTCAAATTTCTGTACACTGTCTCACACCAACCGACAGTTCTCTGATGTACAGGAGATATTCTACTACTCCTCTTCTATGCATTTTCCTATGACAGCTTATGCTGTAAACTATTTTTTATTCTACCGATACTCAAAGTATTTGTCAAGTATTTCTTTCACCGCCAGCTTCACAATCTGCAGCTATATCTATGATTATTTTGCCGCATGCTTTACAGCAGTATACATTTCGCACAGGGGGAGATGCAATCATACTTTTTATCAGCTGTATTCCATCCTCATTTCGCTTCACCAAAAGAGAACCGTACCGTTCCTTTCGCCACACCATGGCATTGGCATTGGAAAGAATATATCCTTTTTCCATTTCTTTTTTACAATAAGGACATTCCATGAAAATCCTCCTCTCAACTCTGTAATCTTTTATTGTAAAAGATAAATAAAATATCCTCCGTAACAAAGAAGCATAATAATGCCTCCACATCTGGACAGTTTTTTATCTTTTGCCACACATATCCATAAGAGCAGCCCTGCTCCTGCAGAAATCAATGTATCCACCAAAAAATCTTTCATAAATACAACCGGTGTGATAAGTGCCGTTGTTCCAACCACAAACAAAATGTTAAACACATTGCTTCCCACAATATTTCCAATTGCAATATCCGCTTTTCCCTTCATTGCCGCTGATACAGAAGTAAAAAGTTCCGGCAGAGAGGTTCCAAGAGCCACAATGGTAAGACCGATGAATCTCTGGCTCATACCTGCAGCTTTTGCAATAGCAGTTGCAGCATCAACCGTCACATCACTGCCCCATACTACAAGACAAAGTCCCACTACTGTACAAAGAAGCAGCTTCCATACCGGTATATCCTGCACTTCCTGCGATAACTCTTCTTTCTTTTTCATAGACATGTAAAAAAGATAGCCCAAATATAGAAGAAATGCTGCCCACAATATGACGCCTTCCCAAAAAGTAATCTTACTGCCTGTTAATCCAAGCCCAAGAAACAGAATGGTAATAAAGATCATATATGGAATTTCAATTACTGCTGTGGATTTTGCTACTGCTACTGTCACAATCACAGAAGTAATCCCTAATATGATCAGTACATTTAAAATATTGCTGCCAACTACATTTCCCACCGTAATATCTGCATTTTTTTTCAAAGCTGCCGCAATACTTACCGCTGCCTCCGGAGCACTTGTACCCATTGCTACAATCGTAAGACCAACCACAAGTTGGGGAATACCAAACTTTTCTGCTATGCCTGCCGCTCCTTCTACAAACCAGTCCGCCCCTTTAACCAGCATAACAAATCCTACTGTCAGCAGCACAAGCTGTATGACTATTTCCATTTCTATTTCCTCCGCTTTTCTTATTCCCTTTTACCTGTACGTGAAACACTCAAGCCCCTTCTTCCGGCTCAACTGCTTCTGTTTCTTCTGTTTCCACAATACCTTCTGCACTTCCTGCATCCCCTTCTACTGCCAGCACGGTACATGCAGGTTCGTTTTCGCTGTAAGAAATTGTAATTCTGTCTCCTACATCGTATTTTACGATTCCCAGGAAATCAATAAGAGGAACATCAAAAATCAGGTCATTATAATTTTCCAGCACAAGATAATAATGCGTATTCCCATCAATTACACCCTGTGCCATACGACTGATCACACCTGTTGCCTTTTTTGCCTCAGATTCTTCTGCCGCAGCACTGCTTCCTTTGATCATTTTTCTATATTTTTTTTCACATTCCTGCACTGTATTTCCAATTGATACATTCTGATATTGCTGAATATTTACCATAGCGTATTTTTTCACAAGACCTGCATTATCTTTCAATGCCAGAAAATAGGTAGGCTCACCGGAAATATTTAATAACAGCGGAAATGTTGCTTTATACCCCAGGTTCTGTACCTGACCTTCTGCAGAAGCCATGGCTGAATGTTCTTCTGCTCCCGGAATCTCGTAATATTTTGTTTCGCTTGTTCTCTGATTCATAAGAACAAATCCAACATTAGATCGATCGCCGCTTACGGAAGTAACTCCTGTATATACCCATACATCATCATCCATTGCAAGATAATTATATCCGTCCGTTGTCTGAAGACATCCTTTCTGCCCCAGAACACTATTTAAAAATCCGTTGATCAAGGTTCCATGATAATTGTAAAGTTCTACAAGAAGTTCTGCCGGATACGCACGATCCACCCAGGCAGGACAGTCCTCTATTTTGTAATCTTTACATTCTCCTGTTACTGCATTACAAAGAACCACACGTCCAATCGTCTGTCCCCCAAACAGTCCGATGTTAAATTTTTTCACAGGACAAATCCAATATGGAATTCCTTCATCATCTATTTCAAAACTTAACTGATCAAAAATATAAGTAGGATAACGAAATCTCAAATGACGATATATATATCGATTAAAATACTCCGCTTCTGAATATCGAATGCCCTCTTTCAACTTTACCAGCTCCGTTTTCTGAGTTGCCATGTCAATAGTGATATAAGCCGGAATTCCCTCTTTCATATTTGTAAGCCATTTAATCGGACTTGCATACACAAGAGGTGTAACACGAACAGGGCGACCTTTATAATTAATTTGAGAATACAGATCACTCACTTCAAACTGCGATACCATATCTACCATGCTTCCCATTTTTCTGTTTCCAAGAAGCATTGCAGATTCTTTATCAAGCAACGGAATCTGGTCATACTTAATCTGCTGAATATCTTCTGCGAAATTCCCATTATCCGGTTCTATCAGTTTGCGATATTTTTTTGCATTTACTACCGGAGATGACAGAAGACTTCCCACAGCAAAAATAACTCCAACTAAAACCACTGCACTTATTCCAATTTTTAAAATTTTGCTGGATTTTACTTCTTCTACTGTACGCACATTTTTTGCCCCATAAAAAAACAGAGCCAGAACCATCACTGCCAAAATAAATGTCCAGAACCCGCTGGAATGTATATTAATGGCTGGAAGTGTTACATAATAGTATATGCCGGCCAGAATCAAAACAAAAAATATAGTAAGAAGTCTGCCCTTTTTTCCCTTTTTTTTCATAATATTCTCCTTTTTTTATTTTCCTTTTTCAGGTATAGAGCATTATACCATGGCGGTGTTTAAAATACAATAAAGGAGCATAAGCCCTTCTCACAGAACTTATGCTCCCATATTTTCATATATTTTATTCGTCTTCTTTTTCTAATTTATTTGCTCTAGCTTCGATTTCCTTTGTCTGGATGTCTCCCGGTGCCTGCTCGTAACGTGCAAATTCATATGAAAAATCTCCACTTCCGCCAGTCATAGAACGAAGATCTGTGGAATATCCGTAAATTTCCAGCATCGGCACATCTGCCTCAATCACGGTATAACCATCATGATCCGGATTCATACCAAGAACACGACCGCGACGCTTATTCAGATCTCCCATAACATCTCCTGTATATCTGTCAGGAACTGACACTTTCATAGAAACAATAGGCTCTAAAAGAACAGGGGATGCTTCCATAAATCCTTTCTTAAATGCAAGGATTGTTGCCATTTTAAATGCCATCTCCGAGGAATCAACAGGATGGAAGGAGCCATCATAAAGAGTTGCTTTTACGCCTACGACCGGATATGCAGCTAACGGACCTTTCTGAACACATTCCTGGAGTCCTTTTTCTACTGCCGGGAAGTAATTCTTTGGAACAGCCCCTCCGACAACAACCTGTTCAAATACATATGGAGCCTCCAGATCACCAGATGATTCAAAACGCATTTTTACATGACCATACTGACCATGACCACCGGATTGTTTTTTATGTTTTCCTTCCACATCAGAATTCTTACGGATTGTCTCACGGAAAGGAACTTTTGGCTTACTAAGCTCTATTTCTACTTTATAGCGCTCTTTCAACTTATTTGCAACAATATCAAGATGCTGGTCACCCATACCATAAAGGAGAGACTGGTGATTTGCACTGTCATTAACAACGCGAAGCGTTTTATCCTCACTTGTCATCTTCGCAAGTGCCTGAGAAATTTTATCTTCATCTCCTTTTCTTACTGCTTTATATCTTTTGTATGTATACGGAGTCGAAATAACTGCTTTTGGATAGAGAATCGGATTTGCTTTCATAGCCAGACTGTCACCTGTCTGTACGCTTCCCAGTTTTGCGATTGCACCTATATCGCCTGCATGAAGCTCCGGAACTTCAATTGGTTTGGAACCTTCCAGCACATATAGTTTATTCAACCGTTCTTCTTCACCTTTTTCTACATTTAACAAAGTATCATCTGATTTAATAACACCAGAGCATACCTTAATCAAAGAATATTTTCCCAGGAACGGATCTGCAATCGTTTTCCATACATAAGCCGATTTTGCTTTTGTAAAATCGTAATTTGCTTCAAAAATCTCATTTGTTTTCTGTGCTATACCATTGCAGGAACGCTTATCAGGACTTGGGAAATATCCACAAATATCATCAAGAAGATTGGAAACGCCTCTTAAATTTACAGGAGATCCCATACATACCGGAACAATACTTGCATCCTGAACATTCATAGCCAATGCAGCAGAAACCTCTGTAACGGAGAACTCATCGCCTTCGAAATAGCGATCCATAAATTCTTCGCTTGTTTCTGCAACGGATTCCATTAAAATTTCATGATATTTTTCCAGATATTCATCCAAATATTCCGGAATTTCACATTCTGTTTTTCCTGCTTTGTCAATGTATTTTCTTCCTGCCTGTTTTACAACATTGACATATCCTACGAACTTTCCATTTTCACGGATTGGGAAATGGATCGGTGCAATCTTTTTCCCATAAAGTTCTGTTAACTCTTCCACAACTTTACGATAACTTACATCATCCACATCCATATCTGTTACAAAAATCATACGTGGTAATTTATATTTTTCACAGAGATTCCAAGCTTTCTGTGTTCCAACCTGAACACCAGCTTTACCGGATACCACAATAATAGCTGCATCTGCTGCGCTTACCGCTTCTTCAACTTCTCCAACAAAGTCAAAATATCCAGGTGTGTCCAGCACATTGACTTTCACTTTATTCCACGGTACAGGAATGAGTGTTGTAGAAATAGAGAACTGTCTCTTAATCTCTTCTTTATCATAATCGCTGACAGTATTTCCATCTTCTACTTTTCCAAGACGGCTTGTCATTCCTGACAGATATGCCATTGCTTCTGCCAGTGTAGTCTTGCCGGCTCCCCCATGCCCTAATAGGACTACATTTCTGATTCGGTCAGTTCTAAAAACGTCCATATGTAATACCTCCCTGTTTGTCTAATATGTCCATATTTTACTAGAATTATTTCAAAATTTCAAGTATTTTATATAATTTAAACTTGTTTTTTTCAAATTTACATTGTGAATTTTTATCATTTTTATATATAATTGACATTTTTCCACATATCTTTTAAAATATAATATGTTTTTTATTATAATACTATCGACTAAATGTAACAGGAAAGGATACTATACATCATGAAAACCATTGGTTTTATCGGTCTTGGTCTGATCGGAGGTTCTATTGCCAAGGCAATTCGCAAATTTCATCCGGAATATCATCTTATTGCCTATGATAAGAATAAAGAAACACTTGCCAGTGCTTTAAGCAGTAATATTATTGACGGAGTCTGCGAAGCTTATGACAGCCGTTTTTTCACTTGTGATTATCTTTTTCTCTGTACGCCTGTTGAGTTTAATATAAAATATCTGGAAAAGATCAGCGATTCCCTTCAGGAAAATTGCATCATTACAGATGTAGGCAGCGTAAAGGGCATTATACATGATAAGATTGAATCCCTTCATCTTGGCAGTCATTTTATAGGCGGTCACCCTATGGCAGGGTCGGAAAAATCCGGTTTTGACTTTGCCAATGAACGGTTGCTTGAAAACGCTTACTACATTATTACTCCAGGAGGAGAAATTCCTCTGGAACGACTTACTGAATTTACAGAACTTATAACATCTCTGGGAGCAATTCCCATGGTTCTTACCTCTGAAGAGCATGATTTTATTACGGCCGGAGTAAGCCACTTGCCTCATATCATTGCTTCTGCTCTTGTTAACCTTGTCAATATGCTGGATAATGATGCGGAATACATGAAAACAGTTGCAGCCGGCGGATTTCGTGACATTACACGAATTGCCTCCTCCTCTCCTGTTATGTGGCAGCAGATCTGTATGGAAAATCAAGAAAATATCTCCAATGTACTGGATGACTATATTCGAATGCTCGTTCAAATTCGCTGTTTTGTAGATAATCAGGATGCTGATAATCTTTACAATTTTTTTGCATCTTCCAGAGATTATCGCGATTCTATAGATGCAACCGATAACGGATTACTTCGAAAAGCCTTTGTCCTTTATCTGGATATTGCAGATGAAACAGGTGCCATTGCCACAATTGCCACACTCCTGGCAGTAGAAAAGATCAGCATTAAAAATATTGGAATCATCCATAATCGGGAATTTGAAGAAGGTGCTTTAAAAATTGAATTTTATGAAGAAGATGCTTTAAAAAAAGCGAAATATCTTCTCACCAAACGGAACTATATAGTATATGAACGATAGGAAAAATATATGGATATTAAAAAAATAAAACATTTAAAAGGAACTCTTTCCGTCCCCGGAGACAAATCCATTTCACATCGTGCCGTAATGTTTGGCGCTCTTGCAAATGGAACGACAAAAATCAGCGGTTTCCTAAAAGGTGCCGACTGTCTTTCCACAATACAATGTTTTCGTCAAATGGGGATTGATATAGAAGAAGACCAGTCTGACCTTCTTGTTCACGGCAAAGGTCTGCATGGTCTTTCTGCTCCCGATGCAACGCTCAACGCCGGCAACAGCGGCACAACAACACGATTGATTTCCGGAATCCTTGCAGGGCAGGACTTTTCCTGTACTCTTACAGGGGATTCTTCCATACAATCACGTCCCATGAATCGTATCATGCGCCCCTTACTTGCCATGGGCGGAGATATTACAAGTTTAAAAGGAAACGGATGCGCTCCTCTGGCCATTCACGGCAAACCATTACATGCCATTGATTACTTTTCTCCAGTTTCTTCCGCACAGGTAAAATCCTGTATTCTCCTTGCAGGAATGTATGCTGAAGGCACAACCAGTGTAACAGAACCGGTTCTTTCCAGAAATCATACAGAAATCATGCTTCAATATTTTGGTGCAAATATCGCCTGTTCCCATAATACCGCTTCTATTTCCCCTGAACCACATTTAGAAGCACGAGAAATTCTGGTTCCCGGCGACATTTCTTCCGCAGCCTATTTTATTGCTGCCGGACTTCTTACGCCCAACAGCGAAATCCTTCTTAAAAATGTAGGGATCAACCCTACGAGAAGCGGTCTTTTGCACGTATGTAAAAATATGGGAGCTGATATTACACTTTTAAATACAAACATGGAAGGAGAAGCAACTGCAGATATTCTAATCCGAACAAGCAGTCTTCATGGAACCACTATCAGCGGCGAAATCATCCCTTCCCTAATTGACGAAATCCCAATGATTGCAGTTATGGCAGCTTTTGCTGATGGTACTACTGTTATAAAAGACGCTCAGGAATTAAGAGTCAAGGAATCTGACAGAATTTCCGTTGTAACAGAAAATCTCAGACGCATGGGTGCCGATGTAATCCCTACAGAAGATGGCATGATTATAAACGGAGGAAAACCGCTTCACGGAGCTGTGATCGACTCTCATCTAGATCATCGTATTGCCATGTCTTTTGCAGTTGCTGGTACAATTTGTGACGGTTTTCTTTCTATAAATGGAGGAGAATGTGTAAATATTTCCTATCCGGAATTTTATCATGACCTGTATTTTTTATCAAAATAAACAAATTTGAATTTTAACTAAAATTGTCCTTTTTATTTTTCTGAAAAAAGCGTATAATCAAATCATAGCAAAGGATTTATTCTTAATTATATTTATCAGAAAGGAGCAACTTTTTATGAAAATCTTATTTTATGGCACTAAAAATTACGATGAACAATTTTTCCAAAAACTTCTGCCTTCTTTTCCAGGCATACAAATCAAATTTATTGAAGCCAACATACACGAAGAAACCGCTCCTCTAGCAAAAGGATATGACGCTATCTGCGCCTTCGTTAATTCAGATTTGGGAACTAATGTTATTGAAGAATTGCATAAATGTGGTATAAAACTTATTCTCATGCGCTGTGCAGGATATAATAATGTAGATTTAGATACTGCACATAAATATGGAATGCATATTCTGCGTGTTCCCGGTTATTCTCCGGAAGCCGTTGCAGAACATGCTATGGCACTTGTCCTTACTTCCAACCGCCATACTCACAAAGCTTATATTAAATGCCGTGAGAACAATTTTGCTTTAAGCGGCCTGATGGGTGTTAATCTTTATCAGAAAACAGCAGGAATTATCGGAACCGGAAAAATCGGCCAGGCAATGGCACGGATCTGTCGTGGCTTTGGCATGGACGTACTTGCATATGATCGTTATCCTAACAAATCTCTGGATTTTGTAAAATATGTATCTCTCGACGAACTGCTAGCTTCCAGCGATCTGATCAGTCTGCACTGCCCTCTGACAGAAGAAACAAAACACATTATTAATGAAGAATCTATTGCAAAAATGAAAGATGGCGTTATGCTTGTTAATACATCCAGAGGCGCCCTTATTAAAACCGAAGCACTGATCAATGGAATTCGGGAACACAAATTCTTCTCTGTAGGACTTGACGTGTACGAGGAGGAAACAGACTTTGTATATGAAGATATGTCTGAGCGGATCCTTCCAAGCTCAACAATTCAGCGTCTTCTTTCCTTCCCAAATGTTACCATGACTTCCCATCAGGGATTCTTCACAGAAGAAGCACTGACAAATATTGCAGAAACCACTCTTGAAAATGCTACAGCATATATGAATGGGGAAGAACTGAAAAACGAAGTTTTAGCATAAGTTTTCTATTTAATGAATTAAAAATAAAAAGTACGGGATTCAGAAAAATATCATTCTGGATCCCGTACTTTTATTTAAAAATTCGATTTAATAAATCGGTTCAAATGTATCTACATTATTATCTGTATAAAACACAAGCCCATCATTAGAATAGATCAATCGTTCTTTTCCCCTTTCCCCGTCCGGAGCATTCACATCACATTCATAATATATTCTTCCTTTTTCTTCCGGAAGCATTTTATCTGCGTTGCTATATTCATCTCCTCCAATAGACTTTCCAGGCGCCACTTCTTTCAGATTCCTCTTATTTTCATCCCAGCCAAGTTCCTGTGCTTCTTTTTTTGTAATATAATTGGAAGGAAGATGATGGAATTTATAAATATATCGAGCTACTTCTTCTTTACTTGTATAAGTATTTTCTTCCATAATTTTATCCCGGGAAGATTCTTCTTTTGGTTCCTCAACTTCAAATTCCTCATCTTCTGTTATATTTTCATCAGTATCCTGGGAAACAGAAAACTGATCGTCACTTTGATCTGCATCTTCCAATTCCTGAAGTTCATCTTCATCAAGCGGACGCAGATCATCTGCAAACATCTCTTCTTCACTCATGGTTTCTTCTTTTTTTCCGCATCCTGCAGCTCCAAGCGCCAACAGCATGCCCAATCCAGCTATAAAAAATCTTGTTTTTTTCATTCTGTTCTCCTCTTATAATAAGTGTATAGCCAATAGAAATGAATGTTGGTTATTCACTTATTCCTTTCTATAGATCTATAGATGACATGAGACACTCGGGATAACCCCTTTCCATTTCATCTACACGGTTACTAATCAACAGGTCATTCTGTGGTATGATATCAGCAGAGCCTGATGTCTAGAGGCACTGCTTTTTTCTCCTTTCAGCCCGGTTTCCAGTAACTAATTGACACGAACATCGAAAGAGAAATAAAAGAACTAAATCCCAATGCCTTTCGCTAAATACGCGAGGCTTTTCAAACTTTCAAATCTGCTTCTTTAAACTGCACCCTGATCTTATGAGCCAGTATTTTCACTTCTTCCAGAACATCTTCCCGCTCTTTTACCGGCTCCCTGTCTGTATGATCCACATATACAGTACCAATTGATTTACAATTTAATTGAGACAACAGCATATTTGCTGTACTTTCTGCTTTTTCTCTTGGGCCGATACTTCCTGCTGCAAGAAGAATTCCTCCTGTTTTCTTTTTTGGTACAGGATTTTCTTTTCGGATATATTTTGCGCTAAAATATGTTTGCAGCCGGCTCATAACAGCCAGAAGCATGCCTGTAATCTCTTCAAAATAAATAGGAGAGGCAAGTATTATGCAATCACATTCCTGTATATAAGCAAAAATTTCCTGCATTCCGTCTTTGATTGCACATCCCTCATGCTGAAAACACCATCTGCAGTCTATACAAGGGCTGATCTTTGCATAGTATGTATTCAGCATTTTCACTTCTCCGCCAATTTCTTCCTTTAATTTTTTTATCATTTCCATGGTATCCCCATTTTTACGAGGCGACCCGTTTATAATCAACGTTTTCATCTGTGCTTATTCTCCATATCTTTCTCTTAAAAGTGCAATTTCTTCTGTCCATCCGGTATCATCATTTGGCGTTTCCAGAATAAACGGAATCCCCTGTAAAGCCGGATGACGAATAACTGCTGTCAGCGCTTCCAATCCGATCTCTCCCTCTCCAATTTTTGCATGACGGTCTTTATGGCTTCCAAGACCGTTCATACTATCGTTTAAATGAATTGCTTTCAAATAAGAAAGCCCGATTACACGGTCAAATTCTTCCAGCACTTCATCTAAATGATTCACAATATCATACCCGGCATCCCATACATGACAGGTATCAAGACAGACTCCCAATTTTTCTTTTTTTTCTACCTGATCTATAATTTCACGAATTTCTTCAAATTTTCCTCCTACTTCTGAACCCTTTCCTGCCATTGTTTCTAACAGAACTGTTGTGGACTGTTCTTCTGAAAGAACTTCATTTAAAATTTCTGCAATTTTTTGGATTCCTACTTCCACTCCCTGTCCAACATGACTGCCTGGATGAAAATTATAATAATTTCCCGGTGTTGCTTCCATGCGCTTCATATCGTCTGTCATAATTTCTCTTGCAAATTCTCTTAAATTTTCTTTTGCAGCACATGCATTCATTGTATAAGGCGCGTGTGCCACAAGTTTTCCAAAATGATTTTCTTTCATAATCTCCAGAAAAGCATTAACATCCTGAAAATCAATCTCTTTCGCTTTTCCACCCCTTGGATTTCTTGTAAAAAAGGCTAATGTATTCCCTCCATTCTTTACCATCTGACGTCCCATAGCCGCATACCCTTTTGAGGAAGATGCATGATTTCCTATATATAACATAAGCTTTTTACCCTTTCTTTTGTTCTTTATTTTATTTTTCCTTAAATGTCCTCACATTATATCAAAAATATTTTACCATGAAAAGAGATAGTTATTGACGAAATCTGTAAAACTTCATATACTTTTAATAGATTTTATAGGGAGGTTATAAATTTCAAATGAAAGAACGCGAAAAATTTTCTTCACGCCTTGGGTTTATCTTAATTTCCGCCGGATGTGCAATCGGAATTGGAAATGTATGGAGATTCCCCTACATTACAGGTCAATACGGCGGAGCAGCTTTTGTTCTCGTCTACCTTATTTTCCTTGTAATTTTAGGACTGCCGATTATGGTCATGGAATTTTCCGTGGGACGTGCCAGCCAGCGCTCTGCTGCAAAAAGTTTTCACATTCTTGAACCAAAAGGTACAAA
This sequence comes from Blautia sp., assembly GCA_029257805.1. Lineage (GTDB taxonomy): Bacteria > Bacillota > Clostridia > Lachnospirales > Lachnospiraceae > Blautia_A. Next base: position 113,488 of record JARIAR010000054.1, read on the forward strand.
ATGGCACCTTTACAGTTATGGTGCCATGCTTGGCAATTATCTGCTCATGATGTTTTACACCACAGTAGGCGGATGGATGCTTGCCTATTTTTTTAAAATGGCAAATGGAACTTTTTCTGATTTAAAACCGGATGCTGTTGGAACTGTCTTTAACAACATGCTTGCAAATCCTGTTGAAATGACATTCTGGATGATCGTTACCACCGTTCTCGGCTTCAGCATCTGCAACATGGGACTTCAAAAAGGTGTAGAACGCATTACAAAAATGATGATGGTATGTCTTCTTGCCATTATGATTCTTCTATGTATAAAAAGCCTGACACTTCCAAATGCATCGGAAGGACTAAAGTTCTACCTTCTTCCGGATTTTGAACGCTTTAAAGAAAACGGACTTGCAACTGGTATATATGCAGCTATGGGACAGGCCTTTTTCACTTTAAGCCTGGGTATTGGTGCATTGGCTATTTTTGGTAGTTATATCGGAAAAGACAGAAGCCTTACCGGAGAAGCCCTTCAGATTTCTATTTTAGATACTTTTGTGGCTCTTATGGCTGGTATGATTATTTTCCCTGCTTGTTTTTCTTTTGGAGTAGATCAGACACAGGGCGTAGGTCTTGTTTTTGTTACACTTCCAAACGTATTTAATCAAATGGCAGGCGGACGATTCTGGGGTGCTCTATTTTTTATATTTATGAGTTTTGCTGCCCTTTCTACTATCATTGCCGTATTTGAAAATATTCTGAGTTTTGCTATGGATATATGGGGCTGGAGCAGAAAAAAAGCAGTTCTTATAAATGGGGTTGCAATTTTAATTTTGTCTATGCCTTGCGTATTAGGATTTAATATCTGGAGCAATATACAGCCTTTCGGCCCAGGAAGCACAATCCAGGATTTGGAAGATTTTATCATATCCAACAATCTTCTTCCTCTCGGAAGTCTTGTTTATCTCTTATTCTGTGTCACACGATATGGATGGGGATGGAAAAACTTTATTTCAGAAGCAGATGCAGGAAATGGTATGAAATTCCCAAAATGGGCAAAACCATATTTAACTTTTGTACTTCCTGCTATTGTTTTAATTATTTTTATCATGGGATACTACGATAAATTTTTTAGTTAACGGCATTTAAAAGGAATGAGGAATACTTTTATGGGAACTTCAAGACAAACAGAATCGGCAAAACAAAAAGCTGCTCACAAAAAAGCACTGCTTCGCAAACAAAGAAGAGCGCTTCAGGTCCGTCGGCAAAAATTGATACTGATCAGCACAGGTCTTCTTCTGATCTTCCTTTTCTCTGTTTTTATTTCTTCCTGTATAGCAAGAAAAAACAACAACAAAGAAGTACAAAGCAGTTCTGCTCAGTCAAATAATACTTCCGGTTTAAAGGAAGCGGAAATGGATCCTGTTTCCCTTACTGTTAGTGTTGTAGGGGACTGCACCCTTGGAACAGATGACAGTTTTGACTACGACACCAGTTTAAATGCTTACTTTGAAAATTACGGGAGTGCTTACTTTTTGCAAAATGTAAAATCTATTTTTTCCCAAGATGATCTTACAATTGCAAATTTAGAAGGAACCTTTACGGACTCAGAGGCACGGGAGGATAAATTGTTTGCATTTAAAGCGCCTGCCTCTTTTGCCAAAATCCTCACAGACGGATCTGTGGAAACCGTGAATCTGGCTAACAATCACAGTTATGATTATGGAGAAGAAGGTTTTCATGACACAATAGCCGCACTTGATGCAGAAGGAATTATACATTTTGGTTATGATGAAACGGCTATCGTAAATGTTAAAAACATAAAAATAGGACTTGTAGGAATTTATGAATTAAAAGATCATTTGGAACGCGCCCAGCAATTAAAAGACAATATTGCCAAAGTAAAAAAAGATGGGGCTGATCTGATCATCGTTATTTTTCACTGGGGAAATGAAAAAGAGGAAGTGCCAGATGAAAACCAAATAAAACTCGGGCATCTGGCTATAGATGAAGGAGCTGACCTTGTATGTGGTCACCATCCCCATGTTCTTCAGGGTATCGAAAACTACAAGGGCAAAAATATTGTTTACAGTCTGGGAAACTTCTGTTTTGGCGGAAATAGCTTTCCCAGTGATATGGATACCATGATTTTTCAACAAACCTTTACAATTACAAAAAACGGAGTGGAAAAAGATAATACAACAAAAATGATTCCCTGTTCCATTTCCTCTGATTCTGATTATAACAACTACCAGCCCACTCCTTCCACCGGAGAGGAAGCAGAACGTATAATACAAAAAATCCAGGAACGAAGTTCTCTTATTCCCATTGCCAAAAACTAAAAATCAGACTCCCGTTTTGCAGCAGACATGTCTGCAACAAAGCGGGAGTCTTTTTTTAAAGTTCAGCGATCCTGCTTACTCCGACATATATTTCTTGAATCTTATACCAGGTAGGATAATCTGTAATTCCGGTTTGAGAAAGCCCAAATATATTTTGAAATTTACGAACTGCCTCCTTTGTTTTCTGTCCATAAATCCCATCAGCTGAAATCACCGGTAAAGCCGGATATGCACCTGCAATCGTATTCAACTGTTCCTGTATCTGGCGCACTTTATTTCCTGTTGCACCGATATCCAGATCATATCCCGGCCACGATGACGGAATTCCGGAAATTTCCTCTGCAACATTAATGTATACATCGTTTCCGTAAAAATCTCGAAGAATCTCTATTGCAGAATATCCCCTGTCTCCCAGTTCCTTACTTCCCCACTGGGTCATCCATCCTCTTTCTCTGCATTTTACCCGATTCCCATCACAATACTGAGTCAAAATAGGCTGTCGGACATTTGGTTTTGAAATATAATTTTCAAAAAGTTCATCCACTATTTTGTCTATACTGTCAAATATATTTCGTCCATTGATCCATTTATGATCATACGCCGTAGAAGAAGTAATTGTAAAATCATACCCTTTATTCCGGTACACCGAAATCATCTGGAATTCCGGTTTCCAATAGAAAATGTTCTAAATGAATTTTAAAACGTATATGTATTTCTCCGTTCTTTATCTCAATGCGTTCTATTAATGTATTCACAAGTACTCTTTTTGTTGCTGTATCCGCATGAAAAAACAAAGAACTCCACGTTGGTATCTTTTCCTTTATTTCTTTCCATCTGTATAAAGAATTTTCTTCCTTTTGTAGTGCTGCTTCCATTTGCTCTATATTTTTCTTTTGTTTTTCCTTCTGCTCTTTATATGTTTTTATAATCTGCATCAATTCATCCAGACTAAGAGGGGACTCCTCTGTCATTGCATCTGGAATATTTCCTTCCATTACATTAATCTTTTTTTGAATAACCTGCAGATCATGGATTTTTTTCTCCAGTTCTCTCTGTTTTATCTTCCTTTCCCGATTTTGCTGTTCTTTCATCTGCATAAAAATATCTTCATTTCTTTGAAGATACTCTATTATGTTTCCTACCAGACCAAAAACTACAGGTTCCATTTCCTCTGCCTTATATCTCTGCTTGTTATTATGGGGAATCCCCTGACAGGCATTCTGGCATTTATAAGCAGAAATCTTTTTCATTCGCCTTTCCCCTGTTTTCTTTATTGTCCAGTAATTATACCTGGTTCCATTTGTCATTTTACCGCCACAATAGCCACAATACATTACATCAAGCAATGCAAGCGTTCCTCTGTTTTGCTTCATTACTGTCGCATCTTTTTTTTCCGGATATCTGCCATACTTATTACTTCTCTGCTTCCTGCCCTCCTGAACCTTATTCCATGTTTCCTCATCTATGATAACAAGTTCCTGATCTTGGTGAGAAGCTATGATCCACTCTGCTCTGTCCAGCCTGCAATATTTTCCATTCACTCTTTCCCTTCGTTTATAAGCTGCATATCCTGCATAAATAGGATTTGTTAAAATACTGTTGATCGTTCCGCTCTTCCAGGTATCTGCCGGGGCCATTTCTTTATATTTCTCATGATTATTTAAAATCTTTGCAATTTTAAAAGAACCATACTGTTTATTTAAAGACAGCTCATAAATATATCGTATGATTTCTGCCTGTCTTAGATCCACAACAAGATGATGGAGTGCTCTCCCGTGTTTACTTATTTCACCCGATAATTCCAAGGTATATCCATAGGGAGCTTTTCCCCCCATAAATTTTCCTTTTTGTACCATCTTTTGCGCCGTATCTTTTACTCTCATTCCGGTATCGGAACTGCTTTTCTGTGCATTCCCATAGCGAAGTGCCAGCATCATCTGACCCATTACATCGTCTGAACCAGGAGAAATACAGCCATCTTTCACTGTATATATATCAACATTATAACTTTTCAGTTTCATAATGTACGCGCCTATCTCCCACATCCGCCTGCCTATACGATCATCTTTATATGCCACAAGAATATCATACTCTTTCTTTTTTGCATCCTGAAGAGCCTCCTGCAAAACATCCCTGGCCTCTACGGTATTACGATACCCACTGTTGCTCCCTTCGAAATATTCTTTTTCGTCTAAAGTCCAGCCAGACTGCTTTAAGATATATTCTGTTACCAACTGTCTTTGTATACTTAAATCACCGTCAGCTTCTAACTGCTGGTTAGAACTTACACGTAACAGCATTCTTACCCTTTTCATAAAAACTCCTCTCTTATAAACACTGTAGTCTTTCTTTTAACTCATTATATAAGATTTCCCTGACCCGTTTCTCAATATTACTTTGAAGATCCGACTCTTTGGGAAATTCAAGAGAAATTTTTATACCGGCTTTTTCAAGCTTTATTTTTTCAAACTCCGGATCTGTCATAATGGCTCCAACAAATAATTTTCATTCCATATTTATGTATTTATGGCATTTTATATTCCTTCTGCCTTAACAGAACCTCTTCATATTCCGGAACACTGGAAATACCTCCTGATTTTGTTGTAGATAATGTTGCGCTGGTACATGCAAAACTTACAATATCCTGCAGTTCTTCCTGTGATAACTCTTCCGGATCACTTTCTTTTTGAAGAAATTTCCATACTGCACTTCCTCCAAAAATATCACCGGCGCCTGTTGTATCTGTTACTTGGATATGTTTCATTCCCGGAATCTGACCCGACACTTTTTTGTTTTTAAAATAACATCCATCTGCGCCACATGTAACAAATACCAGCTTCACATCAAAATTTTTCAGAATATAATCTGCGCCTTCTTCTATCCCTGTGCCAAAAAGAAATTTTACTTCATCATCACTGATCTTCACAATATCCGCTTTTGTCATCCCCCACAGAATTTGTTCTTTCGCTTCTTCCAAATTTTTCCATAATGGTTTGCGTAAATTAGGATCATAAGTAATGATTTTTCCTTTACTTTTTGCATATTCAACCATTTTACGCGTTGCCGATCTTGCAGGTTCATCTGTAAGAGAAACACTTCCAAAATGAAAAATCTTTGCCTCATCTATCAGAGAAGCGTCCACTTCCTCATAAGAAAGACAAGTATCTGCTCCAGGTTTACGCGAAAAAGAAAACTCTCTATTCCCGGTTTCATCTAAAGTAACAAATGCTAAAGTTGTAAACACCTTATCATCTGTTATAATTCCTTTTGTTTCAATCCCTGCTTTTTTCAATGTAGAAACTAATCTTTTTCCAAAAGCATCTGCTCCTACTTTTCCTATTAACGCTGTTTTTGCTCCAAATTTTGTTAAAGCCGCCAAAAAATTGGCCGGCGCTCCTCCCGGATGAGCCGCCATGGTGGGATAGCCCTCCTCATCTGTATGTATACATGTAAAATCAATCAACAATTCTCCAATTGCAACAACATCCATAATCTCCATCTCCTTTATATAATCTGTTACTTAGCTTGTGGATATTCATTACATAGCAAACGATACGGTTCTTCATCTTCTTCAATATCAGGAAAGCGCCCCACAGGAGGATTAAAATGATTATCTGTACAATCATCATTACACTGACTTACTTCTCCCAATAATACAGATCCTGTCCCTTCCTCCACCGAAAAATCATGATACATAAGTTGCTGCACATGAATACTTTCTCCTGGTGTCAGTCGGATGACGGATCCGGCCGGAACTACATAAGTCCGCCCATCTGTATGAACCGTAACATCTGATTCATAGTCTATTTCTTCATTTGGAAGACTGTTATATACTTTAATCAGCACATTTCCGCCTCCACGATTAATGATATCTTCTGTTTTATACCAGTGAAAATGATTCGGTGCATACTGCCCTTCTTTCAAATAAAGAAGTTTTTCTGCATAAACTTTTGGATACTGTTTTGCCATCTTGCGATTTCCATTCCGAATGGTTATTAAAGAAAAGCCAAATTTATCAAAATTCCCTTTTCCATAATCTGTAATATCCCATCCCAGCATACAGTCTCTTACCTCATCGTATTCATGCCCTACACTTTTCCATTCCTCTGGTGTAAAATTGCAAAATGGCGGCAGATAACAATGATATTTTTTGCACATTGCCTCTAATTCTTTCAGTGCTTTATTTATTTCACTTCTCTTCATATCCATCCTCCTGACATCTTTATATTTTCCTTTTAATCCTTGTTTTCCCTTTGCATAGCTGTTATATTATCATTATATTACTATTTATTCTGTATTGCATTCAAGAATGAACACAATACAAAATCAAAGATTACACAAAGGAATCAGGCAATGAAAAACCAACCAATTGAATGGCAGGATTATTTTATAAATACGAAAGAAAGAAAAATTTTCACCTATAAGGAAACCAAAATCCCAGGATTACATATGTTTGGATATCATCATACTTCACACGCATTGGCTCCCTTAAATATCCATTACCATAAAAACTGTTTTGAATTCACTTATATAATTGAGGGGAATCTGGATTTTTCTGTTGATAAACAAAATTTTTCCCTTTCCGGAGGCGATATGTTTATCACTTTCCCAAATGAAACACACGATACCGGAAACAAACCCATGTCTCTTCATAAAATATATTGGTTTCAACTTGATATCAGTGATCCGGAACATTTTCTGTTCATGGACCCCCATACTGCCAGAACTCTGATTAAACAACTTTACCAGTTACCAGACAGAGTCATACAAATAAAAGGTCTCAGCAAAAATTTTCTGGATGAAATTTTTGCTAATATTTCCCAGATTTCACAGATTAATCGAACCTCTACTGCTTTTCTTTTATCAGCGTTATTATGCCAGATCATAAAAAATACTGCCAGCTCTGCCTCTCACCTGACCCCGGATATCAAATACATTTCCCACTACATCCAAGAACATATTTATGATATTCTGACTATCGAAGAGTTGGCAAAACAGATTTCCTTATCTGTGTCCCGATTTAAACAAAAATTTAAACAGCAGATAGGAACAAGCCCCCGCAATTACATTAATTTTCATAAAGTAGAAGCTGCAAAAAAATTATTACAGAAAGGGGAAAATGTAACAAATACTGCAATGAAATTAAATTTTTCCAGTAGCAATTATTTTTCTACCGTTTTTCATCGCTACACTTCCATCTCCCCTACTGAATTTATACAGAATCACCATCTGTAAAAATATGTTACCCTAATGCAACATCCAGTACCATCATTACCGTAAAACCAATTGCAAAAAAAAGAGTTCCTATATCTGAATGCTCTCCCTGTGACATTTCCGGAATCAGCTCTTCCACAACTACATAGATCATGGCCCCTGCCGCAAAACTCAGAAAATAAGGCAGTGCCGGTACGATCAAACCAGCTGCCAAAATCGTCAGAACCGCTCCAACGGGCTCTACAGCACCAGATAAAGTGCCATATAAAAACGCCTTTCCTTTCCCCATCCCTTCTGAACGCAAAGGCATGGAAATGATTGCTCCTTCGGGAAAATTCTGGATGGCAATTCCAATAGCCAGAGTAAATGCCCCCGCTATTGTAATGGGCGCATCCCCTGCAAGAGAACCTGCCAGTACAACTCCCACTGCCATTCCTTCCGGTATATTATGCAGCGTTACAGCAAGAACCAGCATCGTGGTTCTTTTCAATTTTGTTTTCGGTCCCTCTGCCTGCTGTGCATTTTGGTGCATGTGAGGGATTAAATGGTCCAGAAAAAGCAAGAACAAAATCCCAATCCAAAATCCGGCTACTGCCGGAATAAACGCCCATATTCCTTTATTTTCTGACATTTCCAATGCAGGAATCAAAAGGCTCCACACAGAAGCAGCAACCATCACGCCACCTGCAAACCCTGTCAAGGCACGCTGTACAGAAATTTTTAAATTTTTCTTCATAAATAATACGCAAGCTGACCCTAATGTTGTACCTAAAAATGGAATTAAAATCCCCAATATTGTTTCATAATTCATAGTAACCTCCTCTTGTTTCTTTTAAGTTAGTTTTGACTAACTTAATCATATCACATCCCACCTCTTTTTTCAATCTACAAAAATACCGGCGAGAGTCACATGAGTTTTCTCATACGCTCCCGCCGGTTTATCTTTTATTTTTCATATTATCCCAAAATCATTGCTTCATAGGGCCGAAGTTTTCCTATATCCCCTTCGTCTTCATAATTATGAATAAGATACTTTGTTTCCGGATGATGTTTTTCCCATTGCCGGAGTAATGGGCAATCTATGATATTCTCTGTAAAGTTTGCACATACCAGTATTTCCTGTGTTCCCTCTGTACGTACATAAGCAAAAACAGACTCATCTTCTTCCAGCAATAAACGAAAATCTCCATTTACAAAAATAGACTGGTCTTTTCGCAGTTGAATCAGTTTTTTATAATAATGGAAAATAGAATCCGGATCTTCCATTTCTGAAACAGCATTCACGGTTTCATAGTTTTTATTAAGTTCCATCCATGGTGTCCCTGTTGTAAATCCTGCATTTTTTTCATGGGACCACTGCATAGGAGTTCTGGCATTATCGCGGCTTTTCTTATGAAGAGATTCCATAATTTCTTCTTTTGTATAACCTTCCCGGATTCTCTGCTTATACATATTTAAAGTCTCAATATCCTGATACTGACCAATATCCTGAAAATCTACATTTGTCATTCCCAGTTCTTCACCCTGATAAATATATGGTGTTCCCTGCATTCCATGCAAAAGAGTTGCAAGCATTTTTGCAGATTCTTTCCAATATTTTTTATCGTTTCCCCAGCGGCTGACAATTCTCGGTAAATCATGATTATTCCAGAACAGGCTGTTCCATCCACAATCATGCAGCTCAGTCTGCCATTTCGCCATTGTCTTTTTTAATTTCACTAAAGACAACGGTGCAATATCCCATTTCGTCTTTCCTTCTTCCTGATCCAATCCAATATGCTCAAACTGAAATACCATGGAAAATTCGCTGCCATCTGGATTGCTATATAATTTCGCCCGTTCCACATCAGCTCCCCAGGCTTCTCCCACTGTAATTAAATTGCCTTTTTGAAAAGTTTCTCTGCTCAGTTCCTGAATAAATTCATGAAGTCTTGGTCCATTACAGGTTACTTTTAATTCCGGATCTTTTGCAATCTGATCAATAACATCCAGCCGGAACCCACCTACTCCTTTATCCATCCAACGCAAAATCATATCATAAATTTCACGTCTTAATTTTGGATTTTCCCAGTTTAAATCCGGCTGTTTTACAGAAAACTGATGAAAATAATATTGTTTCAGTTCCGGCACCCATTCCCATGCCGGTCCTCCAAAAACAGATTCCATTTCATTCGGATAAACCCCTTCTTCCCCATCTCTCCAGACATAATAATCATGATATGGGTTATCCTTACTTTTTTTTGCTTCCTGAAACCATTTATGTTCATCTGACGAATGATTTAAAACAAGATCTAGTATAATTTTGATTTTTCTCTTTTCCGCTTCCTGAATCAAGATTTCCATATCTTGCAAAGAGCCAAACATGGGATCAATTTTTTCATAATCTGAAATATCATATCCATTATCATCCTGAGGCGATTGGCATACAGGAGACAGCCATACTGCATTAATCCCCAGTTCTTCTAAATAATCCAGTCTGCTAATAATCCCTTTCAAATCTCCTATTCCGTCTCCGTTACTGTCCTGAAAACTTCTTGGATAAATTTGATAGATCACCGCCTGCTTCCACCATAAATCTTTTTTATTTTCCATCTTTTTCCTGCTTTCCTGTTTTTTACTTTTTATAACTTTTCAATTACAAATGTTTTTAATTCTTTCCCTTGATAAGCCCAGCTTCCATCTATATCAACTGTAAGGCGACTATAATTCTCCGGATTTTCATAATCTTTGCTTTCTCCATCATCATCATACCAGTTGTAGGAAGCGCCTTCTTTTACATATGCTATTGCCTTTATTTTTTCTGTTTTTATTTCCTGTACAGCTTCTCCGCCTTCTCCTAACAAAAGAATTTTATCAGGGCGCAGAAATACAAGCATTTCATAGAGGCCTGCCTGCACATAATGATGCCCCTTAAAAAGAATTTCCACATCATAATCATGAAGGCTGCGAAAACGAATCATGGCCATTTCTTCCGGAAGGTACACATATCTTCCAGTAGCATTCTGTTCACATATGGGGGCTATCATAAGGCTCTCTCCTACCATCAGCTGGTCTTCCACCTGTTGTACAAATTTGTCCTCCGGATATACAAACGCCAAAGGCTGAACATACATATCATTGCTTAAAGCCGCTTTCATATATTCGCTATAAATATAAGGAATCATCCCATATCGAATTTCCAGGAAATTTCTAAACTCTTTTACATGCATAAACCGGCAAATCTCCTGTTCCCTGGAATGCATTTCCGAATGGTTTCGCATTAACGGAAAAAACATTGCTGCCTGAATCCAGCGCATCAGCAAATCTTCTGTTGTATTTTGGCTGAATCCTCCAATGTCTGCACCTGTATATAAAATTCCCACCATATTAAGAGATGGCATCATTTTTAAATTTAACAGCATATGCTGCCACCAGGACTTATTATCTCCTGTCCAAATTCCGCCATAACGATGCATTCCAATATAAGAAGAACGAGAAAACATAAGAATACGTTTATCCGGTCTAAGTCTGTCAAAAGCCGCTCCTGCTGCACGAGTCATGTTATATCCATATAAATTATGAATTTTATCATGTCGCACCTTCCCAATTTCTGTTTCGTGGTAGAATTTTTTATGATCTTCCCTGTTATTACACAAATTGCCTACCATAGACTGAAACCCAAAAAATTTATCAATATCCAGATTTTCCCCTTGGAACCTTCCTGCTTTTTCCAAAACCTGTTCCAGCCTGTCCTGTGCATAGAAAATAGCCGGTTCATTCATGTCATTCCAAAATCCCTCAATTCCCATATCAAGAAGAATCGCATATTGATTTCCAAACCATTGACGCACTTCTGAACTAAGAAAATCCGGAAAATGAACTTTGCCAGGCCACACACCGGCTACAAATTCTTCGCCGTTTGCATCTTTACAAAAATATCCATTCTTCACGCCCTCTTCATACATAAAATATCCTGGCTCAATTTTTACTCCTGCATCTATAATAGGTACCAAATGGATATGTTGTTCTTTCATTTCTTTTACAAGACTGGAAAAATCTTGAAATCTTTCTTTATCGATCGTAAAATCCTTATATCGTTCCATGTAATCAATGTCCAGATAAATACTATCCAGCGGCAAATGATTTTCCCTATGCTCCGCAGCAATTTTCCTGATATCCGTTTCATTTTTATATCCCCAGCGACTTTGCTGATATCCAAAAGCCCATTTAGGCGGGATATAGCTTCTTCCAATAAGCTCACGAAATTCCCTTACAATTTCTCTCAGACTCTGCGCCTCGATCACATAAAGATCCAGATTTTTATCTTCCACAATAATTTGTAGCTGATCCATGTAGGTATATCCTATATCAAAAGTAACTTTTCCCGGATAATCTATAAATATCCCAAAGGTTTGAGCACCTTTTATAATAAGAAAATTGTGAGCAGCGTAAAGCGCGCTTGTATTTTCATGATGATGGGATTCATCTGTACAATAACTTTCATAAATCCACCCTCGTTTATTAATTCCCCTCACGCTTTCTCCAAGCCCATAAACAAGATCTGTTTCTTTCATCCTGTACGTAAATAAAAGCTGATCCGTTTCTTCTGTCTCTTCCAGATACACAGGCTTTCCTGTTTCTTCTTGTATCTTTCTAACAACAGCATCTGTTAAAAACGGATGTCCATATGTGTATTTTCGAATCATATCTCTCTCCCTTTATTAAGAGAAAAAGTTTCTGCCTGCAGCAGAAACTTCTTCTTTCTTCTCTATGCCTTTACCGCCCCACTTGTCACGCCGGAAATAATCCATTTCTGACAGAAAATATATACCAGCAAAATAGGTGCCAAAACAAGAAGATATGAGGCAAACGCTAAATTATACTGGGTATTAAACTGTCCTTTAAATACATACTGAGCCAATTGAAGTGTCTGATTTTTCTCCTCACTCAATAATACCAACGGCATAGAAAAATCATTCCAGGTCCACATAAAAGATAAGATTGCTACAGTTGCACTCATAGGTTTCATCAAAGGAAATATAATCCTGTAAAAAGTCTGAAATGGTGTACACCCATCAATATAAGCTGCTTCATCCAAGGCTTTTGGCAGGGACTTTACAAATCCGGTATACAAAAAGGTATTCATAGGCAAACCAAAGATAATATATAAAAAAGTAATCCCATAAATATTATCCATATGAAAAGCAGATGCCTGTTTTACCAGAGGAAGCATAATAACATTAAAAGGAATAAACATAGCGCTTACAAAATAATAATACGCCATACGAAACAGTCGGCTATGATCCTTATTTCTTGTAATGGCATATGCCACCATGGAATTTGTTAAAATAGTACAAACCAAATTTATCACTGTGATAAAAAATGTATTTCCAAATTTTCGCGGATAATCCGTCATGTTCCAGGCATCCACAAAATTCTGAAGACGAAATTTTTCCGGCCATGCCAGAACATTCGCCATATCAGACGGATCTTTTAAAGCGATCACTACAGAAATATACAGGGGGCCTAAAATGAAAATAGCGGCAAGCAAAATCAACAAAATGGTCATCGGCCAGTTATATTTTATATTTTTCTTATTTGTTACCATTAATTCATCTTCGCCTCCCTCTTTTCAAGGATTTTTAACTGGAAAATAGAAATTGCTGCTATGATAAGAAATAAAACAACCGCATTGGCTGACTGATATGCAAACTGCCCTCCATCAAATCCACGTTTATAAATCAATACAGAGATTGATGTAGTAGAGGTTCCAGGTCCTCCTCCTGTCATAGCCATGATCTGATCAAAGACCATAAGGAAATTTTTCGCACTCAATACCATATTGATAGTGAAAAACGGTGCGATCAGTGGAAATGTAATTTTTCTAAATCGCTGAAACCCTTTTGCACCATCCAGATCTGCCGCCTCATAAACATCTCTGTCTACCGTCTGAAGACCAGAAAGATAAATCATAGTATTAAAAGCCATAGACTGCCATACGGTAACAAATAAAATTCCCAGCCATGCTTTATTTGTACCTAAAATATTAACGCTTAATGCATCAATTCCCAAAGCTGCTCCAAACTGAGGAATTACATTTCCAAAAATAAAGTTAAATACAAAACCAATGATCAAGGTTCCTAACATATATGGCAGAAAATAAATTGCCTTAATAGTATTTTTAAACTTAATTTTTGTATTCAACCCACAAGCCAGAGCCAGACTCAGCACATTTACAAGAATTGTAGCACACACTGCAAATTTCATGGTAAACCAGTAAGTCTGTCCCATGGCAGGATCTTTAAAAAGCTGAATATAATTTCTCAACCCTACTGTATTCCAGATTCCATACCCTTTCCAGTCTGTAAAACTGTAAAAGATTCCCTGTAAAAAAGGGATTGTGTGAAAGATAAAGAACAGCACTATAAACGGGATCACCATAACATAAAACGTAATGTTTACTGCTGGTTTCCTTGCTTTCTTTTTATTCATATTTTATTCCTCTTTCACTCTGTCCTTACTGTACATTTAAAGCATCATACTCTGTATCCAACTGTTTAAGAGTATCTGTAATATTCTGCGCATCTTCTTTTCCATTATTTTTTTCCAGGAAGAAATTAGACAGAACTGCACTCAGATCTAATCCTGCCGGATAATAATGATCCGGGAAGTCCACGACTTCTCCTGCTTCAATATCTTCTTTTACACCAGCCACCGTTGCATCATTCTGTTCTACTCCATTTACCGCAGAAAATGCAAACTGCTCATCTGCATATGTCTGCGCATTTTCTTTTTTTACCATAAACCGGATAAAATCTTTTGCTGCATCTGCGTCTCCACAGCTGTTTGTAATGCCAAATAATACATCCACACCAGAAGTAACCTTATTTTTTGCCGCATCGTCACTTGACGGGAATTTAAACTGATCTACATTGATATCCGGATTTGCTTTTTTGATTTCCGTAATCGCCCAGCTTCCATTCACCATCATAGCAGCCTCGCCTGCTGCAAATTTCTTATTTCCGTCATCATAAGAAGTTCCCATATAATCCTGCTGTGCGTAATTTACAATCTGCAAATATTTTTCTAAAACTTCACTGTGAGTATCTGCAAATGTTACTTTTCCTTCTTTTTTATCTGTATAAAAATTTTCCGGCTGTAAAACCGGTGCTATGGAATTCCAGGTAGGAAGAATCGTCCAGGCATCTTTGAAAGTTAATTCAAATGGAGTTACTCCTGCTGCCTGCAGTTTTTCACATGCATCCATTAAATCTGAAAATGTCTCTGGAATTTCTATGCTATTTTCTTCAAAAATATCTTTATTATAAATTACACCTGAAGAATTTGTTGCATACGGAACACCGTAAGATTTTTCTTCGTAATCTTTGTTCAGCTGAAATAACATTTTCATATATGATTCATTGATATTTTCCAGAAAATCCTCTTCTGAAAGATCTATAAAAGCCCCGGCTGACTGTAATTCTACATAATTAAAATCTCCCCCCATAGCCACGATATCCGGAAGATCATTCTTTGTCATACGGGTTTTTAATACCGTTCCTGCATCTGCCGGCTGTGTCAGTTTAATGACAACATCTTCCTGAGATCCATTATATGCATCTACTAATTTTTGCAGGGTATCTTTACTTTCTGGTTTTGTACTTAAAAATTCCAGTTCCACTTTTCCATCTTTTGTTTTTGCTTCTTTTTTCTCAGTTTCTGCACTTCCGCCACTACATCCTGCCAAGAGACTCATTCCCATAACAGCCGCTGTCATAAGCGCTGTAGCTTTTTTCAATTTCATATTTTTTTCCTCCTGTTTTTGTTTATTTTGTTAAATCTATTATAAAAATATACAGTGAAAAAAAATATAAGTTATCTGATATCCTATATATAAATTTTCTTACTTTTTATATTGATCCGGTGTCATCTCATAATATTTTTTAAATGTCTGGATAAAATAAGAAACATCATTGTATCCTACATAGGAAGCAATATCTCCAACTTTTAAAGATGTCTCCTTTAATAAACTGGCGGCTTTTCTCATTCTTAGCTGAGTCAGATATCTGGAAAATGTCATTCCTGTCTCAGCTTTAAATAGGCGGCTTAAATAACTTGGATTTACAAAATATTTACGGGTAGCAAGTTCATTCACTGTAATATCATATTGATAATTCCATTCCAGGTATCTCAAAAGATCCGATATAATAGAAGAATGCACACTTTCTTCCCCTGCTACATCTGCCAGTAACTGAAAAATATATTCTTTTAATTTTTCCAGCGTTTGAAAATGATAAAAATCAGATTTAAAATCAAAAAATAGATACGCATGATTCACATCCTGACTTCCTGCACTGTACACACGATTAATGGTATTGATAATCTGAATCAACGATGCGAACAAAGAATATACTGTAAAATCCCGTGAATTTTCACACTGAAGAAATAGTTTATTTACGATTTCCCTAGCTTCCTGCAATTTATGTTCCCGTAAGCATCCTTCCAGCGCTCGTTCTTCCTCTCTGGAAAACAAAGCTTTGATATGCATTTTACTATCATAAAAATATATACTTTCCAACGGCTGAAGCAACCTCTGATTAATTGCATAAACAGCTTGTTTATATGCAACTTCAAGCTTTTTTTCAAACTCTTCCGTCTTATCGAATTTCTGACTGACTCCCATATGCAGTAAAATACCGGTTTCTTTTTCGCATTCTGCTATCTTTCTTTTAAAAGAATAGCCTGTACTTTCCAGTTCATCTTGAGTAAAAAGAAAAATAAACTCATTTTTAGGATAAAAATACGCAGTTTGATTCCCCCATATAGAAAGAATCTTCTGTATTTGTTCTTCCTCGGGTTTTCCATTTTTCCCCTGTGCTACCGCCATAATCCAGGATGATTTTTTCATATGCACAAAAAAATCATCCAATACTGTATAACTAATTTCGCGGTTTTCCAAAATATGCGCGAAGTCCATATATCTCCCTATTTTATTTTGCTCTTTCCTTTTCTGTCCTTGTACTCTCTCAATGGCACTTCGCAATTCCTCGGTTTTAATTGGTTTGGTAAGATAATCTTTTACTCCATAATTCATTGCACGTGTTGCATATTCAAACTCTGCATATCCGCTTTCTATGATCACACGCACTTCCGGATACTTTATACTAATCTGTTCTGCAACCTCAAGCCCGTCCATCTCCGGCATCCGGATATCTGTAACTACTACATCCGCTTCTTTTTCCTTTAATAATGCCATAACTTCTGTGCCATCTTCAGCTTCTCCGCATATTTCAATATCCGGAGAAACTTCCTGCAATTTCTTAATCAGCACCTTTCTTCCAAAATACTCATCATCTGCTACTATTACCCTTATCATATTTGTTCCTCTATTTCTTTCCGGGAAAGAACTTTTAATCGAATGGTAACTCTGGTAAAACTTCCAGGACAGCTCTCCACCTGAATTCCATATTTCTCCCCATAATAATTTTTAATCCTGGCATTTACATTTCTAAGACCGATTCGGGCATTTTCTTTTGGTTCAATCTCTTTTTTCAGCATTGTATTTAACTCTGCAGTTTTTTCTTCTGACATTCCAATACCATTATCCTGAACCATAAGCAACAGATCCCCATCTTCTGTTTTAGAACTCCAAATGGAAATCCTGTCTTTTTTTCCTTTTTTTGTAAATGCATATTTATAGGCATTTTCTACAACCGGCTGTAAAATGAATTTCAAAACATAGCAATCTTCCCTTATTGAGGCATCCACCTGAATGTCCAGTTCAAATCGTTCCGGAAATCGTATTTTCTGAATGGCCGCATAATTTTCCATTTGCTTTAATTCCCTTCCCAAGGCAACACATGTTTCGCTGCTGATATTATAACGAAACATTTCCGAGAGACAGGTAGCTATCTCCGGAATATATTCTACATCCTGCAATTCTGCAATAGAGCTTATGGTATTTAAAGCATTATACAGAAAATGGGGATTAATCTGAAACTGCAACATACGCAATTCTGTCTGTTTTTGTCTCAATTGGTACACATACTCTTTCATAATCTTGTCATTGATACGTTTCGCCATCTCATTATAACTATTAATCATCTGTCCCACTTCATCATTTTGAACCGGTTCCGCTGTCCGATATAAGGCTACAATTTCCTTTTCTCCCGGCGTACGAGCTGCTTCACCCATTACCTTAGACAACTCTACCAGGGGACGGCTTACGTGATTCACAAACAAAATAACTCCTGTTGCAGTAATTGCCAGAATGATCAGTATTATTGTCCATGAAAGCCACATGCCTGATAAGATTCTTTTCATCAGGCATACCGTCGGATAATATTGAATAAAATAAAGTCCTGTATTTTCATCTCTTAACATAGATGTCATACATCTTTTTCCATGAACCAAAAGAACTCCTTCTGTTTTTCCTTCTTTTATCCAGTTTGTCATATCTCCTTTTAATTGCTGCACCTTTTCATCTGACATTGTTTCCTGATTTGTATCATAATAAATCTGTACTTCATTCATGACCATAAACTCAAAACTTTTACTGATCTGTTCCGTACGTTTCCATTGATTTTTTATTTTTCGAAAATCCATATCTACATACAGATAGGCCAAAGGTTCCCGCTCCATAATCCCCCATACAGGACTAACAATTGATACTACCGTATAAGGAACGAGATTAATCTGCTCCTTTCTCACAGAACCCACCATAATCTCTTTGTTTCTTTCCCATTTTTTCCTTTTGGCAAAAGAAGCCATTCTATCAATATACTCCTGACTGACGTCTGTATTGCTATAACTTCTTCCATCAGTGGTAACCAGAGAAGCCCTAAGTGTATACTTTCCAAGATTCACCAGCAGCTTTAACCGTTCTCCAAGTTCTTCTTCAGACTTTTCATATGCTTTTTCATCAATCTCCCGATCTTTCGTATACAAAAGATTGCGTATTTTATCATCTGTAAAATGTATATATCGAAACGAATCTACATCCGAAAGCATCGTATCACTATTTAAACTCATTTGCCCGTTTGCTTCCCGCATATGTTCTAATTCCATGGTTTTTCCCTGATGGTAGCTTTTTCCAAATAGTAAAAGCAATACCATAACAGAAACCAAAAGGATCAGTCCGAAACTGTACATGATTTTCTTTCTAAATGACATTTCTTCTCCTTCGCATCCATAAACAGATCCTTATGCTTTTGGAGGCTTTTTGTGTATTTTTTCAGATATTCTCTTATTTCTTCTTCCGTTGCATCCGGCATCAGTTCTACTACATCTTTATCTCTTATAACACTGGTTGGTGTTGGCAACCAGGACGCATCCAATTCTGCTTTTCCCTGCTTCATTAATTCCAGGATTTTCGGCGCATACTCTGCTCTGTCTGTCGTTCCTTTTAAAGAGCCAAACGAACATTCGTCATCTATGTACATCTGAAGGATTTCCGGTCTCATAAGAAATTCTACAAAAGTTTTTGCTGCTTCCGGATTTTTACAATCGTTTGAAATTCCCACACTGCTGTCCACCCATAAAACTGTTTTTTGATTTTTTCCCTGTTCCACCGGAAAAGGAATCATCTCCAGATCCATATCGGGATTTTTCTTGATAATAGTCCGATATGCCCAGCTGCCCTGTATAAACATAAAAACCTCATCATTGGCAAATGCTTTCATTGCCTCATCGTATCCCAATTCGCTATATTTTTTTGTAGTATACTGATGAAGATGAATCAGCTTATTTAAAGATTCAAAACTGATAGAATCTTCTTCAAACGAGCTTTCTCCCAAAGCCACAGACGTCCAAAATTCCTCAAAATTTCCTCTTTCTGCTCCTTCGATACATTCCCAGTTCTGATGAACCGTCCAGCTTTCCTTATCCGGAAAAACAAATGGAACCTTACCTCGCTCCATCAATATTTCGCAAACTTCACATAATTCTTCATAAGTATCCGGAACTTCCATATTTTCCTGAGAAAACAACTTTTTATTTACGTAAATTCCCTCCACACTCATGGCAAGTGGAATTTGATAAATTTGATTTTCATATGTCAAATAGGGAAAATAGGAGGAATGGATACGTTTCACACACTCCATATCATCCAAAGGTCTTAGATAACCACCCATTACATACTCTGAAGTTTCCACACTTTGCATTCCTCCTAAAAGTACAATATCTGGAAAATCTCCTTCTACAGTCGAAATACGCAATGCGGTATCTACGTATGTATTTGTATTTTGAAATACTTCAATCTCATTCTGTGATTCATTAAATTTTTTAATGATCTGTTCTAATACCTGATAAGTTTCCCGTTTTCTGTTATACAATTCCAGACGGATTTTTTTGCTTTTTACAGAAGGCCGTTCCTGCTTACATCCGGTCAAAAATATACTGCTCAAAATCGCCACAAAAAAAATCATTTTTACGTTTCTTTTCATCCGGTCTCTCCTATATATTCTTTTCTTTCTCCTAATGTCACTCCATCATAACACATACAACCACTCTTTGCATTAAGTTACTTTTAATTTGTCGACCATCTCAAAACATAAAAAAAACCGCCTGCAAAAGCAGGCAGCTTTCTATTTAGATTCCCTTTAATTTTAGTAGTTGGCACAATGAAGTTCAAAGTAGCTTTGAGGATGATTGCATACCGGACATACCTCAGGAGCTTTTGTACCAACCATGATATGTCCACAATTTCTGCATTCCCAAACTTTCACTTCACTTTTTTCAAAAACCTGTGCCGTTTCAACATTTTTCAGCAATGCACGATAACGTTCTTCATGTGACTTTTCAATTGCAGCAACCATACGGAATTTTGCTGCCAGTTCCGGGAATCCTTCCTCTTCTGCTGTTTTTGCAAACTCTGCATACATATCTGTCCATTCATAATTTTCTCCGTCAGCAGCCTGCTTTAAATTAGAACTGGTATCTCCAATTCCATTTAATTCTTTAAACCATAATTTTGCATGTTCTTTTTCATTATCCGCTGTTTTCTGAAACAACGCTGCAATTTGCTCAAACCCTTCTTTTTTTGCCTTGGATGCAAAATATGTGTATTTGTTACGAGCCTGAGATTCTCCTGCAAATGCTGCTTCCAGATTTTTCTCTGTTTGTGTACCGCTATATTTTGTTTTCATAATTACTTCTCCTTTTCTTTTTATTTAAAAACAAGATTTTCTATCTTCGTACTTTTTACTTACAATATCCCAGTTGATCAATGTAATAAATTCATTGACATAATCAGGCCGACGATTCTGATAATCCAGATAATATGCATGTTCCCATACATCAACTGTCATCAATGGGAGAACCTTACAAAGATTCGGAACATCCTGATTTGCCGTAGAACAAATGGATAATTTTCCATCCGGATCAGTCACAACATATGCCCATCCTGATCCAAAACGTCCCACTGCTGCCTGTTTCAGCTGGGCGATCATTTCTTCCATGCCACCAAAATCCCGCTGAATAGCCTCCTGTAAAGTTTCAGAAAGTTTTGTCTCTGTGTTTGGTGAAGCAATAGTAGAAAAATACAATTCATGGTTATAAACACCGCCACCATTGTTGCGAACGGCATTCTGTACAGACTGAGGCAGCTCATCAATTTTGGTCAATAATTCTTTCAGGGAAAGTTTCTGGAAATCCGGACAGGATTCCAATGCTTTGTTTAAATTCCCTACATATGCATTCATATGCTTATCGTGATGAAAATGCAACGTATCTTCGCCTAAAACAGGAACCAATGCGTCATAAGAATACGGAAGTTTCTCCAGTGCAAATGGGTAAACTTTATTCATATCAATCGCCCTTTCTTTTTTACAAAATATATATTTGTTACATTTTTACCATATCATATTTATGCCACTTTTACAATTAAAATTATACCTCTCAACGATATCCTTCTTATTTGGAATATATCTGATAACCATTTCTCCCTGACTGTTTTACATTGTAAAGTGCACGATCTGCCTTTTCATAAAGTTCCTGAAAATTCAAGCAATCCGAAGATGCCATCATAATCCCTATGGATGCACTAATCTTAACATTCTTTCCATCTTTATAATAACTTTTACATAATAATTCATTTAATTCTTTAATACGCCTTTCAAAAGCAGAAATGTTTTGTATGCTTTGGGCAAAAACAACAAACTCATCACCACCAATTCTTCCAACAATATCCTCTTTTCGGAAAAAATTGCGCAATTTATTTGCTATTTCCTGTAATACAATATCTCCCATACTATGCCCCATACAATCATTCACATCTTTAAAATAATCCAGGTCTAAAATGAGAAACGCACTTTTATGCTGATTCCCCCGGTTCTCTTTTAACGCAATATTCACTTTTTCAATAAAAGTTTCCCGGTTATATAATCCTGTCAGAAAATCAAGTTGTGATTTCTGCTCAATTATTTTTATATCATAAAGATGATTTTCAATTTGCATATCTTTTTCTTTTTGTTCTCCATACCCTTCCAGTACCCCTGTCATCTGACCTTCCGGAGTTTGGGCATCAGAGACAATACTTACCCTTATCCATTCCTTTTTTTCTCCAAACTGAGAATATAGAATCGTTGGCTCGCATTTTTGTCCCTGCTCAATTATTTTTTTGTATAGATTTTTATATGTTTCCAGACTGCTTTTCGGCAAAATTTCTTTTTCAAGCATCTTTTCCGGACATACGTCATCAAAAGTACAGTGTCGTATATCATTTCTTGTGGGATACCCATATAAGATAACCTGATTTTGCTTGCGGTCAATAATAAACGGGATATTTTTGGTCTGTTCCAAAGTTGCCTGAAACATAGTGTTAATTGCCTGCATTTCCTGATGCTGATGTGCTATTCTTTTATACATTGTATATATCAAATTGTAAATTGTTCCAAATACGGCAAGCAATCCAATCGTAAGAACTATAAAAAATCGAATCGTAATCTTCCATGTACGGTTAACGTAAACATGAAGTCCGTCTTCCACCTGCACAGAAAACAAGTACCAGTTATTAATCTTTAAAGGACGGTAATTAACGTAACGCCCTTCTCCATTGTACTCAAAGTAGAAATTTCCACTTTTACCTTTTTTCACCATTTCATGGATTTTCTCTGCAGACATCCCATCTCTATATTGATACTTTCCTAGTTCATTCCATATCGTCTGTGTGCTGTCTCCCCAATTTTTATTAATCGCAAATTTACTTTTGGATGGAAGAAGATAATTTCCCTTATCATCAATAATCTGAAAATACTTATAAGCATCCTCTGTAAAATTAATATTATTTATAATATCTTCCAGCGGGAATTTCCCCCACAGGATTCCGCTGATCTGGTCTTTTAGTTTAAGAGGAATTGCAATAAAAACCAGCGGCTCATTATTTTTCTTTATAATATTGGAAATATAAACCTTATCATCTTCAATCTCTTCTCTTATATGATTCTGTATATGTTTATACAGAATATTATGTTTATCTCCTGTTGAATCGATTCCATTTCCATCCAGATCCGAAATACCCAATAATCTAAAATTTGAATTTTCGTAAAAATTTTTAAGCTGATTTACCATTTCTTCAGAAAACATACGATCTTCTTTATTTAACTGTTGCTGAATTACCTGAAGCATCTGCACATGATGTTCCAATTCCAGCTGAAATGTTTTCTGTACATACATTGATAATTCTTCTACCTGCTGAGTAGAATGATCCAGGGACATATCATATAATCTTTTATTGTAATACAAAAAGCCTAAAATTTGAGCTGCTACTGTAATCGCTACAACAATGATAATGCTTGTCACCTTTTTAGATTCTTTTGATCCAAACCATCTTTTCATCTACGTACATCTCTCTTTTATACAACAAATATTATTTACTCTGATATGATACCATAAAAGTGTATGATTGAAAAGAAATCATTTTATT
>JARIAR010000056.1 GCA_029257805.1 Blautia sp.
AATCATTATTATGCCCATATGGCCATTAGCAATGTCCCCAAAACCATAAAAATCAATCCGATTGTTGCTTTTTTACTAAGTTTTTCATGGAATACGATATACGAAAAAGCTACCGAAACTAAAATACTCATCTTGTCAATGGGTACAACAACACTGATAATCCCATTTTGAATTGCATAATAATAACAAAGCCAAGATGCGCCCGTTGCCAGACCGGACAGAAGGATAAAGAAAAACTCTTTCTTGTCAATTGCTTTTAGCTCACCTTGTTTTCCCTTTGCAAATACAATTGCCCATGCCATAATTAAAACAACACTGGTTCTAATAGCCGTTCCAAGATTAGACTCAACTCCGGTAATCCCAACTTTTGCAAGAATAGAAGTTAATGCAGCAAACACCGCGGAAGCTACTGCATACGGAAGCCACAGTCGTTTCGATTCAACTTTTTTAGAAGACTTTTTTTCCACCATAAGAAAAACACCGAATGCCAGTAAAACTGTACCGATCAGCTTGATCAAAAGATGATTTGTCTCTCTAAAAAGAATAATTGCCATAAGAACGCTTAGGATCGTGCTGGATTTATCTATGGGTACCACCTTATTAACATCGCCCATAGACAAAGCTTTGAAATAACAGATCCATGATACTCCCGTAGACAAGCCGGATAACAGAAGAAATATCAGTGATTTTATTTCTATCTGATCAATTGTATTGGCGGATCCTACTATATAAACCATTACCCAGGAAGCAATCAAAACCACAATTGTACGCAGTGCAGTTACAATATCAGAATCTGTTTTTCTAATCCCACATTTGGCTAAAATAGACGTCAAGCCTGCAAAAAAAGCAGAGAATACAGCCATTATGATCCATAACATACCCAATTACTCCTTTATTTAAACAGCAACACAATTTCTGATATATCTTGAACCTATTATAGCACACATTACCATGTATGAAAACATACCTCATTTCAGTCCTAATATCTAACAGACAGTTAAAACTGAAGTTGACAGCCTATCCCTTGCGCAATATACTATTCATTAATCAAATAAACCATGTTATGGAAAGGAGATTATGATCATGCAAAAATGGTTCAGTAAATTTATCAGAAGCAGGGCATTTTCAACCCTCTTTTGCATAATGGGAGTTTTCCTGACATTCTATCTGTCCAGTCGATTGGGCATCCTTTTTGAAAGTTTTTTCACAATTAACCTGCGGTTAGCAATTTTCTTACTATTATCTCTAATCTGCACTTACATGTGTATTTACGTAAATGCAAAAAAAGACGATAAAAAAACACGGAAATTATTTGATCTCTGTGGAATCATTTTTTGTTTTTTCCCCACTATGGTAATCTGCTTTCTTCTATTTGATGTTTGCAGGATTATCTTCAACTTTAGGGATAATCGACTATACCTCATTCCACTGCTGCTAGCTTTCGGTTTATCCGTATATGGTTTTGTTCATGCAAAAAAAATTTATATTAAAGAATATGCCATCCCTATTAAGGGCAATAAAAAATCATGTCAGACCGAATTAACTGCAGTACTGCTTAGTGACATCCATGCCGGAAGCTATGTAAACCGGTCACAATTTCATAAAATTATGGATACTGTCAATCAGATACAACCTGATCTTGTCTTCATCGCCGGTGATACCTTCGATCAAGATGCTTTTGGTCATTGCGATATGGAAGGAATCCAGAGAGAGCTTCAACAATTGCAGGCAAAAGGTCGTATTTATGCTGTTCTGGGCAATCATGACCCCCATTCTTCTCATCCGGAAGTTCGAACCTATTTTGAAGCATCCGGAATTCACCTGCTGATTGATGAATGCATGGAAACAGAAGATTTTGTGATCGCTGGTCGTGATGATATTTTAGGAAATCCTGCCCGCAAAACTCTTCCGGAAATACTTTCTCCCAACAAACAAGAGAAACCTCTGGTGGTAATAGATCACAATCCTCTTGGCATTGAGGATGGGATTAAAGCCGGAGCTGAACTGATTCTCTGCGGACATACCCATAAAGGACAGTTTTTTCCAGCTACTCTCTTTACAAAATGGGCTTATGGGGATCGGGGCTTCTACGGTCATTTTCAAACAGGAAGCAGTCACAGCATTGTATCATCCGGAGCAGGTTATTTTCAGCTTCCAGTTCGTATTGGTACAAACAGTGAAGTGGTTGTAATACATATAAATTTCCAGTAACACTGTGTAAAATATATTCGTAAAACAACCACATCGTTTTGTGTGCCTAAAAATTATATTTTCCAGTCAGTTGCCATGTTTTGCAAACTTACCAGCTTACAATATAATCCCTTTTTTTCCATAAGCTCTTTGTGCGTTCCAATTTCTTCAACATCACGATCAGCCAGAACAACGATTTTATCCGCATTTTCTACTGTTCTCAATCTATGAGCAATAATAAGCACGGTTTTTCCTTTTATCAGTTTCGAAATTGCATTTTGAACATCTGTCTCGTTGTCCACATCTAATGAAGCGGTTGCTTCGTCCAGAAGAATTACCGGTGCGTCTTTCAATAGTGCCCTTGCAATAGAAATCCTCTGACATTCTCCGCCAGATAATGTAGCGCCATTTTCTCCAATCATTGTTTCATAACCATCTGGAAACTTCTCTATAAATCCATGGCAGCAGGCTGCTTTTGCCGCCTTGTATACCTCTTCATCGGTGGCTCCTTTTTTGCCGACACGTATATTTTCCATGATCGTATTGTTAAAAAGAACAACCTCCTGAAAAACCACCGAAAAATATTTCATAAGCACCATAGAATTCACATTTTTAATATCTGTTCCTCCCAGCAATATTTTTCCTCCATCCAAAGGATAAAACCTAGCAGCAAGTTTTGCCACTGTGCTTTTTCCACTTCCAGAAGGCCCAACAAGTGCCGTAACCTCTCCCTGTTTTGCTGTAAACGAAATATTATTTAATATTTTTTTTCCTTTCTCATATGAAAAACTAACATTTTCAAAATCAAGATCATAACCATTTGTATTGATTTCTTTCTTGCCATTTTCCTCGGGATAATCTTGAATTTCTTTTAATCTTTTCACCTGTAGCTGCACAGAAAAAAGTTCTGCCATATTTGCCATAGCTCCTGACAAAGGATCATAAATACGAGAAGCTGCGATTAAAAACAAAATATAAGAAAACAATGTAGTCTCTTCATGAAGTACCAGACTGTTTCCTGCAACGATTACCGTTGCGAGCCCAAGTCTTAAAACCATCTGGCCTGTTGTAAGAAGACTTGCTGTAGTAAGCTCTGATGCAATCTGTGCTTTTTCCGCTTTATCTATCTTCTCGTCCAGTTTTTTTAAATAATCCCTCTCTTGATTGCACGCTTTTATATTCTGTACATTTTCAAGACATTCCTGAATGCCGTCTGCCAATTCAAGTCTTGCTCCCATATGTTTTTTACTTAATTTATCCTGCCATTTTCTTGATAAAACTACAATTCCAAATGAAATAGGTATCACCCACAAAAGTGCAATCCCCATTTTCCAGTTTATGATTATTAAACACACACAGATTATACATGTAGAAATAATCGCTCCAAAAAACTGAGGCACTGTATGCGAAAACGCATGTTCAAAATTTGCACAGTCTCCCATAATCGTACTTGTAATATCCGAAATATCTCTCTGCTGAAAAAATGCCACCGGCAGTGTTCGTAATTTTTCTCCAAGACTAATCCTTCTTCTGGAACTTTCTTCATATGTCCCAAGATACGTTACTGTATACTGTCGATAATGAAAGGCAAAGATAAGCCCTATGATTAAAAATCCTATAAATACATATGTGACAATACTGACCTTTGAAGTTTCTAATCCTAATACAGGATCTAGAAACTGCTCTAATACTTTCGCTAAAAGAACAACCGGAAACATCAAACTGATATTTGCAAGAGCGGAAAATAAAATACCTTTTTTTAAATCCTTTACACCCTGATCACTAAGTGCATACTTCTTTTTAAGAGCTTGTTTCACGCTATTTCTCCTCCTTTTCAACCTTCCAGGAAACAGACTTCTGATAATCCTTCCACATTTCCGTATATACACCGTTCTTATTCATAAGCTCTTTATGGGTTCCTCTCTCAATAATTTTCCCATGATCAAAAACGAGAATCTGATCCGCGTTTTCCACAGTTGGTAATCTGTGTGCAATCATCAGAACCGTTTTCCCTTTTGCCAGTTTATCTAATGCCATCTGAATCTTATATTCATTCTCTGCATCTGCAAATGCAGTTGCTTCGTCAAGTACAATAATGGGTGCATCTTTTAAGATTGCTTGAGCCAGTGCAATTCTCTGACTTTCTCCACTTGATAAATGTGTCCCGCCTGAACCAACTATTGTATCCAGACCATCTGGAAGCTTCTCTATAATATCCAGACAACTTGCCTTTGAAAGTGCATTCATCACTTCTTCAAAGGTTGCTTCCGGACGGGCTGCTTTTATATTATTCAGCAATGTATCTTTAAAAAGATGGGGATTTTGAAAAACAAAGGCAATCTGATCCATTAACACTTCTTTTTTTATATACTTCACATTGCATTTTCCTACAAAAACTTCCCCTTCCTGAACATCATAAAATCTTGGTACAAGTCTTGCCACTGTACTTTTTCCACTTCCGGATACCCCTACCAAAGCATAAGTTTTTCCTTCCGGCACTTCGAAATCTACATTTTCCAATACTTTAACTTTTGTACCTGGATATGCAAAAGAAACATTTGAAAAACAAACAGAACCATCTTTCGGAACCAGACAGGTTTCCGGCTCTTTTAACGGACTTTCTTTTATAATCTCTTCAATTCTGCTTACTGCACTTTTAGCTGCCAAAAGTTGCTCGCTGGCAAACATGATCCTGTTCATCATAATGGTACATACCGGTGTAAACAGGATGTAAAACAGAAAATCAAGGACACTCTTTGTATAATCAGCCTGTCCTTTTGCAGCATTCAGAATGAAATATGCTATAGGAATCATTAATATAAAAGATGCATTCAATGTTACATAAAATCCAGTAAGAGGAATCCTGCATTGCAATGCATAGTCTGATGCAAATTTTTTATATTCATTAATAGCAGCATGAAAATTTTTAAAAGAATAAATTGTCTGTTGGAATACTTTCACAACAGGAATCCCCCTGACATACTCTACTGCTTCTTTATTCATGGCTTCCAGTGCTATCATATATTTAGACATAAACTTCGCATTTTCTCCACCCATCATCTGTTTCAAAAAAATCACACTAATTCCCATGGGAATCAGACAACAGATGCCTAATCTCCAGTCAAATAGAAACAGCAGAACAAAAACTACTGCAGGCATTATAATCGAACCTGTTAAATCAGGCAGCTGATGTGCTAAAAAGCCTTCTGTAAGTGCTGCATTGTCATCGATAATCTTTCTAAGACGCCCGCTTGCGTTCTTATCAAAATATCCCATGGGTAATTTCACTATGTGATGAAGAACACACTTTCTCATATTTGAAGCTGTACGAAAAGCTGCAAGATGAGTACAATTCAACGCTATAAAATACAGCAGAATACTTAAAACAGCAAAGATCACTGCCATCCAGGCATAAATGGTGCTTTTTTCTGCCAGAGAAATATCCCCTATTATAAATGCCTGTATCAGATCTCGTATAACCAGCCAGATACATACAAACGGGATCATCGACAACACTGTACTCACACCTGAAAGAATACATCCTATTACAGTCAAAATATGAAATTTTCCAGCATATTTAAACATTTTTCGTAACTCTTTCTCTTTTTTCTTATTCATATACAAACTCTTCTCCTAAAAAACATGAATATACCTTATCCAACTCTTCTTCTGTAGAAAAACATTCTACCTTACTTTCATTGATCATATGTAATACTTTATTGCACGTTCTCATGGCAAACTCATAATCATGAGTTATAATGATGATTGTTTTACCTTTCTGCGCTAATGCCTGCAAATGTTCTGATATTCTTTTCATATTTTTAAAGTCAAGACCACTTGTAGGTTCATCTAAAATAAGAATTGGCGTATCTATCCAATCAGATACTGCAAGAGTCAGCCTTTGCTTCTGTCCTCCAGATAACGCCGCAGGATGTTTTTCACGCAGATCAGATAAACCATATATATCCAACACTTTATCTGCTTCACTTACTTCTCTTTTTCTTCCATTTAACAATAACTCTTCTTCCAAACTATCTCCAAATAACTGACAGTCTGTATTCTGCATAACAAAGTAAGCTTTATCTTTTCTTTTTCTTCTCGAAACAACAGATCCATCATAAAAAATCTCTCCCTCTTTTTCTTTTTGCATACCACAAAGAACACCTGATAAAGTTGTTTTTCCCACTCCATTTGCCCCTGTCAGTGCAATAATATCACCTTTAAATGCCTGAAAAGATAAATGATGAAAAACCTGTTTATCCTCATATGCAAATGAAAGATTCCTAACTTCTAAAGAAAGCTCGCGTTCTTTATTTCTATATCTGTCTTTGCTCAAGTTTTTCAAGTTAGGTGTTCGGATTCCAAGTTCTGCTCTTTCTTCTTCGTCAAACTCCATTAGTTCCTGTGGATTCCACTCGTGTTCTATATATCCATTTTTTAAATAAAGAATACGATCTGCCAAATCAGAAAGATAGTAAAGACGATGTTCTGCAACAACAATTGTATGCCCTTCCATTTTTAATTTTTTCATTAATGCCTTTAATGCTTCAACGGAACTCATATCAAGATTGGCAGAAGGTTCATCAAAAATATAGATAGGAGGATTCACTGCATATACTGACGCAATGGCAATCTTCTGCTTCTCGCCACTGGACATAAAGTGAATACGCTTTCCACATAACATTTCTCCATTAATTTTTTTAATAGCTGCCTTTACTTTTTCGTCAATTATTTCTTCTGAAATTCCATAATTTTCACATCCAAATGCTACTTCATCTTCTGTCAAACTTGCAAAAAACTGACTCTTTGGATCCTGAAAGATTGTTCCCGCTGTCTTTCCAATCTCACATAATGGTATTTCAGAAAGATTTTTTCCATTCACCCAAATGGTCCCTTCTGTTTTTCCTTCATAAAATTTTTCAGCAAGTCCGTTTACCAGCCTTGTAATGGTTGTTTTCCCACACCCACTTTCCCCGGCAAGAACAATAAATTCACCTTTTTTAATTTTAAGATTTATTTTTGTAACACTTTTTGTATCACATCCCGGATAACAAAAAGATACATTTTTAAAATCCACAACCTCATTCATATTGTGAAAATCCTTTAACATCGCAATGCCATCCTTTCTACGATAATGAATACGGCTGTAAGAAGTGCTGCCACGACACACATTGCCCCATCCTTTTTCTGAAATATAATTTTTGTTCTGGATGTATGTATTCCGGGATTGGAAATCCCTCTGCTCTCTGCTGATGCAGCAAGTTCTTCTGCAATTCTTGAAGATCTGAAGATGACCGGAGTAATGATATATTCCATAGAATGAAATGGATGATTCCATGACAATAGCTTTCTTAATCTTAATGCTTTGAACACATCCTTAAATTCACTTTTTACAGTAGGAAAAAAACGAAGCATAAATGTTACCGGTAATGCAATTCCATCAGGCGCATGAATTTTTTTAAACACAGCCACTATTTCTCCCGGGGGCATTCCAATCACAGGATATGCAGCCATTAGCATCATAAGAATTCTTAAAACCATAAATAAAAACATTTCCGGTATTAATACTGTAATCCCATTACCACCTGAAACGATTCTAAGTATAATAAACAAAACTGCTGCTGCTATATATTCTACGGTCTGTTTTACATAGCCCTGAATTATAAGATATATTCCTAAAAGAAAAAGAAGTATATATATCAAAATGTCACTTGTGAGCGTTGCCACAAGCGACATATTCAGAACTATGACAAACAGCTTTGTACGAAAATCAAAGTTTATATTCATAGTTTTATTTAATTGCACCACTCTTTCTAAAATGCTTCACAATTAATTTATTACTGATGAAACAGCCAATTACTGCACAAAGTGCTGTTGCTGCCAGGCTGAAAATCACCCATTTGGGATCTGTGTAGTATTGTGTCTGTATCTCTATCTGTTGTTTGCTTACACCTGATGCGAGAAACGCATCTTTAAAAAACCAGATTTCTGACATTCCATGTGCTGCTCGAACCAGAGCAGAAATGATCCATGAAATAGAAACCCGTTTAATGTCATGATATGCATTCTTGCCACACATGGATAATTCTGCAAGAATACCCCCTCCTAAAAACCAGGGAATCATACATGGTCCCATCATAAGCCCTGCTACAATTGCCCACATAGCATTATATACAAGTGCCGGTCCATGTTTTCCTACCTTCATACTCATATAGACGTAAAATGGAGCCAGGATCAGTGCTGCTCCAACTGCATTAAAAATCATATTGTAGAATAATGATGCACCTGTAAGCATGGAATACGCCATAAACACAATAAACATGATCGCACAAAAAATACCAATTGTTGCAGCATCTTTAACTGAAAATTTTTTCTTTCTTTCACTTTCCATTAGAAAATCCTCCTTTGCCTTTCCAAAAGTTATATTATTCTAACTTCATTCCTAAAAACAAGCCGCCACCCGGCAGCTTACTTTCAAGATCTGACAAAGGTTATTCTACTGTATACTAAACTTCCTCGCCACTCCGCGAAGTTCCATTTCTATCCAAATAGATACGCTTTCTATACAAAGTTGGCGGTATTCCATACATCTCTTTAAAAGCGGAAGTAAATTTATTTGGATTCTCATAGCCAATATCACTGGCAATCTCTGTAACACTTAGCTCCGTTTCCCTCAGTAATTTTTCAGCAGTCTGCAAACGATAAGTTCTTAAATAAGAATATATGGATGTTCCATACACCCCCTTAAAATTTTTCTTTAGAGCAGAATCCGAAATCTCAAATTCATGCGAGATCTGTTCGATTGTATAGTGTTTTGTCAGATCCTTTGTTATATATGTCTCAACATTCTTCATTAAATTTACTTGAGAACTATTAAAATACTCCATATGTAATATTTCCTCTTTTGTGTTAAGATCACTTAAAAATAACAGCAATTCCAATGTCTTTATTTTTATATAACCGGCTTTTCTTTTTTCTTTAACACAATACAACTCTGAAAAAATATGTTCTACAGAGGGATTGGCCCTCATAATACAACATCTGTTTTCTTCACATATATATTTTTTTATATAATCCAGATCAATATTTAATAGCTCCATGATTCGTCTGATATCTGGCAACACTCTATCCAAATCAATGAGGATCGTTATACCATGATAATGTCTGAGCGGGAAACATGCTTCCGATTTTTTCTTCATAAGCGAACTAATGGCCAGATCCCCTTCCGTCATGTAACAACAACTATTTTCTCCAAAGCTGCACTCAAACCTTCCGATTCGGCAATGATTTATCTCAATCACATTTTTTACAGTCTTCTGTTCCTTATTACAATATCCCATATGCATATCATTATAATAAAGTTCGATTCCTGAAAATACCTGATATGCAGTAATTACCCCGTTACCCGTTTCATTTGATAATCTCAAAATCTGATAATCTTTTTTTTCTTCATGTGGTACTTCCTGTGCTTTTCCATAGATTCCGGATCCCTGTAAATCTGTCCCTTGCTCTGATAATATATCTATCACACTACTGGTTACTTTATTGATTTTTTCCATTTTCATATCTCCATATGATCTTGTTTGTCTTATATTACATCTTACATTATAACAAAAAGAAAAGCATCTCTCAAAGCTATAAAATTTAACAAAAAACCTCAGCAGCATTTGAACTACTGAGGCTTTTTTATTTTTTCCTTATTCTACTATCACTGCAGTCCCACTGGCTGTTACCATCAGCATACCATTATCTGCACCAAGTACTTCATAGTCAATATCTACTCCCACTACAGCATTTGCACCTAATGATACTGCTCTTTCTTCCATTTCACGAAGAGCATTTTCTCTTGCCTGAACAAGTTCCTGCTCATAACTGTTGGATCTTCCTCCAAAAAAATTACTGAATGAAGCCGCAATATCTCTTACAAAATTGACGCCGGATATTACCTCCCCAAATACAATTCCTCTGTACTCTACAATACGTTTTCCTTCTACTGACGGTGTTGTTGTTGATATCATATTCTTTTCCCTTTCTTCTCATAATTTTAATTTTTTTAATACTATATCAATCGCAAATTCCTTTAACCAGTACAACCACCCCCCATAATCCCTAAAATAAGCAACGCCAAATAAATCAATGTACACCTACTATGTATTTCTTAGGACTTGGATTTTTGAAAACAGACGCATTCATAATACCTAGTTTCTTACTAAATTCTTTATTTTCATTTACTTTTTCAATTGTCCGTACCAATTTCATTCGTTCTGATACCGTCATATCCACTCCCCTTTTCTTAATTTCTTGCCTTCTTTTTATATCTCGAGTATAATGGAAAAATATAAAAACAAACACTTTAAAAGTGGAGAAATAACATGATGTATTTCCCCTTTTTAAGAGAAATGAGGTAGATAATGGGACGAATTTCAACAAAAGAAGATAAAACCATTTATCAAATATGCAGAGAAGAAATGGGACTTTCACGTGAAAAAGCAAGCGAATTAATGGACGGCATCTCTTCCTCACGAATTGAAAAAATTGAATATGAGACACAGGCACCAACACCATATGATATTGTCCAAATGGCTGACTGCTACAAAAGACCTGATCTATGTAACTACTATTGCTCACATCGCTGTGAAATTGGAGATCGATATGTTCCATCTATAAAAGTTTCAGAATTATCCCATATTATCCTGGAAACAATTGCCGCACTGAACGATATTAATCCACTAACTTCCAGATTAATCCAAATTGCACGTGATGGAAAAATTACGGATGATGAATTACCTGATTTTGCTTATATAAGTTCTAAATTAGATGAAGTTTCTCTTGCAATTACCGCTTTAAATCTTTGGGTTGACAAAACAGCCAGTGAAAATGATTTAAATATTAACCTTTTAAATTCCGAAAAAGAAAAACTCAAACATTGAAGGGAAAGAAGTTCTCCATATTGCGAACTTCTTTCCTTTATACTGATCAATGATCTGCTGCTTTATTATTTCTAATGGCATACAATAAAAATGGAGTAATGAGCCCTAACGTAAAAACTGAAAATACAAGCATAACCTTATATTTTGAAGAATACATAATATAAATTTTATAACAACTATACAACTTCACCAATAATGCGATTGTCATAAGCAAATATCCCACTACATTTAAAAAAATACAGTAATTGGTTACACAGAAAAAACCTACATAACCTAACGGGATCAGGCAACCTATTATATAATTATCCAGAGCCATTTTTGTTAAAACACAATCATTTACAAAAGGAATCCATGACAAGCGATAATATTTTTCCTTCCTGTTTTTTGCCATTCGAAATAAAGCAACTGACTTAAACACATATAAAATAAGAATGCTTACTAACAAAACTGTAAACATTATAAGCAACGTAATAACAATAGCATCTAATAAATTTATGAATTGCCGCCAGATTTCTTCAAATAACTCTTCTATCTTTTTATATTCACTCATCTCCATACTTATCCTTCTTTAAATCAACTCATATTGCAACATCTCATATGCAAGGTGGCTTCCCTCCATAATTGCATCAGGAAGTAATGCTCTTGCCACACATTTTTCTTCTGACATAGGATCATCTGTTTTTTGCAGATAAGCATAGTCTCCATCAATTCTTTTTACATAGTATTCTACTCGTTCAAACATTGTTTCACCTCTCTTATTTTTTATAATTTTAATGTGAGTCCTCTTTGTAAAATATAGATTAATTATACCACATTTCTACAAAAATCACGAAAAAAGAACAGAGATTTCTCCCTGTCCTTTCCTATCATTGCATCGTCCAGCCCTCGGCTTTCTTCCTGATCTCAATAAATCTGCGATATGTTCCATCCTGCGCCATCAACTCCTTGTGCGTTCCCCTCTGTTTAATCTTCTTATCATCCACCACAAGGATTTGATCTACA
The DNA here is from genome assembly GCA_029257805.1 of Blautia sp. Classification (GTDB taxonomy): domain Bacteria; phylum Bacillota; class Clostridia; order Lachnospirales; family Lachnospiraceae; genus Blautia_A. The sequence continues at coordinate 12,123 of JARIAR010000056.1, forward strand.
TTTTCAATTGTTGCAAGTCTGTGTGCAATCGTCACTAAAGTCTTACCTCTGGTAAGCTCTGAAATTGCTGATTGAATCAGATGTTCATTTTCCGGATCTACGCTTGCTGTTGCTTCATCCAAGATAACAATTGGGGCATTCTTAAGAATAGCTCTTGCAATAGAAATCCTCTGGCGCTCTCCACCTGAAAGTGTTCCGCCACCTTCTCCTATGACAGTATCATATCCATTTGGAAGTGCCATAATAAAGTCATGGCAGCAGGCCTTTTTAGAAGCCTCCGTCATCTCTTCTTCTGTCGCATCCGGATTGCCAAAACATATATTATTTCGGATGGTATCATGAAAAAGGTATACATTCTGGAACACCATAGAAATATTATTAAGCAAACTATCACATTTCATTGTTCTGATATCTCTCCCTCCGATTGTGATCTCACCGCTGTCTACATCATAAAAACGGGCAAGAAGCTTGCAGATTGTTGTTTTTCCACTTCCTGACGGACCAACGATTGCTGTTGTCGTTCCTTCCGGAATCCGAAAACAGATATCATTTAAAATCTGATGTTTTTCATAGCTAAAATCAACATGATTAAATACTATATTATAAGAAGAAAGCTCTTTTTCTTCTCCATCTCCATCAATAAATTCCGCTGCTTTAATTTCATCTAATTTATCAAGGGCAACCTTCATAATTTGAAGAGTATGTGCGGAGTTTTGAACCACCTCCTGCTGTGAAAAAATGACAAAAGAAAAGATTGCCATCATAAGAAAAATGGGAAGTTCCATGGTTCCTTTGATCGTCATGATTGCAGAGACCAGCACAATTGCCGCAGATCCCATTTTACAACAGATCTGATGCATGGCATTGATCCATGTATAATCTTTTTCAATCTTAAGATTAATCTTTCTATGATTCTGAAATGCATCGCGGATTCCTTGTGTAGAAGCACCTTCCTGACCATAAGATTTTACTACAGCGATACCGCGTACAAATTCAAGAACAGCACCAATCAGTGCATCATTTGCCTTCTGATGAGGCAGTGCGTTCTCCTCACTTTTATTACTGAGAATATGAAGAAAAATCGTTGAACCTGCTACTGCAAGGAACGCAATCAGTGCAATGGGCGGACAAAAGAAGAGCATACAAACAATCATCGCTGCTATATGAATATAAGCACCTACAACTGTATTGGTCATATTCATGGCATACATTTCCAGAAACGAAAGATCACTTGTTACAGCACCTGTTAGTTTTCCAACATCATTTTTGTCAAAAAAACCTAAGGAAACTCTTTTTAGAACATCTCCAATCAGGATACGCTCCTCTGCTGTTTTTTCATAAGCAATACTCTCCTGGTATGTAGCACGAAGATAAGAAAAAATAAACCTTCCTAAAATAGCTATGATCATAAAACCAAGGGCGAACCACGCGTAACTGGATGTCATTTCTATCTCTCCACGACTGTCTTTTATCATAAGATCAAGAACAAATGCTGCCCCCATAATGGGCATTGCAATAAATATACTCTGAATAAATGACCATAAAAAGCCAAGATACATACGTTTTTTATATTCCCCGGTCCAGTTAATGATTCGTGCTGCCATCTTAAACATTTGTGCCACACTCCTTCCCCTGCGTTCCGGCATTCCATGCCTTTGCTCCAATATGAGCTTCCCACATCCTTTTGTATAAACTACAGGAATCTAATAATTCTTTATGCGTTCCTCTTGCTGTAATATTGCCTTTTTCAAGTAACACGATCTGGTCTGCATTTTGGATTGTAGACAGACGATGTGCAATAACAAGAAGGCTCTTTCCCTTTGTAAGACGGGCAATGGACTGCTGAAGCTGCGCTTCATTTTCAGGATCTGTAAACGCAGTTGCTTCATCAAGAATCACGACAGGGGCATCCTTAAGAATGGCACGGGCAATTGCCAGTCTCTGACGTTCTCCACCTGAAAGTTTCTTCCCCGCTTCACCAGCCGGAGTATCCCATCCTTTTTCAAGATGACTGATAAACTCTTCACATCTTGCAGCCTTTGCCGCTGCCAATACTTCTTCATCACTTGCATCCGGTTTCCCAATACGAATATTTTCAAATAATGAACAGTTAAATAAAAAATTATCCTGAGACACAAAACTGATATTATCAGCAAGCTGTTTTAAAGGCATCTTTCGAATATCAACTCCACCAATCGTAATACTTCCTTCTGTTACGTCCCAGAAACGGGCAATCAATTTTGCCAATGTGGATTTTCCGCTGCCGGATGGCCCTACCAATGCTGTAAAATTCCCCTCCGGAATTCGAAGATTTATTCCATGAAGAACTTCCTCATCTTTTGAATATGCGAAATGTACTTCTTTTAATTCTACATCTGCACCCTGAAGCTCAGCATTTTTATCAACCTGTGTAAGTTCCTCCATATCCATGATTTCACGAATAACATTCGCCGCATACTGGACTTCTTTAAACTGATTGACCATAACTGTAAACCAACTGACAGGCGCAACAATACTTAAGGACAAGATAATGGAAAGAGTCAGTTCTGCAGGTGTAAATCCACCTGAAAGGTAGAGAAGTATACCAACAGGAAGTACACCTAACAAGGTGGTTGGTAAAATAGCTCCACCCAGATTCATAAGTCCCCATGTTGATCGGAACCAGTTTAAAGTAAATTCTTTAAATTCACGTACCGCATCTGTATATTTTTTATATGAAGAAGATGACTGATTAAACGCCTTAATCACTTCAATTCCTTCTGTGTACTCAATCATCACACTATTCACATACTCTGAACCCTTCATATATTTTTCATATTGTTCTCCGTAATTTCGCATCATCACAGAATAAACGATTGCTCCAACAACAACACAAATCATAGAAGAAAGAGCTATCTTCCAGTTAATAAAAAATAAATATCCAATCACAAAAACCGGTAATGCCAGATTGGAAATCCCTTCCGGAATAAGATGGGCCAGAGGCAATTCCATTGTTTCCACCTTATCTACAATGGAAACCTTCCATTCACCTGCTGTACGATTCATAGTACTTCCAAGGGGTATGCGCAGCAGTTTTTCAGAAAGTGCGTTACGAATTTCCTCCAGGATGTGATATGCAGCATTATGTGATGCGGAAGTTGCAAAGCTAAATAAAATTCTCTGAACGAGATATGCAATTGCACTGGCAATCGCCCATGGAATTACCGTTCCCATTGTTGCCTCTTCTGTAAAGAATAAGTTAATGATTTTATATACGGCAACATAAGGAAACAGCCCTGCTGTTACACTTAAGATTGCCAGAAAAACGGAAAGTATTAATGACTTCTTCGCCGATTGGGCAAAAGAAAGGACTATAGAAAAGGTTCCTTTTTCTTTCATATTCAATCTCCTCTTTTTATTTAGTAACTGTTTTTCTATATTCAGAAGGTGTCAGACCCATTTTGCTTTTAAATGCCGCCGAAAATTTTCCGGGATTTTCATATCCAACAGAACTTGCGATTTCGATAATCGTCTTATCTGTATCAAGAAGCATTTCTGCAGCGGCATTCATTCGATAAGTTTTCATGTAATCCGCCATACTGCAGCCGTAGATTCCTTTGAAACATTGCTTCATTCCAGTCAGGGGAAAGGAAAATTTTTGTGATAACTCTTCCAGTGTATACCAGGTTGAAAGATCAGAAGTCTGCAGATGAACCATTTCCTTTATTTTTTCTACCTGAGACTTGTAATAATATCCTCTTTCATCCCCTGTATTTGGAACTTCCAGATTATCAAGGAAAAGCAAAAGCTCCATAATTTTAATTTTAATATATGTTTTTCTTACCTTTTCAGGCAGATCATAAAGTTCTGAAAAAATCCGATCAATCTGAGCACCGGCTCTCATAATAAAATGCGATTCACCTGGGCAGAATTTTTCTTTTAATCTGTTCATATCCACAGTAAAATCATCCATCAGCTTAAGGACTCCATGATCTGTTTTCTCCATATCAATTATGATGGTCAGTCCATGATAATGACTGAGAGGAAAGAAAAAATCATTTGTATGATTTTCTCTGCAATCCACCTGCATATCCCCGGCAGATACATAAGTATAGCGATTCTTTTTCCCCTTCCATTCAATACGCCCTTCTCTGCAATGATCCACACAGAAAATACCAGAAGACGGTTCAAATACAGAAGAAACCTGTTCCATATGAAAATCGTTATATGCTACATGGCAACCTTTAAAAACAGAATACATCGTCATGATTCCGTCTCCTGTCCTATCCTCAAATTTAATAACTGTACAATTTTCATCCCGGCAAAGTACCTTCATATTTTTTGACTTATAATCTTTTTCCCAATCCATCAGCACTCCTCAAGTTGACCGTTTTCAAGTTGAATAATCACATCACAGCATGCCTGAACAAATTCCATATCGTGAGTTATAATCAATACGGTCCTCCCTCTTTCTTTTAAATATCGGATACTTTTCGCAACCAGCTCCATATGAGCAAGATCCAGTCCACTGGTCGGTTCATCAAAAATCAAAATCTCTCTTTGAGATGCCAACGCCGAAGCAATGGCTACTCTTTGTTTCTGACCTCCCGATAATGCCATGGGATGGTCGTCTTTATAGGGAAGCAAGTCCATTTCTTTTAAATAATTTATTGCTTCCCCGTCATTCTCCTCCTCCATAGAAAGCAAAATCTCATCCAGTACACTCTCTGTAAAAAGCTGATGATTAACATCCTGCATAACCGGAAAACAAAGGTCCTTTCTCCTCTTCCCTTTATATTGCCTTCCATGAATCGTAAGAATACTTTTATCATTCGTTAATAGTCCGCACATACACTGAAGGAACGTACTTTTTCCTGCACCGTTATGCCCTAAAATAGCCGTAACTTGTCTAAGGGGCATTTCCAGTCTTGGAATGTGAAGGACTTCCTTTTTCCCTTTATAAGAATAAAAAACATTTTCCAGGACCATTTTATCACAGTCAACGAAGTTTTTTTTCATGTCTAGCTTGTGCAATACCACACTTCTAAGTCCTCTTTTCTTATAAAAATCCGGATTTTGCGAAAAAAACTCTTTACCTGATCGTATTTCTTCTATTCTTCCTTCTTTTAAGTAAATGACCCTATCTGCAAGATCTCTCAAAAACCATAATCTGTGTTCTGCAATTACAATGGTCATTCCCTCTTTTTTCCAACGTACCAACATGTCTCTTAACATATAGATTCCTTCTATATCCAGATTTGATGTCGGCTCATCAAGGACCACCACATCCGGTGCAAGCATACTCACTCCTGCACAGGCGATTTTTTGTTTTTCACCACCTGACAAATTGAAAATACTCCGTCCCATAAGTTTTTCAATAGAACACTCTTTTACAACTTTTTCTTTTCGAACCAGAATCTCTTCCTTTGACATTCCCTGATTTTCGCATCCAAACACCAGCTCGCCTGTAGTATCCACACTGAAAAACTGTGATCTTGGATTCTGAAACACAGAACCCACTACTTCAGAAAGATCATAAAGCTGAGTATCCGCCACATTTTTCCCGTCCACAATAACTTCCCCCATTAATTTCCCCTTGTAGTAATGAGGAATAAGACCATTCATCAGTCGGGTAAGCGTAGTTTTCCCACAACCGCTGCCACCACATAGGAGAACAACTTCTCCTTCCTTTATTTCTAAATTTACATGCGAAAGGACATCTTTCTCATTCTCTTTCTCATAGGAAAAAGATACATCTTTACAAGTAATCATTTTGTCACCTATATAATAAATCCATCAAATATCAACATGATCCAACTGAAAATGCAAAGCAAAATTGCAAGAATATCCTGAATTTTAAATCCAATCTCGCAGAGATTCGTTCTTTGTTTTGGTGATCCAAGACCTCTTGTAAGAGCTGCCGCTGACAGTTCCTCACTGATCTTAAGACTTGAAATCATCATAGGAATCAGCCGGTACTCCAACATCTGAAACGGCTTTTTTCCACCAAAACGAATCCCTCTTACTCTCATCGCCTTGTTAATAGCCTGATACTCTTCCTTCAAAGTTGGAAAGAAACGAAATGTGACTGAAAGAGCTATGCTCACCGACTGAGGTATATGCATCCTTTTCATTGCTTCCATAAAATCACTTACTGTCGTTGTTGACACCAGGTAGCTTCCCATAGCAATACCCGGCATAAATCTTGCAATGATCATAAAAAACGCAACCATTATAAAATTCAATACACCATAAGTCCTGCCAATAATCACACTTCCACCATAAATTGCAATTATAAAAATAATTCCATACAAAAATGCTGTCTTCCATCTCCTCTCAAAAAGATAAAGAAAAAACGGAATTAGTGATAATGATATTTTTGCCAGAGTAGTAAGAAAGCTATTGCCTCCTGCCACACAGATTGTGGCAATGGTCAGAACAAGAAGCATTTTAGTTCTTGGATCTAAAAAAGATTTTATTTCCCTTGAGTTTTGTGGATTCATTATACGATACCTGCACGTTTAAAATGTTTTTTAAGCATTGCTTTTCCAATATAGGCCCCGATGATACCGGATATAAATGCCGCTATAGCAAGTGGAATCAAACTCCAGTCCGGAATAAGTCTCATCAGTGCATCTGCATATTCTTTACCATATCCTGTCTCAACCAGCTGTGTATGATATGCTTCACGAGCTAAAATAATCGGGATATAGTTTCCAATAACAGAAAGGAAAAATACACCACAAGCAAGTGCATCCTTTTTCATACTCTTATATTTTCCTGATTTCATAATAAGATCAGATATAAGACCACAAAGCGGCCCTGCAACAAATGCGAAAATTCCATGTCCCATCATTCCCATAACAAGACCGATTAAAATACCCATAAGCGTTATCATACCGAATTTCTGAGCTTTTGTAGCAAAAAGCATAAATGGAATCCCACTGATTAATGGTACAAAAACAGATAAAAGCGGAATAAAAACCGGGATAAATCCCAGCATTGCAACTGCCATGGATACAACTAGCATAATTGCTGTAAATACTCCAACTGTGATAAAATCTTTTGCCAGCATTTTTTGTTTCATTAATGAATCCTCCTTATATAATTGCAATTTTTTAAAGTTAGTTTTTTCTAACTAACATTCAAAAAAGAAACCTGCTATTGCAAGTTTTTTCCAATTATAGCATGAAACATAGGAGATCACTACTCCATTTCGTTATAGCTAATCCATTTAGTCAGACAGTGGTTTTGTACTTCTGTCATTCAATAAACCCAGACTGCCAGTTGCTCTTTTTCCAATATCAATGGCATACGGTCATGTACTTTTCTCATAGATTCATTGGCTGCCGTCGTTAAAATCACAAACCGTCGTTCATTTTCAAACCAATCACAAAAGCAGATACCTCATTTCATTCCATGTTCCGATTTTTCAATAATTAGTGCAAATTTTGTTGGATGAATATCCCCTAAAAAATGTTCCTGCCAAATTTGCAGGTCTATATCATGCACTACTTTTTCAATTTCATCTGCTATATCTAAATTTATATAATATCTGCCACACATGATACTTTTTAATGCCATCCTATTGCCTTACCAATTTCATCTGCACAGATAAATCCCAGTATCGCCGCAAAATACTCAATATTATGATTTATAATTCCAACAACACACAAAACCATAATTGCTCTGCTTCCAACCCAAATACCATTTAGCCCATGATTATGATCTTTCCGAAATTTGAAAAGCATGTATTGAATCAGCAATGTACATAAAAAAAATCCAATTCCATAAATCGTTAATTCTAGCATATATTTAACCTCTTCAAAATATTTCTATACGATATATTCCAAGCTTTCTATTAGAATATATTTTTATTCGAACGCTAGTTCTTCCCTGTTTCTGTAATCTCTGTACAATATGATCAATTACTTCTTTCTCTATGGTAACTTTATTCAGTCTGCCCCCTACACGAAATTCATATACCCGTTCATTCTGCTCAAGCAGCTTGTCTATATATGCCATAAGCCGGTGCCTCATCTGAAAGGAACAACCTCTCTGCACATAATAATTCGCTTTCTTGCTTCTACATATTGGTAAGCTACTATCCGCTTTGTGATCCTGATTCATTAACTCGTCTGTCAGATTAAAGTAGTCATATACTATATGATGCTTATTCCGCTCTATTGCCCCTATATCCCAGGTAACATCTAACTGATACGACTCTCCATCAATATCTACAATATTCCATGCATGTGGCACACGCTGTCCGTTTTTTATTGAATCACCGGTCACAACAATACATTTCATATCAACCGCATTTAGAAGAACTTTCACTGCCTTAGCAATTCCTTCACACTGAGCTTTATGATGTGCAAATACACCAAGAATATTGTGTGAAGCAATCACTCTAGACAGCTTATTCTTATTTCTTCCTTCGTAATCGTACTCAACATTCCGACAAATCCAATCGTGCACCCGAAGTTCTTTTTCATAATCATCACCTTCCAGCAAATGTAGCTGTTCTGCCAGTTCATTCACTACTTTTTCAATTTTTCGATTATATTCTTTTACCTTTTCTTTCGTAAAAAAATACTGCGGACAGATTGCAATATGTCCAAATATATCACTGGCAGTACTGCATGCTGACTGATTCAGAAAATAAATCAATGGATTATCCCTCGTCATCGCCATGAATATTCGTTCAAAGCTCTCTTGTCTAAATTCTCCACGCATCGGAATTGGAATAATCTCCTGATGTAACATTACACCTTTATAAAATGCCTTATAAATCGCCTGCTCTTGTTTATTCAGTTGGTGATAATAATAGCGATCTACAATCATTCTCCTTTGACTCCCCTACTCTCTTGTAAAATACACCATAACAACTGTGATATCATCTCCACATCCAAGTTCACTGGTTTCCGTTAGCCAGTTCTTCAAATTTGCCTGTACAACCTCTACTCCATGCTCCTGAATCATCTGCAGATAATCCTTACATGTCTTCTGATATTCTTCATTGGAAGTATAGCTGTTTGCAAAGCCATCTGTGGAAAGAATATACATATATGACTCTTCACTTTCCATCTCCCGTCTCCGCACTGATGCTACGGCTTTTCTCCATGCATCCGGTTTTGAAAGAGAGTGTGTTTCTGTTCCAAGGAATTTCTCGGGTTCTACCAACGATGCTACTTCACCTTTAGTCACAACACTAATATCACCATCGCCAATCTGGAAAGAAAATACAAAGCTGTCAGTCACCAGCATTCCAAGCAGTGTCGTTCCATACAATGAAAATACCGACGACCATTTGATACTTCCATCTTCATCGGTCATTCCCTCTACTTTATTTTTATAAAAAGACTGTTTCACCCTTGCCTGCCATTCTTCGCATACATCCTGAGCGAATCGCATGTCACCTTCCCGGTTAAGAAAAGTAATCAGATTAGAAAGTCCTGTTTCATCTTCTCCATAAACTTTCAGATAATTCTTCATGACTTCATAAAAAGAATTGACAGCAATCATAGATCCTCTATCACTTCTGGGACATTTAGAACTTCCATGACCATCTGCAACTGCAACAATCGCAATTTCATCTGATATTTCTACGATTCGTTTATTGTCCTGACAAGGCATTCGATTTCTTATATGAGTCGCACCTTTGACGATTCCATCACATATATAGCGTTTCATCCGACTCCTCCCCTTCTTACCAGACAGCCCCTTCATCAAAATCGTCTGGATTTGGAATATTACTCATATCAAGTACCAATGGTGCTCCATTATTTGCCGATGCAAACGGATCATCTGCCGGTGTGGAAGCTACTACGGAAGCTCCTGATGCAGCTGCAGGCATAGATGCCGCAACCGAATTTATTGGCTTGCTTGATGGAGCCGATACCATAGATGCTGTCGTAGATGCCCATTTAATCATTTTTGCAAGGGCTGCCGCATTATTTGCCTGTAAAACTAATTCATTATTCCCACAAAACTCAACTAACACGTCATCATCTGCATCTTGACCAATGGAAATTGCAATTTTAACTGCTTTTCTAAACCATGGTAATTTTTTCAATTTCTCCAGACTTCTTTTATAATCATCTGTGGGTTGTCCATCAGAAAGAAGTACAATAACCGGCGGTAATGCCCTCTCCGGCATTGGCGGAATGCTCAGCTGTGCCGCTAAAAGATCAAACGCTTTCCCCAACTCTGTCAACCCATTTGCATCCATATCTTCCCATCCATAATCTTCAACAGGTACCGGAGTTGTTGTAATCCAACTTGCGCCTGATGAGAACTGTAAGGCACGGATTAAAAGCTGTGCGTTCGGATTATTGTCTGCTGCAGAACGCATTTCCGGTATACACTCCTGAATGGTATTGTTTACGATTCCAATTTTTTCTCCATACATGGATCCAGAGCAATCCACTACCCAAAAAAAATGAATTGGTCTTGTTGCTAATTCTCCACCTGGTCTTTGTAATACTTCCATCTTCTTATCCCCCTATCTCTTCACTTTCATCTTCTAAGTCATAAAGTATTTTTGTATCCACTTTCCTTGAAGATTATTTAAATTCGCCAATCATTCCAGGAAATATAATCTTTACACCTTTTGCAATCCCAGCTGTTTTTCCTGGCGCAACCGGTATCTGCGTACCATCTACTTTCTGATAAGTCCAGTTCACTTTATCTTCATTCCGAATTCCCCAGAGCGCAGGATTTTTCGGATTCTGAACCACTGATCCTACAACTGTATCCATATCAAAATCCTCGTACACATGATGATGTAACAGTTTTGTATTCTGATTTAACAGTACCCGGTTCTTTCCAATAATAATCTTATTTGGTACCTGTACCGCTTTTCCACAATTCCAGCAGGTATGTACAACTCCTTTTGCTTCCAAATCTTCATCATAAAAGAGCTGTGCACCACAGGAACACTGTAACATTCCACTCATCATATTAGTAAATAATGTCATCCATTCTGGTTCCGTGATACGTTTACTTGGCTCGTTCAGTCCAACTGTAAATGCTTTGGTAAACATCTGCCTCAGTTTTTCTGGATATAATGGCCAGTAAATCGTTGCATTGTCGTGAATCCCTTTCACCGGTCTGTTCGTCTTATTATTTGGATCAAAGATAAATACTGGATCTATACCGTACAACTTTACTCTTGCTGCCATATCCATACAACGGATACTTGCTTCCAACTTTCCTTCTAGTGGATGATTCACCATGAAAAGATAGAATAGCAACACAGAAAGAGAATAACGATCCGTATCTTTAGATGGGCGTTTTTCACCTCTTACAATCTCCGGTGCCATAAATCCCGGTGTACCAAGAATCCCACCCGGTTTGCTGTTATCAAAAGAAACATTGTCATTATCACAAATCAGCACATCTCCATTATCCGGATTAAAAAATAGGTTCCCAAATGAAATGTCCTGATACTTAGCTCCCATAGCGTGCAGTTTCTGATAGCCTCTGGTCAGATTAAAAGCAGTTCTACACAGAGTATAAAAAGATGGATTTACCCGTTTCTTCATCAGATCCACGATACTTTTATAATTTTTCGGCCGAAGAGGCATGATATAACCATACAAATCACTTTGCGCCGATACAATCAATTCCATAGGCCAAAGAAAACTTTCATCCGGTGAACCTTTTGCTATGATTGTTTCCAGAATCTTTTTCTGACGCTCTGTAGCACTGCCCTTAAAATACCATTTCAAGGCATAATGCTTACTGCCAAGTTTTACATCGTAAACTTCTCCCTGTCCACCAGCCCCCAGGAGACTGATTACCTCATATTTATTTCCACTCTCCGAAGTGAGTATTGTTCCATTTTTTAATTGTCCATCCATTATGGTATCTGCCTCCTTTGTTTAATCAACTGCAATACTCGATTTACAACATTTCCATCTGCCACGATCATGCAATAGGATTTATTACCAAACTGCATTTCACAGGCATTGCTATATGGAGTAATTGCAGTCAGGTAACGATAAGTCTTGTCAAATCCCCATTTGGTTGCCTGAAACACAATTCTCTGATTCGTTATGTATAAAATTCCCCGATGTTGCACCAGCTCTGTATGTTCAACCGTCTGTCCTCTTCCAGAACTCCAACGTGTTCCTTCAAATAAGCCAGGACTACTATGCCCATAATGACGATATTGCTTCACCGTCTTTTCTTCCAAATTGACTGCCTTATCAATAAAATGAATCTTCTCTCCACACTTCAGGAACAGTTTGTCTGTATTTAAAATTGGAAGTCTGCCAGCAATAATCTCCTGCCTTGCTGCGTCCGGCAAAATCGTCGTCACCATAGGAATCTGGTTTCGATTTCCAAATAGTGCATCAAAAAGTCCCATCCTCTCACCTCTTTACTCAGTCAATATATAGTAAATTATCTCTTTCGTTGTCGCATAGCAGGCGACAATCTAAAACTTATGCTATACCAGCTGATATTTGAATTTATTCTTTCTGGCATACTCTTCTGCATAAGAGCCAAAAGAACATTGAATAATAAACTGTTTACCCGTATTGGTAAAGGCATCCTGCCCAATCTGTTTTACACTGTCTGGAATCACGATAAAATCTAGGGAATTACAGCAAAAAAATGCACGTTCACCGATGGCTCCCAGTTTTTCATGTAATTCCACTTTTTTCAGATTCGTGCAGTCTTCAAACATACGATCTGGAATCTTGCCAATATTCTCTGGAATTGTCACTTTCTCCATAGACTGACAGTCTGCCAGCAGTCCATCACCTAACCAGAACACACTCTTAGGAATCTCAATGGTTCGCAGTCCTGTTCCTTTCAATGCACTGTCCCCAATCGTCTTTAATGCCATCGGCAATGAGATTGATTTAAGACTACTACAGTTTTCAAAGGCTGAATCTTCAATCTCTTCGATACTAATCGGTAATACTACCTGATGCAGTTTGTTACATCCTGAAAAAGCATTTCGCCCAATATATGTAATTCCTTCTGTCAAAATAGCTTCCTCTGTCGGAGAATTGCTAAAACTATTATCGGCAATTTCAACTACCGGCACATTCCCGGATCTGTTCTGAAAAATAATCGTTTTGTTCTTATCACCATGAAATCCGGTCACTGCAAGCCCTTTACCTCTTCGACTTTTTTCATAGGTAAAAAGATCTCCATAAGATTTACCAGAAGATGATTGTTTTCCATGAATCGCTGGTCCGCTTCCCTGCTTCTGAATGGAAATATCACAGCCTTTTCCCAATACTTTTCCTCCATAACAAGAACACCACACTGATACAATCCAATCTGCATTGACACGGCTCATACCAAAATCATCCATCAGTTGCTTCACATATCGAAAAGCAAAAGTGTTATTGATATAGGATGCGCTCTGGATCTCCTGTGCAATTCCCATGTTATAAGCCATAAGCAATAGATTTAGATTTTTAGCCTGATCTGGAAATAAGTCTTTTACCAATGCAGTAAATTTCTTTCTATCGTTCAAAGATGCCTGGTGTTGTCGCAGCATCTCTTCAAAATCCTGTTCAAAAATAACTCATCACCTTCTTATCTGTTATTTTACTGTGCTCAAGTCTTATTCCACACCAAGCGCTTTAAATACTGCTTCTTCTGCGGAAGAATAGAAGATCAGGCTAAATGCACCAACCAGATCAGATGGTACTGTTCCCAGATCTCCTGCGGAAGTAATCGGAAGTAAAACTTTCTTTGCTCCACTGTCCAGGCATACCTGTAGAGTGCTTGCCAGTTCCTCTACTTTAATCAAAGTGCCCCCGATACTGATCTCTCCAAGAATTGCAAGACTATTAAGTGGTGTCTTTCCAAGTGCTACGGAACAGATTGCAATCAATGTCGGCAATGCCAGATTACCTGTCATTCCAATGCCCTGCATATCCTGATAATTGATAATATAGTCCTTTGTAGTGGTACTAATCTGACCGGAAATACGGTTTCCATTAGCTTTCAGATAATTAAAGGCCGTATTGGTTGCCTCTTTCGGCTCTTTTCCTGATCCAATACCAGTACAAGTCAATTTCCCATTTCCAGGCATCATCTGTGTTTCCAACATATAGCAACCGATCATTCCTGTCTTTGATTTGGAAACGGTATAAACAGATCCTGGTTTTCCCATACCTTCTGGAATCAGCTTACCGCCGCCCTGCTCAGGAACGGAAACGTAATGCTCTTCAAAGCTGTCATTATCTGTATAAGAGAAATTCACATCATAGAACTCCATACCGCCAATCTTCTTCAACTGTTCTTTTACTCTGCGACGAAGTTCCAGTGAAATTTCCACGATCTCACGTAATTCTTCTTTTGTTACCTCTCCATCTGGATACAGAAGTTTCGTAAATCCGGAAATCATCTTACGAACGGCAATAGTATCACGCTGGTTCAGGTTGTTTCCAAGGCGGAAATACTTATCCATCAGGTCACTGTAGCTGTCTTTACGCAGCTCACGCATAAACTCTGACA
>JARIAR010000043.1 GCA_029257805.1 Blautia sp.
ATCATATTGCCTTCCCAGTCGAATGTAACTTCCAGAAGATTGGTGCCTGTAGAAGGGGTCACATTCATAGACATGATTTCTTTGTATTTAGATTTCAAGTTTTCCAGAGTGAATTCTTCTCCGATATAATTGCGGATGCCGTGTTCAGAAGCAAGTTCTTCTGTGTAATCTTTCAGCATATATGGACCAAATTCCCCTGTTTCGCTGTTGTAATGCATTACAAGCGGATCTACCTCAGGATTGAGGATTTTGACGGATGTTTTTCCATTCAGAACAGATTTTTCAATGGTAAATTTACCCATGCCTCCAAGAACTTCAGGGAGTTCCTGCTGAGTAGAAACAAAGTTTCCAAGAGAGTAGAAAATTACCATGTCATTTCCCTGATCATCAGAAAGTATTCCGTAAGGCTGCAGGACATGTGGATGACCACCGATAACGACATCTACTCCCTGCTGTAAAAGAAAGGCGGCCCATTGTTTTTGATACTCATTAGGCATAGGCTGGTCTTCTGTTCCCCAGTGTGCAACAAATACAACACAGTCAGATACTTCTTTTGCTTTTTTTACAGCTGTGGCAACTTTGGTTTTATCGAGAATATCAATCATATATTCATGACCTTCTCCGGCACCGGAGTTATTTGTGCCGTATGTATAATCCAGAAAAGCAATTTTTATTCCGTTTACTTCCCGTACTTTTATGGAATTGGCATCCTCTTCTGTTTCGTGAATACCCAACAAAGTGATTTCAGGATGTTTTGTACGCCAAAATTCCAAGGTTTGGGCAATATAGTCATATCCATAGTCATCAATATGGTTTGTAGCAGCTTCTACCACGTCAAAACCTGCTTTTACAAGGGCATCCCCTACTTCTGTGGGAGTCGCAAAAGAGGGATAGGAACTTACAGCATCGTGATCTGTTGTAAGAACGGTTTCCTGGTCAACAATGGCAAGATCTGCACCTTGGATTTCATCCAGGACATGGGTGTAAATATGATCGTAATTCCATTGTCCGGAATCGTTTTGTCCTGATTCCAAAAGGCTGGAATGAAAAAGATTATCTCCTACGGCAATAACGGATGCTGTGGAAACAACAGGGGTTTCTGCTGCTTTTTTTGCTTTTTCTTTTTCTAGCTTTTCTTTTTTTTCTGCTTCAAGAGCCGGTTTCTGAATAA
The DNA here is from genome assembly GCA_029257805.1 of Blautia sp. Taxonomy (GTDB): domain Bacteria; phylum Bacillota; class Clostridia; order Lachnospirales; family Lachnospiraceae; genus Blautia_A. Next base: position 1,172 of record JARIAR010000043.1, read on the forward strand.
TCTGATAATCCAGCTGATGAAAAAACAAACATAGAATCACAAGAACAACAACGGAGCAGATGAGGCTTATTTTGGAGTTCATCCGCTCCTTAAAATTAAGTGGTATATTATCGTTTCGTTTCATTGGTATATCCTCTGTATTTTTTTGCTTTTTTTTATTATAACAAATTCAAAGAGGCAAATAAAGTTCTTTCAGAAAGATTCTTATTCCTTTTGCAGGTGTTTTTTGAGAACAGGGAAAGGAACAGGACCGGCTGTTAGAATCTGTTTATGAAATTCGGATAAATTGAATTTTTCTCCGCATTTTTCCTGTTGGGCAGTTCTTAAATCCAGGAAATTGAGATATCCCCAGTAATATTTTAGATAGTTGGCAGGTGTTTCCACTATGTATTGGAAAATGTCTGCGGCTGTTTCGGAGGAAATACCAAAAATCTGAAGAAAGGAGGCGGCCTGTTCTTTATTCCATCCATGATAATGAATGCCGATATCAAGAAGGGAACAGATATTGAGATTTACACTTCGATTGAGCCAGGCTAAGGCCGTAATGTCTTTGGCTGCGTCATCTTTTATAAAAGACGAGGCATAGTCATAGGCGAGAGATTCAACATAAGTAGCCCATCCTTCTATGTAGCCGCCGGAATCTATCAGGCATCGGATGGGATCCGGATGTTGTTCTGCAAAAAAAGTGGTTTGGTAGAGATGACCGGGAAATCCTTCGTGAGAAAGAGTTGTAAAAAGATCAAGATTTCGGTCGTTTCCGGATCTGTTAATATAAATGATATTTGGATTGTTTGTATCCATAGGGGGAGTAAGATAAAAAGCAGGACTTAAATATTTTTCCAGGGATTTGTGTACATATCGGATATCATAAGATACACGGGGAAGAGGAGGAAAGTCAGGGGCAATTTTCTTTTGAAGAGATTCCATGATTTCTTTAGGTGTCATAGCAGGAAAAATAGTATTGTCCATCAGTTTTGAGGCAAGAGAGGGCTGTTCTTTTAACATGAGCTGAATGGTTTTCGTGTCCTTCATAAGCTGGGCGATCAGGCGCTGTTTGATTTTTTCTACAGGGTCATAAGTGCCTACCTGACTTTTTAAAAGATAGCAGTAATAGTCCTGTCCTCCTGGAAAATGTGCAAGTCCCTGACTGTTTTTTCCGGTGCCTTTTAAGGACATTAATCCATCTATGAGTTTCTGGTATGCAGGGATTACGGAATTCAGAAGTATTTTTTTGTGAGCAGCCTGTAATTTTTCCTGCTCCTTTTTGGAGAATTTCCCGTAGTCTTTTAGTTTCTGGTGGAAGATTTCCAGCATGTAATTGGAATCCGGGTTTTTGATAAAAGCGGCGCATTGGCTGCATACTCGTTGTAAAGTATCGTCACTCATAAACAGTCCTGCTTCCGACTTTTTCTTTTGGAAATCTAAAATACTGTCAAAATAAGGTCCAATACTGGCTAAAAGATTTAAGTAATCAGAAATATCCTGATCTTCGTAAAAAGCATATTCTGCAAGGAGAACAGGAAGCTGAGCCTGGATCCCAAGACTTGGACTAAGCATTTCTTCCAGGAGATAATTGTCCTCCAGAGAGAGTTGTGTATGGAAATAGAGAAGAAGTGTATCAAGCGTAAGCTGATTTTCAGCGGAAAGTTTGGAATAAGAGAAGTCCCGTAGTTTCTGTTCATAGTGCTGGCACAGCGTGCGGTTTTTCTCTGTTTCAGCAGATATGGTTCCAAGAACAGCTTTTGGGCGTTTTAACCCGGCTTTATCCGGATGTGCGATGGAATAATGGAAGGTCAGGGCATTGCCGGTAACTTCTTTTTCAAAAAGTTCTTTTGTAAATTTTTCAAATTTGGCATTTTCGGAGAATACGTGATTGGAAAAATGTCCAATACTAATACCTAATAGAAAAATAAGACAGAAAAAAATAGCTGTCCGTAGAATTTTTTTGTGGTCTGAAATTTTAAATGCCATAGGAAATCCTTTCAAAGTATTCCTGTTTTTATTATTTTATTGGAAATGAAAAGATTGTATGCTATTATGAGGAAAGAATTACATATGAAAAAAAGGAGTGAAAAATATGACAGAAATATACGACCTGATTATACTTGGAGCAGGACCGGCAGGGGTAAGCGCAGCTATTTATGCTTCCAGAGCAATGTTGAAAACCCTGTGGATTGATAATAAGTGCATGACAGGGGGGCAGATTACAGATACGTATGAAGTGGATAATTATCCGGGAATGCCGGGGGTAAGCGGAATGGATCTGGGAGAAGCTTTTGGAGAACATGCTATGAAACTGGGGATTTCTCCCGCCTGTGAGAACGTTCTTTCCATTAAAGAAGAAGGTGGCGAGAAAGTAATCTATACAGAAAAAAATGAGTATCGCACAAAGGCGGTAATATTGGCGCTGGGTGCTTCTCACAGGAAACTTTCCATACCGGGAGAAGAAACCTTCAGTGGATCCGGGGTATCTTATTGTGCAACATGTGATGGTGCTTTTTTCCGAAATAAGACAGTTATAGTAATCGGTGGAGGAAATGTTGCATGTGAGGACGCTATTTTACTTTCACGTATGTGTGAAAAAGTTTATCTTGTACACAGAAGAGATGCGCTGCGTGCGGATAAAATTCTTCAGGAGCGCCTCTTTGCATGCTCTAATGTGGAGATGGTATGGAATGGCGAACCTGTAGAGGTAAAAGGGGACGAGAGAGTAACTGGTCTTCTTGTGCGCAATAAAGAAACTGGAGAAGAACGTATGCTTGCAGCAGAAGGAATTTTTATTGCAGTAGGGACGATTCCTAATACCTGGCTGGTAAAAGATCTGGTAGAAACAGATGACCGTGGATATATTGTAGCAGGAGAAGAGGGAATTACCAGTGCACCTGGTATTTTTGTAGCGGGAGATGCCCGTACAAAGATGCTGAGACAGGTTGTAACCGCTGTTTCAGACGGGGCAAATGCAGTGGCAGCAGTACAGGAATATCTTCTTCATATTTGACAGAATAGAAAACTTGTGGTACGATACAGAAATATTTTGGAAATTTAACAATTTTGTAATATGTTTAAGTATTAAGGAGTGTATCGTATCATGAGAAAAAAATTAACAGCAATATTATTAAGCATTTGTGTCATTTCTGTTTTTGGACAGCAGGCAGTTTATGCAGAAGATATGCTGGGATCAGGAGATATTCTTACAGATGGAACGAATGTGGAAGACGGGGCTGTAACAGCTCTTGCAGAGCAGATCGTAGAGCGTACGGAAGAAGAAGTACAAAAGTATCAGGAAGAAAAGGCAGCTGCAGAAGAGGCAAGAATTCAGGAAGAACAAAGAAGGGCAGAGGAAGCCCGTGTTGCAAAAAGACAGGAAATCGTGGATTTTGCGCTTCAGTTTGAAGGAAACCCATATGTATGGGGAGGTACAAGTCTTACAAATGGTGCAGACTGTTCCGGGTTTGTAATGTCGGTATTTGCAAATTTCGGTTATGAACTTCCAAGAGTTGCCGCAAGTCAGTATGCAGCATCCACCCATAAGGATATTAGTGATATAGAAACCGGAGATCTTGTATTTTATGGTCCTTCTGCCAGCGGGATTTATCATGTAGCGTTATACATTGGCGATGGAAAAATCATTCATGCAAGTACTTCCGCCAGTGGGATTAAAATCTCTGATTATGATTATGAGCGTCCATTGGGAATTGGAACTTATGTAGATTAAGGTCGAAAAGCCAGGAAGAAATTCCTGGCTTTTCGAAAAAAGAAGAAAAAGTAGCAAATTGCACAAAGAATGTCGGGTGATGTGGATTGTACACATATTAGTACAAAACTTTTCCACATGTCAAACCCCTGAAAAACATTGATAAATATAGTTATACACAAAGTTATACACATTATCCACATGGATAGTGTGTGGATTAGCAGATTTACATAATAAGATAAGAAACAAATGTTTTGTTTAAAAAGCATAAAATGATGTAAAAACAGGAAAAAATGTAAAAAAGGGTTGACTTTTCAGAAGTGTGTACTACATATATATTTGACAGAAAATGACAGAAAAAACCCCCATGAAATTCACATTGTATATGTGAATTTTCACGGGGGTTTTGTTTATACAGCGCTTTCTTTCATACGCTTAATCACCTTAAGTCTTGTAAATTCTTCCCTTTCTTTTTCTTCCAGAGCATTTGTAATATCTTTGGTAAGAGCTTCGAACTTGGGAATGGTGATGTTTTTCAGAGCGTTGGCACGCTTCTGGGTTTTCTTGATATTTGTGGCAAGGCGGATAGCCGAGTTTTCAACCATGGAAAGGCGGATAGAAAGTTCTTTTACCTTTTCAAAGGCTGCTTTCGCCTCATCCAGAGACATCTTTGTACTGTAGTATGCATAAGTTGGAACATTGCTGCTTTTATCATACTCTACAAGGGGGATTTCGGTTCCCATAACGCTTCGTGTTTTAATACGAATGGAATTTTCAATGGGAACGGTGTAGGAAATCTGCTGTACAAAAGCAATACCGATTTCCATATTTGCCTTTTGGAGAGCTGCATATGCAGTTCGGAATGTTTCATCTATCTGTGTCTGGATATCCTTTGCCTGATCAATTAAGTCCATCATTTCGCGTATGAGGATGTTTCGCTTTTTGTCCATCAGCTCAAATCCCTGACGGGAAAGCGCCAGAGAGTTTTTGGCAAGTATCAGGTTTCCCTTTGTGGGAAAAGTATTCGGATCCATGCAATCACCTCACTAACGAACTGTTTCTTTGTAATACTCATCAAGAATTTTGGTATCAATACGGTCAAGTTCTTCTCTTGGAAGAAGACCCAGGAGTTCCCAGCCTTTATCAAGTGTTTCATTAATGGAACGGTTTTCTGTTTCTGTCTGTCCCACAAACTCCGCTTCAAAAGCTTTTCCAAATACAAGGTACCGTTTATCCAGAGGAGAAAGCTCATCTTCCCCAATAACAGATGCAAGAGCACGGGCATCTCCTACCTTTGCATAGCAGGAGAAAAGCTGGTTAGCGATATCCTGATGATCTTTACGTGTAAAGCCCTCTCCGATTCCGTCCTTCATAAGACGGGAAAGAGATGGAAGTACATTGATAGGCGGGTAAATAGCCTGACCATGAAGCTGACGGTCCAGTACGATCTGACCTTCTGTAATATATCCGGTAAGGTCCGGGATTGGATGTGTGATGTCATCGTTTGGCATGGTAAGGATTGGGATCTGTGTTACAGAACCAGTACCATTGCTTACGATACCTGCACGTTCGTAAAGGGTAGCCAGCTCACTGTAAAGGTATCCGGGATAACCTTTACGGGAAGGAATTTCTCCTTTGGAAGAAGAAACTTCACGCATTGCCTCACAGAAAGAGGTAATGTCTGTTAAAATAACAAGGATGTGCATTCCTTTTTCGAATGCAAGATATTCAGCAGCAGTAAGAGCGATCTTTGGTGTAAGAAGTCTTTCTACTACCGGGTCATTTGCCAGATTTAAGAACATGACAACGTGATCGGAAGCACCGCTTTCTTCAAAGGTGCGGCGGAAAAATTCAGCTACGTCGTATTTAACACCCATGGCAGCAAATACAATGGCGAAATTTTCGTCAGAATCACTGCCAAGAGAAGCCTGTTTTACGATCTGTGCGGCCAGTTTATCGTGAGGGAGACCATTTCCAGAGAAAATAGGAAGCTTCTGTCCACGGATCAGGGTAGTCAGCCCATCAATGGCGGAGATTCCGGTGTTAATATAGTTTCTCGGGTATTCACGGGTAACTGGATTTAAAGGCAGTCCATTGATGTTAAGACTTATTTCAGGTGTGATTTCTCCAAGACCATCAATGGGCTGTCCGATACCGTTGAAAGTACGTCCAAGGATCTCCGGTGAAAGTCCGATTTCCATAGGATGTCCTGTTAAACGTGTGTGTGTATTTCCAAGAGACATGTTGTCTGTGCCTTCAAATACCTGAATGACTGCTTTGTCTTCATATATTTCTACAATACGGCCAATTTTTTCTGTTCCGTCGTTCATGCGGAATTCTACGATCTCCTCGTAGGAAGCGTTTTTGACGCCTTCCAGAACAACAAGAGGGCCGTTTATTTCACTTAGACCTAAATATTCAATTGCCATAAACTTTTCCTCCTAATCAGCCGTTTTTCTCAAGAACTTTGTTATAGAATGTGTCAATATCATCTTTGTATTGCTGGAAGCGATCCAGTTCATTGTTTGGTACATCGTATTTGATGGAAATGATACGTTCAAAAATGTTATCTTCCTTTAATACGGAAACAGGCATGCCCCGGTTTACAAGGGAACGTGCTTTTTCGTACAGGTAAAGGATGATTTCCATCATTGCAAACTGTTTTTGCATTGGAACACAGGTGTCTTCTGCATGGAAGGCGTTCTGCTGGAGGAATCCAAGGCGGATTACTCTTGCGATTTCCAGTGTTAACTTCTGGTCATCAGGAAGAACATCGCTTCCGATCAGTTTTACAATTTCCATCAGGGAGCTTTCCTGATTAAGAATTGCCATGATCTGATTACGGTCAGAAACAAATTTAGGAGACACATTGGTGCGGTACCATGGTGTCAGATCTTCCAGATATTCACTGTAACTTGTAAGCCAGTGGATAGCCGGGAAATGACGGGCATATGCAAGGGATTTATCAAGTCCCCAGAAGCAGCGTACAAAACGTTTTGTATTCTGTGTAACCGGTTCGGAGAAGTCACCGCCCTGAGGGGAAACAGCGCCGATAATGGAAACAGATCCTTCTGTACCATTTAAGTTCTGCATCATGCCGGCTCTTTCATAAAAGGCAGAAAGTTTAGAGGCAAGGTATGCAGGGAAACCTTCTTCTGCAGGCATTTCTTCCAGACGTCCGGAAAGTTCTCTAAGTGCTTCTGCCCAACGGGAAGTGGAGTCTGCCATAATGGCAACATCATATCCCATATCACGGTAATATTCTGCAAGTGTTACCCCTGTATAAATAGAAGCTTCACGGGCAGCAACAGGCATGTTGGAAGTGTTGGCAATAAGCGTTGTACGGTCCATCATAAGATTGCCTGATTTGGGGTCGATCAATTTGCTGAAATCTTCAAGAACCTGTGTCATTTCGTTTCCACGTTCTCCACAGCCAATGTAAATAATAATATCGGCGTCAGACCATTTGGCGATCTGATGCTGTGTCATGGTTTTTCCTGTACCGAATCCGCCGGGAACAGCAGCTGTACCACCTTTTGCAATTGGGAAAAGTGTATCCAGAATACGCTGTCCTGTTACAAGAGGAACACTTGCCGGGAAACGCTGGTGAGTAGGCCGGGGAATACGAATTGGCCATTTCTGCGCAAGGGCAAGTTCTTTTAAGCTTCCATCCGGAAGGCGAAGTGTTACGATAGTATCTAAAATGGTATAAGAGCCATCTTTTACTGTGCTTACAACCGTTCCTTCTGTAATGTTTGGAGGAACCATGGATTTATGAAGGATAGAGACGGTTTCCTGTGTCTCGGCAATGATCGTGCCGGGGCCAACCACATCTCCCTCTTTAACAGTGATATGTACGTCCCATTTTTTCTCTGTATCCAGGGAGTCTACGCTGACACCTCTGGAGATGTATTTTCCGGATGTCTTTGCAATTTCCCCAAGGGGACGCTGTATACCGTCGAAAATGTTATGGATGATTCCAGGACCCAGGACAACGGAAATGGCATCATCTGTACCAATTACTGTTTCGCCTGGTTTTAATCCTGTTGTTTCCTCGAAAACCTGAACAGTAGTCATGCCTTTTTTAAGACCAATAACTTCTCCAACCAGTTTTTCCGGGCCAACATAAACCATTTCGGAAATTTTAAATCCGGAATCGCCCTTTAAATAAATGACAGGGCCGTTAATTCCGTAAATAGTACCTGTTTTACTCATATCTTGGACCTCCGTCAAATTTGAATTCTTTTTTCATGGTCTGGAAGGTCTCTAAAAAAGAATTATCAATTAAAATATTTTTTTCCGGAATGACTGCACGGATTCCACCCATAAAAGGATCTTCCGATACTTCAAGGGAGAATCCAGTCTGTGAAGATAATGTTTCAAGTTTGGCTGCATCTGATGGGGCAAGATAAATGTGAAGCTGGTCTTTGCCGGCAAATGTGCGTGCCTCGTTTATTTTTTTACAGAGATAATCATCATATTCAGCAGTTTTCATGAAGTTTTCCAGTAATTCTTTTACTTCCAGAAAAAGTGCTTCTTTTAATTCATTTTGTTTTTTTGTCCAGTTACGTTTGATAGTAAGCTGTTCCGCAGAAAGTGCTTTGTTTACTTCCCGGCGTGCGTTTTCGGCTTCTGCTTTTACTTCCGCTTCTGCGCTTTGTTTGCGGGACTTTTTATGTTCAGACAGCATTTCGTCCAGGCTTTTTTGATGTGCTTCAATGGCCTGTGAGGCTTCCTGATATGCTTCTTCTACGGAAGTATCATAGAAATGCTGCAGCTTTTCTTCTATTGTCATAGTGTCACCTGCCTATAATTTTAGTCCGATTGCTTCATTTACATATGAAGTGATAAAATCCGGCTTACGACCGGTACCATGTCTGTCAGGAATTTCGATGATCAAAGGCGTTTTGTGGTGCAGTTTTACATCATCTACGATTTCAGGAAATTCTCTGCCGAATTTTTCCGTAAGAAGGATAATGCCAATTTCTTTGTTGGCAATTGCCTGTTTTAGTGCATCCTTCAGTTCGTCATGTTCGTGAACCACCACGCCTTCTACACCTGCCAGTCTCATTCCTGTGTAGGTATCGATGTTGTCGCTGATTAGAAACATCTGCATATTATAACTGTCCCAGGATCATGAAGGAGATAATCAGTCCGTAGAGGGCAACACCTTCTGCCAGACCTACGAAAATCAGGGATTTACCAAGAATACTCTGATCTTCGCTGATTGCTCCAAGAGCTGCACTTGCCGCACTGGCAACGGCAATACCACCACCGATACAGGAAAGGCCTGTTACAAGGGCTGCTGCAAGGTATCCCATACCAGTTGCAAGTCCTGCCTCTGCTCCTGCAGAAGCCTGTACAGAAGAAGTTCCTGCAAACATTACACCAATTGCAACAAGCATAATGCCAAAGAAGAAGAATGCGTTTACACCGATGGTTGTTTTATAACGGCCGCGGTTTTTTTCGCCAATGAGATAGTAACCAAATGGAAGAATAATACTAAGTACAAGTGCTACTGCTAATACAATTTGTGTCATAACTGTCATAATAATGACCTCCTGTTTTTTATTAAGTGAATTTTCTGTCTCAGAGAGACAGGTTGTATGTTATACCCACTGATTTTGTGGGGATTTTACTTGGAACGGAATGGTTTGAATTTTCTTCCGGTTCCTTTGTAGAAACGGCTGAAGATTTCGTAATATTCCAAACGAAGAACCTGAATACCTACGATCAGACCTTCCATGCCGCAGACAAAGAGGTTTCCAAGGATAACGATGATCCAGTTTGGATTTCCGCTTTCTACACCTGCAAGCATGAGAACAACTTCCATCATAGCTGCATGGCTGACTGCGAATGCACCAATACGTACAAAAGACAAGGTGTTTGAAAAGTAACTTAAAAGAACTTCAAACATTTCAAAAATTCCCTGTACAATAAACATGCCTTTTTCTTTTGGCATTACTTCCGCTCTTTTTTCTACAAGAGCAGTAAGCGGTTCTTTAAAGAAGATAACAAGAAGCGGAAGAACAAACATGATGCATAAGACGACAGCTCCCGGAAGTTTATGTCCGGTTAAGAAAAGACCAATGCAGATAACTGCAGAGCCGTAGAAAATAAGTCCGGCAACAGCGTTTGTATCGAACCATGCTTTCTCTGTATCTCTGGCATGGATGGAGTTAATGATATTGAAAATCATACAAAGAAGAATGATTCCCATTCCAAATCCAATGGCAATGATAAATACGGTATTTAATTTTCCAATAAATGGTACGGTCATCATATTGTTCATAGGACGGAGCCAGAATGCAGGTATGATATCTTCAAAACCGAAGATACTTCCAAACATGAAACCGAAAAAGATGGAAAAGATACCTGCGCAGCTTATAATGCCGGCCAAATCGATATGCTTATATTTATATAGAAGGAATCCGCCTACCGCAAGGAGAAGTCCCTGTCCTACATCTCCGAACATGGCGCCGAAAATGAAAGAGTAGGTGATGGCAACAAACCATGTTGGATCCATTTCTCCGTAAGCCGGAAGACCATACATTTTTATATACATTTCAAATGGTTTGAAGAGTTTAGGGTTCTTCAGTTTGGTTGGCGGCATTTTTGTGCTGGCAGGAGAAATTTCTCTGCCGTCTTCGCCGTCAATAAGACAGAAGATACGGCTGTCATTTTTTATGTCTTCCTGGAAGGCGGCTGCATCTTTCTGTGTCATCCATCCACATAATATATAGAAAGGATCTTTGTCACCGTGGGTGCAGGCGGCTGCTTTTCTAATATCAAAGTTTCTGGAAAGCTGTGAAATGGAAGCTTTTGCAGAAACAATATCGCAGCTGTTATCTGCCAGATACTTCAGACTTGCTTTTTTATTTTCCTTCAGCTGAGCCTGTATGTCATCGTATTGTTTCTGAAGATCCTGGAAAGCCTGCTGGGCAGTTCCATTATATTGATCAGGGATAAAAATACGTTCAAAGTGCATAGAAGAGTAAACGGCATCTACTTTGTGGGATTCATGATGAGGCATGAAATAAATTCCCCAAATATACTGATCATCTTCTTCGCATTTGATAAATACAGTATCCAGATTGTCATAAATGTATTTTTTGAATTTTTCGAAATACTCTTTCTCAATCCTTCCAAAACGGTAATGGATGAAACGGAATTTCAGGATAGAAGACAAATCATATCTTATATTACGGAAAGGACGAATGATCCGCAGTGCTTCCGTAACAGAACTAAACTTCTCTTCCAGGGCAGATTGTTTATCTGCAAGTTCCTGTGTTTCTTCTTTGATCCGGCGGACGGTGGAGAGGGCATCTTCAAGTCCCAGTTGTCTGGGTGAAATTTTTTCCGGGTTTTCCAATTCCTCATAGAAAGCATTGATAGTATTCAGTGCTTCCCGATAAGGGTTGATTTCCATAAACGGAGAAAGGTTTTCTACGGTGGTAAGTTCAGAAAGGGCATTTTCCAAATGAATTTCATATTTGGATAAATACGTATTTACCACACGGTCGATATCCGCTTTTGGCCCGGTTATGCTTAAAAACTTCATTTTTTCAATCACGTTGCTACCTCCGGGTTGTTAGTTATTGCGAATGTATCGCATGGACTCGTCAGGCCCAACCCCGTAACGTACACATTCCAGGGCAATGGTCAGACGGTTGACTTCGTGTTCTTTGTGATAAAGGTATGAATAAATTACAGAAACGGAATAAGGGGATTTGCGTGCCTCTCTTTCCAGAATACTGCGAAGAATATGATTGTAAAATTCTTCCAGATTTGCCACGGTAAGATGGCTGTACTGAAGACCATAATAAGTCTGGGAAAAAATACGCTTTGCATCTTCATAGGTAGGTGCTTCTACAAGAGCGTTGATTTCTTCTTTTTTCAGTTTGTAGTTCATGGGAATGAGCAGAGCATAGATGCTTGCCGGTTCCATGTTGAAATATCGTTTTGATCTTTGAATAAACTGAAGATTCAGCATATCAAATTTTTCCCCATAGGCCTTTGTCATCTGTTCCAGATCTTTTCCTTTAAACAACTTTTTCCGGATATTCCATATCTGGGTAAAGTAATAAAGGTCAAGTGCCATTCCGTAGTCAAAAAGCAGTGCACTTTCATGCTCCTGGATTTTTGCCAGGGGGCCGTAAAATTCATTTCCTTTTAAAGCGTTTATAAATTCCTCCATATTGGTACATGCGACCAGACGATCCAGATCAATTCTGGAATGCTGGCGGAAAAAATCACGGTATGGAGAAAGATCCACGGGATTCGTATCTCTATGGTCAAAGAGATTTGTCATGATTTCCTTGAGGACACGGATTTCATAGCGCTTGGAATAAAGTTCAAGAAATTTGCGCTGTTCCCGGTTAGCGAAATGATAAATTCTGGAAAAATTTACAAAAATGGATTTTTTCAGAAGCTTCTCAATTTCTCCTCGGTGAAGATCGTTTTCGTCAAGGTCAGACCATGCTTTGGAATATTCTGGCGTTCGTTTCAGATATGCAGCCACGTCTGGAACGCTTGGAAGCTGAATGATTTCCTGCAGCTGTTGCTCATTAATAAGGCGGCTCTGCATGGCACGGATTTTTGTGGACAGCCCGCTGTATGACAAGACTGTTCCCATTTGTTCTCACTTCCTTTCCAGTTTAAATATGAAAAAATACAAATTGTTACATTTTTATAATTTTCTGAAACAATTCCTGGGAAAGGCTGACGTGATTCTGTTCATAATAAGAATCCAGCTGTGCAAAAGCTGTTTCTGTATCATTTCGAAGTGTGGTCAGCTGAATATCTTTCTGGTGTTCCAGATTGGAGCGGATTTCCCCGATTTTTGCTTCGGTTTCCTGCTCAAGACGACTATCAAAGGCTTTGCATTTTTCTTCCATTTCTTCAGAAAGAGATTGCTTTTTTCTGTCGGCTTCTTCCATGATCCCTTTAGCTGTGGTTTCGATTTCCGAGAGCTTGTTTAGTATTTGTTCCATCTGCATCCTCCTTTGCTCATAATCTATCAAAATATAATACACCTTTTTATAAAAATTGCAATAAAAAGTTGCCCCTTAATTAGAAAACGTGTATATTGTAAATATAGAGGAAAAAATGGAGGATATTATGAGATTAAGGAACATTCCAGGGGCCAAGGATGCAATTGCCCAAAGTCCCTTTGTAATTCAGGATCCACAGGCACATAAAGGGGAATGGAAAAAAGTTTTTTCTGCAGATCAGCCCCTTCATATAGAAGTCGGAATGGGGAAGGGACGCTTCCTTATGGATATGGCAAGGCTTCATCCTGATATTAATTATGTAGGAATTGAAATGTATGACAGTGTGCTTCTTCGTGCCCTTCAGAAAATGGAAGAACTGGCAGAAGAAGGACAGGGTCTTTCTAATTTATTATTTATGCGTGTAGATGCGAGACTTCTGCCGGAAATCTTTTCTCAGGGAGAGGTGGACAGGATTTATCTTAATTTTTCGGATCCATGGCCAAAGGCACGTCATGCAAAACGCCGTCTTACATCCAGAGAATTTTTGGAAAGATATGATCAGATTCTGCAAAAAGACGGAAGGGTAGAATTTAAAACAGATAATCGTGAATTATTTGAGTTTTCCCTGGAAGAGGTACAAGAGACGAAATGGCGTCTTCTTGCCCACACATTTGATCTTCATCATAATGAAGAAATGCTGCAGGGAAATGTAATGACAGAATATGAAGAGAAATTTTCTTCCATGGGAAATCCGATCTGTAAGATGGTAATTGACAGAGAAGAATAAAAGAACCCCTTTTTATTTTAAGAGCATATAATAAAAGAAAAGGGATGCCGGTTGCAGCGGCATCCCGGGAGAGCTCTTATGAATAGGAAGAGAAAATATTGTCTCAGAAATAAAATCATGGAGTTTCGGTATGAACGGGGACGATTGGATAGTCAGATCGGGCGTATAAGAAGATCTGCCAGGGAGTTAAACCGTCTGCTGGAAAATATGACATCCGGAACACAGAACGGAAGAGAGTGCAGAAAAAAATAAAAAAAATATAAAAAAACTATTGACTTTTTATAATAAAGTCTGTTATGATATTTCTTGCGTTAAGGAAATAAGAGACTTACGACATGCGCGATTAGCTCAGTTGGTAGAGCACCTGACTCTTAATCAGGGTGTCCAGGGTTCGAACCCCTGATCGCGCATTTGAGACACTGTTTTTGCGGACAACGTGATTGCCGCGGGGACGGTGTTTTTTTGTTTAAAAAACGTATTCTTGCAGTTGTAAGAGCCTGGCTTTTTAAGAGTCCGGAGTTTTGTAAATTTCAGATTACATATTTGTATAAAAGGTAGAATATGATAAAATGAAAAAAAGACCCGGGAGGAAAAAGAAATGGTACTGTATTTTACTGGAACAGGAAACAGCACATATGTTGCGGAAAAAATTGCGGAGATCACAGGTGATGTTCTGTTTTCCATGACAGATAAAATCCGGGAAAATTCCGGTGAAAATATTGTTTCTGAAAAGGCTCTTGTTTTTGTTACGCCTACATATGGATGGCGGATTCCAAGGGTTGTGGAAGAATGGATCATGAAAGTGGATTTTCCGGAAAACAGCCGTGCCTATTTTATTATGACCTGTGGAGATGGAATTGGAAATGCAGGAGCCTATCTGGATAAGCTGTGCAGAAAAAAAGGATTTGCATACATGGGATGTGCGGAAATCGTAATGCCGGAAAATTATGTGGCGATGTTTCCGGTGCCTGGAGAGGATGAGGCATTATCTCTTGTTCGTAATGCAGATCCCGTTATTCGAAAAACGGCTGAGCGGATTCGGGCAGGAATGCCATTGCCGGTAAGAAAACCGTCTTTTGCAGGAAAATTAGAAAGTGGGATCGTAAATGATCTGTTTTATAAATTTTTTGTAAAGGCAGATAAATTTTACACAGAAAGCAGCTGTAACGGATGTGGACGATGCACCAGAGTCTGTCCCATGAATAATATCCGCCTTGTAAATGAGAAGCCTCATTGGGGAGATGCCTGTACACATTGTATGGCCTGTATCTGCGGATGTCCGCAAAAAGCAATTGAATATGGGAAAAAGAGTAAAGGAAAGCCACGCTATCATTGTCCATTGTAAAAAATGGAGTGTGTAAAGAGGGAAAAAAGTGAAAGAGATATCTATTTCAGAAAAAAACAGATTGTTTAGCAAAAAAGATTTGCAAAGACTGATCATTCCGCTTTTTATAGAACAGTTTCTTGCGATTTTTGTAGGGCTTGCAGATTCGATTATGGTGTCGTCTGTAGGGGAGGCAGCGGTATCCGCTGTGTCGCTGATCGATACGATCATGATTCTTCTGATCAATATTTTTACAGCACTTGCCACAGGAGGGGCAATTGTTGCAGGACAGGCTATCGGGCGTAAAAAAGCAGAGGAAGGATGTGAAGCTGCAGAGCAGACGCTGCTTTTTTCCGCTGTATTTTCCATTGTGATCATGGCACTTGTATATATAGGAAAATGGGGAATTCTTCATGTGGTTTTTGGAAAAATCGAACCGGAAGTTATGTCAAACTGTAACATATATCTGATGATTGTAACTTCTTCCATTCCCTTTCTTGCAATTTATAATTCCGGAGCTGCCATGTATCGTGCCATGGGAGATTCCAAAACACCAATGAAAATGTCTATTGTGATGAATGGATTAAATCTGGCGGGAAATGCAGTTCTTTTGTATGGTTTGGGTTTTGGAGTAGAAGGTGCTGCAATTCCGACAGCTTTGTCACGTATGTTTGCAGGAGTATGGATGCTTTTTTGTATGAGAGACAAAGGGAAAATCCTTCATGTGCGTACGCTTCGGGGACTTCGGTTTAAAAAGAAAATGCTTGGGAGGATTTTGCATCTGGGGATTCCCTGCAGTCTGGAAAACAGTATGTTTCAGCTTGGAAAAATCCTGGTGCTAAGTCTTGTATCAGGATTTGGGACTGCTTCCATTGCGGCAAATGCTGTATGCAATAGTGTGTGTGCCTTTGCGATCTTAGGCGGAATGTCAATGGGATATGCTCTTTCTTCTGTAAGCGCTCAGTGTGTAGGAGCAGGGGATTATAAACAGGTACGTTATTATACAAGGAAGCTGATGGGATATTCATATTTGTCTCTTGTGGCAATGAATGTATTAATTGTGTCATGTTTGTCTTTTATTATCCGCATTTACAATTTGTCGCCGCATACAGGAGAAATGGCAAGAGAGATTATTTTGTATCATGCCGTGTGCGCTATTTTTATCTGGCCAATTGCCTTTACTCTTCCAAATACATTACGTGCTGCAAATGATGTGGGATTTTGTATGGTGGTCTCCATTGTATCTATGTGGATCTTCCGTATTGGGATGAGTTATATATTAGGTAAGAATTTTGGAATGGGAGTTTTTGGCGTGTGGGTTGCCATGACCATTGACTGGGTTGTACGGGCTGTATTTTTTGTTTTTCGTTACAGAGGTACAAAATGGGAAATACGAAAAGCGTGAATTTGGCAAAAATGACCGTTGTCAAATTTGCCGCTCTCTATTATAATGAAGAACAACAATTTTTTAAGGAGGAAAAGGATGAAGAGAGAAACAGTCGTTGTTTTAGACTTCGGTGGACAGTATAATCAGCTGATCGCCCGCCGTGTGAGAGAATGTAATGTATATTGTGAAATCTATTCTTATAAAACAGATATAGAGAAAATTAAGGAAATCAATCCAAAGGGAATTATTTTTACAGGAGGTCCAAACAGCTGTTATGAAGCGGATGCTCCTACTTATACAAAGGAAATTTTTGAGCTTGGAATCCCGGTTCTTGGAATCTGCTATGGTTCTCAGCTTATGATGCATCTTCTTGGTGGAAAGGTAGAGAAAGCTCCTGTACGTGAATATGGAAAAATCGAAGTAAATGTGGACAACGGCTCGAAACTGTTTTCAGATGTTTCTCCTAAAACAATTTGCTGGATGAGTCACAATGATTATATTTCCAAAGAAGCACCGGGATTTTCTATTAGTGCATGGACAGCGGACTGTCCTGTTGCAGCAGTGGAAAACCCGGATAAAAAGCTGTATGCAGTACAGTTCCATCCGGAAGTTCTTCATACACAGGAAGGTACAAAAATGCTTTCTAATTTCGTATATGAAGTATGCGGCTGCGCAGGGGACTGGAAAATGGATTCTTTTGTAGAAGAATCCATTAAGGCAATTCGGGAAAAAGTCGGAGATGGAAAGGTATTATGTGCACTTTCCGGTGGTGTAGACTCTTCTGTAGCTGCTGTTCTTCTGTCAAAAGCAGTTGGAAATCAGCTTACCTGTGTATTTGTAGATCATGGTCTTCTCCGTAAAAATGAAGGGGACGAAGTAGAAGCTGTATTTGGACCGGAAGGTTCTTATAATCTGAATTTTATCCGTGTAAATGCCCAGGAACGTTTCTATGAAAAACTGAAAGGTGCAGAAGAGCCGGAAGAAAAACGCAAGATTATTGGCGAAGAGTTTATTCGTGTGTTTGAGGAAGAGGCGAAGAAGATCGGAGCTGTTGATTTCCTTGTACAGGGAACCATTTATCCGGACGTGGTTGAGAGCGGTGTTGGCGGAGAGTCCACAGTTATTAAATCTCATCACAATGTAGGAGGGCTTCCTGACTTCGTTGATTTTAAAGAAATCATTGAACCGCTTCGTGATCTTTTTAAAGATGAAGTTCGCAAAGCCGGTCTTGAGCTTGGCATTCCGGAATATCTTGTATTCCGTCAGCCATTCCCGGGTCCAGGTCTTGGAATTCGTATTATCGGTGAGATCACAGCCGAAAAAGTTAAAATGGTTCAGGATGCAGATGCAATCTGGCGTGAAGAAATTGCGAAAGCCGGCTGGGACAAAAATGTCAATCAGTACTTTGCAGCCCTTACCAACATGCGCTCTGTAGGTGTTATGGGCGATGAAAGAACCTATGATTACGCTGTGGCCCTCAGAGCCGTTACCACAACAGACTTTATGACAGCAGAAAGCGCAGAAATTCCGTGGGAGATCATCGGAAAAACAACAAGCAGAATCGTAAATGAAGTAAAACACGTAAACCGTGTATTTTATGACTGCACC
>JARIAR010000051.1 GCA_029257805.1 Blautia sp.
ATACATCAATTTCTTTAATTCCCGAAAAAATCCCTGTTTATTCTCCGGTATATACTGGCAATGATCATACCCATTTCTAACAATACAATGTACATTCGGATAATATTTTTTTAATGTTTTTATACACCTTTTATCATATTCTTTGCTTCCATAATCAAAATACATCCTTTTTTGCAGAGACTTTGAATATACGGGAAAATCAAACCTGCTGCACGCATCTATAATAGCCGATAGTGACTGATTCGTCATATTTTCAAAATTTCTTCCCATTATGCGCCCATTTTCCTCCCCGAAAATCTCTCCCATTTTTTTCTCTGATAAACCTTTTTCTTTCCGTGCCTTTTTTAACTTGGACGAAAATACAAGCTCATAAAAAAGTCTTGCAAATCTTGCATTTTTGTATACCGGCGTTCCATCCAGATAAATCAGATCAAATTTTAATTCTGTATCATGGATCAATTCAAGAGCTATCCTACTGCCTAGTGACATTCCAAATAACAGTTTAATATCTGTCATATCATTCTCTATCAGATAATTTTTTAAAACAGCGCTTTCTTCTTCCGCTGAGATAAATTCATTTTCAGAGGAACCATGCATAGATAAATCCGGAGATATAATGCAGTAATCCTGAAAATCTTTTCTGAACTTATCATATAACATCTTTCCATCCATAAACATGGCATGCAGCAGTATAATCTTTTCGTTCTTTGTATCCCCATAAACGTGAATGTGCATCCTATACCTCCTTAAAGCTTCGCAATTAAAAAGTTTGTTTTAATAAACTTTATTATACCATGTATATCTCTGCACTACAATTCCGTTTTTAATAAAAGGATCTTCTGAACTGTCTAGCTTTCACTATCCCTTAATCTTTCTACAATCGTAAGTTTTGAAACTTTTTGATATATTAATAATGGTATCAGTACTCCCATAATTACAAGAATCGGCATCACCGTCAAAATTGCTTTAAAATCAGGTCTGTACGTAAAAAACCAAAACATTTTACTTAAAACAGACGCAGCTACCGGTCCCATAATAATTGTAAAAAGTATTGCCATGATCAACGAACTGACTGCATACAAAATCCCTTCTGCTACCAGCATTTTTTTCAATTGCTTTCCGGTCATCCCAATTGACTGCAGCATAGCAAATTCTCTTTTTCGTGTAAAAATACCAGTTAGTATTACATTGATAAAATTGAGAATTCCTACCAGTCCTACAATAAAACTTAAAAGTCCTCCTACAAGCAAAAACATATTCTGAAGCTTTGTAAATTCTGCCTGATAAGATTCTTTGCTTTCATAATTGTATCTTGGCTCCTGTTTTTCGATATACTCTGACAGAAATTCTTCCATATCCTTATCATTTTCCGCATCAAATGCATAAAGCATGATATCGTCTGTTTCATTTACCTCCAAAAAAGTATCGGCTCCCATAACAAATTCATCTGCTCCGGAGTAACGATAACTTAACGTATTTGGCACCGTTACAACTGCATCCACCGTAAAGGTTTCGTCACGATAAGTTACCGGTCTTCTGTCCCACTCCCCATCTCCTGCCTCTTCTTCACTCTGGAGAGTTTCACCTGTTTTCAGATTATAAATCTCCCATTCTGTCACATAACGAAGTGTTACCGTATCTCCCACTTTTGCCCAATTGGACTCCGGTATGATTGATCCGTAATCATCTTCCATATATACTGCAGCAACCGTCCTGTTACCAGGAACATTTAAACGACTAAGATCACCGTCATACACTTTCAACCGTGATAACACATAAGGCTCCATACCATATGTCTGCACCCTGCTTTGAACTCGTCCATCTTCTGTACTGGGCCGATTTTTTAAAAATTCTTCTATGGACTTTTCTGAATTGCCCATTTTTTTCATGTTGTCAAAAGCCCATTTTTTCGGGGCAAATTCAACAATGCCAAAATTTTCGTCACAAAGCTGTCCATAAACAAGACCTCCGTCTGTAATTCCTCCATTTGAACGAACTTCCTCCACTACCCGTGGTTCCAAAATGCTTTCGCCCCTGTCCCAACTGTACACATTATTTTGAAAATAAGCTCCATCTGCAAGAATAAAATCACTAACCGCTTTGTCCTGCAGATATTTTTCCATATCAAATCCATTGGTAAACAAGGTCGTTATTTGAAGCAGCACAATTGCTAAGGTAAGGGACAGGATTGTCACAAAGGTTTTCCCTTTACTTCGTCCCAGGTTTGCAACTGCCATTCTTATAATAGAAACCTTTCCCGTTCCTTTCTTCTTCTTTTTTTTGCTTCCTCCTTCTATATAACGCACAGCTTCTACCGGTGAAACTTTTGCTGCCATTTTTGCAGGTCTGGCACAGGAAATCAAAACAGTGAGAAGCGCAAACACAGCCGATAAAATAAAAATATAAGGTGATACGGAACTTGCTTCTTCCACTCCGCTATTTAAACTTTTTATAATAAAAGGATTTAATTTTGCTCCTATCATCCACCCTGCAATACAACCTAACGGAATCCCTAAGGTACAAAGAACAATTGCCTGATGACGCAGAATCCATCGAATCTGCTTTCCGGTTGTGCCTATTGTTTTCAGAAGGCCAAAAAAGCGAATATCATTCACTACAGAAATCCGAAATATATTATAAATAATCAAGTATCCTGTAAACGTAATCAACAAAAGCAAGATCACTACCAAAAATACAGTCATAGGATCCGCCTTCTGGGAAAATTGTACCGATGTATATCCCCAGTTTATTCCAATATCTATATAGTTTTCTGTTTTTTCCTCGTCTTCACTTTGGTAACCATGATTTTTTAATATGGTATTTAAATTATCTTCAATATTCCTGGCATCAGAAAACATTACCGAAAGCTGCCAGGTTCCAATTTTTTTATCATCACACGGTATTTTAACTCCCGCTTCATTTAATATAGAATCTACTTTTGATTCTGGAATCAGTACAATATTTGCCACACAGATTGGGTCTTTCTTCCACCAGCCGCACAATGTAAATTCCTGTTCTATCTGTTTTCCTGCCACATCCATTGGTACAGTGAATTTCTCTCCTATCTTCGGCTGTACTCCAAGAAGTTTTAAAATTTCCAAATCTGCAGCTGCTTCATTTGTCCCTTCTTTCGGCAAACGTCCCTCAATAGGATCCAGCCACATCCATTTCGCACCGTTGGTATCGTTCCAGCTTATCTCTACATGATTTTTACGTAAAGCATCTCCTATTCCCCTTCCAACTACCCTTCTGACACCAT